>JANYGI010000005.1 GCA_025362495.1 Byssovorax sp. | reverse complement strand
TCGCCATGGGGAAGACGGCGCTCAGTCGGCGAGGCGCGCATAGAGGCGCTGCTCGTCGATGTTGAGCTGGTTGACGACGGCATCGATCGTCTTGATCGAGAAGCCAGCGTCCTCGATCGGTATGCTCTCGGCGCGGTGATCGTCGACGAGATACACGCCGACCTTGGCGGGATCGAGCGCGAACTCAGGATCATACCCCAGCTCCCTGGCCTCTTCGGCGGGCAGCTTGTTCAGCATGATCAGGTGATTCAGCTCGCGGAGGACGTAGTCGCTGTGCGTGCTGATCATCACCTTGAACCCCCGCCGGACGGCCTTGGCGAGGATCCGGGCGATCTTGCGCTGGTTGTCGGGATGAAGGTTCAGCTCGGGCTCGTCGATGATGAGGAAATCACCCTTCTGGGCGAGGTGCCGGAAGTAAAAAACGAGGCTGGTGAGCGATTTGACGACCGAGGCCGTGAGGTGGATGGCGAGGCGTGTCTCGGGCACGCCATCGGGAGAAAAAAGAAGCTCACCCTGGTCGGACAGATTCACTGCCCCGCCAAGAATGGCCTGCTCCAGCTCGTCAGCGAGATCGGAGAAGGCGCTCCTGTCTTTGCTGAGGTTCGCCAGATCGTTGGCAACCTTCAAGCTATCGCGGATTGGCCAGGGATAGCGTCCCGCCTTTCGCCTGATCAGCTCCAGCGGCTTGTCGGGTTGATCCTCGAGATCCGCATCGACCATTTCGTCGATGAGCTCGCTGCGCTTGAGGGCCAGCTCTTTGGCGAAGATGTTGACAGCGATTCTTTCTGCAGGAAAGAGCACACACTCCGGGAACAATGCTCGCGGAATCAGTCGGGCGAGCTTGTTCGACAAATGGCGAGAAAAAGTCTGCTGTTGTTCGTCGGATAGAGCCTTTACCAAGGCGCTCGTCGCTGGCTGCCAGTCGGTCGTGGCAAAGCGATCGTTTCTCAGCTGCGAGTCGAGATCTCCGATGTAGATTCTTTCCGAGAGTAGAAGGTGAATTTGGCCTGCCCCATCCATGATCAAGACCAGCGCTCGGTTGCGATCGAGCATGGTGGACGACGTATATCCCGAGCTGATGGAAATTCGGTCGAGTCGGACAGAGAGCTCAGTCGTCGTGAAGCGCGCTGCCTCCGCTGCGAAGCAGTGAGACAGCTGTGCACGGCATTGATCCGCCAGCGTTTCGAGGACCGAAGGTCCGTCGTCCGCGAACAGCGTGTTCACATCAATGCGGCGTTCCGGCGTCGCCATGAGGCGCACAGCCCATTTCGCGCCGAAGGATTCCAGGTTCGCGTGGAAATGGTGGAGCCCGTACACACTCCAGGCCAGGTACGTCTTCCCCGAGTTGTTCGGTCCCGCGAGCACGATCAGATCCTTCGAGAGATCGATCTCTGCGTCACGTAGCGGTCCGAGGTTCTGGGCACGGAAAAACATGGGGATATCCAGGCTGGGCGTGGGCGGAGATGCGGCGCCGCGAAGCTTAGCCCAGGGGCGGGGCTCGGCTCAATCTTCGTGCCAGGGGCGGGCTGGACGGTCACGTCCCGAAGCGGACGCTGCGGCGTCGGCCGGTCCGGTTGGCCCTCGTCGATGTAGCGACATGGCGGGCGCCTCGTCGACCACGTCCCTGGCATGTCGCGACATGGTCGAGCGCCGCACCGCGCAGCCCTCGTCGATGTCGCGACATTCCGGGCGCCATCGCCGCGCAGGCCGAGCGCGGGCTCCGACATGCCGCGACGCCTCGTCGCGCAGCCCGCGCCGAGGTCGCGACATGCCGGAAGCCTCGTCGAGCAGCCCCCGGCCATGTCGGATGCGCCTTTCCCCGCACGCGGCGAGCGGACGCGCTACTTCGGCGGCGCTGGATCCGTGACGGCAGGCTCATCCGCCGGAACCGCCGGCTCCCCCGCCGCCGCCCCGCGACCGCGGAGGGCGCGATCATCGTTCAGCTTGTCGATGTAGGCGAACAACCGCGCGTCGTGGTCCGCGGGGATTTTCCCGCCGTCCTCGCGGAGCTCGTCGCCCAGCGCGTCGCGGAAGCGCCCGAGCACGCCGATGGTCGCACCGCGCAGCGGCCCGGCCGCGGCCGCGTTCTCGCCGGTGGCCAGGAGCGTCGCCCGCTGACGAAGGAGCCTGTCGAGGTCGTCGCCGGCGCCGATGAAGCTTTTGACCCAATCGTGGAGCGTCCCGCCGCCGGGCGTCGCGACGGACTTCAGCTCTGCCTTGAGCTTGACCAGCTCGGGCCGGTTGTCGAGCGCCGCGGACGCCTCGTCGGGGTAGGGGGCGCGAAGGGTGTCGAGCTGCGGAACGAACGTCTTCTGCACGTCGGCGGCGGCTTGCTTGAGCGAGGCGGGGAGCGTGGGATGCACGGCGATCGCGCGGCAAAGGTAAAAGGTCGCGGCGCCGAAGCCGTCGTGTTGAACATCGGTCTCGCCAAGCTCCCTGGCGAGCGGGGCGAGCGGGCCCGCGGCCTCGGGGATGGCTTCAATCTGCTGTTGCTTGGTGCGGAGTCGAGGCTCGTAGAGCTTGCCCGTCGCCGTGAGGCGAAGCTCGACGAGCCGCTCGCCCAGCAGATCACGTAAAGCCAGCTTCAAGTCACCGAGGGTGAGATTGCGCAAGTGGTTCCTCCCTGTCTGTGTGGCGTGTCGCCGATGGTCGTATCAGACGCCGCGGAGACGCGAGCACAAATTTGTCGGGCGCAGCGGCGCCTCCGGCTCAGCCGGATCGGCGTCACTCAGCCCGGTCCGACGGGCGAAGCCGGCGGGCCCGCGCCGTGAGAGGTCCCCAGATCCCTGGTGCCCGCGAGAAAACAACGTCCCGCACTTGACGCGATGCACAGGGTTCGCTTCCCTCTGCCCCGTGCCGATCACCGAGCTACGCATCGAAGGCCTACGCACCCTCGAGAAGATCCGCCTCGATCTGGACGGGCTCACTGTGCTCATCGGCGACAACGGCGCTGGGAAGAGCAGCATCCTGGAGGCGTGCGAGATCCTCCGGCGAGCGACCGGCCGGCGCTTCATGGACGAGCTCTACGGGATCCACGGAGGACTGACGGCGCTGCTCCGTCAGGGCGCACCACGCCTGACGATTGGCGTGACGATACGACCTGTGCGTGATGATTTCAGTCCGCAGGACGTGGGATATCAATGCGCAAACATTGTAAAGTCCGATGATTCTATCGAATATGAGCTTTCGGTTGTGCCGAGTGCGTCCTTCGCCACACTCGAAGAGACAGTCCGATATCGAGCAAAACCGCAGCCTGGCGCTGCAGGGCCGAAGAACGGAAAGAGGCTTGGCGCGAAGAGCAAGCAGTCTTCGGTCCAGAATGACGCGGTCGTGTGCATCAGGCGCAGCGCGACGAGCGTGAGTTTTCCAACTTGGGGGAAAGAATTTCCCCATCCGGACGACGACATCGCGGTTCAATTGCCGTTTCTTGCTACCATGGATGACTCTGGTTGGCACGACCCTGGGTACTCCGAGGCACAGTGTGTTGCCGCCTATCTCCGTAACCTGCGCGTCCACATTCCCTTCGAGACCATGCCGTCCTGGGCCGCGCGCGCGCTCGACCGTAAATCTGCCCTGCGAACTCCGGGGCTCCTCACCCCGGCGACGCACCTGGAAAAGCTCGGAGTCAACCTGGCCAGCGCCTACCACGCGCTCAAGAACAGCTTCGGACGAAGCCACTGGGACGACACGCTCGCGTATATCCGCCTCGGCCTCGGCGAACGCATCGAAGACGTCGTCACCTGGGCCGACCCCAGCGGCGGCAGCATCGGCCTGTCGATCAAGCTCCTGGGGCTCGACGTCCCCATCTCGGCGTCTCAGCTCTCCGATGGCATGCTCTCGTATCTCGCCTTCGTGGCGCTGTTCCGGCTCAATGTCACCAAACCCTCTCTCCTGGCCTTCGACGAGCCCGACTTGCATCTTCATCCTCACCTGCTCATGCGGGTGCTGGACTTCTTCGAGTCGATGGCGAAAGACACCCCGGTGCTAATCGCGACGCACTCCGACCGGCTGCTCGACGGTCTCACCGATCCGGCGAAGTCCGTGGTCCTGTGCTCGCTCGACGAGCGAGGCGCGACCCGCCTCGTACGGCCAGATCGCGAGGCCCTCACGAAATGGCTGGAGCGCTATCGCGGGCTTGGCGATATCCGGAGCGCAGGCCACGCCGCATCGATCATGACCAAGGTGGAGCCCCAGTAGTGGCCGGCGCGCTCGTCACTATACTGTACGAAGATCAGCGCGGCCCCCGACAGGGGTTCGGCCTGCATTCCTTCGTGAAAGCCTGCGTATTCGACGCGGTCAACGGCGAGCGGCACCGCGTGGAGGGAATGCTGGACGGTCGCCCCCTCAAAGGCGTGCAAGCCGTCATCAAGGCTTGTCGTGAAGATATCGACCTCATCGCGGCGGATGGGCGCGCCGTAGTGGCCGTGCTCGATGACGATGCGATTCGTGAGCAGCTCAAGCTCCGGCATCCCGCCTCGGACGCAGAGGTGGATCTCGAGATCCGCAAGGGATGCCGAGCGCCAGATCGGCTCACCATCGTCCTGCTGAAGCGAAACATGGAAAGCGTCATCCTGGCTGCCGCAGCCTGCGATCCCGGGCTCGACGCGAAGCGGATCGACCGCGCCGTCAAGCACAAGGAGCTCCTCGAGCGGGACGCGATCCTCACCGAGTTTTCGAGAGAGCGCGCGCGACCGCTCCGGGACTGCGTGCTGGGCAAGGTGCCCTCGCTGCAACTGCTCATCGATCGGCTTGGCCGCCTTCTGTTGCCTGCAAACGCTGCGGAGACACCGCCGGTCGTCGACGTTGGAGCCCGGGCGCAGAAGCGAACGAAGTCAAAGAAATGACTGGATAGGACAGGGTGATCGCCGCGGCCTGAGCGCGCGGCCTCAGCGCACCACGAGGAACGTCGCCGACAGCGTGAGCCCCGCGGCGAGCAGCACCAGCGGCGTCGTGATCCCCCCGATCCGCAGCAGATCTCGCGCTCCCAGATCCACGCCCTTCTTCTTCGCCGACGCGAGCACGAGCAGCGTCGCCAGCGAGCCCACGATGGTGATGTTGGGCCCGAGGTTCGATCCCAGCAGCGCGCCGTAAATCGCCGGCTCCGACGCGTGACCTTGCTCGAGCGTCCCGCGCGCGAGCAGCGCGGCGGGGAGGTTGTTGATCAGGTTCGAGGCGAACGTCGTGACGAGCGACGGCACGATCACGTCGAGCGGGGGCGGCGGCGAGACGCGCGCGAAGCCCGCCTCGGAGAGCTGCCGCAGGCCGGCGTCGAGGGCGGCGCGCACCACGATGAAGAGCCCGATCACGAAGGGGAACACGCCCCACGAGATCTCCTTCGCCAGCGCCGCGCGCACGCGCCCCGTCGCCACGCCGATCACCAGCAGCACGAGCGCGCCGGCGCCGCCGATCACGTACGGCTCGACGTGCGCGAACGGTGCGATGAAGTACCCCGCGAGCACCAGCGCGAGCACCGCGGCCGCGGCGCGGAAGTACCCGCGATGCGGCACCACCGAGTCTGGATCCGGCAGCAGCGAAGCGTCGAACCTGGCGGGCAGCTCGCTCGCGAACAGGCGGCGAAACACGGCGTAATTGACGACGAGCGCCACGAGCTGCGGGACGAGCAGGCGCGCCGCGAAGTGCAGGAACGAGAAGTGAAACGTGCTCGCGAAGAGCAGGTTCGTCAGGTTGCTGACCGGCAGGAACAGCGACGCGTTGTTGGCGACGAACGCGCACGCGAACACGTACGGCCGCGCCGGCAAGCGCAGGCGCTGCACGAAGGCGAGCACCAGCGGCGTCAAGATCACCGCGGTCGTGTCGAGCGACAGCGCGGCCGTGATCAGCGCGCCGAGGACGAACACGTTGCGGTAGAGCGCGCGGCCGTCGCCCTTCGCGCGGCGCGCTGCGTGGATCGCCGCCCACTCGAAGAAGCCGCTCTTCTCGATCAGCGCGGAGAGCGCGAGCAGCGCGGCGAGGAAGAGCAGCGCGCCCCGCCCAGCCGTCACGGCGTCGATGGCGGCCGCCGGCGTGACCAGCCCGAGGCCGAGCACCAGGACGGCGCCCGCCGTCGTCCACACGGCCTCCGGGAGGCCACGCGGACGCTTGATGGCGAGCACCAGCATCGCCACGAAGACGGCGCCCGTGAGCAGGATCCGCGGTAGACCCGCCATGGCTTCAGTTGCCGTCGATTTTGAGCCTTTTTGAGAGACTCACCGACTGATCCCTATCAGTCGGGGCGAGAGGATTCGAACCTCCGACCCCCTGGTCCCGAACCAGGTGCGCTACCAGACTGCGCTACGCCCCGAACACTGCGGAAAATCACCGAAGCGGGGGCGCAACATGGTCGGCGCCAGCGGAATTGTCAAGCGGAACTTGTAGCCCGCTGTCTGCGCTGGTTTCGAGTCGTACCGTGACACTGGCAATGTCCGGGGCAATCTCAAAAAAATAGGGAACGCAAGTAAAAACATTCCGTGACGGCTCGGTCGGTCGTGTTAAAGTGCCACTGGAATCGCCTCCCGGCTCACGGGGGCGGACGAACGGCAAAATTCCCGGGGGGGACCCGGAATCTCTGCCGCATCGCGTAAGGAGGACAAGGTGGCAATCGAGCTTCCCGCAGTGAAGATTCTCATCGTCGACGACGATCGCGCGATCTGCGACTACATGCAGACGCTCCTCGAACGCGACGGCTACGAGGTGAAGGCCGTCCTCGACCCGACGATCGTCGAGGACGAGGTCCGCGCCGGGGGATACCACCTCATCATCATGGACTTGATGATGCCCAAGCTCGACGGCCTCGAGCTGCTCAAGCGCATCCGCAAGGTCGACAACGACATCGCCGTCGTCATTTTCACGGGCTTCCCCAACCTCGAGAGCGCCGTCGCTTCCATGAAGCTCGACGCCGTCGACTACATCAAGAAGCCGTTCAACGTCGACGAGTTCCGCGAGGTCCTCTCGCGCGTGATGCGCAAGAAGGGCCTCGCGCGCACGCCGGAAGAGCAGCTTCATCGCGTCATCGGCGACACGATCCGCAACCTGCGCAAGGACAAGGACCTCACCCTGAAGCAGATGGCGCGCCGCACGGGCCTCAGCGTCTCGCTGCTGTCGCAGATCGAGCGCGCGGAGTCGTCGGCGTCGATCTCGTCGCTCTACAAGATCGCGGTCGCGCTCGAGTCGCGCATCCAGGATCTGTTCGGTCAGTACTGATGCGACCGTCAGCGTGAAGAACGCGGAGCACCTCGCTGCTCCACGTTTTTCACGTCGAAGTCGGTCCCGAGGCCGAGCTGGACGACGCCCGGGTACTCGAACGCGGCGCCGCCTGCGAGGGCCGCCGCGTGGACGCGCACGCCGAGATCCACGCGCCACGCTTTGTGAAAGCGCCACGCGAGGCCGCCGCCGGCGAGGAGATCGGCGCGACCGTCGGAGCCTTCGGAGCCCGGTCGGCCATCCCAGCGCTCGCCGGTCTCGGCCGAGATCTCGGCCGCGAGGTACGGCCGCAGCGCCCCTTCGAGGAACGGGATCGTGAGGCGAAACGCCGGGAAAAAACGGCTCGGCGCGCGATATCCTTTCGAGTTGGCGTAAGCGCTGAAGAGGCCGAGCGTCGAGACGTCGAGATCGATCGGGCCGAGCGAATACGAGAGCCCGAGGCCCACGATCGGGACGAACGTGCCGGTGCCGAGCTGGGTGTGCTCGTGCCACTTGCCCTCGTCGCCGAGGAGATACGGGTTCGGTACCGTGCTCCCGAGCGGCAGCGTGAGGCCGAGTCGCGCCGTCGAAATGAGCTTGTTTCGGGCTGCGGCGAAGCGGAGGACGAGCCACGGATCGGTCGGGCCGACGATGGTCTCGTCGTGGTGGTGCGGATCGTCGGGCACGAGCTTCGGTGTGCCGTCGAGCTCGTCGTAGTGCGGCTTGGTGTCGACGACGCGCACGCCGAGGCGCGCTTCCACCGCGAGCCATGGCGTGATGCCGTAGGACACGTCGAGCCCCACGTCGGCCGTGACGAGCTGCACGTGGTGCCAGAACGGCGTCGGTGGATGCGGGCCGGCGCAGGTCGGCCCGAGATCCGGGCACGTGGCCACGTGGCTCGCCGCGCCCGCGAGCAGCGACGTGCCCAGGTGCAGATCGAGGCGGCCCGGCTGGACCGCGGTGGTTTCGGACCCGCCGACCGGCAGGTTCGGGTTGCTTCAGGCGCCTCAGGCGCCGCCATGCGCGGCGGCCACCCAGGTGAGCACCGCCGCCGCGACCCCGAGGCTCGTCGCGAGCGCCCTCACGGGTGCGCCGGGCTCGGTCCGCGCGCGACCAGCGCGGCGTCGAGGGTCGCGAGATCGACGCCGACGACCTCCTTCACGCGCGCGCCCGCGGCGTCGTAGATGATGAGGTACGGGAGCTGCGGCACGCCCTTCAGGTAGTGCTGCGCGAGCGGCGTATCCCAGTCGCCGATCTCGAGCTTGCGGTAGGCGATGTCGGTCCGCGTGCCGAGCACCTTGGCCATGTGCTCGTCGATCGTGCGGCACGGGCGACACCACGACGCCGAGAAATCGATGACGGTGATCTTGCCCTTCACGGGGAGGGTCGTGATGTCCGGCACCTCGCTCTCGGCGTGCGCGATCAGCTTGAAATCCGCGCCGGGAGGGAACGCCGGGCCGTCGAGGTAGTGGCCCTGGCCCGCGCCGAGGATGGCCTCGAACCCCTCGTGCGCGGCGAGCTGCTTCACCGTGGTGAGCACGTCGAACGAGCGCGACGCGACGACGCGGACCTCGGCCTTTTGCTTGTCGAACGAGGCCTCGTAGATCCCGGGTCGCTCGCGCAGATCGGCCACGATCTGATCGCCGCAGTCGGCGCAGTCGATGCGATCGAGGGAGACGACCGCGGTCTGCGCGTCGGCGGGGATCGGCCGCGCGCCGCCGCAGCCCGAGAGCACGAGCAGCGCGAGCGCGAGCGTCGACGCGGAGGGGACCTTCATCACAAATCGAACCATGGACCTCGCCCGTGGAGGCGGCAATAGCCTGCGGGCGCGGTCTGCTCGCCGGCCTCCTCCGTCGCCGACGACTGGTGTAGGCTCGGCGCGTGGCCGACACATTCACGCTGACTCTCTCCGCCGATCACCTCACCCCCGTTCGCGCCTATGCGGCCCTCCGCTCGCATGCGCCCGGCCAATCGTCCTTCCTGTTCGAGTCGCTCACGCCGACCGAGCGCTGGTCGATCGTCGGATACCGCGCGATGGGAGAGAGCCTGTATCCCCCGGGGGGGAAATCGTTCTCGCAGATCCTGGAGGCAATGGCGCCCGTGGACGGCGCTCCGACCGGGCTCGCAGAGCGGCTCTCGCAGGGCATCGTCGGGTATATCGCCTACGAGGCCGTCCACTCGATTCATGCCGTCGATCCGTGGGAGCACCAGAACTCGCTCTCTCGCCTGATGAAGGGCGCCACCGTGGCGCTGTTCGATCACCAGCTCCACACGGTGACGATCGCCGGGCCCTCGCGCGGATCGGTGAAGCGCGCCGCGTGGGAGATGGCGCACGGGCCCGAGCTCGCGCAGCTCGTCGCGCCGGATCCGGCGCTGGTCCCCGAGTACGTCGACGCGATGGTCGAGGACGGCGTGTTCGCGGCGCGCCTCGCGCGGGCGAAGAAATACGTGGAGGCCGGCGACGCCGAGCAGATCGTGCTCGCGCGCTCGTTCATCACGTCGATGCGCAACTGCGAGCCGTTCGACGTGTACCGCGCTCTCCGCCTGCTCGAGCCCGCGCCGTTCCTCTACTTCATCGACTTCGTCGAGACGCCGTTCGCGCCGGGGATGCTCCTGATGGGCTCTGCCGCGAGCTCGACGGTGATCCTCGATCCCGGCGAAATCGCGCCTGATGTGGCCTTCAAAGCGGCCTTCCCCGCGGCCTCGGGGACGGGGACGCCGCAGCCTCGGTCGCTGGAGATCGTGCGCGAGCTGGAGCACGCCGCGCGCGGGGTCCTCGGCGGCGCCGTCGGTTACAGCTTGCCCGATGGATCGCTGAAGATGGCCGCGCCCCTCCACACGCTCTCGTTCCAGGACGGCCAGATCGAGATCGGCGGCACGACGGTGGTTCGCCCGGGATCCGAAGGCGATTCGTCGCGTCGCGACATCGCGCCGATGCTCGCCGCCGTCCGCTCGGCGCAGGACGCGGCGCTCGAGCGCGACAGGGCGGAAGAGGCCGCGCGCGCCCGTGCTGCCGCGAAGGAGCAGGCTGAGCGCGAGGCGGCCGAGAGCGCGTCGGCGCCGCGCGAGCTGCCCGAGACCACCTGACGCGCTACGCCTGCCAGCGCGCCGAGAACACGCACTCGGTGCTGGAGTGCGACACCACCTCCACCAGCGAGTTGCGCGCGCCGGCGCTGTCGAGGCCGGCCTGCAGCGCCATCGACATCCCCAGCGTCATCGGGGCGGGGTAGTGGAACGCGGGGCTGCGGATGCGGAGCTCCGCGCGACCCGGCGCCTCGACGACGACGCTGAACTCGGTGCCACGGCGGAACGCTCCCCACCGCTTCTCGATCCCTCGCAGCAGCCGCTCCGGCGAGAGCACCGCGAAGAGCACCCGGTAGAGCGGCGCGGCGAGCAGCTTGCGGTTCTGCGCGTAGACCCACGCCCGGTACTCGTCGACGCTCCGCCCGCCGAAGTGGACCTCGTGAATCGCGAGCATCGCGACGTTGAAATGGACCTCGGGTATCCACTCCGTCACCGGGGGAGGACTGTCCACGAGCTTGCGCACGGCCGGCGGAAGCTCGATCTCGGGACCGAAGCCTTTCGAGGCGACGTTGTGGCGAAGGACCGACGCCTTCACCGAGCACTCCGGGTACGAAGCGACTCCGTTCGGGAGCGTGGAGAGATACGTGGCGATGGAAGCAGGCACCATGGTGATCGCCGCGGCGCCGACCTTCCGGCTCGACGCCATCGGGAACACTACGACGGTCGCGGCGCTTTCTGAAGCGCATACGGCGCGCGATCCAGACCACGCCCCCGGAGCGACGCGGGCCGCCGAGCGTCAATAGGGCACGTAAGCCCCGCGCTCGTGCTTGACGAACTCCTGCACGCTCGGTCGCTGCCACTCGCGCTCGGCGTAGGCGCGCACCTTCGCGGGCGCGGCGTGGCCGTTCAGCAGCAGGCGATGGAGCATGAAGGCGAGATCGCTGTCGGCCTGCGACCAGGCACCGAAGAGCGAGCCCGAGCCCTCGGGGACGAGGAGATCGGCGACGCGGAGGAGCTGCGTCGCGGCGGTGCTTCCGGCGACGGAGAGCGGGCTTGCGGCGCGCTCGTAGAACATCGTCACGGTCGAGCGCTCCTCGCGGATGGGCATCAGATCGCTGCGGATCCACGCCATGATCTGCCGGGCGCGCGCGCGGTGCTCGACGTCGCGAGGCAGCGCGCGCGGAGTGTCGGGGAACGCGTCGTCGAGGTACTCGACGATCGCCTGCGACTCGGCCAGCCAGAAATCACCGTGGCGGAGCGCGGGGACGCGGCCGGTGATCGTGCGATCGCGGTAGGCCGGCGCGTGCTGCGCCTTGCTCTGCAGCGCGACGGGTTCGACCGTGAAATCCAGGCCTTTCTCGCGCAGCGCGACGAAGCACGAGAAAACGTACGGGCTGATCCAGAACGTGTCGACGAACAGCGTGAGGGGCTTCGAGGCGTCGTTCATTCTCGCGGCTTATCACAGGCCCGGCCGGCCCGGTCCCGTCCCTTGCCAGGCCCCGCTGCTTTGCGCTTCGCGCGCGACACGATTGGAGCGGCCCGTGTTCGCGGTGATAGAGTGACCGGATGGCGAAACCGCGCGGCAAACCCACGCCACACGGCGTGGCGGGAAAGAGCCGAGCGCCCGCGCCCAAACCGCCCGCGAAGCGCGCGAAGATCACCGCTCCGCCGAGGCGCGCCAGGGCCGTCGCGCCCGTCGTCGAGGCGCGCCCGAAGCGGGCCAAGGCCGCCGCGCCGAAGCCGGCGAAGGCCGCCGCGCCGAAGCGCGCCGTCGCGGTGAAGGTGCTGATCCCCGACGAGGCGAAGACGCGGCCCGACCTCCGCCGCAAGCGCTTGATCCCCGCGCCGCCGCCCTCGCGCGTGAGCGCGCCCGAGCTGTCGACCGAAGCGCGACTGGCCCGCAGCGGCGAGCGCCTCCCCGTCACCGACGGGAGCCTGATGGAGCTGCACTGGGGCGACGAGCCCGTGCAGTCGGTGCAGCCCGACGGCCTGGTCAAGCGCTGGGTCAAGCGCGGCGACGCGCTGCTGCGGCACCTCGCCGAGCACGGCGCGGCGAGGCACGAGTACCGCGCCGACCTGCAAGAAGGTCGCTTCGTGTGGCTCGATCCGTCGGGCAAGGTCTCGGCCGAGGCCGAGGCGCGCGTGATCTGCAGCTACGCGAAATCGACGAGCGTGCTCTCGATGGGATGGCGCGATCCGCTGCTGAAAAAGGCGGCGATCGCGCGCATCGACGGCATGGCGCCCGAGCTCGACGACGTCGACGAAGAGGGCGCCTGGCGCGTCGCGATGGAGGTCGCGGACGCCGCGCACGCCGAGTACCTCTACCGCGTCACGGCGCCGCACGCGTGGTACTTCCTCGCGCTGCGATCGCTCTCGTTCACGCCCGCGCGCGGCTCGTTCACGCCGGGCACGCCGGTCGGCCTCGTGCTGCGGACGCTGGGCGAGACGCGGACGGCGATCGAGTCGCGCGCCGAGCCCGCCGACGTGGTGCGCGCGCGCCTGATCAGCGTCGGCCAGACGCTGCTCCAGGAGGCGGGTTATGCCTACCGGGAGACCGACTGGGTATCTCGCCTGGAGCGCACCGGTAAATGGATGCTGCTCCTGGCCGAGCGCTTGCCGCGGCAGAGCTATGGCAGCGTGGCGGCGGGGCGGGCGACCGAAGAGTGGCTGGACCGCGACGCGACCGTCGATCTGAGCCAGGCGATTACGTTGCTCGAAGACGAGTGGGCCCTCTTCGGGTGAGCTCGGGCGGGGCCGCCGTGCCGATCACCGGTGCTCGCGACCCGTGGTCTCCACGGCGGAGGAACGCGGTGAGGCGCGACCGGACCATTTCGCCAGGGTAGGAGCAGCGGTGGCTCGCCGCCGAGCGCCGTCACCCTTGCGCGTGGTCTCGGATCCGGCGCACGCTACGCCGCATGGGACTTAGCGAAGACGCTCGAGGTGTACACGCTCGACGCGCGCGGGCAGTGGAGCGAGGCGGTGATTCACCGTGAGGTCGAGGTGGTGCGCGCGCCGCCGTTCGATGCGGTGGAGCTGGATCTGGCCGCGCTCTGGGCGTAGCGAGCCGAGCGACCGAAGCACGATGACGCCGCGAGATGTTACCAGCGACTTCGGAGCGAGCGGGTATTACAAATCGAATTCAACGGTCACCACGGTCCCTCGTCGGTAGTTGAGCCCCGTGCATCGGACACGTTCGAACGGCGGCGCTGGGGCCGTGTCGGTTACACGAGCAGTTGGTGACGTATACGAACGATACGATCAAGGCGCCGAAGAGCAGCACTCCGATTGCAGTGTTCCAGCGGAGCGTCTTTGTTCTCATGAAGCCAAGAACACGCAATCACAACATCGATGCGGCTGTCAATGCGTCAAGTCCGCAGCTCTGGGGCTGGCTCGTCCGGGCCTCCCAATCGGCGTCACCACGCGCCGGGAGAGATATAGCCGAGGCTCTTTGCCTTCCTGTCGCAGTTCCGGGGGCTGCGCCCGGAGCCTCCAGCCATCCCCTCGCGGCTCCCGGAGCTGCGGCGGGAGCCGCGAGCCTCCCCGCCGCAGCTCCGGGACCCGCCGCCGGACCCTTCCGTCTCCCATCGTCAGCTCCCGGAGCTGCGCGGCGAGGCGTCGGTAGTGTCCTAAGTTGACCTCAAGTGACCCAATTTGAAAAGCGGGCTTATTTCGCGGCTAGAGTCACCGGGCACAAGTGAGGAACGCGACGCCTGCAAGCGCCCGTCCCTCGTGGTCAACCCCGATTGCCCGAGGTCAACGTGCTCATTCTCGTCCACCCTCGTCCCGAGGGCCAAGGTTCAGGCTCGTCCAAGGGGCGCCGTCCGCGTCCGTCGCCCGCGCTCGTTCTCTCCGACGAAGAGGTGCGCCACGTGCGCGCCGCTGTCCGCAACACCGCGCGCGCCTACGGTGGGAACGCTGTACTCGCCGAGGTGATGGGCGTGCCCGCTGACACGATCAGCGGCGTGCTCACGAGCCGCAAGCACCGCGCATCCGGCACCTTCGCGATCCGCCTCGCTCGCGCGGCCGGTGCCAGCGTGGAGGCCATCCTGACCGGCGCGATCTCCGAGGCCACGCGCTGCAACACGTGCGGCCGTCGCATCGGTGAAGGCCGCGTTAAGGCGGGAGGTGCTTCATGAAGCGCGCCGTCGACTTCAACGATCGCGCCGAGGTGGCCGATTGGCTCAACTCGATCATGGAGCGCGCCTACGAGTTGGGGGACATCGCGACCGAGGCCACGGCGCCCCACGGTGCTCGTACGGTGTCGAAGGCCGAACTTCGCCGCGAGCTGGGCGCGACGTTCGACGAGTTGCGCCAGCTCTGCCGAGCCGGTCGTCGCGGGATCCCATCGCCGCGAGGTGCATCGTGAACGGCGCGAAGTCCCTGGACCACGTCAGTACGCGCCTGGACGCCGCTACCGTCGCTCGACTCGACGCGCTCGCCCCGCGGATCGCACCTCCCGGCGCGAAACCCACGCGATCGATGGCGACCCAGGCATGTATCCTCGCCGGGCTCGACGTGATCGAGAAGCAGCTCGCCGCCATGGAGGCACCGTGACGCGCATGGATCGCATGGTCGTCCGCGTGACCTGCGACCTCGGCGCCAAGCTCGACGACACTGGCGAGCGCCTCTTCACAGAGACCGCCTACGATCACAGTCGCGCCGCCATCGTGCGCGGGCTCATCGCGATCGGCCTCGCCACGGTCGAGCGCGCGCCCCACCTCGCGCCGCCGTTCGTCGGCGTCAGGAGCGCCCGCGGCCGGAAGAAGGGCACGGTGCGAGCGGCCATCCTCGACGTGGATATCACATTCCAGAATGAGCACGACGATCGATCGCGTCGGGAATTGGTAGCGCGCCGAACTCGCCCGTAGCGATCCTCCGCGTTACGTCGAAGCCTGCCGCAGGTCCGTCCCGCGCGCGACCTCGGCCCACTGCCTCAGCGCTGTCGGTCGGCTGCCAGCACCACCGTCGCCGCGCGCTTGTCGGATGGCGACGGTGGTCGCACCTACACCCGTCTGAGCGCGTGCCCTCCCTGATGCTTCTCTACAAAGTGGCGCGACGCGAATAAATATTTCTTGACAAATTTATCCGCATGTCGTGAACTCCGCCCTCGGCGCGAGCAGTCACCGGCCGGAAGGTCAAAATCAGCGACGTCTTCCTTGACGCTCACGGTAACTCCGTTAGAGTAGCAGGAGCGTCTACACAAAAAATGAACGATGTGACAGTGGTTTCAGGCGCCCGCCCAAAGGGAGGTCGGACCCGATGACCTTGGACGTCCAGCCGGAAAATATCCAGAGTTTCGAGCAGCTTACGCTCGAACTGGAAATGTTTGAATATCGACTCGCTTCGAAGCTCCAGATCCGTCCCCAAACCGCGCGGCGTACGCTGCTCACGATGGGGCGTGCTGGGACGCTTGACGAAGAAGACGAGTTGGTGGAGCGGTGGCAAGAGGCATACGCAGTCTATACGGACTGTTTGCGTTGGGAGTATAGGAACCGACCGCCTCCGCCGTGTATTGAAGAAACCGAGCCAAGGGCCGCTGACGCGGCCCTTGCCGTTTTGTGTTGCGCAGATTGCTAACATGCCTTTGGATCAACGTACCAAGCGCTATCTGGGGCGCTTTTTTCCAGGATTGATAGAGGCTATGTCTGCCCTCGAAGGCGGCGGTGGCGACTTCGATCGAAGTCTCGCTCAGTTTATATCCATGGGTGGCGAATACCGCGGTCTCAAGCTGCATGTCACTCGCAAGCTTGCCAGTGGACACACTGTTGTAATCGAGACTTATTCGCGTCTGAAAGACGGCGAAGCCGCCTATGAAATTCCTGCCGAGGATGACATGACGCCAGTGGATTTGACAAGGTGGGACCGCCCCACTTACTCTCTGAAACTAAAGAAACTTGATGTTGATCGCGTCTTTGCTTTCGATCTCCATGACGATGGCTTTGGTCATCATGTTCACATGAGGCCGAATACGCAGGCGCACGTGCCAGCATCCGACGTCATCCCGAACACAACAAGCATGGCTCCGATCGATTTCGTAACAGCCGTCAACGCGTACCTTACAGACGGAACCTACCCAGTGACACGGACGACAAACCGATGAGCCGCGACATCGTAACCACATACTTTGACAGCGAAGGTCGCGATCACATGCGCGAATGCCTTCGGCTGTCCTTTGAGTGGTGCGTGCTCAACGAGGTGACGACCGTAGTCGTGCTCACTGGCACGGGGGAGGGCCCGTATTTCGCGGCGAAGGAGCTCATGCCGCAGCCTCGGTACAATAGCATTCGCGTTGTCGCCGTGTCGCCGCCCGCCGGTAGACCGTATCGTGCGGATCCGTCTAATCCTGCAAGCCCACTTGTTAGGGCAGGGATTAGTCCATCGATGCGAGATGAGCTTCGCGCATTCGGCGTCCCTGTAGTGTCCGCGCATCTTCCGTTCAAAGAGATTCATGACGGACACGCGAGAACCTCTGAGTGGTCACGTGTCGCCCAATCCTACGGTGCTCTGGGTGGAGGATTCGCGCTGTGCATTCAGGCGATGCTGATGGCATGTGACGCAGGCGAGATTGACCCGGGAGCGCGGGTAGTGTCATGCTCTGCCGACACCGCCATTGCTGCACTCGTGTCTCGAACGGAGATGTTTCTGTCCCCCGCCGAAGGATTGCTCGTGGAGCACATCATTTGCAGGCCTTCTAGGTACACGATTTCTAAGAACGGGCACACATTGCTTGCGCGCATGTGGGGAGCTCCGATTATTGTAGAGGAGATTAGTCCAGCCTCTGAGTCTACCAGCATGTTGCCGCACCGTCCACCCGACGTGCCGACGCTGGATAGCGCGCACGGTGCGCCGACTTCAACGGGCGAGGCGCCTCTCAAGCAGAAGATAGAGAAGCGCAAGCGGGCCAAGCCCAATCCCACCAAGTAGGACCAAGGTTCCCGCCGCTTTCGACCACGGGCCCTCGTTCGTACCGCGTCTCAGTCCGGGGCCCCGCGCCCACGTTTGCTGGCAGGAGCGCCACGCGAGAACGCCTCCTACACGTACGCCGCTCGGGTTGTCCAGGCTCGCGAGGCCTCGCCGACGAAGGGCTCCACTTCGGCGCACCTGAGACGCACTTCTTGGGCGGAGGCCTCTGATCCTTCGCTACGTCAGGGAGACCGTCGATCGTTGTGGTCGTGAGGCTGAGCCACTTTGCCACCTCGGACGGTCGCACCAGCCGGGTGTCGCGCCGCAACACCGTTGGCTTCGTTGACGATTGTCCTACCTAGGCCATTCAGTGTCCTACTAACGCACGGTTAAGCCTGTAAATATAGGCGTTTGTTGCTATGCTTATTGCCTAGGACGAAACGAAGCCCGGAAGAGCGGCAAACTCTTCCGGGCTTCTCAGACCCGAAGCGGTCGCCCGCCCCGTGCCCTACACCTCGGTGCTAGCGCCGCCTTCGTGGAAAATCAGGGTCCACGTGGCGAACGTACTTTCTGACGAGCTGCGCCTCCGCGTTCTCGCCGCCCTGGTTGACGGGAACTCGATCCGCGCCGTCGAGCGGATGACGGAAGTCCACCGCGACACCGTGATGCGCTTCGGCGTGCTCGTCGGGTCAGGGGCCCAGCGTCTCCACGATCGCCTGGTGCGAGACCTGTCCTGTTCGTTGATCGAAGTCGACGAGCAATGGGGGTACGTCCAGAAGAAGCAGTCTCGCGTGGATCCGGTGAAGGACGCGCCCGAGCATGGCGACGCCTGGACGTGGGCCGCGCTCGACACGTCGAGCCGGCTCGCGGTGACGTTCTACGTCGGGAAGCGGACCGCGGAGAGCGCGGAGGCCTTTACCGCAGACCTTCGATCACGACTCTGCGTCATGCCGCAGATCACGTCTGACGGGCTCGCCCTCTACGAGACTCCGATCGCTACGAGCTTCGGTCCTGGCGTCTCGTATGAACAGGTCATAAAAAATTACAAGGGCGGGACACGTGGACCCGATCACCGCTACGAGCCCGCGCGCGGCATGAACTTCCTGACGAAGCGCGCGGTCTATGGCACTCCCGACATGAAGAAGGGGACCACCTCACACCTTGAGCGGCAGAACCTTACGATGCGTCACGTCAACGGGCGCCTTCGTCGGCTGTGTCTCGCGTTTTCCAAAAAGATCGAGAACCACCGCGCCGCCGTCGCACTGGCCTATACCTGGTACAACCTCGGGCACGTGGTGGCGACTCTACGGGTCACTCTAGCCATGGCCGCGGGGATTACCGATCACGTCTGGACGCTGCAAGAGTACATGGAGGCCGTGCTCGACCTGGCGCCCGTCGAGAACCCCGTGGCCGGTCCCCTCGCTCATCGAGTGCCCGTCACGACCTCGCGCGAGCTGCCCGGAGGCCGTGGCTTCCTTCGGGTCGTCGGCGGCGCATCGAGCCCGTCAAGCCCCGCGCCGACGTCGCCCGGACCGATGCCCCCGATCGCAGCGACCGGCGAGGCCCGCGTCGAGGTCACGGTGCCCGTGACCTCGGGACCGGACGGACAGATGGACCTGTTGGCGTGGGTCGCGCCGCCGGTGAAGCCCAGGCGCTACGTGCAGATGGACCTCTTTGGGATCGAGATCGAGCCGCCGCAGGCGTAGCCTCGGCGGATGGCGAACCGAAATACTGATCTCTTGGGTGACGCAGTTGGAACCGATGGCCAGTCCTACACGCTCCACTTCGAGGAACGCGAGGGCGCCGCGGTGATCAATGGCCCGCTGCATTTCAATGCCGGGAAATTCGAGGAGCTGCTTGAGCACCACCGCGAGCGTGCGACCGACGCGGAAGACGCACGAATCAAACTAGCGGCGGTGATGCGCGCCAACGGCTGGACGTGGAAGTATAACGCGGTGACCTAATTTGAAAGGGCGCCTGGCCTAATTAGGACACTACCGAGGCGTCCAGACTTCGTCAGCAGCCGATCCACCTCCCGCGAAACACTCTTGACCTGGCGCAGCTCGCTCCATAGTCTCGCTGTGATGAAGAACACCAAGGTTCCCCACGACGCGATCCCTTCCACCGAAGCAGCCGCCCAGCCGCTCGACGAAATCGGCTCCCAGGCCGCCTACGATCTCTTCCTCCCCGCCGCCCAGAAGCTCCCCGCCGACGAGCTCTCCGACTACCGCGCCGATCCCCAGCTTGCCTATCACAATGTCAAGCGAGGCACGGCCAGTGTCCTCACCGAGCTTGCACGGATCAAGAAGGAATTGCCGCTGGCTGACATCGAGTCGGTGCGGACGCTCCCGCAGCTCGCGCAGGGGGTGATCTTCTCCGCGCTCCAGGTCAATCGCGACGCCGGCTCACCAGGCACCATTGAAGGCCTGCTGAGCCGCGCGCACCCCGTTCGCCGGAAGCTCTTGAAGGCCGCCGAGGCGCTCGTGGAATCCGGCATCATCCCCGATGTCGATCTCGCCCCCATCCGGCCCGGCCGGGGCAAGGTGGACACGGCCAACGACTGCGTCGCGCTCGCGGCGCTCTTCCGGAAGCACGAGAAGAAGACCGCCGGAAAGACGGCGATCACCGCCGCCGACATCACCGAGGCCGACGAGGTGGGCTCGAAGCTCCAGACCCTGCTCAAGACCAAGGGGACGCCCACCGACAACCGACCCGCGCCGGAGCTGGCGACCGCCGTCGAGATCCGCAATCGATTCTGGACGCTGCTCGAAGAGCGCCACGATCACCTGTGGCGTATCGGTGCCTGGCTGTGGGGTCACGCCGTGGACGAGCACGTTCCGCTGCTGCAATCGCGCACGCTCGGGCCTCGGGCGAGCGCCGCATCCGAGCCGGCGGCGCCTCCTGCCGTCGTTGCGCCGAAGTAGTCGACGCCCGCGTCGGACAGAGCCGGACGACAACTCCGGCTTTGACTCCCGCCGCCCCGGAGCGCTACGTTTCCCCTGTGAACAGGGAAGAAATCAACGCCTACGACCTCGGCCTTCCGGTGCCTATTGCTCCGCTCGAGGAGCGGCGCCGCGGCATTCCTGCTGCCGTATGGGACCGTCTCGGGCAAGCGAAGGCGCAGCTCAGCGAGCTTCTCGGTACGAGGCTCCGGGAAGTCCGGTTGTTCGGCTCGTACGCGCGCAATCAGTTCGACGATGAGTCCGATGTCGACGTGCTCGTGTTGACCGACCCCATCGAGTACGACGAGCACGACCGCGCGCTGCGGGCCCTGGTGCACCTCTCTCGCGGCGGCGCTCACCTGGCGCCTTTGTTTCTCACCGTCGCCGAGCTCGATGAGTTGCGGGCTCGCGAGAAGCTCCTGGCGGGAGACCTCGATCGCGAAGGGATCACTGTATAATCGAGCGAGGATTCTCGGCCGGTTCGAGCTTCAAAGCCCCTTCACCAGCGTGGGCGTGCTCCCGCCGGACCAGACTGTCCCGTTCGTCAGCGCGGCGAAGGGCCCGTTGGTGCCGATCGCGACGTCGAAGGCCGGGGCCTGGAAGCTCGGGTGCCTCGTCTTGCCGCTCTGGTCTTGCCAGCAAACGACGTCGCCGCCGGGGCGCAGGAGGCAGCCCAGGCCGCCTCCGCCGCTCACCTCGAGGGCGTCGTCGATCCCGCCCACCGAGGGGAGAGAGGCAGTCTTCGGATCCACGCTGATCTGGTCGCCCCAGCAAAGGACTCTGTTCGTGATCAGGCGCGCGCAGCCGCCGTCCCAGCCGGTGGAGACCGCGACGGCGCCGCTCACGCCGCGGACCGTGACGTGGACCGCGCCGTCCACCGTCGTCCCATCGCCGAGCTGGCCCGCGTAGTTCTTCCCCCAGCAAACGACCTTGCCGTCCTTCTTCGCGGCGCAGGCGTGGTCGTCGATGGCCGACAGGCTCAGGGCGTCGTCGAGGCCGACCACGGCGACAGGGCCCGAGGTGCCATTGTCGAGGCCGGCCCCGACCAGCCTGCCGTCACCCCAGCAAAGCACCTTGCCCGACGCGAGGCGGGCGCACGTGAAGCTCGTTCCTGCGGCGATCTCCACCACGTCCTCGACACCGGCGACGTCGGTCAGCGTCTCGATCGAGACGCCGAGGGGCTCCGAGCCGACCTCGCCGCTGGCGTTGTTCCCGAGGCAGGCCACACGGCCCGAGGCGCGGAGAAAGCACATCTGCGTGATCCCGACCGCGGCGGCGACGGCGTCGTGGAGATCGGGTATCGCGTACGGGTTCGCGTCCCCGACGCCGTCATAGCTGCCAGGGAACTTTCCGCCCCAGCACACCGCCTCACCGTTCTTGCGCACCGCGCACCGCACGATACCCGTCGACAGACGAGCGACGCCGCTGCACCCGGGATCGGAGCACGGATCGGGATACCCGCTCGAGCTCGAGGTCCACTGGAGAGCACCGCCGGCGCCGGCGCCCGAGCTACTCGAAGGCTCGGTGGTGACGGTCGTGCAGCCGGCGAGGAGCGCCAGGAAAGCGAACGGAAGCAGGCTTGTCGAGGTCATGTGAGCAAGCCTATCCGGTCCGCCCGCCCCGGCAGCTTATTCACTCCTTAAACGGCGCTTGCCCGCGTGTTTTACGTCGGAATCCGCCGGTCGCGCGTCGCCGACTCCCGCCCCGCTACGGGTGATAGCCCGGCGGCGCGTCGAGGGTCAGGTACTTCGGGTACCCGAGGAGCGGCACGTCCACCGACTCCCCCGTTCCCGAGGCCACCTCCTTGGTCGGCGTCGCGCCGAGCACGTCGTAGAGATGCCAGGTCTGCGCGCTGCCGAAGTGCACGGTCGCCGTCACCGGGGCAGGACTGATGTCGCCGCCCTGACCATTGCTCAGCTTCGACTCGTTGGTGACCGAGACGACCGTCGTGCCATCCGACTTGGGGTACACGACAGCGTCCCTCACCCGGCTCGGGAACGCGCCCGCGTCGAGGCCAGCCACGCTCAGCTTCGTGGCGTCGTAGCCCGGTGTCACGCAGGCCGTGTCGGAGTCGTTCGCCGGATCATCGTAGCTGTTCTTCAGCGAGAAGAGGTGCTTCACGGCCGCCAGGGCCGCCGCGGCCGGCTTCTCGGTGCCGTCGGTGTCGAAGATCCCGAAGTTGCCCTCGACCCCGCCCGAGCCCGTGCTCGGGTCGACCAGGGTATACAGGTAAACGTACCTCGCGCCGATGCCAGCCGCCTCGTGGAGCTGGTTGAGGATGTACGCGGCCTGGGCGTGCGGGCCGTACGCTTGCCCGGGCGGCGTGGTGGCGCCCATCTCGCTGACGACGAGGCGTTTCTTCGGCGTCATCGCCGCCTGACACCAGCGATAGATGTTGGCGAAATAGCCCACGCCGGCGTTGTCCATCCCGAACCCGAGGCTCGGTTGTAGCCCGTTGCCCGAGTAATAATGCATGTTGCCGAAGTCGACGAGCCCGCTCAGATCCGGGAGCATGGCGTAGTCGTCGTGCAGGCCAGTCGCGATGGTGGGTGCGAAGACCTCCACCTTCGCCATCGCCGCCGCGTCGGCGCCCGTCAGCCCGGCTTTCCAGGTGTGAATGGCCTTCATCCAGGCGACGACGTTGCCCTCGGGCCCCGCCCAATCCATCGTCTTGTCAGTCGTGTCGTCGACGCCGTGCGTGCCGCCGCCGGTCGAGTAATTGTTCATCTCGTTCGGGCCCTCGATCGAGGTCAGGAGCCCCGCCGCCGCCGCCGCGAGGATGGCCGCCTTCTGGCCGGACCACGTCGCCGGATCGCTGTTGTAGGCGATCACCAGATCATCGTACTTGATGGTCGGCCGCGCGTGGTGCGCGCTCTTCATCTCGTCCTGGAGGGCTTGCCACAGCTTCACGGTGGTGTCGGCCAGGTGCGAGCGCAGCCGCCGCACGCCGATCTCGTCGAGCTGGGCGGCGAGATCGTGGATGCCACTCGCGCTCTTCGGTGAAGTGACGACGCCCCACGAGTCGAGGTGATCACGCGCGTTGACGGCCCCGGCCGGTAGCTCGATGCAAGCGCTGTTCTGGCCGCCTGTCCCGCTGCTCGCGCTCGTGCTGGTGGCCCCGCTCGGTGCGCCGCCGCTCCCGCCCGTGCCCGTCGTCTCGCCGCCGCTGCCGCTGGTCGCCGTGCCCGTCACGCCCTCGAGCAACGGGCCTCCCGAGCTGCAGTGGACCAGAGCCACCGAGAGCACCATCATCGCGCCGAAACCGGTTTTTGTCACCATTCGCATCGTGCTCTCCTGCCGCTTCATACACCGCGCTCGCGCCAGCACCCGAAGAAAACGGGCGGGTCGCGTCAACCTCGGTCACTTGGCGAGAGTGACGGTGTACGAATGAGGCATGAAGGGCGCTTCATCCGGGTCGAAGGGGTGTCCGCGATCGGTGCTGCCCGCATTGACACCCACGACGAGGAGCCCGGCCATGCCGGCGAGGCCAACCACGCTGCGCTCCACGTGGCTGTCGCCGTAGACCCCGGCGATATCGATCCTTCCATTCTCGGCGCCGGTCTTGTCGACCTTGATCAGCGACCAGCGGAAGATCGAGGGCAGCTCCCAGTCGGCCAGGAACGTGAGCTCAGCGCCCGCCGGAGCGTCCGCGCAATCGATCCAGAGGTAGGTTGCGCCCGTCGGATCGAGGGGCCGGATCGGGGCGAGGCGGCGAGGCAACGAGGTGAAGGGAACAGCCCAGTCGAAGCGGACGCGGCCGAAGTCGCCGAAGCGCTCGACGCCGGTGAGGTGCATCCCGTCGCTGCGGCTCCCGACGAAGGCGCGAGCGATCGAGAAATCCAGGAGCAGCGCGTCGAGGCTCGACTCGCGGGCCTTCATGTTGATGCGGAGCGTGTCGAAGAGATCGGGCTCGTTGCTCCACTCCAGAGCGCCCGGCAACGTGCGCTGCGCGGCGACCGAGATCAGCGTGGTGATCACCTTCGCGGGCGTGCTCTGGCCGTACACGTCGTCGAGAAACCAGGGAAACAGAAGCGATCCAGCGGGCTCATCGGGGTTCGCGGCGGTGATGGCGCGCTCGGGGGCGCGCTGGAAATCGTCGACCGCGGCGAGGTCGGCGAGGTCGCACTCGGACGCCAGCGAGGCGAGGTACGTCGACGTCATCGCCGAGGTGCCGTCCTCCACGCCGGCGTCGAAGCGCAGCACGATGGCGCGGGCGATCCCCTGCGCGACGGCGTTCGGCGCGAAGCAGCTCGTGAACGGGGCGGCCGGCGGGGGCAGGATCGTGAACGCGCTCTGGCTGTCGAAGCCGTAGCCGCGAGCGATCAGATCGGGCGTGGTCGAGGGGGCGTCCGCCGCGGCGAGCAGGTAGATGTCGAACCCGCGCGTGCCGCCGAGGCCGGCGTCGTCGAGCGGCGCCGGGAGCCCGAGCGCGCGGTACGTGCGCAGCGCTTGCTCGGCCCAGCGCAGCGTCCACAGGACGGCGGCGGGCGCCGTGGCGGCCTCGGCGTGGACGCACACGGCGTCGTGAAACGAGCACGCCACGACGGGCACGGCGGAGGCCTCCGGCCGCCCGCGCGACGGCGCGACCTCGCGGCCCGTGGAGCGAATTTCATCGTAGGGCGCAGGGCCGAGCGCGAGGGCAGGGGGCTCGTCGGCGGAGGCCGGTCGCGCCGCGAAAATCGACGCCGCGAGAGCGGCCGCGAGGAAGATCGCCGGGCCGCCTTTTCTGTTGAGCATTTGACACGCCTGCGCGCGGGACCCTAAAACCATCAACCAACCTTTCCCCGACGGCGTATCGTGTCTCGCTGCTGCCGCCCAGCGCCTCTTCGAGAGAGCGAGTCCGACGAATGAACCACGTTCCCTTCGATCCGTCGAAAGCTGTCACGTTCGACCTCGCCCGCGGGCTCGTTCAGCAAGAGGGAGCGCCGGCGGGGCTGATCGTTCCCGCAGAAGCGCTCGGAGCGCTCACGCGGGCCGCTGGACTGGAGGCGTCGCGCGCGTTCGGTCGAGCCGTGGGCTACGCCATCGGTCGGCGCGTGGCGAGCGGCCTCGCCGAGATCGACGGCGTGCGCGCGGCGGGCGTCGCGGCGGTGGTCGAGCACCTCGGCGGCGAGCTGGCGATAACGGGGCTCGGCTCGCTTGGCGTCGAGCGCTGGGGCCGCGCCCTCGTGCTCGTGATCGATCAATCACCGTTCGGCGCAGGGGGCGACGCGCTGCTCGAGAGCGTGCTCGCCGGCGCGATGGACGCCGCCGTGGGCGATCGATCGTCGGTGGTCGCGCTGGCGCGCGAGGGGGTGCGAGCGCGCTTCCTCGTCACCGGCCCGGCGGGTGCGAGCAAGGTGCGCGCGTGGCTGAACGAAGGGATCTCGTGGGGCGATGCGCTGGTGCGTCTCCACGATCCAGCGGCGGCGACGACGTCTCGAGGTGACGCTTGAACAACGCGGAGAGGATCAGCGCCCTCGAGGGGCTGCTCGCGCGGATCCAGAAGAACGCGGCGCTCCCGCGGCCATCGCGCGATCGGTCGGGCATCCAGGCGGTGCCCGCAGCGCTGCGGGCGCCGGTCGAGCCCGTGGCTCCGGCTGTGACGAAGCCTGTCGCGGCCGTCGAGCCGCGCGCGGTGGCTCCGGTCGCCGTGGCGCCGCTGGTCGCTCCTGCCGCGGCCGTAGCTCCCGCGACCGCGGCGGTATTTGCGCGCGAGTACGTGCGTCCGCCTGCCGCCGCCGGTGTGCTTCCTCCCGGCGCCGGTCGCTACGGCGAGCCGCCGTTGCGCGCCGACGGCGGCCATCGCCTCGGCGTCAAGACGCAGCCGGGGACGGGCAACCTCGGCAAGCTCGCGCTCGAAATGGACGACCCGCTCGGGTTCGACATGGACGACGAGCCGACGATCATGGGGCCCGTGCCGAAGCCCGCGCCCGTCCTCAAGGCGCCGACGATCACGCCGCCGCTGAAGGCGCCGACGCTCCCGCCGCCGGCCGCGGTGGTGAGGGCGCCCGTGCCCGCGGCGGCCGTCTCCGAGCCGACATTCCTGATCCTCGACGACGACATCGACGTCACGTTCGAGGACGAAGACACGCGCGAGTCGCCCGCCGTGGCCGCCGCAAAGGCCGAGGGCGCGCGCGTCGCCGCCGAGCAGGCCGAGGCCGAGCGGCGCGCCGAAGAGTGGCGTCTGCTCGAGGAAGAAGCGCTTCATCTCGAGGCCGAAGCGCTCGCGCGCGCGAAGTCGGCCGCGCTCGCCGGAGAGGCCGCCGCGCTCGCCGAGGCCGCGCGCGTGGCCGCCGCGACCGCCGAGAAGGCCGAAGCCGAGCGCCTGAAGGAGGAGGCGGCGGAGGCGTCGCGCCTCGCCGAGGCCGCCGCCGCGCAGGCCGAGATCGAGAAGGCCGAAGCCGAGCGTCTCGCCGTGGAAGCCGAGGCGAAGGCCGAAGCCGATCGCGTCGCGAAAGAGGCCGCCGCGAAGACCGAAGCGGAGCGCGTCGCTGCCGCGAAGGCTGAAGCGGAGCGTGTCGCTGCGGAGGCTGAAGCGGAGCGCGTTGCTGCCGAGGCGGCCGCGAAGGCTGAAGCAGAGCGCGTCGCTGCGGAGGCGGCTGCGAAGGCTGAAGCAGATCGCGTCGCTGCGGAGGCGGCTGCGAAGGCTGAAGCAGATCGCATCGCTGCCGAGGCCGCTGCAAAGGCCGAAGCGGAGCGTGTCGCTGCGGAGGCTGAAGCGGAGCGTGTCGCTGCGGAAGCCGCAGCGAAGGCCGAAGCAGATCGCATCGCTGCCGAAGCCGCAGCGAAGGCCGAAGCGGATCGCATCGCCACCGAGGCTGCCGCGAAAGCCGAAGCCGATCGTCTCGCTGCCGAGGCTGCCGCGAAAGCCGAAGCCGATCGTCTCGCCGCCGAGGCCGCAGCGACAGCCGAAGCGGATCGCCTCGCAGCAGAGGCCGAATCCGTGCGCCTCGCCGCGGAAGAGCAGCGCCTCGCGAAGCAGCAAGCCGACGAGCGCGAGCGTGAAGCCGCCGCGCAGGCCGAGGCCGAGCTCGAGGCCTCGGAGCGTGCTCGGGAAGAGCAGCAGGCGCGTGACGAAGCGCAGCGGCTCGCTGACGAGCTGGCTGCCGCTGCGGCCGCCGAGGCGCTCGAAGCCACGCCGCCCGCGTCGGCGCGCCAGCCGCGAGACGAGTCGCGCGCTGTCGACGAAGCGCTGGTCCTCGACGACGAAGACGAGGGCCCGCCGGCGTCGGGTCAGGTCCAGAGCCAGCGCAAGCCGACGATCCACGACGAGCTCACGCACCCCGCGGTCGCCGCGCTCTCCGGCTGGGAAGACGAGGAGACCATCAACGCGCCCGCGGCGTTCCTCGCCGCGCAGGCCGAAGATGAGCTGCGGATCGCCGGGAAAATCCCGCTCGATCCGCTCGCCGAGCCCACCTCGCGGACCACGGGGATCCGCAGCGTGCCGCCGCCCGCCGCGCGCCCGCTCGAGCTTCGCCTCGCGGTCGAGCCGCCGCCCTCGCCGCGTGCGCCGTCGGCGATCGACGTCGCGCCGGTCGTCGTCGCCGTCGCCGCCGAGATCACCACGCGACCCGCGAGCTCCGCCGACGCGGCCAGCTTCCTCGGCTCGGTGCGCGCGGCCGCACCGGACTCGTTCGGCGAGCTCTTCGACGACAGCCTCGCCCTCGGCGCCTGAGCGATGCGTCCTCCTGGCCACGGGCGCGCGCCGGCCGCGCGATCGTGGCTCGGATCGCTGGTGCTCGTCGTCGCGCTCACCGCGTACGTCGGCCACGCGGTGATCCAGCTGCGTCGCGCGGTGCGCCCGGCGGCCTCGCCCAGCCCATCGGCGAGCGCGTCTGCGCCGCAGGAAAGCGGGGCTCGCGATAAGTAAGTCTTGCCTCAAGAATCGTTGTCGCCTGAATGTCGCCGCGTGCGCCGATTCCTTCCCCTGCTCGTCCTCGCCGTCCTCGCCCTCGCGTATGGCGGTTATCGCGTCTACGACGCGCGCAAACCCTATGAGTGGAGCGGCACCGTCGAGGCCCGGGTGATCACCGTCGGATCGCGCACCGGCGGTCGCATCAAGGAGATCCTCGTCCACGAGGGCGAGCACGTCGAGGCGGGCAAGCCCCTCGTGCAGCTCGAGCCCGGCGATCTCGACGCGCAGCGCCTCGGCGCGCAGGGCGCGCTCGATCAGGTCAAGGCCACGCTCGAGAAGGTCAAATCCGGCGCGCGGCCCGAGGAGATCGAAGAGGCCAAGGCGCGCGCCACGACGGCCGCCGCCGCGCTGCAAGAGGCCCGCGCCGGCTCGCGCAACGAAGAGGTCGCCGCCGCCAACGCTCGCCTCGTCGGCGCGCAGGTCCTCGTCGACAAGGCCCAGCTCGACGCCGATCGATCGCACAAGCTCTTCGACAGCGGCGCGATCTCCCAGGCCGAGGTCGACGTCACCGACTCCGCGCTCCGCGGCGCCAAGGCCCAGCGCGACGCGCAGAAGCAGGTCCTCGATCAGCTCCAGAACGGCGTGCGGCACGAGCAGATCGCCCAGGCCTCGGCGCGCGCGCAGGAGGCCCAGGCCAGCTCGCGGCTCGTGCAGGCCGGCTCGCGCGTGGAGGACATCCGCGGCGCCGAGGGCGCGGTCCTCGCCGCGCAGGGCCGCCTCGCCTCGATCCAGGTCCTGATCGACGAGCTCACGATCAAGGCCCCGCGCGCGGCCCTCGTCGAGACGCTCGACCTCCGCCCCGGCGACATCCTCGGCCCCAACGCCGCCGCCGCGACGCTGCTCGAGGACGATCAGCTTTATGTCAGGATCTACGTCCCCGAGACGCGGATCGGCCGGATCAAGATCGGCGAAGAGGTCCCGGTCACGGTCGACTCGTTCCCGGGCAAGACGTTCGCGGGCGTCGTCGAGCACATCAACGTCGTGGGCGAGTACTCGCCGCGCAACCTGCAGACCGCGGACGAGCGCGCCGACCAGGTGTTCGCGACGCGCGTCGGCCTGCGCGAAGGCAAGGACACGCTCCGCGCCGGGATGGCGGCGTTCATCCAGGTGCCCAAATGATGTCGCCGCTGGCGATCCAGGTCCGCGACGTCACCCGCAAGTTCGGCGACTTCACCGCGCTCGATCGGGTCAACCTCGAGGTCCACAAGGGCACGATCTACGGCCTCCTCGGGCCCAACGGCTCCGGCAAATCGACGCTGATCCGCATCCTCTGCGGCACCCTCGCGCCGACCAGCGGCAGAGCGATCGTGCTCGGCCTCGACGTGGCGAAGCAGGGCGAGGAGATCCGCCGCAACATCGGCTACATGAGCCAGAAGTTCGCCCTCTACGAGGACCTCACCGTGAAGGAGAACCTCGAGTTCTACGCGCGAATTTACGGCCTCGCCGGCGCCAAGCTCCGCGACCGGCTCGAGGCCGCGGTCTCGCTCACGCACATCGGGCCGTACCTCGATCGCCGCGCGGGGCAGCTCTCCGGCGGCTGGAAGCAGCGCCTCGCGCTCGGCAGCGCGCTGATGCACGAGCCCCGCGTCATCTTCCTCGACGAGCCCACCGCGGGCATCGATCCCGTCGCCCGACGCGAGCTCTGGGATCTCCTCTTCAAGCTCGCGGCCGAGGGGATCACGCTCCTCGTCACGACGCACTACATGGACGAGGCCGAGCGCTGCGGCGAGGTCGGCTACCTCTACCTCTCGAAGATGATGGTCAGCGGCACGCCCGACGTCCTCAAGGCGCTCCCCGTCGTCAATCGCCCTGGAACGCGCCGGATCGAGGTCGAGTCGCCGCAGACCGCGCGGGCTCTCGCCTGGCTCTCTACCCAGCCGTTCGCGGTGAGCGCGACCATCTTCGGCCAGGCCGTCCACTCCGTCGTCGACCAGAAGATGAGCGACGCCGAGCTGCTCTCGCGCATGGAGCACGCCGGCTTCAAGGGCACGATGATCCGCGACATCGCGCCCACGCTGGAGGACGTGTTCGTCGCGTTGACCGAAGAGTCGGCGGCCGCGCGCGCGCCGTCGGAGTCCGTGTGAGGGCCGCCCGATGAACGGCATGCGATCGATCTGGAGCTCGTTCCTCGCGGTCTTCCAGAAGGAGTTCCTCCACATCCGCCGCGACCGCGCGACGATGATCACCGCGCTCACGATCCCGATGTTCCAGCTGATTCTTTTCGGCTTCATCGATCAGACGGTGCAGAACGTGCCGACGGTGGTGGTCGATCAGGATCAGACCCGCCAGAGCCGCGAGCTCCTCGATCAGCTCCGGGCGACGCGCACCTTCAAGATCACCAAGCTCACGACCGATCCCCACGTCGCGCGCGAAGAGATCACCGCCGGCCGCGCCCGCGTCGGCGTGGTGATACCCCCGGACTATCACGACAAACGCGTGCAGGGCAGCGGCGCCAAGATCCTCGTGCTCATCGACGGCTCCGACTCGACGGTGAGCGCGCAGGCCCTGGCGGCGATCAACGGGCTGGTCGCGACGCAGAACCTCGCGGCCGTGACGAAGAACGCCAGCGCGAACGCCGTGCTCGCGCCGCCGATCTCGGCGCAGCCGATCGTCCTCTTCAACCCCGACGGCCGCACCGCGAACTACATCATCCCGGGGCTCGTCGCGATTCTTCTCCAGATCGTGGCCACGCTGCTCACCGCCGTCGCCGTCGTGCGCGAGCGCGAGCGGGGCACGCTGGAGCAGCTCCTCGTCACGCCGATCAACCCCCTCGGCCTGATGCTGGGCAAGCTCGCGCCGTACCTGTTCATTGGCCTCTTCGAGATGGCGGCCATCCTCACGGCGATGCGCTTCGGCTTCGGCGTGCCCATCCGCGGCAACCTGTTCTTCCTCTTCGGGATGGCGATCGTCTACCTGTTCGCGCTGCTCTCGATGGGGCTCTTCATCTCGACGCGCGCCGCCACGCAGGCCCAGGCGCAGCAGATGGCGCAGTTCCTCATCCTGCCGTCGATCTTCCTCTCGGGGTACATCTTCCCCTCCGCGGGGCTGCCGATCGTGCTCTGGGCGATTGGCCGCGTCCTGCCGGCGACGCACATGGTCGAGATCATGCGCGGCGTCGTCCTCCGCGACGCCGGCCCGATGGAGCTCTTGCCCAACGTGCTGTCGCTGATGGCGATGAGCATCGTCCTCGTGTGGGCAAGCGTGCGACGATTCAAGAAAGTAACGCTGTAGATCGGGCATTTCCTGGTCTTCCCAGCGCGCGCGGGATGAAGGATGCTTCGCTCGTACGCCAGGATGACGGAACCCAATCTCCTCCAAGGCTTCGAGCATCTCTTCCACCGCGCCACCATCGGCGACGAGCCGCAGGACTGGTTCGAGCGCGTCGACGACAGCACGCTCGCCGACTGGCTCCGTCGCGCCCCGAGCGAGGTGCGGGCGCTCCTGCAGAAGACGCTCGGGGCCGATCGCGCGCTGCGGTTCATCAGCGCCCTCGAGCGCCGCGTCGACCTCGGTCTCGACGCGCGCGACGACGCCCGCGCGCCCGCGCCGGATCCCGGAAAGCCGGCCGTCATCCTCTTGCCCGGCTTCATGGGGGTTCACCTCGCCGACGCCGCGGCGGGCCGCGTCTGGCTCGATCCGGCGGCGGCGCTCCGCGGCGATCTCTCGTCCCGCGCGGCGCTCGACAGCGACGGTACGGCCGACGCGCTCCCGGGAGAGCGCCTGTTGCCCGACGGCCTGGTGCGCCTGATCTATGCCGATCTGATCCAGGCCCTGCGCGCCGCCGGCCACGCGGTCCACCCGTTTGGCTTCGATTTCCGGCGATCGCTCGCCGACTCCACGCTCCTCCTGCGCGACCTCATCGACGCCGTCGTCGCGCGACAGCCCACCTCGAAGATCGTCCTCGTCGGCCACTCGATGGGTGCGCTGCTGGCCTGTCTGCTCCCCGAGCAGATGCCGCGCTTCGCCGAGCGCGTCGAGCGCGTGATCTTCCTCGGCGGCCCGCTCCGGGGCACCTTCGATGCGGTCGAGTCGCTGATTGGCACTCACTGGATCCTGCCCCGCCTCGTCGAGCTCTCGCCGAGCGAGAGCTCCCTGGATTTCCAGGCCGCGCTCGCCACCTGGCCCGGCGTCTTCGGCATGCTGCCCGATCCCGTGGCCTTCCCCGGCTGCGCCTGCGCGAGCTCGTTCGACGCGACCCGCTGGCCGACCGAGGTGGTCATTCCCCAGGCCAGGCTCGACGAGGCCCTGGCGCTGAAGGCCAAGATCCGCGGGAGCGCGATATTCCAGCTCGAAAACCCGGTGATCCAGCTCCTGGCGACGCGCTATCCCACCGTCGCTTCGCTCGTGGAAATGCCGGACGGGGCCCTCGCCGCGGGGCCGCGCGTCCACCAGGGTGACGGCGTGGTAGCCGCGTTCTCGGCGCTCGTGCCCGGCGTGATTGGCTATCGCACCACGTTCCCGCACACCCTCGCGCCCGTCGAGCACGCCGCGATCACGGCCGTCCTCGATCTGATCCGCACCGGCGCGTGCGCGCTGCCGCCGATCGATCCGGGCGACGCCGCCGCCGAGCTCCCGCCCGGGCCCACGCCCGAGGTGCAGATGATCGAGGGGTTCATGGAGAGCGGCGCCACCTCGATGAAGAACGGGCTCCTCTCGTTCGCCGCGGTGGCCTGGCTCCTCGCGCCGGTGATGCCCACGCCGACGTGAGCGAAGCGCCTCCCTACTCCGACGCTGCCGGCTTCGGCGCGTAGACCTCGGCGTCCTTGCCAGTCACCAGACCGAGCTCGATCCGGATCACGAAATCGAGCAGATCCTCGCTCAGCACGCCCCCGAAGAGGCGGCCGTTGATGAAGGTGCGCGGCGTGCTGTTGACCTTGATGCTGCCGCCCTCGGTCGCGTCCCTGGCGATGGCGGCGCCGACGGTCGGATCGTCCATGCAGGTGGCGTAGGCCGCGAGATCGAGGCCCACCTCGGCCGCGTCGGCGTCGAGTCCCGCGCGCTCGATGTGCGCCTGGCGCTCGTAGAGCAGGTCGTGCATCGGCCAGAACTTGCCCTGTCGCCGCGCGCACTCGCCGGCCTGCGCGGCCTCGCAAGCATACTTGTGCTTCTCGTTCTTCACGGTCGGGTTGCAGCGCGGGTTCATCGGAAAGTGCTTGAAGACGAAGCGCACCTGGGCGGCGTACGTCTTGCGGATCGGCGCCATCTGCTGCTCGAGCCGGCCGCAGAACGCGCACTGGAAATCGGCGAACTGCACGACGGTCACCTTCGCGTCCTTCGGGCCCACGCTCGCGTCGTCGTCGTCGACGGGCACCTGCCAGCGCTTGGTCGGGAGCTTGCGCGGGCCGGGCCGCGGGATGATGTCGTCGATGCTGACGGGCTCGTCGCCCCCGGGCTCCGCCGAGCCGGACGGCGTCGTGACCGCCGCGCGCGCGTCGGCCTCGAGTGACGCGCGCAGCCACGCATGCCCGCCGAGCGCGAACGCCAGCACCACGGCGCCGACGCCCGCGGCGATGGCCGTGAGGCGCTTCCCCGGCCCATCGAGCGCGGCCCACGCCTCACCGAGCAGCGCCGGCGGCGTCTCCCGCGCGGCCACGGCGGTGAGCACCAGCGCGGAGACGTTCACCGTGTCGAGCGTCAGGCAGAAGAGGCAGAACGTGTGGAGCTGGAACGCCATCACGAAGAGCAGATAGGCCGAGTAGGCCACCGCCGGCCACGCGAGCGCGTGCGCCAGCGCCGCGGCGACGCGCGCCTGCTTGGTCCGGAGCGAGCGCGCCTGCTGCACGAGGAACGCCATCATCGCGTACGCGGGCAGCGCGAAGAGGGCGATCCCGATGCCGCGGATCTCCGACTGGTCACTGGTGTTGACGGCGTCGCACGAGAGGTGCGCGCCGAAGTTGCAGATGCTCTTGAACGATCCGGTGCCGTGGAACAGCTCGAGGTGGGCCACCGTCATGTACGTGGCGACCACGAGCCCGAGGGCGAGCAGCCCGAGGAGCGCCGTGAGCGGCCCGCGCCGGAGCTCGGAGACGGCCACGACGGGCGCGCCGCCTCCGGCCTCGGCCCCCTCGGTCGCGTCGCTCGCGTCGGTCGCGTCGCTCGCGTCGGTCTGCGAATCGGTCTTCTTGCGCGCGCTGGGCGCGGATCGGGGGCTTTTCGTCTTCACCGGGGCGGCAGCATAGCGCGGCTCGCCGGCCCGCGGGAACGTCGCGTCCGTGTTCCGGCTGGCCTCCCGGGCGCATCCTGGTCAAGATCGCGCGCATGTGGTTCAAGACCCGCGATCCCGTGATCCCCTCGAAGGCCGACGCGCTCCCCGGCAGGGCCGAGAAGATGGCCGTGGCCGCCCGGCACTTCGTCAACGGAACGCCCCTCTCTCCCCCGTTCCCCGGGATGGATGTCGCCATCTTCGGACTGGGCTGCTTCTGGGGCGCAGAGCGCAAGTTCTGGCAGCTGCCCGGCGTCTACACGACGGCTGTCGGCTACGCCGCCGGCCACACCCCGAACCCCACGTACAAGGAGGTCTGTTCGGGCGAGACTGGCCACAACGAGGTCGTCCTCGTGGTGTTCGATCCGGAGAAGGTCAGCTACGATGAGCTGCTCACCACCTTCTGGGAGAGCCACAATCCCACCCAGGGGATGCGCCAGGGCAACGACGCTGGCACGCAGTACCGCTCTGGCATCTACACCCACGGTGAAGCCCAGAAGAAGGCCGCCGAGGCCTCGCGCGACGCCTACCAGAAGGCGCTCACCGCGGCCGGCCACGGCAAGATCACGACCGAGATCCTCGAAGCGCCGGAGTTCTACTACGCCGAGGAGTACCACCAGCAGTACCTCGCCAAGAACCCGGATGGTTATTGCGGGCTCGGCGGGACGGGCGTCTCGTGCCCCGTCGGCCTCGGCGCCTGACCCGGCAGCGCCGGCGCGCCGTCGTCCCCCGACGGCGCGCGGCCCCGGGAAATGAGAAAGATCCACGCTTCGCGCGCTGCGCGGGGAGCCTGGAAGAAACCGGTCCCTCCACCCATTGATGAGCTCCCCCGTCGACGGGATAGTACCCGCACGGTCCGGTCGCCTGACTCCGGGGATGCTTCGCAGGAGCGCGCGGCAGCGCGTGTCCGTCAGCCCTGAAAGCGCGCCGGCACGAGGAGTCGAATCCATGTGGAATCCCAGGCTCGTGGGGAGCGCGAAGAGCGCCGTCGTCGCCGTCGATTTCTCGCGGTTCGGCTCGGTGTTCGAGGCACCGCGCTCTTCCCGGGGCCGTTCGGGAGCAGCCTTTACGCGGCCGACTTCGTCAACGGCCTCGTCGAGACCTTCGACGACAACTCGTCGGCAATTTCGGCGACTGCTCCATCAACGCGTTTGACTTCGTGACGGGCGCGTTCCTCGGGAAGCTGCAGTATTGCGGCGGCTCTCCGGTCATCATCGATGGCCTGTCGGGCCTCGATTTCGGGAAATCGCCGGCGCTGCGACAGTCACTCTTCTTCGCCTCGGGGCCGGCGGACGAGGCCCAGGGCCTGGCCGGGACGCTGCGACAGGGCGGGATCTGAGAGGGTGCGCGAGAGCGCCGCTGTCCGGAGGTCCCCGGGCTCGTCCGGGCGGCGGCCCGACCGAGGCAGGGTGCACGAGAGGGGAGTCGAACCCCTAAGCCTTGCGGCGCCGGAACCTAAATCCGGTGCGTATGCCAGTTTCGCCACTCGTGCGTTCAGATCGAAAGGCGCCGCAGCATAATCCTCTCGTTCTGCATTTCAAGACGATTCCTCCGGCCGCGCTCTCTTGCCCGGGATCGCGCCGATCCGGGCCCCGAAGGCGCGCGTCTCCTGGCGCGCAGACCGGGGCGGACCGCAGATAGTCAGTTCTCTCCAGATAGTTCAGCCACTCTGCGATGCCGCAATCGTCGCATGAAGAGGACTCATGGGCGCTCTGCACGTGAATGCACATCAGGTGAGTGAGGACACGTCGACTCGCGTCTCGCGCGGTCGCGGCGCCGCTGAGCACGAAGAGCGCACTCGAAGCGACCGGGGCGGGGGGCGTTGCGCGCCGGAAAACGACCTGACGTGGGCCGGCAAACGAAGCGTGGCCTGGAGGGCGAAATCGGCACAGCGACGTCGCCCAGCATCACTGGCGATGCAGCTCACATGAGCTTGCGTAACATGCCGAAATGGCGATGAAAAATGCCACGGCTGGGGCCGGGCGCAGCGGCGGCACGTGGGTTGCGAATCGAGCTTTCACACTGCCCAGATCGGTGATGATTCATGATCTCTGCCCCGACCATTCTCCTCGTCGACGAGGAGCCGATTCTTCGCCGCGCGACGGCGCTGTTGCTGACTAACCGTGGAGGCCGCGTGAGCCCGGTCGCCACGCTCGCAGAGGCCATCGTGCTGGCCTCTGCGCAGAGCTTCGACGTCGCCGTCCTCGATGTCTCGGCGGAGGGGCCGAGCGCCGCCGTGATGGTCGAGCTCCTGCGCCGGCGCGGGCGCGTGCCAGGGCGATTCATCCTCTGCGTGCCGAGCGGCCCGCGCGACGACGGCGATCTCTCCGTCGTGCTGCGGAAGCCCTACCCGTTCGATCTCTTGCTCGATGCGGTGTTCGGTCCGCCGCGGGCGCGGCAAAAGGTGCGCTCGGGCGTGTTCGCGAGGGTGAGAGGGAGCGCGGGCGCGGGGCTCAGGCCGATGCGCCGTGCGATGCCAGCGCGCCGCGATCGGGGATGATCACGCGGCGTCGGTCGAAGGCGATGAGGCCGCTGCGCTTGAGCTTGCCGAGCAGCAACGTCACCGTCTCGCGTGTGGAGCCGATGAGGAGCGCGACGTCGGCGTGCGTGAACGACGCGGTGATGGTCTCGCCGCCGGGGTGACGCTTGCCCCAGCGCTGGACGGCGTCGAGGAGGAAGCCCACGAGGCGCGCCTCGACGCCGTGGAGCAGCAGCGAGGCGAGGCGCTCCTCGGTGGCGAGGTGCTGCTGCGCGAGGGCCGCCGTCATCGCGGTGCGGATCTGCGGATCGGACAGGAGCAGGCCGAGGAACGGATCGAGCGCGAGCGTGACGGCCTCGATCTCGTCGACGACGCTGGCGGTGTCCATCGACGTGAGCGCGCAGGCGCAGGCGGCCTCGCCGACGATCTGCCCCGGCCCGCGATGGCCGAGCGGGATGACGTGTTCGCCCGCGACACGCTCGATCTTGACCCGCCCCGAGCCGAGCAGGAACAGCGTGTTCGGAGGCGCGCCTTGCTCGGTCAGACGTGCATGACGAGCGAACCGCTCGACGCGGCCAAGCTCGAGGACCGCCGCGCGACTTGATCCGGCGAGCGTCCCGAAGGGGGAGCGACGCACGATCTCTTGCTTCAGAGAGAGCTCGGTATCAGCTGCGGCTGAACGTGTTTTTGCATTGTCCATCGGTTTCTCCGCCCTCTTTCACCTGTCGGTTCAGGAGTTGACATGGTGCAATAGTTCACGATTGCAGGCCACGAAAGAACACTCCGTTACGACACTTTTGTAGGGCGATCCCTGAACGAGTCGGCGGATGTCGTACCGCACGCAACCGCTGAATTCTGCCGGGTGAGCCGCGGGATCGCTCGAGAGGCATGTAGGGCAGCGCCCAGTAGCGGCTTCGGGGTCGGATCTTTTTTCACCCGCCGCGGAAAGCAAGACTCGGGCCGCGACGCCGTTCGATGCTAACGTGGGGCTCGATGGGGACGAAGATGATGGCACGAACCTCGCGTGGCCCGGGCCGCTCGCAGCAGCGCCTCGCGCGCTCGCGGAAATAGGAGCTCTCTGATGGGCATGGAGATGAAGCTCCAGTTCAAGCTGTCGCAGCAGCTTGTGATGACGCCACAGCTCGTGCAGGCGATACGCCTGCTCCAGCTCTCGCGCCTCGAGCTGGTGGACGAGGTCCGGAAGGAGCTCGACGGCAACCCGGTGCTCGCCGACGACGCGACCGATCCAAAGGCGCGCGAAGGTGCCGAGCAGCGCTCGGCATCCGTGGCTTCGAATGAAGAGCGGCTCGAGAGCATGGAGCGCGGCGATCGCGCGACGGACATGAACGCCCGCGCCGACGAGAAGAAGGCGAAGGAGGTCGACTGGGAGCAGTTCCTCGAGAACCGCCAGCTCCAGCAGTCGCTGCCGTCGCACCGCGGCGGCTTCGAAGAGATGCCGCCGATCGAGCAGAACCTGACGAAGCCGTCGAACTTGCACGATCACCTCGAGTGGCAGCTCCAGATGAGCGACTTCGTCGAGAACGAGCGCAACTTCGCCGAGCTCGTGCTCGGCAACCTCGACGAGAAGGGCTACCTCGATCTCAACGGCGGCGAGGGCGTGAACGGGGAGAAGATCCCCAACCTCACCATCGAGGATCTGGCGCTCGAAGCGGGTCTCGATCCGGAGGATGCGCCCGACGTGCTGGCGATGATCCAGCGCTTCGATCCCGTCGGCGTCGCCGCGCGCGATCTCTCGGAGTGCCTGCGCGTCCAGGGCGAGGTGCTCGGCTTCGACGCGGTCGAGATGGCGATCATCAGGGACCACCTCCACAACGTCGAGCGGCGCAATTTCCCGGCGATCGCCAAGGCGCTCAAGGTCCCCCTGGAGGAGGTCTACGAGGCCGTCCAGGAGATCCAGAAGCTCGAGAGCGTGCCGGCGCGCAACTTCGCCGAGATCGACGAAAAGACGATCGCCATCACGCCCGACGTCTACGTGATCAAGGACGCCGACGTCTTCGTCGTGACCGACAACGACAAGGGCCTGCAGCGGCTCTACATCAACGAGAACCTCGCCCAGCGGATGCTCAAGGATCCCAAGGCCAAGGAGTTCATCAGCGAGAAGCTCCGCAGCGCGCAGTGGCTGATCCGGGCGATCGAGCAGCGGCGGCGCACGATCATCAAGGTCACCGAGTGCATCGTCGAGAAGCAGAAAGAGTTCCTCGAGAAGGGCGTCGGCTACCTCAAGCCGATGATCTTGCGCGACGTGGCCGAGACGGTCGGCATGCACGAGTCGACGATCTCGCGCGTGACCTCGAACAAGTACGTGCACACGCCGCAGGGCCTGTTCGAGCTGAAGTACTTCTTCAACTCCTCGATCCACCGCGTCGACGACGAAGACATCGCGTCGGAGAGCGTGAAGCAGGCGATCAAGAAGATCATCATCGCCGAGGACAAGTCGAACCCGTACAGCGACCAGGCGATCGTGAAGATCCTCGAGGACACCGACGGGATCAAGATCGCGCGGCGCACGGTGGCGAAGTACCGCGAGATGCTCAACATCCTGTCTTCCTCCAAGCGCAAGAAAATGTTCTAGAGGCAGGACGATGTCTGCCTCTCCGCTCACCGCAGAGCGCCTGTTCGATCAATGGTTCGCTCCCCTCTATCCCCGGGGAGCGGATCTGGCCGAGCTGCGCAGCACCGACGCGAACCCCGCAAATAACCCTTCGATCACCGCGCAGCTCGACGAGGCCGCCGAGGTGTTCGCGCGCCTCGCGGGCGAGCTCCTGGGCGAGGGCGCGCCGACGCTCGACTACAGCGACGCGTCGGTGCACCGGCTCGGGCGGCTGCTCACGAAGGAGCGTCGCGACGCGTGGCTCGCGCCGGCGGACGCGAGCGGCGAGCCTCCGGCGATCGTCCGCTTGGTGACGCACGGCGCGCTCTACGTGGGCGCGTGCATCGTCAAGAACCACGGGGGCGCGTGGCAGGCGCGGCGGCCGCTGTGGGAGTCGCTGGTGCGGCTCGATTCGAGCGCGGGGACGGGCGATCTCGCGGTGTTTCACTGGTGGCTGAAGGCGCTGTCCGACGACGAGATCGGTCGCGATCGCCTCGGCGCGCGCTACCGCACCAACGTCGAGGTGCCGACGTTCGACGCGACCGCGCTCGCGCCGCTAGCGCCGCCGGATCGCCGGCTGCCGCGGCTGACGAAGGTGCGCTACGACCTGCTTTACAAGCACCTGCGCGCGCACCTGCCCGAGCTGCGCGACGTCGGCGAGGACTTCCCGTCGCCGGAGCGCTTCGAGGACTACGGCTTCCAGTGGCTGGATTTCAAGCTCGTGGGCGACGGGCGCATGCTGCTCATGTACGGCGCCGCCGAGAGCGGCCTGCACCTGATCTGGATGGACGCGGGCGGCTTCGTGAAGTCGGCGTACTACCCCGCCGACAAGTTCCCCGCGCCGATCGTCGAGGCCGGCAAAGACGACAAGATCCGCGTGATCGTCTCGATCCAGAACAAGGCCGTCACCCACGAGATGCTGTGGTGGGGCGTGTAGGAACCTCTTCGATGAAGCTCACCACGGTGGAAATCGGCGGGCCCGTTCACTACGCGGACTTCGGCGGCAGCGGCGCTCCGATGGTGCTGGTGCACGGGCTCGGCGGCTCGCTGACGAACTGGCTCGCCGTCGGCGACGCGCTGACGTCGCGATACCGCGTGTACGCGCCGGATCTCGTCGGCTTCGGGCGCACGCCGAGCGCGGGGCGCGAGGTCGGGATCCCCGCTCAGGCGGCGATGCTCGCGCGCTTCATCCAGCACGTCGGCGGCGGCGCGGCGGTGGTGGTCGGTAACTCCATGGGCGGCCTCGTCGCGGTGCAGCTCGCGGCGGAGCGGCCCGATCTCGTGGCGCGGATCGTCCTCGTCGGCGCCGCGCTGCCGCGGCCGCTGTCGGCGCCCGTCGATCGCGTGGTGGCCGGCCTGTTCGCGCTCTACATGACGCCGTTCCTCGGCGAGCTCTTTCTGCGGCGGCGCACGGCCGCGATCGGGCCCGAGGGCGTGCTGCGCGACACGATGCGCCTCTGCGGCGTCGACGTGAAGGCGCTGCCGCCCGAGGTCTACGCGGCGCAGCTCGAGATCGGGCGGGCGCGGCTGGCGATGCCGTGGGCCAACCGCGCCTTCATCCAGGCCGCGCGATCGGTCGTGTCGACGGCGGGCCGGCGCGAGCACGTGCACGCGATGATCCGTGAAATCAAGGCTCCGGGGCTGCTCGTGCACGGCGCGCTCGATCGCCTCGTGCCGCTCGCCGTGAGCGAAGAGGTGGCGCGCGTGCGACCCGACTGGCGGCTGACGGTCCTCGACGGCGTCGGCCACGTGCCGCAGCTCCAGGTGCCGGAGCGGTGGATCGCCGCCGTGACGAGCTGGCTCGACTCGGTGCCTGCGTAGCGCGCGCGAGCGTCGTGTCGCGTCGATTCCAGCGGACTTTACCGGTCGGGCGGCGGCGTGCGAAGGTCGACCGCGGAGGTGGACGGATGAACGACAAGCATGTTGCGTGGGCGGCGCTCGCGGCGCTGGGTCTGTTGATTGGCTGCGGCGGGGGCACGACGTCGACGTCGACGTCGGGGGCCGGCGGCGGCACCTCGACGGCGGCGGGCACGGGCGGCGCCAGCACGTCGACGAGCACCGCGACGGGCATGGGCGGCGGCGCCTCGGCGAGCACCGCCACGGGGGCGGGAGGCGGCAACCTCGGCGCGGCCTGCGGCGGCTGCGTCGCGCAGAAAGACGTCTTCAAGGCCGGCACGGCGTGCGCGATGAACGTCGACAAGTGCAACGCCGATCCCGACTGCGCGAGCTGGTTCAAGTGCGTGCAGAACTGCCAGACGTCGAACTTCACGCCCGAGTGCTTCGGCGCCTGCGATCAGAGCGCGAGCGCGGTGAACAACCTGTATCAGCCGATCTACGACTGCACGTGCGCGGCCTGCAAATCGGAGTGCGGGTCGACGTGCCCCTGAGCTGAGACAACGTCGGTGAGCCCCGCGTTCAGCGTACCGCGGGGCTCATCGTGTTCTCGGGTTGCGCGGGGGAGATGATCACGAGAGCGGCCCCGAGCGCGGCGATCGAGGCTCAGGAGGGGAGATCCGCGCCCGTCCATTCCACGCTCTTTTCCCAGAGCTGCCGCGCGAGCGCCGCGTCGTTGGCGAGCGGGTTCGGCGTCTTCACGCGGCACTCGTCGTAGTAGAGCCCGTCCTCTGCGGCGACGTCGGGCGAGGTCGCGCAGTACACCGACGTGAGCGCGCCCTGCTCGTTGCTGATCATCGAGAGCTTCAAGATCGCGCGGAAGGGCCAGGGGATACGGCGCCACGCGTCCGAGGCGACGACGCCGGGATGGAGCGAGTACGAGCGCACGCCCCTGGGGCCGATCCGCCGCGCGAGCTCCTTCGTGAAGAGCACGTTGGCGAGCTTGGAGACCTCGTATTCCGGGAGGCCGGTGATGGTGCTCGTGGTCTTGTGGACGGCGTCGAAATCGATCCCCTTGGCCTGGTAGTGGGACTTGCTCGCGACGTTGACGATGCGCGACGACGGTGTCGCGAGGAGCCTCGGGGCCAGCAGCATCGTGAGCAGGAAGTGGCCGACGTGGTTGGTGCCGAAGGCCAGCTCGAAGCCGCTCTTCGTGAGGCCGCGCGTGCCCGCGAGCCCGGCGTTGTTGAGCAGCACGTGGAGCGGGCGATCGCTGGAGAGCAGGCCTTCAGCGCAGCGGCGCACCTGATCGAGATCGCCGAGGTCGAGCGCGACCATGTCGGCGGAGCCGCCGGCGGCGCGGATGCCGTCGATCACGGGCTGCGTCTTGTCGAGCGATCGGCAGGCGAGGATCACGTGAGCGCCGCGCGCGGCGAGGTTCTCCGCGGTCGCGCGGCCGATGCCGGTGTTGGCGCCGGTGACGAGGATCGTGCGGCCGGCGAGGTCGGTCTTCGCGGTGGACATGGCGGCCGAGCATACACGGGCGCGGCGCGATCGACGCGCGGAGGTCAGGCCTCGGTCGCGGGCGGCGAGTCGCGAGGCCAGGGGACGTCGTGGATCCGCGCGCGTCCGAGGGCGACGACGACGCAGAGCAAGCGCCCCGCGGCGGCCGGCGCGCAGCGCTGCAAGGCGATCTCGACGTCGGTGAGGCCGACCGCCGCGGGCCCCTCGTCGGCCGCGAGGAAGCCGAGCTCGCGGGCCACTTCGGCGCGTGATCCGAAGGCGATCTGCGCCTCGGGTGCGCCGTGCGGCAGCGCGATCAGGGCGACGCCGTCCGGCGCGCGCGGATCGCAGGCGCGCGCGAGGTCGGCCTCGCACGCGTCGAGGAGGGCTGCGTGGAGGGCGAGGAGCTCGTCTTCCGCTGGGGCTGTCGGAAACACGAAGCGAGCATAGATCACGGGGCGCGGCGCCCGGAGCGCCCCGCTCAAGATCACCCGGGAAGCTCCGTTAGCGCGATCGTCATGAAGCGGCTGAGCGGCGAACATCGGAGCGGGGCGGTCAGCATTCGGGGACTGGATCCACGGCAAGGCGCGCTCGTCGCCGACCGGTTCCGCCTCGAAGAACAGATCAGCGAAGGGGCCATGGGCACCGTCTGGAGGGCCATGCACATCGGCCTCGAGATTCCATGCGCGGTGAAGTTCATTCACGCGCACCTGTACGACGATCCGGAGCTCCAGCTCCGCTTCGAGCGCGAGGCGCGGGCGGCGGCATCGATCCGCAGCCCCCACGTGGTGCAGATGCTCGACTACGGCATCTGGGAGGACTCGCCCTACATCGTGATGGAGCTGCTCGACGGGGAAGACCTGTCGCAGCGCCTGGAGCGGCGCGGGCGGCTCACGCCGAGCGAGACGATCGCCATCCTGGCGCAGGTCAGCCGGGGGCTGGCAAAGGCGCACGCTGCGGGCCTGGTTCACCGGGATCTGAAGCCCGACAACATCTTCCTGGTGCGCGACGACGATCGCGAGATCGTCAAGGTCCTCGACTTCGGCATCGTGCGCCTGGACGCGCGGCGGACGGATCCGCGGGTGACGCGGCGCGGGATGATGATCGGGACGCCGAGCTACATGAGCCCGGAGCAGGCGATGGGGCAGCAGGACATCGATCTGCGATCGGACCTGTGGTCGCTCGCCGTCGTCGCTCACGAGTGCCTGACCGGGGCGCTGCCGTTCGCGGGGAGCAACGTGCTCGACATCGCGATGCAGATCATCGCCGGGCCGACGCCGATGCCGCCGGTGTCGCTCGGGCTGCCGCGGGCCTTCGACGTGTGGTGGTGGCGCGCGGTGTCGCGCGAGCGCCGCGATCGGTTCTCGAGCGCGAAGGAGCAGATCGACGCGCTCGCTGCGGCCTTCGATCTGCCGCGGAGCTCGCTCTTGCCGAGCCGTCGCGGCCCGGATTTACGCGACTCGGTGTCGAGCTCGCGGTTCGCCGTCGCGACGACGCGACCCCCGCCGGGGCCGTCGATCCCGGGCGGCGGTCTGGCGCGGACGCGCGTGAGCGAGCTCTTGCCGCCGCTCGGTCGGCGCTACCGCGCGGTCGCCGCGGCGTCGGCCACGGTCACGGCGCTGGCCGCGGCCGCGTTGATCGCCGTCCGCCTCGCGGGAGCGAACGGTCGACCCGTCGCCGCGAACGCGGGGAGCTTCGAGGGCGAAGACGTCGGGCAGCCGGTGTCGTCAGCCTTCGCCGCGGCGACCGCGCCGACGATGGCGCCGTCGGCCTCGGCCTCGACCTCGACCTCGACGGCGCTGTGCGCGGCGACGACAGTGCCGGCGTGCGCCGCGCCCTCGGTGTCGGCCCTCGCGCCGACGTTGATCCCCGCGCCCAGCGCCAGGGCCGCGCCGGCAGCGAAGCCGCGCGCGCTCCCCACCGCGCGCGCCGTCGCCGACAAATCGCGCTGAGCTCGGCGAGCATCGTCCTCAAGATCCCCGCCACCGCACCGTTGAAGCGATCGGAGATGACCTCGTGAACCGTGACAGCGACGCCGGGGAAGGGATCGAGGGCAACGTGCTTCTGCGCGAAGGAGCCCTCGTTGCGGGGCGATTTCGCCTGGAGAGTCAGATCTCCGAGGGGGCGATGGGCACCGTCTGGCGTGCCAAGCACATCGGCCTCGAGATCGCGTGCGCCGTGAAGTTCATCCACGCGCACCTCTTCGAGGACCCCGAGCTCCAGCTCCGCTTCGAGCGCGAGGCCCGCGCCGCGGCGTCGATCCGCTCGCCCAACGTCGTGCAGATGATCGACTACGGCATCTGGGAGGGCACGCCGTACATCGTGATGGAGCTCCTCGACGGCGAGGATCTCGCGCGGCGCCTCGAGCGACGCACGCGGCTCTCCGGGGTCGAGACGATCGCCATCCTCGCCCAGGTCGCCCGGGCGCTGGCGAAGGCGCACGGCGCGGGGCTCGTTCACCGCGATCTCAAGCCCGAGAACATCTTCCTCGCGAAGGACGACGATCGCGAGCTGGTCAAGGTCCTCGATTTCGGGATCGTTCGCGTCGACGACATCGCCACGAAGAAGCGGGTCACGCGCCAGGGCGTCATGCTCGGCACGCCTTGCTACATGAGCCCCGAGCAGGCGATGGGGCAGCGCGATCTCGATCTGCGCTCGGATCTCTGGTCGCTCGCCGTGGTCGCGTACGAGTGCCTCACCGGCGAGCTGCCGTTCGGCGGCGACACGGTGCTCGACATCGCGATGAACATCATCAGCGGTCCAATCCCGTCGCCGCCCGTCGCCGCGGGCTTGCCGCCGCCGTTCGTGGGCTGGTGGCGCCGCGCGGTGTCCCGCGATCGCACGGCGCGCTTCAGCAGCGCGAACGAGCAGATCGAGGCGCTCGCCGCGGCCTTCACGCTGCCGAAGCGATCGCTCTTGCCACAGGGTCGCTTCAGCGGCCGGCCGGAGGAGCCCGCGCCGGCGCCGCCGTCGCTGCCGATGTCGCTCGCGACGACGCGGCCGCCGGACGCGTCGTTCATCGATGGCGGCCTCGCGCGCTCCGGCTGCGGCGAGCGCGCGATCGTCGAGCCCTCGTGGCGCAAAAAGCTCGGCGTCGCGAGCGCGATCACGGCGCTGGCGATCGTCGGCCTGATGATGGCGACGCGCTCGTGGCAGTCGGTCGCGGCGCCGACCGCGACGCTCGCCGTCGAGGGCGCGACGCCGCCGCCGCTGGCCTCCGCGTCAGCCGCTACGCCGGAGCCCGCGCCCACGGCCGAGCCGTCGGCGACCGCAACGGCCGCTATCCCCGCGACGCCCAGCGCGGCGCCGAGCGCGAAGGCGAGCCCACCGCCGCGCGCCCAGAAGTCCGTCGCCGCGTCGCCGCCGCCTCCGCCGTCGCGCTACCACTGGCGCCCGCGTCCGACCCCGCGCTGAACGATGCTCTCCGGCGGCACCCTCCCTGATTTCGGGTGTGTTATCGGTGAATCATGAGCCTCGAGCCGGGCCGAAGGGTGACGGCCAACGTCCGGCTCGTGCGGCTCCTTCGTCGTGGCGGCATGGGCCAGGTGTGGTGCGCCGAGCACCTCTCGCTCGGCACCGAGGTCGCGGTGAAGTTCATGTCGCCGCACTACCTGGAGAGCGAAGATCTCGTCACGCGCTTCACCCGCGAGGCCACGACGGCGGCGCAGATCAAGAGCCCGCACGTCGTCCAGATCCTCGACCACGGCGTGCTGCCCGAGGGGCTGCCCTTCATCGTGATGGAGCTGCTCGCCGGGGAAGATCTCGCGCGCCGGCTCAAGCGACGCGGGCCGCTCCCGTTCGCCGAGATCGCCGTCGTCGTGCTCCAGGTCGGCAAGGCGCTCTCGAAGGCACACCAGGCGGGCGTGCTCCACCGCGACATCAAGCCCGACAACATCTTCGTGCACGACGACGACGGCGAGCTCTTCGTGAAGGTGCTCGACTTCGGCGTGGCCAAGCTCCTCGAATCGAGCAGCACCATGACGTCCACGGGGAGCACCGTCGGCACTCCTTTCTACATGAGCCCGGAGCAGCTCCTCAGCGCCAAGCACGTCGATTTTCAGTGCGATCTCTGGTCGCTCGCGGTCGTCGCGTACCGCGCCACGACGGGGCAGCTCCCCTTTCACGGCGACACGCTCGGCGCCCTCGCGCTCAAGGTGCACGAGGGGAAATTTCGCCCGGCGAGCGCGCTTCGTTCCGAGGTGCCGCCCGCGCTCGACGCCTGGTTTTCGCGAGCGCTCGATCGCAACCCGGCGGCGCGCTTCGGCTCGCTCAAAGATTTCGTGCAGGGCCTCACCCTCGCGGTGGCGGACTCGAACGCGGGCGCGACCGAGCTGCCGAGCTTCCCGACGTACGTGCCCGGCGCCTCGCTCGGAGCGAGCGATGCGCTGACCGCGGCGCCCTCGGCGATCAGCGCGCCCGGAGCGCCGTCGCGCATCGAGCCGGCGTCGTCGCGCGCCATGCAGATCTCGGCGGTCATCGCCTCGGGCATCGCCCTGGTGCTCGCCTCGGTCGCGATCACCTTGCTGGTGACGCGATCACGCGCGGCCGATCCGGTGATCGCGCCGGGGCCCGTGGCCACGATCTCGACCCTGAATTCCGCGTCAGAGGCGCCATCGCCGGTGATCTGGCCGGCGCCGCCGCCGACCGTCGCCGATTCCGTCGAGGCTCGCGCCGTTCCCCCGGTATCCTCGGCGCTCGCCTCGAAGGTCGCTCTGCCGGCCTCCCCGTCCACCGCGCGTCCCCCGGCGATCAAAGCCCCGGGCGCGCCAGCTCACCCCAAAGATCGTGGCTTCTGATCGCCTCCCTCCCCTCGCTGCGCTGCTCGCGCTGACGGCCCTGCTCGCGCCTTGCCCCGCGCTCGCGGCGCCCGATCCGGCCGATCGCGCCGTCGCCCGCCACCTCATGGACGACGGCGATCGCAAGGCTGAAATCAAGGACTACCGCGGCGCGCTCGAGGCTTACCGGAAGGCCGACGCCATCATGGGCGTGCCGACGACGGGCATCGACGTGGCGCGCACGCACGTGCTGCTCGGCCAGCTCGTCGAGGCCTGGCGGGTCGCGACCAACGTCACGCGCTTCCCGCGCAAGGCGACCGAGCCCGAGGCGTTCACGCATGCCCGTCGCGACGCCGAGGTGCTGATCGAGTCGCTCCTCCCGCGCATCCCCACGCTGCGGATCGCGGCCGTCGGCGCTCCGCCCGGCGCGGCGATCGAGATCACGATCGACGGCGCGAAGGTGCCCGCCGAGGAGGTCCACGACGCGCTGAAGGTCAACCCGGGCGAGCGCGTGATCCGCGCCTCGGCGCGCGGCTTCGCGCCGGCCTCGGGCACGACGACGCTGGCCGAAGGGCAGACCTCGACGCTCACCCTCACACTCGCGCCGCGCGTCGATCCCCCGGGATCCAGCGGGCGATCGGCGCTCGTCTACGCAAGCTTCGGCCTCGGCGGCGCGGGCCTCGTCGTCGGTACGATCACCGGGCTCCTGTCGCTCGGCGCTGTCTCCTCCGCGAAGAAAATCTGCGCGGCGAGCGGCGCCTGCCCGGCCGGCGCGCAGCCCGATCTCGATCGATCGTTGACGATGGCCAACATCAGCAACGTCGGCTTCGGCGCCGGGATCGCCTTCGTTGGGCTCGGCGTCGTCGGCCTCGTGCTCACGCCACGTTCGAGCGCGAACCCTGCCTCGCCGCCCCCGGCGGGAGTGGCCCTCGTGCCGCTTTCGAGCGGAGCTGCAATCCGCGGGTGGTTCTAGCGCCGTTGTCGTTCTAGGCTCCCGCCGTGCTCTCTGCCGACGTCCGCTTCGAAGGCTTCACCACCACCGACTGGACGCGCGTCCTCTCGCTCTTCGTCCCGCGCCGCGCCTCGGGCGAGCAGCGCTCACCCGATCGCGCGCGCGGCGGTGTCGTCGCCGTTCACCGCGGCGGGCGGCTGATCAAGCTCGTCCACACCGAGGTCGGTCGCCTCCGCCTCGACGACGCCGTCGCCGCCTGGCCAATCCCCGCCGAGGAGCTCGCCCGTCGCCACCACGCGAGCTGGGGCCTCGCGCTCGAAGCGGGCACGCTCGAGCAGATCATGGAAAGCTTCGGCGCCCGCAGCCGCCGCGGCGACGACATCACGACCCAGGTGGTGAACCTCGCCCTCTGCGTGCGCGAGGAGACGATCAATGGGCATATCGATCTCTGGCCCGCGCGCCTCCGCGGCGTCCCCATCCCATCGCCGGGCATGGTCAACAGCAGCCTCGACTCGGTGTGCGCCGTCGGCAAGACGCTGATCGTGGGCCTGTTCGAGGACGGCGAGCTCTGGACGAGCATCGCTCTGCACCGCGGCCCCGGCGGCTTCGATCTGATCCTCGGCCCCGACGAGGTCCGCGGCGACATGGGTTTGCTCGCGGGCGACTGGCGCCGTGATTACCGCCATCTCGCGCGCGCCATCGAGCACCGCGCGGGGCCTCCGGCGCTCGGGTGCTTTGCCGAGGTCTCCACGATTCGCAAGCTCGAGGTCGATCCGAACCCCGGAGCCTGGGCCCGCGCCGTCGCCGTGAGAGACGTTATCCTGTCCCCCGTTCCCGCTGCACTGGCCATTCCGCTCGGCATCGACGCCGGCTGGGCGGCGTTATCGGCTCTGAAGTCCATCGCCGAGCGCGTCGATCCGATTGGCATCGTCGGGCCGTCAATCCAGGCCTTCCGCGATCTGACCTCGGGTGAGCGCGACGTGAAGAGCGTTCTTGGCTTCCACCCGCTGGAGCTATTGCGGCGCGTTCTCAGCCGCGAGCAATAGGCCCTCTTCCAGAGGATCTGGCGCAGATGGATCGTGAGCGCTCGCCGCTCTTTCACGATCTCCATGTTGCAGAGTCGGGAGAGCACGTATCAGCACGTGCTCTGAACATTGCACGCCTGACGCCGAAGGCTGGAGAGAATGGAGTCGCCCGAGGTTGTAGCAGGCTGACGTCGGCTCCGCGATACGGAGAAGGGCCGAGCTAGCATCTCACCGGCCGCCGTGTTATCCAGAAAGCGTGGCACCGCAGGTTCAATCCATTCAGCTCGTTCGCTACCGTGGATTCCGCGATCCTCAGAAATTATCTCTCGCGCGCCTGAACCTCTTGTACGGTGAGAACAACGCCGGGAAGAGCGCGCTGGTTCGTATTCTTCCGCTGCTCGCAGGGAGCCGAACGAGCGGCCGGCCTGGACTCAACCTGGATGCGCCGGTCCTGCGCAGAGCGGGTTTCAGGGAAGTACAATGGCGCGGTCCACTCCCCACCGATTCGGATCCTGATCTGGTCCTCGGTCTAGGCCTCGCGGACGGAGCAACCTGGACATGGACGTTCCGGTGGCTCGACCTGCGGGCCATGGCCGTGATCCAGCGCCTCGAGATCGAGGTGGGCGGCCAGAAGACCGAATTCGATATCATCGAGCGCGCCGGGCGAAACCCGAAAGATGCGGACTACAGCGGGCCAGAAGGGCCTGTCCGCCTCGTGTTCGACGGGCTCGTTCCCCGGGCTGGTGCAAGCACGTTGATCGATCGTCACCGCGATGGGCTGAGCAACGCACTCGACGGGGTGGCCTGGCTCGGTGCAATGCGCCAGGGGCCCACGCGTGAAGGAATAGCTCGTGGGGCCCGCGGGAATCTGTTCGGAGACGGCGAAGAGGCCTCTGCTCTCGTGCTCGCGGACGTCGGTCTGCGCAGGACCGTCTCCGAATGGTTCCGCGCGCACTCCCGCAAGGATGTAGAGCCAGAGGCCCTGGGCGCCGAGATGCAACGACTGGTGTTGCGGCCTCTCGGCGCCGCCGGGTACGACGTCCCGTTCCCGGATGCGGGAGAGGGCCTTCAACAGGTGTTCCCCCTCGTCGTCGCTCTTGAGCGCCTTCGCCGCGAAGGTGGCCTGCTGGGCATCGCTGGGCCGGGGTCTCTGCCGTATACCCAGATCCTGGTGTTCGTCGCCCGCGCGCTCGATCTGGCGGGGGGCGATCTGACGCTCGATCAACAAGACAAATTGGCTGGTTGGGTGGCTGAGGTCTGTATCGATGAGCGCTTTGGTGCAGCGCCGACCCACATGATCCAGGCCGAGTGGCGTGCGCTCGCTCATCGACTCGGCCTGCCGCACTCCGATCCGCCCCGTGCGAGGGACGAGAAACGCCATCCAGCGAAGGAATGCTGGCGCTTTTCGATGGCGTGGGCGCGGAGCCGGGGCACGGCGCTGGTGCTGGCGGACCAGGCACCCAGGGATGGACATGACAACTCTGTTCATGATCCATATGCGCTGGTTGCGCGAGGTACGGACGGCATCGGGATGTTCATCGCGGACGGAGGAGGGGCCATTGTCACCTCTTCACTGAGGCAACTGGCCAGGGAGAATCGCGGTGGCGCCGCGCTCCGCTCGCCCGCGAACCGTATGGTATGTCCGCCTGAAGCATTGCCCGCCCTTCGATCTGCTCTTTTTCAGGCATCCTGTCCTGACACCATCCTTCGCAGCCACCTCGTCACCATCGAGGCCCACGACGCCCTCATCCGCGGCGAGCTGGAAGAATTCTTCGAGCGTCGCCGCGTCGCCATCCAGGAGGCAGAGACCTTGTGGGTACAGCGACGCGCCGGTAACGTGGACCTCCGCGCTGAGCCTCGCACCTACGCGCAGGGCTGAGCCACTCGGGTCAACGGAGCGGGTGCGCTCTCGTCGCCGCATCTCGGAGACGCACGAGTCTCAGTGTCTCGCGACCCGTCGACGTCTCGAGCGACCCCTGTCGAGCCCAGGTGGCGGGCGCGGGCGAATCGTATGCCGCTCGCCGGTTGCGCTTCCCGAGATCCTCGGTGACCTGCTATCCGTCGTATCGCCTTACTTACTTCCCGCTCCTCCATCGCCCGCAACAGGACCACCATGGACAGCTCCCTCTCCGCGCTCATCAACCTCTACGTCTTCCCCACCGGCCGCCGCCAGTTCGCCCTCGCCCAGGTCGCCGGTCGCGCCAAGACTCGCGACTTCCCGGAGCTGGCCAAACACTGTTCCGGCGCCATCTCCCACGATCGCGAGTGCCTCTCTCTGGAGCGCCGCTGGGAGGGCATGGTGGCCGAGTCCAGGGGCAAGGCCGCTCCGGCGCCGCCCGCGGCCGGCGCCCCGCCGAACGCGGCCGATGTCGATCCCCTCGTCGACCGCACGCTCACCGCGATTCGTGATCATGCCGTGAGCCAGACAGCCGGCGCGGCGCCCGACGATCCGATCCACGCCACGGTCGCGGCGTTTCTCAAGGAGATCTACCCGGCCGGCGTCGCGGAGGTCACCAAGCTCGGCTTCGTCGAAGAGCTCGCCGCCGTCGACATCATCGTTGGACTCCTGCAGAGCAAAGACCTCTCCGCCGTGGTGAAAGACCTCGGCCTCGGCCGCCTCGTCAAGCGGCTCGCCGATCTCGCCGTCGTCTACCGCGCCTCGCAGCTCGCTCAGCCAGCCGGAGTGTTGGCCTTCGCCGATGTGCGCGCCGCGAAGCTCAAAGGGCAAGATCTCCTGCTCGAGGCGGTCGCCATGATCATCGGCAAACACCACAGCAGCTCGGCAGACGACGTCGCGGCGCGCAGTGATCTGCTCGGGCCCATCCTCGATCAGAACGACGCAATCGGCGTGGCCCTCAAGGGACGTCGCTCCGTGGCTGACGTGAACCCGGAAACGGGCGCAGCCGATCCCGGCGCGCCTGCCGCTCCCGAGGCGCCCGCTGCACCGGGTGCCGGCGAGGCCGGCGGCAAGGCGCCCTGACCTCACGCCCGTCGTCTGCCATGCCGCGCAGGTCGACCCTCAGCGTACTCTCCTCGACCGGGTGGGCGCTGGGGGTGGACCGCCATCAGCGGCCTGGAACGGGGGCTGTCGTCGGACGTCAACCCCGAGAAGAGCCCGGTGACCGGGCATCCCGCGGAAGGCGCGACCAGCGGTAACCCGGCACCAGGGCAGGACTCGTGGGTCGACCGCCATGCGAGGCCCGGCAGCCGCCCGCAGTCGCGTGGTCTATCCCCAGCGACGACCCGGTATTACCGGCGAAAATGAGGGTCGACCCGGAGCGACAGCCGCCGGACACGCCATCGAGCCGGGGTAGACCTCCGCCGGCAGACCGGTGACCAGGCTCTTGCTCGCGGTCCACATCCGCCGGGCGCCAACCCGACTCCCCCGGTCCGCGTCAAGCCTCATCGCGACGGCGGGGGGGACGCCGCGCGCGCCCGATCCGACGACCATCCGGCTGCCCATGAAGCCGGCGTGGAACCTCGATCCATCGGATACGGATCCGCTGAAAGATCTCGATCCGGTCCTGCGCGAGACGCTCAAGCGCTCGTTCCTCGATCGGATGGTGGCCGTGCGGGGCGCTCATCTCAACCTCGACAACGCGTTCTGGAGCTCACCGCCGGACAACACATGAGCGACGTCCCCGCGCTGCCCATCATCGGTCCGGGGATGATCCCTGCCTTCGTCAAACCTCCTGCGACGATGTTCCTCGATCCGGCCATCTTCGTCGGTTACCGGAGAGACATCATCGAGGGTATCGGCAAGTTCTGGTCGCGTCACGCGCTCGCGCTCGCCGGCGACGACTGGAGCGCGAAGACGACATGCGTGGAGCGCGCGACCAAAGCGGTCCCGACGGTCCCGGGCCGCGCTGGACACTGCCGAGCTGAATGCCTGGAAGCTCGAGTCACCGACCATCGGCGGATGGGCGAGCGCCAACCAGATCTCCCAGGGACTGCCAGTGACAGGGGCCATGGACGAGGCGACGGTGGCGCGATAGAAGGAGATGCACGGCTGCTGAGCGCGGGGCGTGAACGGGTATCGGGAGGGCCGCGAGCGAGCGATCCGATCCGGGGAGTCAGGGGGCTCCGCGTCGGAGGCGTCGCGCCTCACAGGGCTTCCGGGAATCCCCACCACGTGCTCGCGTCGATCTCGAAGGGCACTGTCCTGAGCTCCTGTTCCCAGCTGTAAACAGGCGCGATCATCACGTCTTTGGATGGATCCCCGCTGCAGCCACGGACGAACGTCCAGCTATCCCAGATCGCATGAGTGAGGGTATCGCCCCGCACCACGCGATCGAGGCGGCCATTGCTCCAGGTGAAGGTGGTCGTCGCATCGAAGGGGGGCGCTCCCACCGGGGTGCTCGCCGTCCACCGGAGCTGCGACACCCTACCTCCGGAGTCATGGAGGTAGTCGCTGGTCTGTTCGAGGACGCCACCGACGGTGATGCTGCTGTGGTACACGTGGCCGCTCGCGTCCCTGAGGATGGCGTCCGTCTCGTCGACCACGCCGTCGGCGTTGGAGTCGAAGTCGCGCCCGCTGACCTGGCCTTTGCTCTGATCGGCATAGGTGTAGTCTTCGCGCGCGACGACGACGCCGTCGTGGAACTGCTCGAACCGCGTCAACCAGCGCCCCTCGGCCAGCGTCCAGCGTGCCATGAGCTCCGTCGTCCCATCGAGCCCGGTGTCGCGCACTTGCTGCAGGATCAGCGGCTCACCCTCGCTCCGGAGGAGGCGAGTCACCTCGGTCAGGACGCCATCGGTCCACGTTTCGAAGCGCACCGGGCGACCCATGTCGTCATACGCAAAGCGGGTTTCGAGCGTCGATCCCGGGGAGGCGAAGCTGGCGGCCGTGGTGCTCTTGACGCGATTGCCGTCGTCGTAGTCCCAGGTCACGCTGCGGTGGAGGGGCCCGTACTCGTGATCTTCTTCTTCCTGGCGGACGCGCCGTCCGGCGCTGTCGTATTCGCGCGTGAGCGCGAAGAGGCGTTGCCCCGCGGGCGTGATCTCGTCGTAGCTCACGAGGCGCCCGCCGTCGTCGTAACCGAAGGTCGCAGCGCGCTCGGACGGGCACTCACCGCCGGCGCAGTAATCGATACGATCCTCGCAGACGGCATGGACCTCGGGCAAGTCCGGTCCACCGATGCCGCCGCCACCCCCGCTCCCGGAGCTCGCGGCCGTGGCCGTGGAGCCTTGCGAGGACGCGACGATGCTCGCCGGGCAACCGATCAGCGCGGCGCTCGAGAATACGACGAGCAGGCCGAAGCGCGGGTTCAGACGGCTCCGTGACCAGGCGCGATGCACTGCAGACCTGGCCATGACGTCGAGCCGATCAGCGGAGCACGTTGGCGGCGGTCTTCGCGTCAATGACGTTGTCGACCCACCGGTCCAGCGTCGCGAGATCAGTGCAAGCTTCGACGCGGGCGCGGTCGCCGTCGCTGAGCGTTATCCCGGCGCGCGCCGCGAGCCGAAGCAGCACGCCGCGCGTGCCCTCGAGCTTGCCCTCGAGCTTGCCTTCGAGAAGGCCCTCGACCTTGCCGCGGTCGATGAGCTGCTGAGCGAAGGCGGGGAAAGTAGCTTTGTCGTGGGCCTGCCGTTCCATGATCAACGCCTCCAGCGCTTCCCGCATGGGTTTGCGCAACGCAGTATAAACGATTTGAAAGTAGACGGCCGCGTGATCCCGATCAAAGCGCCCGAGCGCCTTCAGCGCGGCCTGAACGACGTCGAGCCCGTTCGGTCCGTTCCCATGCGCCACGGCCGACAGGATCGCGAGCTCTGTTTCCTGCTCGGCGAGGGTCTCGTCGGTGACCTCCGGCACAATCGCCGGGCCAAGGACCAGCGGAGCGAGGGTGCCACGCCCCAGGCCGATGTCGATGATCTCCACGGCCCAGGCGGACACGTCGGCGTCCGGCGCAACCACGAGCACGATAGTCGGGCAGCGTTTCCTGGCGCGCACCGCAGCGACGTAGGCGAGCCATGAATACTTCTTGTCCGGATCTCTTTCCCGCTGGACCTCGAGAACGATGGCCAGCACGGTGGCGCCGCTCGCGTCGCGAAGCTCGAGCACGAGATCGGCTCGGAACTCCACGGGGATGAGCTGATCGAGCGCAGACTCGACCACGGCGACAGACGCGTGGCGCGGGACCTCCAGGTGAAAGAGGGTCGAGACGAAATGTGGCGCGAGAGAGGGATTCTCGCGGAACAGGTCGACGAGGCCATTGTGTTCGAGCGTCGGCATCGAGACCACGCTAATTGCCTGAACGGGTACAGGCAAGGGATGTAAAATAGGTGCCTGATTGATTGTAATGCGGTGCCGCCATGGCTCCAGCGCGGCGGCGTCGGCGATGCCGCCACGTGTGGAGACCGCGGCGCGCGCCTACCTCGTGCGGAGTGGCATCAATCCGGACGACTGCCGCGGTGACATCGTCGGCTCGAACAAGAAGAGCATCACCACGTCCGTCGCTTGCTCGAAGGTGGGGCTGGGCCTCGACGTCATCCGCGGTTCGTACGACGTGGTCGAGACCGACCGCCACACGTTCTGAGTTGCCACGGTGGGCGCGCGGTGATGACCTGCCGCGATGAACCCCGCCGCCGCGCTCGCGCTCTTCGATCATCAAATCCGACAGGGGCTGTCGGCCGAGCCTGGCCCGGCGTCTTCCGCCCTCGCTCGCGAGACCGTGCGAGTCATCGGGGCGGAGGGGAGCTGGGCGACCGTCGTCTGGTCCGACCTCGCCGAGTCCACGGCGGATGCCGCGATCGCGGCGCAGATCGCTCGTTTTGCCCCGCTGGGAAGCGATTTCGAGTGGAAGCTCTATTCGCATGATCACCCGTCCGATCTGGGACAGCGCCTGATCGCAGCGGGGTTTCGCCCCGGAGAAGAAGAGGCGCTCCTCGTCGCCGACACGGCCGAGCTCCCCACCGCTTTCACGCTCCCCGAGGGCGTGCGCCTGCTCCCGGTGACGGACGCGGAGGGCGTGCGGCTCGTCGTCCGGGCCCACGAAGGGGCCTTTGGAACACCTCACACGTCGCTCGGACGCAGATTGCTGGCCCAGCTCGCGGACGGGCCCGACGCGATGGCTGCGGTCGTGGCGATGGCCGGTGATGTCCCCGTTTGCGGCGCCCGGATCGAGCTCAGCCGCGGGACGCAGTTCGCCAGCCTGTGGGGCGGTGGGACCGCGCCGGCGTGGCGCGGGCGCGGTATTTACAAGGCGCTCGTGGCGTACCGGACGCGGATCGCAGTCGAGCGAGGCTATCGCTATCTCCAGGTCGACGCCATGCCCGACAGCCTACCCATCCTGTCCCGGCTCGGCTTCGTCCGTCTCGGCACGACCGTCCCGTATCTGTACGGTCCCTCGACCGCTGCGCCCGCTCACGGTGCCCTCTGAAGGCGTCTCACGGTCGCGACCAGAGCGTCGATGTCGTCGCGGGTGGTGTAGGGCGATCCAGCGGACTCCGAGCGCCCGCTCGGCCCCTCGAGCGAGCCGGACGGCCGCCAGGCTCGGAGCGAAGAGAGTGTCACTCTCCGCCTCGGGGCCAGCGACGATCGCGCTCGCCGCTTCGACGCACTCTTCGTCGGCGCCGAGCCCCACCAGGAGAGACGCGAGCACCACCGGACTCACGCGCCAATCCCGCTTGATCACCTCGACCCGGGTTCGACGCCGCGTCGGAGGGGCGTTTGCCCCTGGTCGATCGCCGCGGGCGCACTCGAGCCCTCGCCGGTGCGGACGCCGAAATGCTCCTTCAGCGCCGACGAGAACGGCAGCGCGACGCTCTCGTCGGAGACCGGGCGGACGAGGGTGCTGTCTTGCTCGACGAAGACCAGGAAATGACGGATCTCGTGGGACATGAGAACCTCGATTCGACTCCCTCTCACCCGCGCTTGAAGGGCGCGGACGCGGGGCAAAGGATGAGCGATCGATCGACCACCGAGCGTCGGTGTCGAGTGGACGAAACAAGGAGGAAAACGCTATTTACTGCCCTTGGCCTTGCCCTTCGCGGGCTCCTTGGGGCCATAGACCAGGTTCTCGCGGCTCTGCACCACGGCCTTCTGCACGGCGGCGCGGAAGGCCGGATAATCGTCCACGGCGACGCGGGCGCACGAGCTGCGCAGGTCGGTGGTGATCGTCACCTTGCGCCCGGCGGCCACCGTGGTGCGACGCATCGAGAAGCAAGGGTGCTTGACGTCGAGATCGGCCGGCGCGTGCAGCACCTCCTGTCCCTCGGGCAGCTCGGCCGTGATGGCCACGGTCCGCGTCCCGCGCGGGAGCAGCAGCGGGAGCTTGCGCACCGTCAGCGTCGCCTCGCTGCCGAGGGGAAACAGGAACGGGAGATCCAGCCGTGAGCGCGCCCCGTCCGGCTGCAGCGCGCTGGAGAGATCGATGTCGAGCGCCACCTGGAGGGGCTGCGTCAGATCTTGATCGTGCTCGGACTTGCCGGAGATCAGCGTCGTCGCGGCGAACAGGCTCTCGGAGATCGACTGATAGGCCTTCTTCGCGCTCTCCCCGCTCCGCAGCGTGCGCCGGAGCCGGGAGGCGTAGTCGCCGCGGACTTCCATCCGGTCGGTCCCGTGGGCCTTCGCCGGATCCGATAGATCGAGGGCGATGGTGTGCGTGACGCGATCGAGCTCGGGCTCCTGATACGGTATCTGGACGAGATCGAACGCGCCCGTCTTCGGATCGAGCACCAGGCTCGTGGCGCCCTGATCGTCGGAGCGCAGGTTGCCGATGTCGAGGCCGTTGGTCGTGGTGTCGATGAAGAACCCCTCGGCGATGCCGTCCTGCTTCGGGGCGTAGGTGATCGCGTGGTTGAACTGCTGATTCGGTATCTCGCGCAGCACCTCGCCGACGGGGGTGGTGCGGAGGAGCGCGAAGCGCAGATCGAGCCCGACGGCGCGGCCGAGGCGGATGAGCAGGACCGATTTGTCCTTGCAGTCGCCGTACCCGCGCTCGACGACCACCGTGGCCTGGTGCGGCTTCACGCCGGCGATGGTGTCCTCGTACTCCTGCTGATAGCGGATCTCGCGGGCCACGTAGCCCCAGAGTCGGTCGAGCTTCTCGCGCGGTGTCTTCGCGCCGAGGGTGATCTTCTGCGCCAGCCGGTCGAGGCTCTCGCTCGCGGGGAAGACGTCGTCGAGGAGCGCCCTCTCCCAGCGAACGTAGCTGTCCCAGCTCTGCACGGTGCTCACGGCGGCCATGGCGAGCGAGTCTTGCGCGGGCGGCATGTCGAGCTCGGGCAGGAGCGGCGCGGCGTGGCGCGACGAGAACGACCACACCTGCTTGTCGTCGATGGTCTCGTGCTTTTCGTCGACGTCGCCGCGCTTGCGCACGTTGAGGGAGCGATCCTTGCCGAGGATGAGGACCCAGCGCGCCTTCTCGACCTGCGCGTTCTGCTGCTGGAAGCTGAAGCGCTGCGCGGCGTACTCGTTGGGCAAGAACGGCGGCGGAGGCGCGTAGTGGACGAACTGCCGCACGACGACAGAGCCGATGTCGAGGTTACGATACCGCACCATCCCGCCCGTGAGCGACGAGACCTCCTGGCGCTCACCGTCTTTGCGGACTGCGTACGACTCGATCATTCGCACCTTGCCGCTCGTGGGCAAATGGGCCTGGATCAGCGCGTCGCGCCCCTCGGTGGTGAGCGCCTGAGCGACGAAGGTCTCGATCCGGCGGCTGCTGCCGTCGGGGTTGACCGTCGTCACCTCGTCTTCGAGGAGCACGACATAGTGGCTCCCCGGGTGCACGACGACGGTGTCGGCCGAGCGAACAGCGCGATCGATGTCGTCGCTCGTCGGGGCGAGCCGCTCGCCCAGCGCGGGCGCCGCGGGATCGAGCGCCGCCACGCGCTCGGTGAGCGCGGCGTCGTCGGCGTCGCGATCGAGGGCGAGGCGATAGAGGCGCGCGGCCTCGGCGACGTGATTCGACGCGTACGCCATCGAGGCCATCGCGGCGTACGCGCGCGGCGAGTCGGGGTTCGCGGCGCGCACGAGCTCGAACAGGCGCTGCGCCTCGGCGTCGTGCCCGGCGCGGCGCTGGAGATCGGCCTCATCGAACGTGTAGTCGATCGAGGCTGGAAACGCCGCGCGGATCGCGTGGAGCGCTTCGAGGGCCGCGTCGTCGTCGAGGCGGAGCTGAGCGAGCTTGGCCACGCGCCCGAGCCCCGTGGAGTCGCCGGGGAGCAGCGCCGTGGCGCGCCGCGCGCAGGCCTCGGCGTCGCGCGCGAGGCCTTGATCGGCCTTGCACTGCGAGAGCTCGATCAGCGCGTCGGGCGAGTCGGGCCACAGCGCGAGCTCGCCGGTCAGCGCCGTGCAGCGATCGATCGCCCAGCCGCGCGCCGCGTGGACGTGCGACAGCTCGAAGAACGCGTCGCGCGATCGCGGGCTGGTGCGGAGGGCGGCCTCGACGTCTTTCTGCGCTTTGTCGAAGAGCCGGCGCTGCTTGTAGAAGCGGGCGCGCTGGATCGGGAACGCCGCGAGGCGCGGGAACGCCGCGACGCCGACGTTGAGCAGATCGAGCGCCTTGCCGGCCTCGCCCGTGTCCCAGTGGCTCACCGCCGTGAAGTACATCGCGAGCGGGTTCTTCGGCGCGGCCTCGAGGAGCGGCTGGAAGAACTGCGGTGTCTTCTTGGTGTGGCCGATCTTGGCCGCCAGTCGACCCTGGAGGAAGCGGCGCCGGTTCGTGTCGGGGAGCGCCGCGACGCGCGCGGCGATCTCGGTCTCGAGGAGCCTCGGCGCGGCCTCGGGCGACGTCGAGGGAGCCGCGATGAGGGCCGCGCCGGCGGCGGGTGCGCTGCGCGAGAACACGAGATCGAGAGGGCGTTTGCCGTCGACCTCGGTGAAGCGCGCGCCGAGCCGCCAGGCGCCGGTGCCGTGCGCCGACTTGATCAGGAGCCGGCTCGTCCCGGCCTCGAGCACGACGCGGGTGACGACGTTGTCGAGATCGTCGTGAAAGACCTTCTCGTCGGAGAGCACCAGATGGCCATTGATCCAGGCGCGAACGTCGTTGGTCGTCGAGAGGTGGAGGTCGATCTCGCGCCGGCGCGGCGAGGTCACGAACGTCTCGGCGTAGGCCACCGCGGACTCCGAGGGCCAGATGGTGTTGCCGAGCGAGAGGATGCCTTGAAACGGCGCGACGTCGCTCGGCCGCCAGCTGATCGGCAGGCGCGCGCCCTGGTACTGGCCGCGCAGATCGCCCGGCAATTCCGGCGGATACGCGGTGAAGAAGCCTTTGCCTTGCTCGTTGTCGAAGGCCCCGAGGATCGACCACGCGTCGATGAAGCCGAGCGACGCGGAGGCCGCGCGCGCCTCGTCGAAGCGAGCGAGCAGCCGGAGATCTTGCGCGAGGTAGTACGTGGCGAGATCGCGCACCGCGGCGCGCGGGTGCGAGGCGGCGAGCCCGCGATACAGCTCGATCGCCGTGAGCCGCTCCGTCACCGTCTCTTCGAGCTCGTGCAGCTCCCACAGGTAGAGCTCGACCGCGACGGCGTCGCGATCGGCGGCGGCGTTGACGAAGTGCGTGAACGCCGCGTGCGAGTCGCCCTCGAGGAGCGCCTGATACGCGGCGATCTCGCGCAGCCCACCGTGCCGCGGCGCGCGTGCGACGGCGGCGGCGAGCGAGGCCCCGACATCCCCGCTGTCCTTGCCGTAGAACGAGGCAATCGTTCTCTCCGCTTCGGGCGAGGGCGCGGAGGCGCCGAGCGTCGGAGTCGGCTCGGGCGTGAAGTCGCGGTAGGTCGGGCCGATCGCCGCGCAGCCGCCGGTGGGGAGAGAGACGAGGAGCGCGAGGAGCAACGATCGACGCATGGGAGCGCGACAGTAGTCGATAGGGCTTCGAGTTTCGCGCGCGCTCGTGCGGATTCCAGCGAAAGGATCGGAGGCGCGCTGCTCGCCGGAATGGACTAGCCTCGCCGCCCTCATGGATGGCTTGACGACGAACGAGGCAGCGCCCGCCGAGGAATCACCGAGCGAGGCGCTCCCGGATCCCGATCCCGAGGGCGCCCCTCGGGCCGCGGCGCCACCACCGGATCCCACATTTCTCCGGCTGCTGCGCGACGGCTATCTCACGTTCGATCGGCGCACGCTGGGCCTCACGCGGCTCCTGCTCGGCTTTTATCTGATCCTCGATCTGCTCCACCGCGGCCGCTCGTGGACTGCCCTCTACTCGGCCGACGGCGTCTACCCGAGCATGCTCAACCTCTGGCACACCCAGGGGATGTTCTCGATCTTCGACGCCTTCTCCTCGGCGGGCGAAGTCCGCGTCCTCTGGGCGCTCATGCTGGTGACGTTCACCTGCCTGATGATCGGCTACCGCACCAGGGTCGCGCAGATCGCCGCGGTCTTCCTCGTGACCGGGATGAACATCCGCCTCCCGGCGATCGAGAACGGGGGGTACGTGGTGCAGAACCTACTCCTCGTGTGGACGTGCTTGCTGCCGCTCGGCGATCGCTTCTCGATCGACGCCCTGCGCGCCTCGATGAAGCGCCGCTGCGAGGCGACGTCGGCCGAGCTCGCCGACCGCAGCGACGTGCTCACGCCCGAGCAGCAGGCCCCGCTCATGACGGCGATGGGGCCCATCCTCCTCATCCAGCTCGCGGCGATTTACTTCTTCAACGTCATCCACAAGACCGGCCCGGCGTGGAAGAACGGCACCGCCGTTCACTACGTGCTCTACGTCGATCGCATGGCGACGCCGCTCGTCGCCCAGGTGCGCGATCACCTTCCAAACTGGGCGATCCTGTTCATGACGCGCTCGGCGATGGCCATCGAGATGAGCCTGTGGATCGTGCTCCTCCAGCCGGTCGCGCGGGTGTGGTCGCGGCGCGTGGCGATCGTGTTGATGAACGCGCTCCACATCGTCTTCGGGCTCACGTTCGTCCTCGGCCCGTTCTCGTGGGCGCTCTGCATCTTCTCCACGCTGCTCTTCAGCGCCGACGACTGGGAGATCGCCGCGCGCACGATGCGCCGCGAGCACCGCGCCCGCACGGTGATCTTCAATCGGCGATCGCCGGGCGCGATGCTGGTGTGTCGCGTCCTGATGCGGCTCGATCGCTTCGAGCTGCTGACGTTCCGCGCGGGCAAGCCGGGGCCGCTCGGGATCAGCGTCGTCGACCCCGAGGGCGAGAAGCTCCAGCGCTCCCGGGCCTTCGTGGAGATCGTCTCGGCGCTCCCGCTCGGGCCGCTGGTGGCGCTCCCCATCCGCGGGTTAGCTCGGCTGTTCGACCTTGTTTTCCAGGCGATCGAGCGACGATCCCTCTCGACCTGGCTCGGCCTCGCGACCGCGCCGAGCTTCACCGCGAGCGCGCCGTCGCCGCTCCGCCGCGGGGTGCGTCGCGCCGGCGTGATCTTCCGCGAGGCGCTGGCCCTCGCGCTCTTCGTCGCCGCGGTGAACCAGGCGATGACCGAGCTCTGGGTCGTGAAGAGCCGGATCACCGTCGGGCAGCCCGAGCCGCTGCGCTCGCTCGCGCACAAGCTCCAGCTCAACCAGGGGTGGTTCATGTTCTCGCCCAACCCGGTGATGGACGACGGCACGCTGGTGGTCGACGCGATCACGGTCGACGGCCGGCACGTCGATCCCTTCAGCATCCACGTCGAGCCGTACACGCTCCGCGCGCCCGACTTCGATCTTCTCCACGCGAAGAGCCTGCGCACCAACCAGATCTGGGGCGACTACTTCAACCGCGCCCACGGCGCGGGCGCGGTGCGTGATGCGATGAAGGACTACCTCCTCAAGCTCCCCCAGCGGACGGGGCACCCCGAGGACACCCTGGTGTCCGGCGAAGTGTTCTGGGTGACCGACATGAACCCGCTCTGGAACTCGGTCGAGTCCTACAAGCTCGAGAAGAACAAGCTGTTCTCCTTCGAGAATCCGGCGGCGCGCCCCGCGAACTGAAGAACCGACGGCCGCCCCAGGGGGCTTCGAGGCGGGGCGGGGCGGCCTTCGCGGGGGCGGGGGCCCGGACATTGCCGGACCGCGTTCCGGATTGTCATCGTGGAAAAAAACAACTAAGCCGGAAGAATCTGTTGCCGGGCGCCCACGTCCAAGGGCGCGGCGCGGGTGGTGGCCTCGCTGACGCGATCGGCGACCTTGCGGCCGAACGGTCGCGTAGCTTCCTCTTTTCTCGCCGAGGTTCACATGAAACGCCCCAGCATTCTCAACTTTGTCTTCGTCCTCGCCGCGCTGGCGATGGCCTCCACGGCCGCGTGCGGCAGCCACCCGAACCCGCTCACTGGCTCGACCGGCGCCGGCGGGAGCGACGTATCGTCCGGCACCCTCAGCACCGGCGCCTCGATGGGCGGCGGCGATCCCAGCGGCACGACGACGTCGAGCGGCGGCAGCTGCAAGGCCGGCGGCACGGCCTGTCAGGCCTTCGCGGAGTGCTGCAGCGGCGCCTGCGCCAACCAGGTGTGCACGGCCTGCGGCGGCAAGGGGCAAGCCTGCGGGCCGGACGGCTGCTGCAACGGCCTCACTTGCTACAACAACTCCTGCGGTTCGTGCCTCGGCGACGCGGCGACCTGCACGCTCGCGAGCGACTGCTGCTCCAACATCTGCAACGGCGGTGTCTGCGAGCACTGCTCCAGCGTCGGCAGCGAGTGCGGCGCGGGCAACAGCGCCTGCTGCAACGGCACCACCTGTCAGAACAGCCAGTGCTGCGCGCCGATCGGCGGCGCTTGCACCGACGCGGGCCAGTGCTGCGGCGGGAAGTTCTGCGTCGCTGGCATGTGCGCGGCGTGCCTGCCCGCGGGCGAGGTCTGCAACGGCAACGCGGATTGCTGCGGCAAGTCCTGCGTCAACGGCACCTGCGGTGGCTGCCTCCCCGCCGGGAACGATTGCACCACCAGCGCCGAGTGCTGCGCCGGTAACACCTGCATCAACAACAGCTGCGGCGTGTGCAAGCCCAAGGGCGGCGCCTGCGGGACGGACGCGGAGTGCTGCACTGGCAACACCTGCATGAACGGCGTTTGCGGCTCGGGCCCGGTCTGCAAGGCCGACGGCGTCGCCTGCTCCACCAACGCGCAGTGCTGCAACAACGCATGCACCAACAGCGTCTGCGGGCCCGCGACGACGGGCGTCGGCGACTGCTGCACGGCGCACACCACGGTTGGCTGCACCAACGCCGCGATGAAGACCTGCGTCTGCGCGCAAGACGCGTTCTGCTGCAGCACGAAGTGGGACGCCATGTGCGTCACCGAGGTCGCGACGTTCGCCTGCGCCACGCAGTGCCCCTGATTTCCCCGGCGGGAGCGGCTCTGGCCGCATTTCCACGGCGGAGCCACTTCGCTCCGCCGCCCCCCAGACACCTTGGTTTGGTTTCGACAGGAGACTTGGATATGGCGACGAAGATGGCTCGATTCTGTGCGCTGGTTGGCTTCATGGCCCTTGGCGCTCCGATGATCGCGGGTTGCGGCAACGCGCTCAAGCCCGGCGACTACCGCGTGTACAAGATGGAGTTCCAGAACGGCTCGAAGTCGAGCGGCTGCTTCCCCGTCACCGGCCCGGATCCGAACACCAAGAGCGACTCGGACACCGCGCTCGCCTCGGCGACGTGGGTGATGACGACCGACGCCAGCGCGAACTACTTCCTGGACCTCGGCGCGGCCACGCTCCAGGGCAAGCAGACCGACACCGGCATCTCGTTCACCTCGACCAAGGTCGACGTCGAGTTCGACATGGATGACGCGTCGCAGACCAAGCGCACGGCGACGGTCGACGTGGTGATCAACGTGACTCTCGACGGCAAGAGCATCGGCGGGACGGGCGTCACCACGAGCTCATTCGTGTGCTCGGGTACCACCTGCACCACGGCGATCCCGACCTGTACGATCACCCAGGCGTTCTCGGGCACCGAGGTCGACGACGTCGATCTGCAGTACAACGTCAAGTAGTCGCTCCCTGGAGCGATGGCTCCTCGCACCGCGCGCCGCGCCTCTCCCGGAGGCGCCGCGCGGCGGCCGACGCCGCGATGGACGGGCCACTATCCGATCTGGACGCCGCGCAGCGCCCGATCGATGAAGCGCTGCAGGAGGCCTGATTCGATGGCTCGCAATGTTTCGTGGTGGAACGCGTCGCGCTATGGCTGGTTCGTTCTCGTCGGCGCGGCGCTCGCCGGCAAAGACGCTTGCCTCGGCGGCGCCAAGCGCCCGGTTGATCCCGTGCCTCCCGTCGCGCCGACGATGTCCGCCGTCGCGCCGACGCCTCCCACGCCGCCGACGCCGCCCCAGAATCTCCCGCCGCCCGGCTGAGCGCGTGGGCCTCTGGGCGATCGCCGCGCCGCCGCTCGGAGGCCTGATCAGGCCTCTCGACGCCGTGCGATCGCGCCTGCTCCGCACGCTCACGCTGATCCCCGGCGCGCGCCACCTCGTCGTCGCGCGCGAGCCGCGCGTGGCCATCGTGGCGTCGCTGGTGCTCGCCTCGGCCTTCGTCGCCGCCTGCGCGCTGCCAGTCTGGGTGATCGCGGTTGGCCCGCTGCTCTGGGGCATCCCGCACATCGTGTCGGATGTACGCTATCTCGTGGCGCGCCCGCGGCTGCACCGGCGGCCGTGGATCCTGGTGGTGATCGGCGGCGCGGTGATCGCCGGGGCGCTCGGCCTCGGGGTGCGCGGCGCCCTCGCCGGCGCGGTCGTCGCGCTCATGCTCGCGCGGGCGTCGCTGCCCCGGCGCGCGCTCGGCGTCGCGGTGGTGGGCGCGCTCTTCGCGCTCGCGCAGTGGGCCGGATGGAAGGCCGATCTCGCGTTCGTGCACCTCCACAACCTCGTCGGCGTCGGCCTGTGGTGGGCGTGGCGTCGACGCGAATCGAGGCTTCACTGGGCGCCGCTCGCGCTCTTCGCCGCGGGCTGCGCGCTGATCCTCGCCGGCAGCGTCGATGTGATCCCCGCGCTCACCGGCGGCCTCCGTGCGTCGTGGACTGGCCTCGATCTCCATCGCCTCGCCTGGAGCTCGAGCCCGGTGCTCACAGGCCCGCTCGTGCCTCGCTTCTTCATGCTCTACGCCTTCGGCCAGTCGGCTCACTACCTCGTGTGGCTGCGCTTGATGCCCGAGGACGATCGCCCCAGCCCGACGCCGCGCTCCTTCGCGCAGAGCCTCCGCGCGCTCAGGGTCGATGTCGGCGGAGTAATCCTGTGGCTGGCGCTGATTGGCATGCTCGCCCTCGCGTGCTGGGCGTTCTGGCGCGGCATCGGCGAGGCGCGGGATCGGTACATCGATCTGGCCTTCTTCCACGGCTATCTCGAGCTGGTGGCGGCGTCGCTGCTCTGGGCCGAATCGGGGCTGCGCGTGCCAGTCGGGCGACCGCGCGCCCTACCCGCCATCGTCGCGTGATGGGTTGATGCGGGCGACGCTCCTGCAGTGGGCGGCGATCTTCGCCTTCACCCAGACCGTGGAGATCCCGCTCTACGTGGTTGTCTTGCGGCGCCATCTCGCCGTGAAGCCCTCGCTTGTCCGCGCCGCGGCGATCGGGTTCGGGGCGAGCGCGATCACCCATCCTGTGGTGACGTTCGTGATCCCACCGCTGGTGGAGAGGCTTTTTGCGTGGATGGCGCAGCGGGGAATGGGCCTGGTCTGGAGCGGGGCGTTCCGGTGGATCGTGCTCGCGGCGTGCTGTGAGGGCTTTGCCGTGGGCGTCGAGGCAATCTACCTGAGGGCGTTCGGGCTGCGTCGAGCGTTGCTGTGGTCCCTCGCCGTGAACTTCACGAGCGCGTCGCTGGGGCTCTGTTGCTCGCTGATCTTCGGGTGGCCGTGAAGGTCGGTCGGACGCGAGGAAACGCGCGCTGGATCGGCTATGCTCTCGCCGTGGTCCAGCACATCCCGACCGGCTATGTCTTCGACCTCAACGATCCGCGTGCCCCTACGCACGAGCAATGGGAGCAGATGAGCCCGGTCGAGCGAGCGCGCGCCATCGCTTTGCTGCCCTCGGGGGACTCCACCTCGGAGGCGCTCGTGCGTCGAGTCATCGGCGGTAGCTCCGAGTGGCGCGTCTTGCCGGACGATGTGCCGATCGAGATGTAGCGGAGCGGATCGCGCGGCTTGAATCGAGGCTGGACGAGGCGGAGCGCCGCCTCGCCGACGCGCTGGCCGAGATCGAACGCCTCAAGCGAGGCTGATTCCCCCACGTCGGATCGAGCGCTTCAAAGCCATCTCACCCCACCGCGACCGGCTTGTTCTCCCACCCGTTCCGACACAGCACCACGCGATACCCGTCCGCGTCTTCGTACGTCTTCCCCGCGCGATCCCAGTAAGGATTGTGCGACCTCACCGCCGCGACTCCCAGCGCTTCCAGCCGATCAACCGCGCTCTGCCACACCGCTGCCTCCGGCAAATAGAACACCAGTAAATTCTCCGCGTTCGGCGCGCGCCCGGCCGTCGCCCCGCGCTCGCGCGTGAATTCGAAGTGATACGGCAACCCCGCGTGGCCGAGCATGACGCCGTCGAAGCCCTCGTGATCGTGGAACTCGCCGACGACCTCGAAGCCGAGGCCGTCGCGGTAAAAGCGGAGGATCTCGTCGAGGTGGTCCATGGCGCGGGCGACGCGAAGGTGAGCTTTCATCGATCCTCCAGGAGGGTCATTGGTGCAATCAGGGCACCGGGAGCGAGAACTGGACCGCGTAGTTGCGCTGATCGGCGTGGAACCCCAGCATCACGACGCCGCTCGGGCCCGTCCACGGCTGGCTCAGCGTCAGTGTATCGCCCGCGTCGGCCATCACCACCGCTCCTTTGGCGAGGCTGCTGCCCGTGACGACATCCGTCCTGCTGCGCGCCGCGAGGCCACCCGGGGTCGCGGCGATGACGCTGGTCGAGCCCATCTGCACGTTGCAGGCGATCGCCTCGGCGTCGTAGCCGAGGAAGGCGTCCGAGTCGCGGAGCTGCCCGCGACGGCCGTTGTCGGTGCCGCCCGAATAGCCGGCTTTGTCCTGGATCAGCGCGTAGCTCAGCGTCAAATTCTGCCCCGTTGGGGGCGCGGCGAGCGTGATCGCCACCGAGGTCCCGGTGATTGCCACGCTCGTGATGGTGAGCGCACCGGTCGAGTCGGCGACCTCGAAGCCCTTCCCGGCGGCCCACTGCTTGGTGATCTCCTGGTGCGGCGGAGACATCGTGTCTTCCCAGGCGAGCGGGGGATCGGGGACGTGGAAATCCACGGTGATCACCGCGCCGCTGCGGCTCACGCTAGTCGGCTGGAGCGGGGCCCACGGCTCCTTCATCAGGATCGCGCGGACGTAGACCTCGCCGTATTTCTCGCCGAGGCGCCGGTACTGCGGGGCGGGGAGGTGGACGTTGTCCCCGGAGTATTCGTACTGGTACTTCGGCCCGACGCAGAGGAACTTGCCAGGCAGAGTCACCCCGAGCTGCCACTCGGCCAGCGTCGATTGCGCGAAGCTCCCGGCATCGAGGGGGAAGGTGCCTTGCTGCGAGATCAGCATCGGAATGTCTTGCTGCTGTCCGGTGAGGGCCTTCAAATCGGCAGTGTAATCCGCCTGGAGCTGGGTTATCTCGGCGGCGTAATTCGCGTCGTTGGCGTCGGTCTCGCCGTGCGTCAGCAGGATCGCGCCGTAGCCGAAGCTCTTCCCCTGCGCCGCGGCGAGGGCCTTGATCGCGGCTCCCTCGTAGAGCGTCGCCGCATAAGCCTTGCCGGTCCCGTTCTTCTTGATCACAGAGATGCTCTGTCCCGACTCACCCACGTTGGAGGCGACGCTCACCGTGTCGAAGCCTCCGCGAGCGAGGGTGAGCGCCGAGATCTGGTTGGACGTGCCCTCGCTCGGCGTCTCTCCGGCGATGTTGCTCGGATAGCCCGGCCCGCCGCCCGCGGGCGGCCGGATCGGCGCCGTGAGCGGGACGAGCGAGAGCATGTCGCCCTGGCCATCGTACTTGGGATCCGGGGAAGCATCGGAGAGCATCAGGTTCTTGTACGGCTGGGTGACGCTCACGACGGGGGTCCCCGTGGCGCCGACCGACAGGCTCTGTCCCGTGCTCACGATACCCGTCCAGTCGAACGGTGAAGGCAGGATCGTGGGCGCGCTGCCGCCGTGTCCGCCGGCGCCCGACGACGTCGCGCTGGCGCTGCTGCCGGCGCCGTTTCCGCCCGTCCCGCCGCCCGCGCCCGTCGTCGCGCTCGCGCTGGTGGTGTCGGCGCCGCCGAGCGTCCCGGTGCCGCATCCGGCGAGGAGGGGAAGCGAGAGGAGCGAGGCCGCCGAGAGCGCGATTGCAGATCGGATCATTCTTCGAGAGATACCCGAGTCGGCGGCGCCGCGCGGGTGAAAACGATCCCGAGCAGGACGACGCCCGCCGCGAAGAGGGGGAGTGTTCCCCACTGCGCCGCGGTGAGGCCGCCGAGGCGCGCGTCGCTTTCACGCAGGAAATCGAGGGGAAACCGGATCAACGCATAGACCGACGCCAGCGCCCCGGCCATGGCGCCGGGCCGGCGGGTGCGCCTCGCGATCTCCACCGCAGCGAACAGGACCGGGACGAGCAGCCACTCGATCAGGCCCAGATCGAGCCGCGATCCCGCGGCGAAGCGCACCGCGAGCCACGAGCTCGAGAGGGGCCCGAGGTGATCGTGGACGAGCGCGCAGCCGAGGCGCGCGAAGGCCCAGCCGAACGGGAACGCCCAGGCCGCGAGATCACCGAGCTCGAGCAGATCGAGGCGAAACGACGCTCCGTATATCGCGCCCGCCACGAGGGCTCCAGAAGCGGCAGGCAAGGAGCCGAGCGAGCCAGCCAGGCGATCGACGATGAGCGAGACCAGGAGACCTCCCGCGCCCAGGGCGATCGCAAAACCCTCGATCACCCGCGCCGACGCGACGGCCCGCGCCCTCGCGCGGCGCACGAGCGCCGTGTGCGCCACGATGATCCCGGCCACGACGAGGAGGCCAAACGGGTGGAGGACAATCGGCCCGACCGGGATCGAGGTCGCGTGAATCTCGGGGATCATCGGCGGTAGCGCGTCAGTGCGGGACGCTGGCAGGAGGTACGGTATCGGCGCCGGTCACGGGCCGCGGCGGCGTCTTCGCGAAAAGGCGCAGCGCGAGCAGCATGCCGGCGACGTTGAACGCCGCGGCCGCGTAGAACGTGGCTCCGGGGACGTGGGGAACGGCCGTGGGCGCGGCGAATCGCGCGAAGAGCGCCGTGGCGAGCAGCGGCCCGAGGATGGCTGTCAGGCTCTGCAGGCTGCTGAGCGAGCCTTGCAGTTCGCCCTGCTCGGACGGGCCGACCTCGCGCGAGAGGATGGCTTGCGTCGCCGGCCCGGCCAGCCCGCCAAGGGCGAATGGCACGCAGATGGCGTACATCATCCATCCGCGGGTGGCGGCGCCGAGGGCCAGATAGCCGAGGATGTTGACGGTGAGCCCCAGCAGCAGGGCGCGGCGCTCGCCCAGGCGCGGCAAGATCAGGCGAATCAACCCGCCTTGCACCACCGCCGCCGAGATGCCGACGACCGCGAGCGAGGCGCCGATCTGGTACGGCTCCCACCCGAAGCGAGCCTGGGTGTGGAGCGCCCAGATGGTCTGGAGCATCTGCTGCGCGAGGTAGCTGCACACCAGCGTGGCAGTCAGGCCGAAGAGCACCGGATGGCGACCGAGGTTCCGCATCGCCGAGAGCGGGTTGGCGCGACGGAGCGTGAACGCCCGCCGGTGCGGGGCCGCAAGCGACTCCGGCAAGACGAAGCTGCCATAGACGAAGTTCAGCAGGTTGAGCCCGGCCGCGACGAGGAACGGCAGACGCAGGCTGATCCCGCCGAGCGCGCCGCCGATCGCCGGCCCGAGGATGAACCCGAGCCCAAACGCCGCGCCCATCAGCCCGAAGCTCTGCGCCCGCTTCTCCGCCGGCGTCACGTCGGCGATGTAGGCCGTGGCCGCGGAGAAGCTCGCGCCGGTGATCCCCGAGAAGACGCGCCCCGCGAAGAGCCATGGCAGCGTCGGCGCGAACGCGAGCAGGAGGTAGTCGACCGCCGCGCCCGCGAGCGAGGTGAGGATCACCGGCCGCCTGCCGAAGCGATCGCTGAGCCCGCCGAGGATCGGCGCGAAGAAGAACTGCATCGCCGCGTAGAGCGCGATGAACACCCCGTAATACGCGGACGCGCGCTCGAAATCGCCCTGGAGGAAGCTGCCGATCAGGCGGGGCAACACCGGTACGATCACGCCGATGCCGAGCGTATCGAGGAGCAGAGTCACGAGGATGAACGGGACCGCCGCGTTTCTTCTGGGGTGATCCATGCTTTGCTCGGGGCCGACACTCTGTGGCCCGCGGCGCGGCGCGTCCAGGTGTATATCGGAGCGCGAGCATGAAGATCTCGATCGACGATCCGGTCCGCGAGGCGTCCATTCTCCTCTGTGCCGCGGTGCTGCTCACGGTCGTTCATTTTCACGGCTACGTCCCCTCGCTGGGCCCGCGCGCGCAGCTCTTCGGCTGGTTCGCCGTCAACGTCGGCGCGCTCCTGGTCGTCCCCGCGCTGGTGATCCGTGGCGGCTTCCACGAGCGCCTCCACGCCTATGGCCTCCGCCTCGGCAACGCTCGCGTGTGGGGTCGCGATCTCGGCGTCCTCGCCCTCGGGCTCTTGCCAATCGCCTTCTTCGCCGCGCGGATCCCCGCCATCCGCGACGCGTATCCCACGTACCGCTACGTGCTCACCGAGCCGTGGCTCTGGATCCCGACGACGCTCGGCTGGGGACTCTACTGCTTCGCGTGGGAGTTCTTCTTCCGCGGCTTTCTGCTCTTCGGCCTGGGCCGGCGCCTCGGATCGGTGGCGATCTTCGTGCAGCTCCTGCCCTTCGTGATGGCTCATTATCCGAAGTCGGAGCCCGAGGCCTTCGCGTCGATCGGCGGAGGCCTGCTGTTCGCGGTGATCGCCTGGCGCGGCGAGTCGTTCCTGGGCGCATGGCTCCTGCACTGGCTGCTGGCGACGGCAATCAACGTGTTTGCCGCCGCCGGGAAATAGCCACGCTCGGCCGCTCTCTCACGGATAGAAGCGCTTGCCCGATTTCACCATCTCCACCAGCGCGGGCGCCGGCGCCCAGCGCTTGCCGAAGCGAGCCTCGTAGTCCTGGATCCGCTTCAGCACCTCCGCCGGGCCCACAGCGTCGGTGTAGCGGAACGGGCCGCCGCGGAAGGGCGGGAACCCGAGGCCGAACACCGCGCCGATGTCGCCGTCACGCACGCTGCGGAGGATGCCTTCGCCGAGGCAGTGCATCGCCTCGTTGACGAACTGGAGCGAGCAGCGCATCTGCACCTCTTCGCGCAGGATCGCCGGTTTGACCTGCGGGTCCGGCGCGTCGAGCCCGAGCACCGCATAGACGCTCTCGTCGACGCGCTTGCCCCGGCCCTTCTTGCGCGCCTCGTCGCTGTAGATGTAGAATCCGCGCTTGTTTTTGCGGCCTTTCCGGTCGTCGGCGACGAGCCTGGCCATGGTGGGCGGGGGCGCGAGGCGGTCGCCGAAGGCCTCCAGCATGATCGGGCCGACGTGGGCGGCGACGTCGATACCCACCTCGTCGAGGAGGGCAATCGGGCCAACGGGCCATCCCCACGCCGTCATGGCCTTATCGATGAAGTCGATGGGCGCGCCCTCCATCAGCATGTAGCTGGCCTCGCTCATCAGGGGACCGAGGATCCGGCTGGTGTAGAAGCCGTATCCATCGTTGACGACGATGACCGTCTTGCCCTGCTTCTTGCCGATGGCCACGGCCGTGGCCACGACCTCGGGCGACGTCCGCTTGGTCTGGATCACCTCGAGCAGAGGCATCTTGTGCACGGGGCTGAAGTAATGCATGCCGACCACGTTCCCGGGGTGCGCCGCCGCCGAGGCGATCTTGCCAATCGGGATCGACGAGGTGTTGGAGGCGATGATCACGCCGGGCTTGCAGGCGGCCTCGATCTCGCGCACCACGGCGCGCTTGACGGCGAGGTCCTCGAACACCGCCTCGATCACCAGATCGGTGCCCTTCATGCCCGAGTAGTCGGTGGTCGCCGTGAGCAAAGCGAGCTTCTTTTCGCGCTCGATCCGCGTGAGCTTCTTCCGCTTCACGTCCTCGTCGAGGATGCCGGCCACGTACTTCACGCCGCGCGCGACCGAGGCGTCGTCGCGATCCTTGAGGCGGACGGGGATGCCGGCGTTGAGCGTGACGTAGGCGATCCCGCCGCCCATCAGGCCGGCGCCGAGCATGGCGATCTTCTCGATCTTGCGCGGCTTGACGGCCGGATCGTCGACGCCCGAGTCCTTCTTCATCGCCGTCGTGGCGAAGAAGATCTCGATCAGGCGGTGCGCGACGCTTCCGACGACGAGCTCGCCGAAGGCCCTGGCCTCGACGTCCTTCGAGGCCGCAAAGCCTTTCTCCGCCCAGGTTTGCAGCACCTCGAGGATGCGCTCGGGAGCGGGGTAGTGGCCGCCGGTCTTCTTCTCGAGCTCCTCCTTGGCCTTGCGAAAGAGCAGCTTGCGGCCGATCGGGTTCGCTTCGAGGGCGAGGCGCGCGAGCGAGTCTTGCAGGCTGGTGCCCTTCTTCGGCGCGCGCCTGGTGAATGGCGCGCCCTTCTCGGCGAGCGAGAGCGCGAAGGCCGCGGCGACGTCGACGAGGATCGGCGCGGGCACGACGTCATCGACGACGCCGAGCGATTTCGCCTTCGCAGCGCGGAGATTCTTGCCGGTGAGGCCATGGTCGAGCGCGACCTGGAGGCCGACCTTCTCGGCGAGGCGCTGGAGCCCGTTCATCCCCGGGAGCAGGCCGAGCTGCACCTCGGGGAGCGCGAACGTCGTCTTCCTGTCGTCGCTGGCGATGCGCCCGTGGCACGCGAGCGCGACCTCAAAGCCGCCGCCGAGCGCCGCGCCGTGCACCGCCGCGACGACGGGCTTGGGCGAGTCGACGATCTTCAAGATCGCGTGGTGGCCGGCGCGCACCATGGCCTCGGCCTCGCCCGCGGTCTTCATCGTCTGGAGCATCTCGATGTCGGCGCCGGCGATCCAGGTGTCAGCCTTGCCTGACACCAATATCGCGGCCTTGATCTTCGGATCGCTCGCGACCTCGCCGAAGACGCGCTCGAAATCAGCTGCAAACGAAGCGTTGAGCGTGTTCACCGGCGCACCTACGACGTCGTACGTGACCACGGCGACGCCGTCGGGGCGCACCGTGAGCGAGAGCGCCGAGGGCGCGGCACCGTGGCTGGTCTTCGTGCTCATGCGGACTCCAGGACGACGGCGGCGCCGAGGCCGCCCGCCGCGCAGACAGTGAGGAGAGCGTGCTTCCCGCCGCGCCTCTTCAGCTCGTTCAGGGTCGAGAGCACCATGCGCCCGCCCGTGGCCGCGAAGGGATGACCGATGGCGATCGACCCGCCGTTGACGTTGAGCTTCGCGGGATCGATCTCGCCGACCGCGGCCGAGCGCCCGAGCCGCTCGACGGCGAACTGCTTCGACGCGAGCGCCTTCAAATTGGCCGCGACCTGGGCCGCGAAGGCCTCGTGCATGTCGACGAGGTCCATGTCGGCGAGCGTGAGCCCGGCGCGATCGAGGGCCTTCGGCGCGGCGAACACCGGCGCCATCAGGAGCTGCCAGCCCGGATCCACCGCGGCGTAGCTCCACGATTTCACGAAGCCGAGGGGCGCGTAGCCGAGCGATTTCGCCTTCGATTCCCGCATGATCAGGAGCGCGCTCGCCCCGTCCGTCAGCGGCGACGCGTTGCCGGCGGTGATCGTCCCGTGCTGGCGATCGAAGGCGGGCAAGAGCCTGGCGTAGCCTTCGAGGGTCGAGTCGTCGCGCACGAGGTTGTCGCGGCTCACGGGCGCGTCGTACGGCGGCGGGATCACGTGCATGACCTCGGCGGCGTAGGTGCCGTCTTTCCAGGCGCGCGCGGCGTTGACGTGCGAGAGGTGCGCGATCTTGTCCTGCTCTTCGCGGGTGATCCCGTTGAGCTTGGCCATCTTCTCGGCGGCCTCGCCCATCTGCTCGCCGGTCGTGGGCTCGCGCGAGAAGCCAGGGATCGGCGGGAGGATGTCCATCGGCGAGAGCTTCGAGAAAGCTTTCAGTTTGAGCCCCAACGATTTCGCCTTCTGCGCTTCCATCAGCGCCAGCGCGAGCTTCTTGCTCACGCCGAGCGGGACGTCGCTCATGCTGTCGGCGCCGCCGGCGATCGCCACGTCGTGCTGGCCGGTGAGGATCTCCTGCGCCGCCGAGGTCATCGCCTGGATCGACGTCGCGCAGGCGCGCGAGACGCTGTACGCGTCGATCTCCTTCGGGAGGCCGGCGCGCAGCACCACCTCGCGCGCGAGGTTGAGCCAGTCGAGCGTGGGCACGACCTGGCCGTAGACGCAGAGCGTGACCTCCTTCGCGGGGACCTCGCTCCGCGCCATCAGCTCCTTGACGACGGCGGTGGCGAGATCGACCGTGCGCATCGACCTCTGCGCGGTACCGGCCTTGGTGAACGGCGTGCGGAGGCCCGCCACGACGGCGACGCGATCGCGTCCAGATGACTCGTTCATGAGCACTCCCTCCCGCCGCTGAAAAAGAGCGCCGGGCGGCCTCTGCTCTAGGTGCAATAACGCGACGTGTCAATCAGGCTGCGGCGGGGGTTGCCGCAGGGCGCGGCCTGCCTTACCCCCGCTTGATGTCGGGTGCGCTTGGATTCTTCACGCTCTGTTTTCCGTCGCTCTTCTCGATCGTGGATCCGATCGCCTGCGTCCCGGTCTTCCTCGCGCTCGCCGGTGGAGAGCATCGCCTCTCGCAGCGAGCGATCGCCGTGCGCGCCTCGCTGACGGCGCTGATCGTGCTGCTGCTCTTCGCCGCGACGGGGACGGCGATCTTCCATTTCTTCGGGATCACCATCCCGGCGTTCAAGGTCGCGGGCGGCATCCTGCTCTTCACGATGGCGCTCGAGATGATGCGCGCGAAGACGTCGCCGGTGCGCACCACGCCCGAGGAGACGTCGGAGGCGCAGCACAAGGACGACGTGGCGATCGTGCCGCTCGGCATCCCGATCCTCTCGGGCCCGGGCGCGATCGCCACCGCGATGATGTGGTCCGCGCGCGCGCAGGAGGTGGGCGAGAAGGTCGCGCTCTACGCGTCGATCGTGCTCGTCGTCGCCATCGCGCTCGTGACGTTGATCTTCGGATCGCGCGTGGTGCGCTTCTTCGGCAAGACGGGGATCAACGTGATCAGCCGGATCATGGGCCTGATCCTCGCCGCGACGGCCGCGCAGTTCGTCATCGACGGCGTGCGCGAGGCGATGCGCGTGGTCTAGCGATCAGCCCTTCGCGGAGGCCGTCTTCGCGGCGGGCTTGCTCTTCCTCGAGGGCGGGGGAGGCGCGGGCGCGGCGGCTTCCTCGTCGTCCTCGTCTTCGTCGTCGAAGAGCGAGGGGCCGCCGTCTTCGCCGTACTCGGCGAAGATCACGTCGGCGGTCGTCACGAGCTCGTCGAGCTTGGGCGCGTCGATCGGCCCGTAGAGCACGAGCGCCATCGCCTTTCCCTGCACGTAGAGCCACGCATCCGGGAGATCGCGCAGGGCCTCGCGCACCGGGCGCGAGAGCCAGGCACGGATCTTCTTCGCGCTGGCGGCCGTCATCTCGTCGGGGCTCGCCGCCGTCACCTTGGCTCCCGCGACCGGCGACTTCGCGGGCTCGACGACGGCGTCGACCTGGAAGAGCGCCATGAAGTCGGGATCTTTCTTGAAGTCGATCCCGGTGTTGGCGATGCGCTCGCCCTCGATGATCGCCAGCGGTTGTACGATGAAGGCCGGCGCGGCCGCCTCGAGCTTGCCCGTGACGGCGTGGAGATCGCTGCCCGTGAAGAGGTTCGCGCTCGTCGCGGACAGGTAGGCGAGCTTGGGGACGAGCTCGTAGTGGCCGAGCGCGTCGCCGCCGCCGGCGGTGTCGAGCAGGCGCTGGAGAGGGCCGGGGAGCGCGCCCACGATCTTGGCGCCGGGGCCCGTCGCGGGGTTGCCGATCTTCTTCGTGCTGCGGTAGCCGGCCGCCTCTTTGCCGACGGCCTTCTTGGGGCCCATCGTGCGCCGCCAGGCCTCGACCTCGCGCTCACGACGACGATCGCGCCACCCGGTCGTGAGCCAGATCAACACCAGAAGAATCGGCCCGACGATCCACATCCACCACATCGGCCGCGCACGGTAGCAGGTTCGGTGAGCCATCCCTAGCGGGTCGACGCGGCCGGGCGGTCGCGGTAGCGAGGGCGCACCCCACGTGAAAAAGAAGCCCGTGATCAGGCCCGAAGCTGTCGTCGAGATCACCACCCGCGGCGGTCCGTTCACGGACACGTCGCCGGCCGTGCTGCGTCGCCGCGCCGAAAAGATGCTCCGTCACCTGGGTATGCGCGGGGTCGAGCTCTCGATCGCGCTGGTCGGTGACGACGAGATCCACGAGCTCAACCGCACCTACCGCAAGATGAACAAGGCGACCGACGTGCTGGCGTTCCCGGTCGTCGAGCACGTGCCGCCGAAGCCGGGAAAGGGCTCGCGGCCCGCGCCCGAGTCCCTCGAAGGGATGCTCGGCGACGTGATCCTCTCGATCGAGACGGGCCGTCGTCAGGCAAAAACGCATCGACGGCCGCTCCTCGACGAGCTGACGATGCTCCTCGCTCACGGCCTCTTGCACCTGATCGGTTACGACCATCGCACTGACGCGGAAGAGCGCGAAATGACTGCGAAGACCGGGGATCTCACCGGGGCCGCCACCCGCCGCGCGGGGGCTCGTCCGCCCTCGGATTGATGCCTTTTCGGCCTGCCCCGAAGGCCACTCCGGACAAAAAACGGCCCAGCCGACGGATTTCTCCCTTGCGAGGCTCAATCGCGCTTGTTAAGAGGTGCGCCCTCTCCAAACAAGGTGGGCAAAATGCCGGGTTCAAACAAGCTTACCAAGTCGCAAATCATCGCGGCGCTCGCCGAGGGCTCAGGCCTCGACAAGAAGGCTGTCAGCAGCCTCCTCGACTCCCTCGCTGGGCTCATCAAGAAGGAGCTCGGCAAAGACGGTCCGGGCGAGTTCACCATCCCCAACCTCGTGAAGCTCAAGGCCAAGTCGACGCCCGCCACCGCGGATCGTCCCGGGGTCAATCCCTTCACGAAGCAGCCGACGACGATCAAGGGCAAGCCCGCGAGCCTCAAGGTCCGCGCCACGCCCGTGAAGGCCCTCAAAGACCTTCTGGGTTAGTCGACCGCTCGATCGACGGCTTCTTCTTCGCCCGGCGTTTTCGCAGGGCGAAGAAGAGCGCCGCGATCCCGAACGTGATGCGCAGCGGCGCATCGCCGACCCGCGCATAGGCGGTGAGGCTGGCGTTGCGGATCGTCGGCGTGACTTGAAGTGTCCCGGCCTCTTCGCCGGCATAGCGCGCTCGCACGACGCCGGCCGCGTCGACCCACGAGACGACGCCCAGGTTGACGGCGCGCACCAGATCGCGACGCAGCTCGACGGCGCGCATCGCGGCGAGTCGCGCGTGGAGCTCGGGCTCCGCGGTGCCCTGGAACCAGGCATCGTTGGTGACGTTGACGAGCAGGTTTGGCGCGAGCTCGACGGCGACGCGACGGCCCACGGTCGTGAGCGTGTCCTCGTAGCAATTGAGCACGCCCATCCGCAGCGAAGGCCCCGTGGCGCGCTCGAGCGTGAGGGCCCGCGGCTCGCTCCCGGGGATGAGCCCGCCGCTCTTCTGGAACAGGTGACGCAGCCAGGGCAGCTCGGCCCCGAGCGGCACCATCTCACCGAACCAGAGCAGCTGGAGCTTGTCGTACGGCGCCTGCATCGCCCCGTCGGGCGTGATCAGCGTGGCCGAGTTGTAGCTGTTGTACTCGACCTCGCCCGCGGTCGTGAACGTCGGTTTTTCTCGGGTGATCAAGCCGATCAGCAGCGGCCCGCGCACGCGGCCACCGAGGATGGTCATCGGCCCCGCGTGCGGCACCGCGCGAGCGTCGTGCTCGAGCGCATAGGGGTACGCCGCCTCGGGCCAGATCGTCAGCTCGACGCCGTCATTCTCGAGCTTGCGGGTGAGCTCGCGGAGCGAGCGGAGGATCGGCGCGCTGTTCTTGGGGTCCCATCGTTCGAGCGGCGGGACGGCATGATCGACGAGGCCGATCTTCACGCTGGGCAGCGCGGGCGCGTCGGCCGTGAGCGATCGGATGCGAAGCGCGCCATGAATCGCGAGCAGCGCGAAGAGGGCGAGGGCCGCGAGCGCAGGCCAGCGCGCGGCCGGGCCGAAGCGGAGCGGCGCGGGTGAAACGGAAGCATCGCTCGGCTCCGGCGTGGCGCCGCCGAGCGCGAGGGCGGCGCGGCAAAGGAGCGCAGCCCCGACGGCAAAGACGGCTGAAACGCCGCGCTCGCCGACGAGATCGGCGAGCTGCACGAACGCGGGCCACGGGCTGATGAGCCCCGCCGGCGTCCACGCGAACACCGTCGGCAGCGACACCGCGACGAAGACCCCGATCGCGAACGAAAGCTCGAACGGCACCCGCGCATGGCGACGCAAAACGGCCGTGATCCCCGCGGCAAATGCCCAGATCAGTGACTGAGCCGCCGCGAGCAAGACCAGCGCGAGGTACGCCGCGAAGACGCCGAGCGGAGTGAAGCGCTGGATGACGGCCGGGACGAAGCGGAGCCCGACGATCCCCGCCGCCGTCCCCCACGCCCCGCCACGACCGAACGCCCGCCAGAACCCGAGCTCGCCCGGCGCGATCGCCGATCCCCGTGGCTCGGGAGGGAGCGTGAGCGACGCCGCGAGCAGCGCCAGACCGACGATGACCGCCGGATAAATGTTGGTGGGAGGCGAGGTGAGCGCGAAGAGGACACCGCCCGCGACGGCGAGGAGAAGAGCGCGGTGGCTTCGGAGAAAACGCATCGCCGCAGCGGGTTATACCGTGCGGCGAGCGAGGCGCGAGGCGACTACCACCAGAAGGTGAGGCCGCCGCGGAGCAGAGCGCCGCCCGACGAGTTGGTCGTGCCCCTGTCGGGATCCGAGAACTCGGGGATGCGGCCGTCGTCGGTTCGCTTGCGCATGAAGCCGATGACGTCGATGTTGAGCGCGACGTGACGCGAGGCGCGGAGCTCGAGCCCGCCGCCGGCTTGCCCACCGAAATAGCTGTAGGACGCGCCGAACGAGCCGTCCGCCTTCTGGGAGAGGAGCGGCGACGAGATGTCCGACGTCACGTCGGCATGCGAGAAGTTCATGCCGCCGAGGATGTAGAGCTGCACGGGGCTGCGCGGGTTCAGGTAAATCATCCCGCTCACGGTGAGCGGCGTCTCCGTGCGCTTGAAGCCGTTGAAGTCAGTGCCGCCGAGCACGTCGACGCCAACGTCGAACGCGAAGTGCGGGATCGGCCGGTAACGAAGGCTGAGGCCGAGGCCGCCCATGCCCGAGTCCTGCGCGGCGCGCTCGTTGTGGCCGAACGTCATGCCTTCCACGCGAAGGTTGAGGCCCCACTTCGTGTCGCCGTGCCACCGCGGAGGCGGCGGCGGCGGAGCGGCCTGCGGGACCATCCGCACCATGTGCGGGCGGGGCGGGGGAGGGGCGTAATAGCCACCGCCACCGTAGCCCGGGGCGATGATGATCACGCGCGTCATCGGCGCGGCGGGGACCGGCTGGTAAACGACGACCGGCGGCGCCGATCGCACCGCGGGAGGCGGCGCCACCTGGACGGCGTCGTCTTCGTCATCGTTGTTGAGTTGCACCGGCGGCGCCTGCCGCTGGGGCGCGACAGCAGGCGGCGTCTGCACCTCGGCCTGCTCGCAGAACCATGCCCCTGGGGGACAGTTCTGCGCCAGGGCAGGCAGAGACAGGCTCATCGCGGCAGCAAATACGACTGGGGTCAAGCAACGGCGCATCGGGCGACTCCTCGTTCGACGTCGACAACCTAGCAACCAGGATGCCATCCGCCATCCTATCGGTTTACCCGGGCGGATGGCGGGCATCCCACGCCGCCGTGCATCGGTCGCCACGGCGCTGTGTGACGTGAGGTTCACACGGACCTGAAGAATACTGCAAGGCGACCCGACCGGGCCACTGGATCGCTCGCGCGCACCTGGATCCCCGCGGAGCCATCCCGTGCTAGCTCCACGGCGGTTTCTCTCGCGAGGATTGCTGCTCGATCATGCCCATCGTCACCCTCAAGCCCGGTCATGTCCGGCCCGTGTGGTCGGGCCACCCGTGGGTCTTCGCGCAGGCCATCGCGCGGATCGAAGGCGGCGCCGTCGCCGGGGACGAGGTCACCGTCGTCGATCCCCACGGGACGATCCTCGGTCGCGGCCTGTACACGCCGCGATCGGCCATCCCGGTGCGCCTCTTCACCCGCGACGATTCGCCCATCGACGGCGCCGTCTTTCGCCGACGCATCGAGCGCGCGCTGGCGCATCGTCGCGAGCTCGGGCTCCCGAGCGCTGCGGCCGGCCACGAGACAGACGCGTTCCGCCTCGTCCACGCCGAGGGCGACGGGCTGCCTTCGCTCATCATCGACATGTTCGCCGACGTCGCCGTCGTCCAGCTCAACACCATCGGCGTGAAGCTGCGCGAGGGCGTGGTGTTCGACGCGCTCCAGGCCACGCTCGCGCCGCGCGCGATCATCGATCGTACCCCCGCGATGCAGGCCAAGATGGAAGGGTTCACGCCCGGCGTCGGCGTCGTCCGCGGCGACACCGGCGTCGACGCGCTTCGCTTCCACGAGCGCGGGCTGCGCTACGAGATCCCGCTCTCGCTCACCCAGAAGACGGGCTTCTACTTCGATCAGCGCGCGCTGCGAGCGCGGATCGAGCAGCTCGCGCGGGGCCGGCGCGTGCTCGACGCGTACTCGTTCGTCGGCAGCTTCGCGATGGCGGCGGCGCGCGGCGGGGCGACCGAGGTCGTGGCCGTCGACGAGAGCGCCATCGCCATCGAGATCGGCGCCGAGTGTGCGCGAATCAACGGGCTCTCCGATCGCATCAAGCACGTGCGCGAGGACGCCAAGCAGGCCTTCCAGGACGCCTCGACGCGCGGCGGGTTCGATCTCGTGATCTGCGATCCGCCGAAGCTCGCGCCCTCGCGCGGCGCGAAGGACGGCGCGCTCGGCGCCTACGCTCGCCTCGCGTCGGCCGCGTGCCGCGCCACCAAGCCGGGCGGCGTCCTCGTGTTCTGCTCGTGCTCGAGCGCCGTCAGCCTCGACGACCTCACGCGCGCGCTCGCGCTCGGCGCCCGCGACGCGCGGATGTCGGCCATGGTGTTCGATCGACACTTTCAAGGCGGCGATCACCCGGTGCCGGCCGCGTTCCCGGAAGGCCTGTATTTGAAGGCGTTGATCGCTCGCGTGGACGCGATCTGACGTGCTGCCGCTCGGGCGTCTCTCCGCCGCCGAGGCGCGCGGCCTCCGCGGCGTGATCTTCGATCTCGACGACACGCTGCTCGATCACGGCGCGCTCTCCGCGGCCGCCTACGCCGCGCTGTTCCGGCTGCGCGGGTCGGGCCTGCGGCTGATCGCCTGCACGGGACGCCCCGCGGGCTGGGGCGAGGTGATCCAGAGGCAGTGGCCGCTCGACGCGACCGTGGTCGAGAACGGGGCCATCGCGCTCGTCGCGGACGAGGGAGGATCACGGCGGATCGTGGCGCTGGATCCGCTCGATCCCGCGGTGCGCCGCGAGCGTCGCCGCGCGCTGCTCGACCTCGCCGCCGAGCTGGTGACCCGCTTCCCCGAGGCCGAGCTCGCCGACGACAACGACGCGCGGCGCACCGACGTGACGATCGACATCGGCGAGCACCGGCGCGTCCCGCGCGAGGCGATCGTCGCGATGCAGCGGCTCGCGGCGGAGCGAGGCGCGCGCACCCTCGTGTCGAGCGTGCACCTGCACCTGACCAGCGAGCCCGACGACAAGGCCTCGGGGACGATCCGCCTGCTCGTCCGTCGCTTCGGTGAGGACGCGACGGCCGCGCGCGCTCGCTACGCGTACATCGGCGACAGCGGCAACGACGCCGCGCCCTTCGCCGCGTTCACGCTCACCTTCGGCGTGGCCAATGTTCGCGGCCCGGCGCGGCGTCTCAGCGTGCCCCCGCGCTTCATCACCGACGAGCCCATGGGCCAGGGCTTCGCGGCCTTCGCGGCGCGCTTGACCGAGCTCCGCGACGCGAAGGCGACCTGAGCATGCCCCCGCCGTCGGCGCGAGGTGCCGCACAGGACCGGTGTTACAAGGGAAAACGTCGACCAGACGACCCGGAGAGGGGTGAGCGTAGGATTCCCTTTTCACGAGGCCGAGACGGCGCTCTACTTGAGGTTCGATCCCGAGGCGATCGGCCACGATCCGCGCATGACTGCAGTGCTTGATGTCGTTTCGTCCCCCTAGCTCCGGCGTCCTCCTGGACAACAAGTATCGCCTCGCCGAGAGAATCGGCGGCGGCGGGATGGGCGACGTTTTCCGCGCTGAGCCCGTCGGCGGCGGTCGATCCGTCGCGGTGAAGTTCCTCCATCACGAGCTCGCCCAGAACACCGAGCTGTCACAGCGCTTCTTCCAGGAAGCGCAGGCCGTGAGCCGCATCCGCCACACCAACGTCGTCGAGGTGACGGACATGGGCGTGTGCGACATGGGCCCGTACATGGTGATGGAGTACCTCGACGGCGAGTCGGTGGGCGCCGCCCTCCTGCGCGTCGCCCGGTTCGACATCGACGCCGCCGTCGGCACCTGCATCCCGGTCCTCGAGGCGCTCGACGCCGCTCACCGCGCGGGCATCATTCACCGCGATCTCAAGCCCGAGAACGTCTTCATCGCCTTCGACGCCGCGCGCGGGATGGCCACGGTTCGCCTCCTCGATTTTGGCATCGCGAAGATGACGGACAACACGGGGCCGAGCCCGCGCACGCGCACCGGCGTCGTGTTCGGCACCCCCGATTATCTCTCGCCCGAGCAGGCCACCGGCGACACGCCGCTCGACGGGCGCAGCGATCTCTTCGCCGTCGGCGTGCTCCTGTTCGAGCTGCTCACCGGCTCGCGACCGTTCCGCGGGCCGACGGCCGTCGCGACGGCGTTCCGCGTCGTCCACGCCGAGACTCCGTCGCTCTCGTCGTCGGGCGCCCACGTCGATCCCAAGGTCGAAGCGATCGTGCAGAAGCTCCTCCAGAAGGACCCGGCAAAGCGCTTTCCCACGGCGATCGAGGTCATCCGCGAGCTCGAGCGCATCGTCCCCGATCCGGCGCGTCGCGTCGCCGCGCTGGGGCGGATCATCAACATCGCGCGGCGGATGCTGCCCGTCGCCGGCGCGAGCCTGCGCGAGGAGACGAACGCCTCGCGCGAGCGACGCAGCAACCCCGATCTCGGCTTCGCCTCGCAGCTCCAGCAGCGGACGATGCAGAGCATGCCGTCGTCGCGCGGGCCCGACTCCCCGCAGCGCCACGAGGTGAGCGCGCCCATCGTCAAGGCGGGCCCGGCGCAGCTGCCGGAGGCCGCGAAGTCGTCGCCCCGCGCGATGCCGGGCGATTTCCCCAAGACGGTGCGCAGCGCTCTCGAGGCGCCGATCTCGGTCAGCTCGCGCTCGGAGGATCCCACGACGACGCTCGTCGGCGTCGGCTCCGGCGCGCCGATGAGCAGCATCTCGCCGGTGCGCGCCTTGCCGCAGCGCTTCGCCGGTCGGTTCCAGGTGCGCGGCCCCGTCCTCCGCAGCGTCGACAAGGTCATCCAGGATCTGTTCGGCGCCGCCGCGCGCGACGAGATCGTGGCCCAGATGCCGGCCGCGTACGCCGGCGATTTTCGCAACGGATCGATCAACGCGCTCGTCGCGTACGAGCTCGAGGCGCTCGACGCGTACATGGAGCACGCGACGGTGATCGTGGTGCGCGATCCCGGCCGCTGGCGCGAGATCGGCCGCGTCGCCGTCGACGGCGAGCTCTACAACGTCGTCCGCACGCTGCTGCGCACCACGCCCGATCTGGCGGCGGTGCTGCGCCGGGGCACGTCGATCTGGGCGCGGCTCTTCAGCTTCGGCGGCTGGCGCGTGTCGGCGCGCGCCGACGGCCGCGCCGAGCTCCACATCGTCGAGTTCGAGCCGGCCGCGCAGCCGCTCCGCTACTGGATCGCCGGCGTCGTCGAGCAGACGGTGCGCCGCGCGGTCCGCATCGACGCGCGCGTGGTCATCACCGCGGGCGAGCAGAGCTTCTCACCCGAGCTGGTCTGCGAAATAGGCTGAATCGAAGGGTTTCGCGGCGCTCGGCGCGACCGCGAGCCGGACGGCCGCGCCCGGGAGATCCGGGACGCGGCCTCGGCGCTGCTCAGGTGGGCTTGCGGGCGCGGTAGCAGGCCTGACAGAATACGTCACGCCCCTCGGCGGGACGGAACGGGACCTCGGCGTGCGCGCCGCACGAGTTGCACGTGATCGAGAACATCTCCGCGGTGGGGCGCCGACGCGCTTGCGCGCCCTCCGCGCCCGGAGCGCCTGCCGCGAACCCGCCGTCTTGCGGTGCGCCGCGCGGCGGGCCGGCGAAGCGGTTGTCGCGCTGGTCGTAGCCACCGTTGCCGCCGTGCGACGAGGGCGCGCGGTAGTTACCGTCGCCGCTGCCTTGCCACGGAGGCGGGCCGCCGCGCTGCGGGGCGCGCGCGCCGCCGGGAGGAGCGCCGCCGAACGCCGGTCGGCCGCCGCCCATCGGAGGACGCGGACCGCGCGCTGCATAGCCACCGCCGCCGCCGAACCCGTTGCCTCCGCCGCCCTGGTTGCCGCCGCCCCATGCAGGGCGGTTGCCGTAGCTGTTGTCCTGCATCGGGCTGCGGTACTCGTTCACGTCGCCCGTGTAGCGCGGGGGGGCCGCCTGGCCGCGCGGCGCGAAGTCGCGCTGCCCGCCGCCGCCACCGTTTCCACCGCCCCACGCCGGAGCCGGCCGACCCTGGCCGGGGGCGCCGCCACCCTGCTCTTTTCGAGCCCGCCGACACTCCTTGCAGCGCTTCGGTGCTGCCAGGCTGCGCTCGGCGAAGACCGCGGCCTCGCCCGCGGAGAAGAGAAACGACGCGCCGCAGTTCGCACAGGCAATGTGCTCGTCTCGATATTGTTCCATGGGTCCTTTCAGAGGGAGCGAGCCTGCTCGAGGCTGAACGTCCGGCCGCGCGACACCCCTCGGCGGAGCCGGGCATCGGGCGGTTGTGGGGGCTTGCGCGGACGGTTCACGGGCTCGGTCCGGTCAGATTCGTCGTGCGGATCTCGTTGTGGGCGCGGGATGAATGATCGATGCCCGCGCGAGCTTCAGGCAATTCGGTTCGTGAGGGCGCCGCATGGACCCCTCCGGATAATGCTGCGGTCTGTCAGGAAAGGCCTGCGGGGGCCCTGTCCGTGACGGACTGCAGCGCGGCGGTGCGGTCGCTTTATTCTCCGTAGTCGTTTCGTCGAGGCATCGCAATCTCGCATGATTCGCCGTGCGAGAGCCCCGCCGCTCAAGGTGACACGCCGCCCCGATCGGTCAAGCGTGTCCCGTCCTTCGCGACGCCCTGTCGCGCGGCTGAATTCGGCGTGAATGCGGGGGCTCAACGAGAGCAATTGTGGAGCATTGATTTCGCTGCCGCGCAGGATACGATCCGCCCCCTTCACGAGGGTCACGAGCCCCGGTCGGGCGAGCTCGTTCGCCCGGGGCTCGCGGCGTCGTGTCCGATCCGGAGCCATGAGCCAAACGTCCCTGCACCTCAACGCTCGTGACTTCGACGCCTACGCGGCCGAGAAGGCGACCTCGAACGCGTACTCGCGGCCTCGCCTCGAGGTGAAGCAGCGGGCCCTGGTGTGGGCGCGCGGGGTCGTCGCGCGCCTCGCCGCCCAGGGCTTGGCGGTCGACGTCCATGGCTCGGACGAGCACCCCTCGCTCCGCAACCGGAAGCACGTCGACTGTCAGTGGATCTTCTTCTCGCGCAACGAGGCCGCTCGCGACGAGCTCTCGCGCCTCCTCGATCGCGGCCGCTCCATCTCCGACGTGATGGGCGATCAGAGCCCCTACGATCGCCATGCTTTCCTCGCGCTCCGCCTCGACGCCCGCGCCGTCGAGGTCTGCTTCGCGATCCCCTCCGAGGCCGAGGTCGACCTCGACAACCTCCGGGCGCGCGTGGACGCGAGCGCGGACGGCGCGCTCGTCCGCGCGCTGATCGAGGCCCTCGTCGCGCTGCCGGAAGAGTTCACGATCGGCGCCGGCGGCGACGGCGCGGCGGGGCGGATCGCCTCCAGCGCGGCGACGCCCGAGGCGCTGCGGCACCTCGTCGCGCGCGCCTCGGCGGAGCAGATCCCCGTCTGGGTGGGCTGGCGCGTCGCGCGCGAGACGGCGCTCGAGCACGCGGAGATCCTCGACGAGCAGCTGGAAGACGCGCTGGTCGCGCTCGCGCCGATTTACCGCCTCGTCGCCTGGTCGCGCGACAACGATCGCGTGGCCCTCGATCGCCGCCTCGAGGGCGTCGAGAAAGAGCGCGCGCGCGCCCACGCCGAGGCCCACGCGGAGACGGAGCGCTGGCGCACCGAGCAGGAAGAGTCGCGCAAGCGCTCTCAAGAAGTGGCGATCGCCCGCGCCGAGGAGGCCCGTCGCAACCCGCCGATCTCGTCGACGCGTCGCCCTTCGCTGAGCACGCTCTTCGCTGGCAAGGGCGCGTCGCCGCCGTCGAGCCAGCGGCCTCGCCACGAGCCGCCCGCGAGCGGCCCGGTGCCTCGCGTCGATATCGTCGCGCCCGCGCCCACGGCGATCGCGGCTCCCACCGAGCATGCCTCGATCGCCGCGCTCCCGACCGCGGCGTCGCCGGTCGCGGCGGCGGCAGCCCCCTCGTCGCCGTCGCGCCCCGCCCCTATGACGCTGGAGAAGGGCGCGAAGGTTCGCGTCCGCTCCGGCCCGTTCATCGACAAGATCGGCGTCATCGGCGATCTCGACAGCCGCGGCGGCGCTCGTGTCCTCCTCGGTTTGCTCTCCACCCGGCTCGAGCTCCACGATCTCGAGCTCGCCGTGGAGACTCGCGAGCGCCCGGCGATGCAGTCGTCGCATCGCCGCCCTCTCGCGCCCCTCCCCCGTAAAGCCCGCTGATGCCCAAGAACGATCCCGAGAATTTTCCCGTCGGCCTCGGCGCCCAGTTTCGCCGCAACCTCGTCCTCTACGCAGCGGGCGCCGGCCTTCTCGCAGCCCAGCAGCTGCTCATGGCCAAGCGCGACTTCCTCGTGAAGGCCGCCGTCGACGCCGCCGACGCGAAGCAAGGATCAGCCGGTAAAACAGCCGCGATCTTGATGCTGGTGGTCAGCGTCTCCGCCGCGGTGATGCGCGTGCTGTCGCGGATCACCGTCTTCACCGGCGGCCGCAACGTCGAGTACGAGCTCCGCGCCGTGCTCCTCTCGCGCCTGCACAAGCTCGGCCCGGCCTTCTTCCGCAAGATGCCCACCGGCGAGATCATGAGCCGCGCGACCAACGATCTCGGGCAGGTGCGCCTCCTCCTCGGCTTCGGCGTGCTCAACGTCGCCGGCTCGCTCTTCGCCCTCTCGAGCGCGCTCTACGTGATGCTCCACATCTCGGTCAAGCTCACGCTCGCGTCGCTGATCACGCTACCGGCGCTGGCCATGGTGACGCGCTCGTTCTCGGGCAAGCTCTTCAAGTTCAACCGCGAGAACCAGGAGGCGATCGGCAAGATGAGCGACCGCGTCCTCGCGAGCCTCGCCGGCGTGCGCGTGGTGCGATCGTTCGCGCTCGAAGAGGCCGAGCAGAGGTCGTTCGAAGAGTCGAACGTCGCCTTCCTCGAGAAGAACCTCGCCCTCGCGCGCCTCCGCGGCTCGATGGGGCCGATGATGGGGTGGATAAGCTCCATCGGGATTCTCGTCGTGTTCTGGTACGGCGGCGGCCTCGTCCTCTCGCGCGAGATCAGCAAGGGCGACTTCCTCGCCTTCTCGATCGCGCTGAATCGCCTGATCTGGCCGATGCTCGCGCTCGGCTTCGTGTTCTCGATCATCCAGCGTGGCCGTGCCGGCTACGAGCGCCTCAAGGTCGTCTTCGACGCCGTCCCCGAGGTGCAGAGCGGCACGCTCGCCGCGCCCGATCACGTCGCCGGCGCCATCAAGGTCGAGGATCTCTCGTTCGCGTACGGCGTCCGCAAGGTCGTCGACGGGGTGAGCTTCGACGTCGCCGCCGGCGGGTCGCTGGCGATCGTCGGCCGCACCGGATCGGGCAAGAGCACCATCGCCGTGCTCCTCGCGCGGCTCCTCCCGACGCCGACCAAGTCCGTGTTCCTCGACGGCAACGACATCTGCGATCTGCCGCTCGAGACGGTGCGCGCGAGCATCGGCTACGCGCAGCAAGACGCTTTCCTGTTCTCGACGACGGTCACGCGCAACATCGGCTATTCGCTCGACGATCCCGAGTGCGAGGCGGGCACCGAGACGATCCGCCACGCCGCCGAAGAGGCCGAGGTGCTGGCCGAGGTGATGTCGCTCCCCGAGGGCTTCGACACCGTCGTCGGCGAGCGCGGCGTGCAGCTCTCGGGCGGCCAGCGGCAGCGCGTCGCCCTGGCCCGGGCCCTCGTGCGCGAGCCCCCAGTCCTCGTGCTCGACGATCCGCTCTCGGCCGTCGACGCCAAGACCGAGGCGGCGATCCTCGCGGCGATCGAGCGCCAGGCCGCGCGCCGCACCGTCATCCTCATCACCCACCGCGTCGCCGCCGCGCGCCGCTGCGACTCGATCATCGTCCTCGAAGCCGGCAAGGTCGTCGAGCGCGGACGCCACGAAGACCTCTGCAAGAACGGCGGCCTCTACGCCTCGTTCGCCGAGGAGCAGCGCATCGAAGAAGACCTCGCCGCGCTGAGCGAGCTCGACGCTGGAGTCGTCGCGACGACCACCCCGTTACCCGGCGCCACCGGCGCGGTGGAGGCCTCGTGAGCGCGCCCGTTCCCCGTAAATTGCAGGCGAAGAAGCCCATCACCCGCGCCGAGGCCGCGCTCAGCCGCTTCCACGAGGAGAGCAAGCTCGAGCAGTCCTACGACATCAAGAACCTCGGGCGCATCTGGCCCTTCGTGAAGCCGCACGCGCGCCACCTCGCGCTCTCGATCGGGCTCCTGCTCCTGAGCTCGGGCCTGGCGATGGTGCGCCCGCTGCTGATGCGCGCGGCCTTCGAAGGCTTCGACGGCGCCGACCCGCAGGGCACGCTCACCCGCTGCGGAATCATCCTCGGCGCGGTGCTGCTCTCGGAGCAGCTCATCGCCTTCCCGCAGATGTATTTCATGCAGCTCGCCGGGGCGCGGGCCATGGCCGATCTGCGCCGCCACGTGTTCCAGTTCCTCCACACGCGGCGGCTCGGGTTCTTCGATCGCACGCCGGTCGGCCGCCTCGTCACGCGCGTGACCAACGACGTCGACGCCATCAACGAGATGTTCGCGTCGGGCGCCCTCAACGCCGTCGGCGACCTCACGCGGCTCGTGGCGATCGTCGTGATCATGGTCTCGCTCGAGTGGAAGATGTCGCTGATCGCCTTCGCGGCGCTCCCCGTCGTCGCCATCTTCGTCAACTGGACCAGGCGCCGGATCCGCGACGCTTTCCGCGAAATCCGCTCCAAGACGGCGCGCATGAACGCCTACGTCAACGAGCAGATCTCCGGCATGGCCGTCGTCCAGGCCTACGCCCGCGAAGAGTCGAGCGCCGAAGAGTTCGACGACATCAACCTCGCGTACCGCAACGCCAACAACCGCTCCATCGTCTACGACGCCTCGCTCGACGCGGTGATCGAGATGATCTCCAGCGTCTGCATCGCCTCGGTGCTCTGGTACGTCGGCGTCCACTCGCTCTCGCAGAAGCTCGACTTCGGGACGCTCGTCGCCTTCGTCGCCTACATCGAGATGTTCTTCGTCCCGATCCGCGATCTCTCGGCCCGCTACACGCTGCTCCAGTCGGCGATGGCCGGCGCCGAGCGCGTGTTCGAGCTGCTCGAGAACAAGGAAGAAGACGCGCCGGCGCAGGCCCAGGAGTCGGCGACCTCGGCGCTCGACGACGACACGGCCTTCGAGCTCGACGACGTTTCGTTCGAGTACAAGGCCGGCATCCCCATCCTGCGCGACGTCTCGATCCACGCGAAGAAGGGCGAGAAGATCGCCCTCGTGGGCGCGACGGGCGCGGGCAAGAGCACCATCGCTTCTGTGCTGCTCCGCCTCTACGACGTGAGGTCGGGCCACGTCCGCGTCTTCGGCAAGGACGTGACGTCGATGGGCCGCGGTGAGCTGCGGCGCAACTTCGCCGTCGTCCCGCAGGACGTGTTCCTCTTCCCCGGCACGGTCGCCACCAACATCGCGGCGGGCGACACCACGCCCGATCGCGCCAAGGTCAACCGCGCCCTCGAGCGCATCGGCGCGCTCGATCTCTTCGAGCGCCGCGAGGGCGGCCTCGACGCGCCGGTCCTCGAGCGCGGCAACAACTTCTCCGCGGGCGAGCGCCAGCTCATCGCCTTCGCGCGCGCGCTCTACCGCGACCCGCCGATCCTCGTCCTCGACGAGGCCACGGCCAACGTCGACAGCGACACCGAGGCTCGCCTCCAGCGCGCGCTCGACGCCGCGATGAAGGGACGTACGGCGCTGATCATCGCCCACCGACTCTCCACGATCAAAGCCGTCGATCGCATCGTCGTGTTCCACAAAGGTCGCGTCGTGGAGCAGGGCACGCACGAGGCGCTGCTCGCCGCGGGCGGCCTCTACGCGCGCCTCCACACGCTGCAGTTCGCCAAGGAGACGGTGAAGAAGGCGCAGCTCCACGAGGTCGCGCCGGCGTCAGCGTGATCGCACCCCGGCCGGTTCGCCTGGCGCGTGCACGGGTTCGCTGGCTATAGTGCCGGCCGATGTATCGATGGCCCCTGCTACCGGCGCTCCTCGCGCTGTACGGATGCGCCGTGCCGCCTGCGCGGGCCGCGGCGCAGCCCCGGCCGCAGGCAGCCCCCGCGCCGCTCGTCGTGGCCCAGGCCACCCCGCCGCTCGACGCGTCCGCGCCGCCGCCGGCCGTCATTCCGCCCGCCGCCGACCCCCCGGCAACGATGGACGACGACGTTGACGACGGCCAGGACGACGCCTACGCCGACGCCGAAGACGGCCCGCCGTCGGGCTCACCGCCGAAGTCGCCGACGCTCGCGCTGAGCGACGCCGAGATCCGCGAGCGCCTCAAAAAAGACCCTTCGTCCATCGGCTCGATCTCGCTCGGCCGCGCCAGCGCCGGGGCCCTCGTCAACGGCGTGCAGATGCCGCGCGGCGACCACTGGGAGCTGATCTCGCCGAGCTGCGCGTGGGGCACGAAGGAGACGGTCGACTCGCTCACCCACGTGATCGACAAGGTCAACGAGCAGTTCCCCGGCTCACAGCCCGTCCAGATCGGCCACATCAGCGCGAAGGACGGCGGGCACCTCTCGCCGCACGTCAGCCACCAGGCCGGCCGCGACGTCGACGTTGGCTACTACTACCGCACGATAAGCCCGCACGGCTTCGCCAACGCCAACGACGGGAACCTCGATTATCCCCGCACCTGGGCCCTGGTTCGCTCCGCGCTGAAGGACACCGACGTCGAGTGGATCTTCATCGACACGGCGATCCAGCGCGGCCTCGCGCAGTACGCCGTCTCCATCGGCGAGGACACCGCCTGGCTCGACGACGTGTTCCAGGTCCGCGGCAAGAACGGGCGCTCGATCATCCGTCACGCCAAGGGGCACGGCACGCACCTGCACATCCGCTTTCACAACCCGGTTGCAGAAGAGCTCGGCCGCCGCTGCGCGTTCCTCCTCCCGCCGCGATCCCCCGCGGCCCACGCGCTCGCCTCGGCCACCGCCGCCGCGAACGTCACCTACGCGCAGCACCGCGCCCGCAGCGGCGACACGCTCGTCATCCTGGCGAAGCACTACGGCACCACGATCGAGGAAATTCAGCGAGCAAACGGCCTGAAATCGATCGCGCTCAAGCAGGGCGTCGTCTACCGGATCCCGCAGAAGCTCACGGCCAAGGCGCCCTCGCGCGGCGTCGCTCGAGCGACGGCGCCGCAGCGACGATCGGCCGCGGGCGGGCCGGGATCGTCGCGCGGGGCCGCCGGCCCGCGTCGCTGATTCGCTACGGCGCGGGCGGTGGCTCGGCGCCGGTGCCGGCCGTCACCAGCAGCCAGTAGTCGACGCAGCTGTCGTTCGCGAGCGTCACCGTCGTCGCGTTCACGTCGAGGATCACCACCTGATTGCCTGCCGCGGGAGCGAGGCCCGAGTCGCCCGCGGCGTAGCGATCGAAGGCCAGGTACGAGGTGATCCAGCGCGGCTCGGCGCCGAGCTCGTGCTCGATCGCGTAGTGCATTCCGCCCGGGAAATAGAGCAGCTCGCCGCCCCAGGGCGAGCTCATGTAGACCTCGTTCGCGACCGCGCCCTCGGTGTACCGCACGACGGGGTTGCCCTCGGCCGTGCGGTCGCACGTGAGCGGGCCGCCGCGTCCGCAGCCGAGCGAGCCCGCGGCGATCGCCGCCCACGCCACGAAGAGGATCGCCGCGGCGCGCCTCATCCCCGCATCCAGCGCGCGGCGTCGAGCGCGTGGTACGTGAGGATGAAATCCGCGCCGGCGCGCCGGATCGACGTCAGCAGCTCGAGCACCGCGCGCCGCTCGTCGATCATGTTCGCCGCGGCGGCGGCCTTGATCATCGCGTACTCACCGCTGACGTTGTAGGCCCCGATCGGCAGCGTCGTCACCGCGCGCACCCTGGCGACGATGTCGAGGTACGGCAGCGCCGGCTTCACCATCAGCATGTCGGCGCCCTCGTCCTCGTCGAGCCTCGCCTCCAGCAGCGCCTCGCGCGCGTTGCCCGGATCCATCTGGTAGCCCGATCGATCGCCGAACTTCGGCGCGCAGTCGGCCGCCTCGCGGAACGGCCCGTAGAACGACGACGCGTACTTCACCGCGTAGGAGAGGATCGGCGTCTCGCTGAAGCCCTCGCCGTCGAGCGCCTTGCGCAGCGCGGCCACGCGGCCATCCATCATGTCGCTCGGCGCCACGATGTCGGCCCCGGCCTTCGCGTGCACCAGCGCCGACTTCGCCAGGATCGAGAGCGTCGCGTCGTTGTCGACCTCGAGCTCGCCGCGGAGGTTGGCCTTGAGCACGCCGCAGTGGCCGTGATCGGTGTACTCGTCGACGCACACGTCGGTGATCACCACGAGGTCGGGCGCCGCGTCCTTCATCGCCCGGACGGCGCGCGGGACGGGGCCCTCGGGATCGTACGAGCTCGAACCAATCGCGTCCTTCGTGCGCGGGAGGCCGAAGAGGATCACCCCGCCGAGTCCCGCCGCCTGCGCGATCCGCGCCGTCTCGGCCGCGGCGCTCACCGGGAGCTGCGACACGCCGGGCATCGTCGAGATCGGCCGCGGAGCGTCGAGCACCTCGTTGAAGAAGAGCGGCAGGATCAGATCCGAAGGCGACAGCGTCGTCTCGCGGACCAGGGTGCGGATGGCGGCGGTGCGGCGGAGCCTTCTGGGCCTTTGCGTGGGGAACACGCGCGCGAGCTTAGCCCCGCGCACCCGCCCCGCGCTAGGATGCTCCTCGCACGAAAGGTCCCGCTCGCATGGCCTCGACCCCGTCCGCCGGATCGCGCGGCGCCTCGATCCTCTTCGCCGCCGCGCTGCTCGTGGCCTCCGATCCCCGTGACGCCGCGGCCGATCCGCTCCCCGAGGCGACGGCGCTCCCGCCCGCGCCGGACGCCATCGAGCCTGCAAAACAAGCCGATCCGTGGGTTGATGTCCGTCGCCCCTGGCTCTACGCGTCCGACCCGACGGCGCCGCCTGCCGGTCACGTCCTCACGTCGCTCGGCGTCGGCGTCGCTCAGATCGATCGCGGCGCCGCGCGCCCCTTCGCCGCCAACGTCGCCCACTCCGGCGCGGTCTTCAGCGCCGGGGCCGAGGTCGGCATCTTCAAGTTCGCCTCGCTCCACGCCGAGGGCCTCCTCGCGGGCGACGGCGGCAACGTCAACGGCGGCGCGATGCTGGGCGCGTCCATCTACGTGCTCGGCCCGAAGAGCCCCGTCGGCCTCGTCTTCTCGGGCGGCTACCTGCGCGAGCTGGGCGGCGCGAACGGCGTCTGGGGCCGCGCCGCGATCGCCGGGGACATCGGCCGCTTTCGCCTGATCCTCACCGGCCTCGGCGAGCACGTCTTCTCCACCACGGGCCCCGGCAGCGCGCCCCGCGACGGCATCGATCTCCTGCTCACCGCCGGCGCCTCCTTCCGCGTGACGGACACCTTCCAGCTCGGCGCCGAGTACGTGGTGCAAGACCTCGAGGGCCTCTGGGACCCCGGCGAGCTCGACGGCGGCGTCCGCCACTTCATCGGCCCGGTCGCGACCCTCAAGCTCGCCCGCCACGTCCAGATCGGCGCCGGGCCCTCGTTCGGCCTCTCCCCGCAGTCGCCTCGCTTGCTCGGCCGCATGTCCGCCAGCTACGCGTTTTAGTTGCAGCTCAAACGAAATGGTTTGAGCTCCAACGATTCTCGCTCCCTACGCCCGGTCCCAGTCCGGTCCGTGGAAGTCGGGGAAGCTCACCTTGCAGGCGCCCGGATCGAAGCCGCTGACGCGGGCCTGGCCGTTCTCGTCGAGCATGCCCTCGCGGATCGACTGATCGGGCAGCTCGATCCGGTACTTCTTGAAGGGCACCGGCTTCGGCGTGTCGCTGTCGTCCATCAGCTCGATCGCGATCCACGTCTTCTGCTCGGCGGGGCCGTCGTCCCGGCTCTTCTTCGGCTCCGGCGCGGCGTTGACCGGGGCGCCCGAGAGCTTCACCGGCACGCGAAAGGCCTTGAGCGAGCCCTCGCGCAGCGCCTTGCGCACCAGATCGTGCAGCGCCTCCAGCTCGAGCGTCGGCCGCGCCAGCGTCGGCGAGCCGAGCTGCTCGTGGATCTCGGCCAGCACCTGCCGCGCGAGGCCGCCCTCGGGGAACCACTCCGTCACGCGCCAGCCGGCGTTCGCGGGCGAGATCAGCGTCGCGCTCGCGGGGATCGATCCCCCGAACGCCCGCGTGATCCACACCTCGTCAGGGAAGCTGCCGATCCGCCACACGCCGTGCATTGCGAGCCCTCGGCGAGCAGCACATCACCACGGCGCCGGTCCGTCAACGCACCGGATCACGACAGCGCTTCGAGCTTGAACACCAGCGCCTCGACCAGCGCCTCGAGACCGGCGACCTCGATCGCGCGGAACGGCGTGCGTCGACCGAGCTCGATCGTCCCGTAGAGGCGGCCGTGCGGGCGGATCGGCAGCATCACCGCGCCCGTCACCGGGAGGCCGAGGCGGCTCAAGCGGCCGACGATCGCCTCGCCGGCGGGGCCCGGCTGCGGCTCGGCCAGCACGAGGATCCCCGCGGCGGCGGCGACGAGCGCCGGATCGAGCAGCTTCGTCCGCATCCCGAGCGCCTCGAACACCTGCGGCCCGTGCGCGCTCACGGCGACGGCGCCGTCGTTGTTCAGCTCGTGGATCATCGCTACCTCGGCGTGACCACGCGCCACGGCCGCGGCGAGCAGCAGCAAGAGCGCGTCGCGCCGATCGACCGCGCCCGCCACGGCGTCGGACGGCAGAAAATCCTGCGGCATCGAAGGACGAAGGCCCGCGGCCGAGATATCGTCCGTCGACGGGCGACCCACGATCGGCACGCCGTCGTCATCCGTGATCTCCGCCAGCTCGCGCAGCGGGCGCCACACCTTCCACGCCTCGTGACGAACGAAGCTTTCCACCGGGACCTTGCCCGCCTCGACGCCGCGAGCCAGCAGATCGAGGTTGACGGGCCCCACCGAGGTGGCGCCGTCGGTCACGTACCAGCGATCCGACCCGGCTCGCGCGACGTCGAGCACGTGGGGCAGGATCTTCACCTGGGTCATAAAGATGTCTTCCTGCACGGGTGGAATCCTCCAAAGTGGGCGGCCACTCTAGAAGCGATGGCGCGTCGTGTCAAGCGGTGCACTGAACAGGCGTTCTCTATGTCGGACAAACAAGATCCCACCCCTTCCACGGCCCGCGAAGACACGACTGGCCCCGGACCCCGTGCGTCGGGCCTCAACGCCGGACCGGGCCGGGCCATGCCCGGGTTTGTGTATCTCGTCGGCGGTGGCCCGGGCGACCCTGGTCTCCTCACGGTCCGCGGCGCCGAGCTCCTCGCCAGCGCCGATGTCGTCCTCCACGACGAGCTCTCTCACCCGGCGCTCCTCGACGCGGTGCGGCCCGACGCCGAGGTGCGATCCGTCGGCAAGCGCGGCGGCGATCCGCTGCAGAAGCAGGCCAGTCAGGAGGCCATCGACGTCGAGATTGTCACTCTCGCGCGGGCCGGGCGCAGCGTGGTTCGCCTCAAGGGGGGTGATCCGTTCCTCTTCGGCCGTGGCTCCGAGGAGGCCGAGGCCCTCGCCGAGGCCGGTATTCCCTTCGAGGTCGTCCCCGGTATCCCCTCTCCGCTCGGCGCCACGGCGTACGCGGGTATCTCGGTCACCCACCGTGATCTCGCCTCCAGCGTCACCTTCGTCAGCGGGACGCAGCGTGACGGCGTCGGGTTCGACTGGTCCGAGCTCGATCGCGTGCGCGGGACGATCTGTATTCTCATGGGCATGCGCGATATCGACAGCATCGCGAAGAGCCTGATCGCCGCCGCCGGGCGCGATCCCGCCACGCCGGCGGCCGTGATCCAGTGGGGTACACGCCCCGAGCAGGCCGTCGCCGAGGGGCGCCTCGACGAGATCGCCGTCAAGGCCCGCGAGGCCGGGCTCGGGAGCCCTTCCATCATCGTGGTGGGCGCCGTCGCCGGGCTGCGGAGCAAGCTGCGGTGGTTCGATTCGAGGCCGCTCTCCGGCAAGCGGATCTTGATCACCAGGCCAGAGGGCCAGTCGGCGACGACAGCGCGCATGGTGCGACTCCGCGGCGCCGAGCCGTTCGAATTGCCCACCATCGCGATCACCCCGCCGCCGGAGCCGGCGCGCGTCGCGGCGGCCGTGCGTGATCTCGAGCGCTACGACGTCGTCGCGTTCACCAGCGAGAACGGGGTCGTCCGCTTTTTCCAGGCGATCGACGCCGCGGGGCGCGACGCCAGGGCCTTTGGCCGGGCGCGCCTCGCCGCGATCGGCAGCGGCACCGCGGCGGCGCTCGCGCCCCGCGGCCTCCGCGCCGACATCGTACCTGGCGAGTTCGTGGGCGAGGCGTTCGCTTCAGCCATTCTCGCCGATCCCGCGGTTCAAACCATTCTGCGGGACAGGCCGCCACGCGTGCTCATTCCCCGCGCGCTCGTGGCCCGCGAGGTCGTGCCCGAGCGGCTCCGCGCTGCCGGGTGCGAGGTGGACGTCGTCCCGGTGTACGAGACGCGCCCCGCCTCGGCCGAGCGCCGCGACGAGCTTGTTTCCAGGCTCGAAGCGCGCGCGCTCGACTGCGTGATGCTGACCTCGTCGAGCACCGCCGACAGCCTCGTCGACCTCCTGGGCTCGCGCGCGACCGCGCTCTTGCAAGGCGTGCTCGTGGCCAGCATCGGCCCTGTCACCACGGCGACCGCAGAGCGGCGCGGGCTCACCGTGGGGGTGACCGCAGCGGAGAGCACCGTGGCGGGCGTCCTCGACGCGCTGGAGATCCACTACCGCGAGAATGCCTGAGCGCCCCGGGCGATAGCCACTCTCCAGTCGGGGTCTCCGCCGCAAATCGCTGGCTCGGCCCGCTCGCCTGGGTCAGCCTCAGGCCCCATGAAAACGCGATTGATCGCGGTTGTCTCGCTAGCTTGCCTCGCTGCAATCGGCTGCGGACACTCCAACGCAGAGTGGCAATCTCAGATCGGCCGCTACGACAAGCTCCAGGGTCAGTGCAACGTGGACGCTCAGCGGCTCGAGGGAGAGCTCGCCGCGGCGCGGGTGCGCGAGGATGATCTCACGGCCAGGCTCCACGCGGCGGGGATCGACCTCGAGACCCATCGAACCGAGGTGACCAAGCTGTCCTCGACGCTCGAAGAGCGCGAGCGCGCCCTGGCCGAATACCGCTCGCGCGCGCAGAAGCTCGAGCAGGTCAAGGCCCGCTTCGATGCCCTGCGCCACAAGCTCGACGAGCTGACGCGGTTCGGACTCGCCGTCAGCATCCGTCACAACAAGATGGTGATCTCGCTGCCGGGCGACGTGGTCTTCGACAGCGGCAAAGACACCCTTCGCGCCGACGGACAGGACATCTTGCGCAAGGTCGCGGCGGTGATCCGCGGCGATCGCAGCCTCGCCGAGCGCGACTACCAGGTCGCCGGGCACACCGACGATCAGCCCCTCAAAGGGGGCCAGTTCCGCGACAACTGGGGCCTATCGTTGATGCGCTCGCGCGCGGTGCTGACGTTCCTGATCGGCAAGGGCGGCAGCCTGCCGCGCCGCCACTGGAGCGCCGCCGGCTTCGCCGAGACGGATCCCGTGGCCGCCAACGCCACCAAAGACGGCCAGCAGAAGAACCGCCGCTGCGAGCTCGTGGTGATGCCCGACGTCGACGAGATGATGGATTTGCAGGATCTGGCGCGCTGAGCCGCCGTCACTCGAAGACGGCGCGCACCAGCAGGAACTTGTTGTTCAGCTCGGGCGGCGTCAGCTTCTCGAAGCTCACCGTCGGGCCGATCTCGTTCTGGAGCGTGCCAGTCCGGGCGTGCTCGGTCATGAAGTAGAACGTGCGCGTGCCCTTCTTGCGTTCTTCCTTCACGTAGTCCTGGAACTTCTGCCCGCTGGAAACGAACGCCGGGATGTGGTTACCCGAGTAGAAGTTCTCGCCCTTCCAGTTCATCTGGTACGCCACGAGTGGGCCGGGGACGGTGCGCGACTGATCGTAATAGGCGAGCACCGTCTCGCGCTGTCCCCAGTGGGGCGACGTCTTCATGAAGTACGAGTCGAGGCCCCACACCGCGAAGCCCAGGCTCACCGCCAAGAGGGCCGTGATCACGTGGCGGCGGATGCTGGCCCAGGCCAGCAAGGCCATCAGCAGCGTCGCGCCGATGGTGAAGGCCCAGAGCGTCGCCGTGAAATCGAGCGAGGCCGGCCAGCCGCGACGGTAGTTGTACGTGAAGAGGTGGAGCAGCCGGATCTGGTTCGGCATCCCCTCGAAATTGGCCGAGAGATCGCGCCCGACGAAGAACACCAGGAGCGCCCCGGCGAGGCCCACTGCGCCGAGCTGAACCCGGTTGAAGCGCTCCCGGATCGACGCCGCTGCGCGCGGCTCGGGCGCCTCGTCGCCCAGCGTGTCCGCCGCGGGACCATCGTCAACGACCGGGCCCACGCCCGCGACGCGCGCCGCGCTCTGCCGGGAGGAGTAGTACGCTGCCCCGATCGCGACGAGGAAGCCAGTCGCCACGAGGACGCGGGCCATCATCACCGACGCGAACAGGTGAATCAGCGCGCTGCCGGTAGCGGCCGCGGGCGCCCGCGCCAGGTTGATGGAGCGGGTGAGGCCAGCGAGCCCGAGCAGCGTGCCTCCGCCGACGCCAGCCGCGTAGAGCGCCGTCTCCTGGAGCGGGGGAGCCGCCGTCTTCTCGACGCGCTTCAGCATCCCGTCGAGGAGGATGCCAGTCAGCATCGCCGCGGGCGGGACGGCCGGCAGGATGTAATGGTGGAACTTCGTCAGCATCAGCGAGAAGAGCGCGAACGCGAAGACGAACCACATCACCAGGAAGACCGAGGCGTCGCTCTCGCGCTTGCCCTCTTCGCGGTGGCGGAGCCAGTAGACGAGCGCCGCCGGGACCAGGCCAGTCCACGGGAACATCGCGTAGCCGAGCTGCCAGACGTAGAAGCGGAAGCTGGTGTCGTCGCCCTCGTTCGTGTCGTGAACGTGGGTGAAGGCCCGCTTGAACATGTCGTGAAAGAGCAGCCGGTCGGTGAACGGCTGCCCGTGGCGCGCGTACATGGCGACGAACCACGGCAGGCCCACGGCGAGGAGGATCAGCACGCCGGAGGCGATTTCGAGGCTCAGGAGCTCCTTCCAGCGGCGCGACACCACGATGTACGCGAGGACGCAGAGGATGGGCAGGATGAAGCCGGCGGGCCCCTTGGCCATCGTCGAGAGCGCGGCGAAGAGCCAGGCCGCGAGGTAGAACAGGCGCTGTCGGCGGCGCTCGCCCCAGTTCATGTAGAGCACGAGGCCGAGGGCCTGCGCCCAGATCAAGGCCTGGAGCGCGGGGTGCAGGCCGCGGAGCACGGGGCTGGCGCCATGGCAGGCCTCGTTGCCGGGGAGACCGCAGTTGCCCGGGGATCCGGCGGTGAACGCGTCGAGGTGGAAGCGGACGCCGAAGGCCCCGAGATCGACGTTGCGCGACAGTAGATAAAGTATCTGCGGCAGCGCGCAGGCGACGACCGCGCCGAGCACGACGTGATAGAGCGAGAGCCGGAGCCGGGCCTCCCCGATCGCGATCTCGTAGACGTTCACCTCCTCGTCGGGATCGGTGTGGGCGCCCAGCAGGAGCAGCGCCATCGCCGCGGCCATCGGCGCCACGAAGGGCATGTCCGTCACCGTCTGATGGGTGACCAGGAACCACTGGGGCATGGTGATCAACACCACGCCGCCGAGCAGCCCGGCGCGGCGACCAAACACCTTCGCCACGGCCTTGTAGAGCAGATAGACGGCCAGGATCGTCAGCAGGAAGATCGGGAGTCGCACGGCCCACTCGGGCCAGGGCACGTACCCTTCGCGCATGGCCGAGAGCATCCGATCCGGCTGCCAGCGCACGCCGAACGTGGCCATCGCCAGGGCCTGGATCCAGAAATCGAGGATCGGCTTCGACCAGAACCAGCCGTCCTGGGCCCACCAGAGCGAGATCCAGTCGTTGCGCGAGAGGATCTCGCGCGAGACCTCGCCATAGTGCGTCTCCCACGGATCGCTGAGCGAGTGGCTGCCCAGGCTCGGCAAGTACACCAGCGTCATCGCGACGATGAGCCAGAATCCATGGCGGCGCAGGAGAGGCCTTGTCGATCCGTCAGGGAGCTTGTCCCAGATCGAGAGGGCCTCGCCCACGCGGTAGGCGCCGACGATCGTCGTCAGGAACGCGGCCGGGACGAGCACCCCCGCGGCGAGGACCGGGTGATGAAGACCCGGGAAATCAAGGCGTCCAGCGACGGCGAGGGTGATGAGGCCCCAGAGCGAGAACGCCCCGCCGAGGAAGAGGCCGAGCGGGCGCGCGAGCTCGGCGAGGGTGGCGCGGCCGGCGACGCGGTCCTCGGAGTCGTCGAAGGATCCGGCGAGATCGAGCACGCCAAACGTCGCGATGAAGACGCAGAGGGCGCCGAGCGGCACGCCGAAGCGGTACTGCGCGCGGACGGCCATGAGGGCGAACGCGCCGAGCACGCCGACGGCGATCGCGATCGATCCACGGCCGAAACGCAGGCTATTTCCGATCGGCAGGAGCGGGGGCTCGCCTTCGGGGGCTCCGATCGAGGCAGCGGATTCAGCCGGATCCGGGGTCTTTTCGGGCTCGTCGTCGGGCGGGGTCGAAGGTTCGCTCATGGGGTGCGCCTCCGCCTGGGTAGACCAGGAGGCTCGGCGTCCGCAGTAGCAACTTTGCGAGCGGGGGCAAAGCAGCGCGCGTCGCGCCGAGCTTGCCGTGCTGATCGCGCCAGGCTCCCATGCGGGCATGAGCGCTCAACTTCCCTCTCCGTTCCCGGCGCCGCCGCCGGGCTACACGCCGGCGTCCACCACGCCACGACCGCTCGCTCGCCGCGCCGTCCTGCCCCTCACGCTCCTGCATGTGGCGCTCTCGGGGCTGATCGTGTTCGCGCCGATCGTGCTGCTCGGGGCCGGCGACAGGTCGGCTGCGCCGATGCACATCTGGGCTCATTTTCGCGAAGGCGGCTGGGGAATGTGGCTGATCACGCTGCTCCTCATGCTCCTCGCGCTGCTGAGCGCGGTGCTCGGCGCGCTGATGATCCGGGGCAAGCGCGTGCCCGGCGCCGTGATCTTCACGCTCGCGTTCAGCCCGTTCGCGGCGGCGATGATCGGCACGCTCGCGTCGCTCCACGTGATCCTCGGCGCCATCTCGGGCGCGAGCATCGATCCGTCGCAGAAGGCCCGGATCCTCGCCGAAGGCCTGAGCGAGACGTCGAATCTCTACGTCTACGGGGGCCTCGGCGCGTCGTTCGCGATGTACCTCGCGGGGCTCGCCGCCGCGTTCACGTTGATCACCGTCGATCCCGATCCGCTCGGCCCGATCTCCACGAGCAAGGCCTGGATCGCCGGCCCGATCGCGGGCGTCGCTTCGGCGATCCTCGCCGTGGCCGCGCGGATCCTGCACCACCAGAGCCTGGGCGGCCTCGACCTGCTGGCCGTCTTCGGGCTGCTCACGGTCGGCCTCGTCGCCGCGCTCGCCGCGCAGCCGTTGCCCGCGCTCATCGCCTCACGAAACGACGACGAGGCCGGCCCCGCGTGGCGCTTGCTCCTCGTCGCGGCGCTGGCGTTCGCGGCCGCGATGCTCTTCCTCGATCGCGCCTCGATGGCCGCGCTCGATCGCCGCATGCTCGACGCCATCGCCGGGCAGAGCATCGATCCCTCGCAGCGCGCGACGATCCTCGCCGTGACCGGCGAAGAGATGCACGGGCGCCTGGTGGTGATGATCGTCGACGCCCTCGGCTGCCTCGCCGCGTTCTCGGCGCCGCTCTTCGCCGGGCTCGCTGCGAAGAAGAAATTCTCGATCGCCGGCGCGATCGCCGGAGCCGCGGCGCTCTTGATGTTCGCTGCATCGCTGGGGACTGGATCGCGCATCGACAGCGGTGCGTCGAGGGAGCGCGAGGTCACGGTCGCGCTCGAAAAGTCCTTCGTTTCCCGCGGGATCACGCTGCCGGTCGCGCGGATCACGGGCCGGTCGGCGTCGTTCTCGGGCGCCCCGGGTCCGTCGGCGCAGCGCGACGGCACGGTCGTCGATCCGCGCGGCGGCGAACCCTCCTACGGACACGAGACGATCCCCCTCGCGGTCGACGCGGCGCTCCCCTTCGAGCTCTTCACGAGCAAGGTCGTCCCGGCGCTCGGCAAGGGCGGCGCCGAGCGGACTCTTGGCCTCGTCGTCGCGCCGCCGCAGCGCCACGACTACAGCCGCCTCGGCGCGTACGCTGGCCTCCTCGGCTCTGACCTCGAGATGGTCGAGGTGCAGCTCGACGATCAGATCGCCGATGGCCTCCCGCCCGGATCGACCTCCGGCCGCTCGAGCTACACCGGCTATTCGCCCGATCCGCCGGCGGCCCGCGATCGCGCCCTCGGCGTGCTCGTGGACGCCGACAACGCCCGTCTGTTCGTCTTCTCCGTGAAGGCTCCCAGCGCCGGTACGCTCCTCGCCGAGACTCTGCCGATCGAAGACACGGCCGCCGGCGACACCGCGCGAGCGAGCGTGCTCTCCACGCTTTCAAGAGTGCATCCAGGCCTTGGAATGGTGGTGGTCGCGCCGTCGTCGGGAGAGACGATGGGACAGCTCACAGGCCTGCTCACATCCATCGTCGACGGCCTCGACGACGCCCGGCTCGATCTCGTGGTCACGACGGATCGTGCGGGGATCGAGGCTCTCCCGGCGGGCGGCGCGCGCGCCGCGGAGGCCCGCGCCACGGGCGGGGTCCAGCTTCGCGACGTGACGGTGAACGGCCGCCTCCCCGTCGAGGTGGTGACGCGCATCCTCCGGCAGAACCTCGGCCGCTACGCGCGTTGCCGTGACGACGCGAAGCTTCACGACAAGGCCGCTCCGCCGGAGGAGGTCGCGCTGCGGTTCGTCATCGATCGTCAGGGCGTGCCGGGCCCGGCGACGGTGACTCCGGCCACGAGCGCTGTCCTCAACGGGTGCATCCAGCTCACCACGCGTGTCATCTCTTTTCCGCACCCCGAGGGTGGCAGCGTCTCCGTGACTGCCAAGCTCCTGTTCCCGTGAAACCATGGCTCGTGGGTTGACGCGCGCCGAAGTCCCCCCGATAGCGTCTTCCCATGGCGCCGGATCCGCGCACCCCTCCGGTGCGCGGGCCGCGTCTCTCCCAGTCCGACGGCGCCAGCTCCGCGACGATCCGGCGACGATCGACAACCTCTGTGAGCCGGCCGGCGACACGCTGCAAATCGGCTCGTTCCAGGCGCGGATTGGCTTCATCACCCCGAAGCCCGACGCGCTCATGGCCACGTCGATCGAGATCACGCTGGCCGATCCGGTGCCGACCGGCGCGGCGAGGCCGACCGTGAGAACGGCTGCAATCGGTCGATGATCCGGGCGGCGCCGCGCGACGGCCCATGCCAGCCCAACCGCGCTCGACGAGAGCAGGATCGGGACGGTCCAGTGCCTTGGCTAAGCCTTCTTGGCGGTCATCCTCGGAGCCAGCGCCTGGATAGCGTTGCGTGATGCCTGATACAAAGTCGAAGAAAGTCAGCAAGAAGGCCGAGAAGAAGAGCAAGGACGCGGCGGCTACGTCCTCGCCAAAGACCACCACCGAAGCCGGGACGAGCGCGGCCGAGCTCGCGCGGAAGCTCCTCGACAAGCTCTCACCCCTCGGCGCAACCACGCGCGCCGCGCTCCGGTCGCTGGCGACTGACGCGCAGCGGAGCGACCTTGGGCGTCAGACCAAGGCACGCGGCGTACTGGGGGACGGCGTGACGATGGCGATCACGATTGACCAGCAGATTGCCACGTTCCCCAGCCTCACCGAGACGTACGTTCTCCCGCGCTTCGCCTACTTCCTCGAATCGCTGCTCGCGCTCGACGCGTTGATCGAAGGCAGCGGGGCCCGCGAGGAGAAGCTCGGCGCGGCGCGTGGGACCGCGGCGAATGCTCACGAGCGCGCCGACAAGGCACGGACGAAGCTCTTGAACCGTCTCAAGCGCTTCGCGGGCAAGCGCGACGCCGAGACCAAGGAGATCGACGGTGTGCCGGCCAAGGCACGGACGAACGACGATCTCAGCCGTTCGATCGGAAAGGCGGTCGAGCTTGCCCAGTCGTGGCGTGTGCGTACGGACGCGGTGAACGTGGAGGCGGCCAAGCTCGCGGTGCTCGATGAGGCGGTGATCATGAACGCGATCACGACCGCGGCGGCGCTCGGGGGCGCCCACGTGGACGCCGCGCTCGAAGGCCGGAAGAATGCGAACGATTCTCCGATTGTGAACCTCGAAGAGGGCAATGTGCTCCTGGAGATGGCCTACGCGATGGAGGTGTTCGAGGAAGCGCATGAGGAGAACGACGTGGTGTCGCGGTTGATCCCCGGGCCGGCGACGCGGCATGTGCTCGCGCCGACGGGGCGCACGGCAGCGAAGGCGGCGCCGGAGGCTCCGGCGGTCGTGGCGACGCCGACGGTCGTGGCGACGCCGCCCGCGGGCTGAAGCGCGGGGAGTTTCGCGAGGTTGCGAGCCGGTGCCGTTGCAGGGTACCGGCTCGCGGTCGCAAGGTACCGGTGTGCGGTCGTCCGGTATCAGGTCCCGGTCGTCGGGTACCGGCTCGCGGTTGCAGGGAACATCCGCGATGGCCGGGCGGACCGGCTGGCGGTCGTCGGCTACCGTCTCGCGGTTGCAGGGAGCTGGCTGGTGGTCGTCAGGCGAACCTTGCGTCGCTCCGCAGGAACAGGCCGGGCGGGGGCGGTGGGGATAGGTGGGTCGGGCGAAGTGGGGTTGGGTCGAGCTCGGCAGGTCGGGGGGGCGGCGGCTCGCAATCGAATGGGTGTTGGGCGGGCGGGAGCGCAGCTCATTCCGTGCAGATCCGAAGTCCTCACTCATCCGTCGGGCACCGCCTCGAATCTCGGAATTCAACGCAAAGGCGCGGAGACGCAGGGACGCAAAAAGACGGGGATTGAATGAAGGACAATGAGATAGCTGCGATCGTCGTCGCTGCGGCGATCGAGGTCCATCGCACGCTCGGAGGGCCAGGGCTGCTCGAGGTCGTGTACGAGTAGGCGCTGGCCTTCGAGCTCGACTTCGACCTTCGCCTCGACCTGTTGATCAACGACCTTGTCATCGTGGAGTGCAAGGCGACGACCACCTGCAATAGCCTGTTCGAGGCTCAGGCTCTGACCTACCTTCGTCTGTGCGACCTCCGGCTCGCGCTCGTGGTCAACTCCGGCGAACGGCAGGTAAGGCAGGGCATCCATCGCGTGGTGAACGGGCTCCAGGAGTGAACCTCAATCTCCCTCTTCGCCTTTTCGCGCCTCTGCGTCTCCGCGCCTTTGCGTTCAAATCCGGCTCTCCATGGCGAGCAGCCCGAGCACTACATCACTACAGCGATCCCACGACAGCCAAGCAGCCGTCCAGCAAGGCGCTGGTGCACGACGGGCGGTGCGCGCCC
>JANYGI010000225.1 GCA_025362495.1 Byssovorax sp. | reverse complement strand
CTCAAGGTCGTCCAGAACCTCCCCGGCGTGGCGCGCGCTTCGGCCGGCTCGGGCGCGCTGATCGTCTGGGGCGCGGCCGCGCAGGACACCCGCGTCTACGTCGATGGAGTCCGGATACCCGCGCTCTACCACGGCGGCGGTATCCGCTCGACCGTCAACTCCGAGCTGGTGAGCACCATCGATCTCGCGCCCGGCGGCTATGGCCCCGAGTACGGCCGCGGCCTCGGAGGGCTGGTGACGGTGGAGACCCGCGCTCCGCGCTCGGATGGACTCCACGGCTACGCGGCGGCCGACGTGGTCGACGCCTCGGCGATGGTCGAGTCGTCGCTCGGCGACAATACGCGCGTCATGGTCGCTGCTCGCAAGAGCTACCTCGATCGCACGCTCTCGCTCTTCACCAAGAAGGATGTCGGGGCGCTGTTCCCCATCCCCGATTACTACGATGGTCAGGCGCGGATCGTCCGCGATCTCGGCACGAATGAGACGATCGAGCTCTTCGCCCTCGGCTCCAGCGATACCCTGTCGCGCGCTGTCGACAGCGCCGATCCCGCGGCCCGGAAGAGCGAGCAGACGACGTCCCGGTTCGGCCGCGTGATCCTCAAGTATCGTCGTCGCCTGCCGGATGGCTCCTCGGTGCAAATCACCCCCTCGGTCGGCCTCGACGCCCAGAGCACGGTCACCAGCTTCGGCGGCGCGCCGTCGTCGCTCTCGATCGACAGCACGGTGTTCGGCCTGCGCAGCGGGTGGCAAGGCAAGGTGCTCCCCGACGTGCAGGTGGCGGTGGGGCTCGACGTCGAAGGCACGCTGTCGGATCTCGCGCGGCGGGGCTCGGTCACCTCCCCTCCCCGCGAGGGCGACATCCACGTCTTCGGCCAGCCGCCCTCGGATCGCAGCAACGCCGACACCTGGCAAACGACGCTGGTGAGCGTCGCTCCCTACGTGCAGGCCGACTGGGCGCCCCTCGGCGACAGGCTCCATGTCTTGCCGGGCCTGCGCGTCGAGCCCTTTCTCCTCGGCGGCAGCCGGCTCACCCCGGTGCGCGGCGACACGCCGTCGATTGGCTTCCTCCACGAAGACACGGCCGTGGATCCCCGCCTCGCGGTCCGGGTGCAGGCCAGCAAGGCGCTCTCGCTCAAGGCCGCCTGGGGCATCTACCACCAGACGCCGCAGGCCGAGGATCTCTCGGCCGTCTTCGGGAACCCCACGCTCGGGCTCGCCTCGGCGAATCACGTCCTCGGCGGGGCGGCCTACGCCATCTCCGACACCCTCTCGGTCGAGGCCGTGGGCTTCTTCTCGGCCTCGAAGAACCTGGTCTCCAGGGCCGAAGAGAAGACTCCGCTGCTCGCGCGGGCCCTCGTGGACGAGGGCGAAGGCCGCGCCTACGGCGGCCAGATCCTGGTCCGCAAGGCGCTCGCCAAAGGCTTCTTCGGCTGGGCCAGCTACAGCCTGATCCGGAGCGAGCGCAAGGATCACCCCGATCGCCCCTATCGCCTCTTCGACAGCGATCAAACCCACGTCGTCACCGTGGTCGCCTCGTACGAGCCGGGCCTGGGCTTCGAATTCGGCGCCCGCGTCCGCTATGCGTCGGGGTTCCCGCGCACCCCGGTGATCGGCGCCTACCTCGGCAGCCGGCGCGAGATCTACGAGCCGTATTTCGGGCCGCAGAACAGCACGAGGCTCCCCGCCTTCTTCCAGGCGGATCTCCGCGTCGCGAAGCGCTTCACGTTCGGCCGCGTGAAGGTCGAGGTGTACCTCGACGTGCAGAACGTCAGCAACACCCAGAACGCGGAAGATCTGGTCTACAGCTATGATTACAAGAAGAAGAGCTTCATCACCGGTCTCCCGCTCCTGCCCGTCCTCGGGGCGCGGGCCGATTTCTAGCCTCGTCGCGCTCGCGCTCGTGGGAGCGGGGTGTGCTCCGGGGTTCGACGACCGGCCGTCGCAGATCGTGGGCCTGCAATTCCTCGCCGTGCGCGCAGAGCCGGCCGAGGCCGCGCCGGGGCAGAAGATCGCGTACACGGCGCTGCTCGTCGACGCCAGCGGCGAACGCAGCGACGCGGCGATCGACTGGGCCTATTGCAGCGAGCCCAAGCCCCAGGCCGAGCTCGACGACGTGGCGACCTCGTGCTTCGTCCTCCAGGCCGATTATCTGACGTCGCTCGGAACAGGCCCCCACGCGGCCGGGGCGCTGCCCGCCAATGCCTGTCGCCAGTTCGGGCCTGACGTACCCGACGCCATGCCCGGTGAGCCCGCGGGGCGGCCTGCCGACCCCGATCCGAGCGGCGGATATTACCAGCCTGTGCGCCTGATCTTGCCCGCCGACGGCCAGTACCTGCTCGCCGCCGGCGAGGCCCGCCTCACCTGCGGTTTGCCCGGCGCGACCAGCGAGATCTTCCAGGAGTTCAGGAAGGGATATCGCCCCAACCAGAACCCGGAGATCCAGGCGCTCTCGGTGGTGGCGACGCCCGAGGTGCCTTTGCTCCCCGACGATGGAATGGCACCCTCGTTCACGGTGACGCCGGGGAAAGAGCTGCGTTTGCGCGCAGCGTGGCCGAGCTGTCCGGCCGTGGCGGCGTGCGGCGATGGGATCTGCAGCGCCGGCGAGGATCTCGCGAGCTGCGCCATGGATTGCAAGACGCCGAAGGGCTGCGGTGGGTCGGAGCGCTACGTCTCGTTCGACCCCGCGACGCAGGCGCTCACCCCGCGCACCGAGGCGATGGTGGTCTCGTTCTTCGCCACCCGAGGGAGCTTTGCGAGCGATCGAACTGGCCAGGATGAAGGCTCGGCCGCGACGTCGGTCGAGAACGTCTGGACGGCGCCGACGCAGGCGGGCGACGTGGTGATCTGGGCGGTGATCCGCGATGATCGCGGCGGCGTGGGGTGGAAGCGCTACCGCGTGAAGGTCGGCTGAACCCGCGCCCGGGCCTCGGCGACACTCGCTGACAATGAAGTCTCGCGTCGCCGCCATCCATTGACGCGGTCGCGTCCTCCGTGCCTCAATGCGCGCCGTGAGCCTCCGACGCGCCCTCGCCTCGACGTTCCTGCTGCCGTTCCTCGCCGCTTGCGCCGCCGCCTCGCCGCCTGAAGCACCACCGCCGCGACCGCAGCCCACCGCGTCGGCGGTGGTCGCGAAGGCTCGAGCGATCGAGCTGACCCTGGTCGGCACCTCGGATCTCCACGGGCGGCTCGCGACGCTGCCGCTCCTGGGTGGTTATCTGAGCGCGATCCGCGCGAAGAACCCGGGTGGCGTGGTGCTGGTCGACGCGGGCGACATGTTCCAGGGCACGCTCGAGTCGAACTCGAACGAGGGGGCCGCCGTCATCGGCGCCTACGAGGCCCTCGGCTACGACGCCGTGGCGATTGGCAATCACGAGCTCGACTATGGCCCCGTCGGCCCGGCGTCGACGGTGCACCGGGGCGCCGCGCCTGGACCGGACAGCGATCCGCGCGGCGCGATCAAGGCCCGCGCCGCGCAGGCCCGGGGCGCCTTTCCCGTGCTCGCGGCGAACCTGCTCGAGGACAACCACCCTCCGACGTGGCCCAACCTGGCGCCGTCGGCGCTGATCACCCGACACGGTGTCTCGATTGGCCTCATCGGCGTGACCACGATGGGGACGCTCAAGAGCAGCATCGCCGCCAACGTGGTCGGCGTGCAGGTGACGCCGCTCGCGCACGCGATAGCCGCGCAGGCGCAGGCGCTGCGCGCGAAGGGAGCCCGGATCGTGATCGTCGCGGCGCACGCGGGCGGGGAGTGCGCGAAGAACGACGCTCCGGCCGATCTGTCGAGCTGCGATCCAGCGGCCGAGATCTTCGAGGTCGCGAGGGAGCTGCCCGCGGGCGCGGTCCAGGCCATCGTCGCCGGCCACACCCACAAGTCGATCGCGCACGTCGTCGCGGGCATTCCCATCATTCAATCGGGGGCCTACGGGGCGGCGTTCGGTCGGGTGGACTTCACGGTGGATCCGACGACTGGCACGGTGCTCGCGACCCGGGTCCACCCGCCCGAGCCGGTATCCGCAGGAGGCCTGTACGAGGGCGCCGCCACCGCCCCGGCGCCCGAGGTGGAGCGGGCGATCGCGCCGGCGATCGAGGGCGCCAGAGCGAAGCGCGCCGAGAGCCTCGGAGTCACGCTGACAGGGCCGTTTCCGGCGAAATACCGCGATGAATCGGCGCTCGGCAACCTCGTGGCGAGCCTGCTCCTCCGGGTGGATCCGGCGATGGATGTCGCGGTCACCAACGGCGGTGGCCTGCGCGCGGACCTAGCCGCCGGCCCGCTCACGTATGGATCGCTCTACGACGCTCTGCCGTTCGAGAACCGGCTCGCGCGAATCACCATGACGGGCAAGCTGCTGCGCGACGCCCTCCAGCACAACCTCACGAGCAAGAGTGGCATTCTCTCGATCGCCGGCGCGCGCGTCGAGGGGCGGTGCGCGGGCGGCAAGCTCGCGCTCGACGTCTTCCTCGGCGGCGCGAAGAAGCCCGAGCGTAAGCTCGCCGACGGCGACCGCGTCCGGATCATCACCAACGAGTTCGTGGCCACGGGCGGCGACGATTTCACCGCCGGCGATCAGGTGGAGATCGACGAGGACGGGCCGGCGTTCCGCGAGCCGCTGGCGGCGCTGCTGACGAAGCAGGGAGGGGCCTTGAAGCCCGAAGAGTGGCTCTCCCCCGGCAAGCCGCGGATCCGCTTGCCAGGGCCGATGGGCCCGGCGATCTGCGGGCCCTGAGCCGCGGCGTCACGGGGCGATCTGCACCGTGACCGGGATCACGAGCGTGGCAGTCCCGCCGACCGAGGGCGCGAACTGCGCCGCCCCGACACGGGCCGTCATGCAGGCGACCACCGGAGCCGCGAGGCCGACGGCGCCGGACGACGTCGCCGCGATCACCGCGCCGTTGGCGTCGATCTTGGCGATCAAACGCACCACGGCCCCGGTCTGCGCGCTGGAAGCATCGCTGACGAGCGCTTTGTTCACGCACCGCCGGAAGCCCGCGGACATGCCGGCGACGACCGCAGAGGCGTTGTCGATGGTTCCGCCGGACAGCGCCGGTGCGCCGATGGAGACGCTCGCCACGGGGCCACGCACGGGACTGGATCCGACGGTGGATCCAGCGCCCGCGGGCGCCGCGCCGATGCCGGCGAGGCCTCCCTGCGCGCCGGGTCCGGTGGTGATGCCGCCGCCGAGCCGCAGAGCGCCGACAGGGGTTGTCCCACCGCTCGACGGGAGGCCCGACAGCCCTCCGGTCGGACCGCTGCCCATATCGACGCCGGAGCTCGTCCCGCCCAGCGCCGCGAGCGTCGTCATGTCGAGGCGATCGAGCTCGCGGGCGAGCGCCGCGGCCTTCGTTTCACCTTCGTCGGGCGCCGCGCTCCCGGCCGGGGCGGGGACCGGGGGCGCGATCGTCACCTCGGCGGCCGAGCGCGCGGGCGCCGAGCCTGCGCAGGCAGCGAGCGTGACGAAGAGGAGCGCGGAGCACGGGAGAGCCTGGTTCATTGTCGACGCATCAGAGGCCCACCCGGCGCCGCGGTCAAGCCGGATGCCCCCGGGCTCAGGGAGTCGCCGCCGACGCGATGCAGCTCCCGTTCGAGGGCGACACCGCCGGTGCATCGCACGCCGGAGACGCGCCATCCATCGTCAGGCAGATACCCACCTTCGGATCGTCGAGGAGCGGGGCGCCGAACGCCATCGTCTGATCGAGCAGGCATTTCCCGGTGCCACAGTCGGCGTCGTCGCAGCAGTAACGGGCACACTGCGTCGTCGAAGCGCCCTTGAAGCAGTGCAGCCCCGCGCCGCAGACCGGATCGACGAACACATCGCAGGTCTCGCAGAGCTTGGCGAGGACGGTGCCGAGCGGCGGCAGACATCCGAAGGTGCCGGGCACGAAGGGCTCGCAGCTCGCGGCGGTGCCGCAGCCCGTCCCCAGGACCGGATTGCAGGTGTCGTGCGCGTCGCACTGCGGAGAACAGCTGGTCTTCAGGCAGGCAGCCAGCTTGCCGGAGAGCTGCTTCACCGCGTCGGTCGCGCAGACGTCCGCCGGAGGCCAGTAGCCGCTGACGCAGTAATTCAGGCAGTTCCCGTTGCTCTGGCAGTCGGAGGCCTCCTGGCAACACGCGGCCTCGGCGCAGCTCGCGCAGGTGCCGGACGGGTCGAAGATGCCAGTGCACATCGGCGGCGGCGCCACCGGCGTGCAGGTGATCTGCAGCTCGCAGCTCGACGCCAGATCGGTGCACCCCGACGCGGCGACCACGCCGCAGAGCGCGGCGAGCGCGATCCCCGCGAGCACATTCCCGAGCCCTCTCATCGGCGATCCCTCGTCAGAAGCTGCCCCAGGCGGTGAACCCCACGTGATCCGAGCCGACGACCGGGGCGACGCCGAGCGCGCCAGGCCTCGTTTGCAGGACCTTTGGCGCGGGGACGACCAGATAGGCCGCCATCCCCAGGAGCGCTGCGCCTCCGAGGGTGAACGCCACGACAGCCCCCGTCCCGAGCGAGTCACCGGCGCTGGCCGCTTCGGCGAGAGCGCCGCAGTCCGCCGCAGGCTTCTGGGCGCCGCCGGTGTAACACGTCCCGCGCGCCGCCAGGATCTTGTCGTGGAGCGCGTGCGCCGTCGAGACCTTGCCAGCGCGGACGCCAGCGACGACGCTGCCAAAGACTATCCCGAGGCCGCCCACCCCGGCGAGGGCGATCGTCGGCACATGGCTCTTCGGCGTGCTCACGATGGCGACGATGTCCGGCACTCCTTCGAGCGCGGCGACGGCGATCGTGAGCTTGGCCGAGGGCTCCGCCCACACCGTGCCTTCGTAGGACCGTTTGCCGGGCGCCCGGACGGTCACCACATGATCGCCGGGATCGATGGGCACCGGCGTGCCCCAGAGCGAGCGATCCATCGGTGTGCCGTCGCGCGTGATTTCGAGCCCCGGGAGCGACGCGAGGGCGGGTGGCAGGAGCACTGTCAGCTTGGCGACCTTGGGCTCGAGCGCGGCAGAGCGCCGCCTCGCGTAGGCCTCGCGATCCGGCTTGCCGGCGAGGGCAGCAGCGTTGGCGACCGCGGAGTACTGGTCACTCGCGCTCGCGAGGCGGCCGAGCTTCTCGTAGCACTCGGCGAGGCGAAACCGCGTGCCCATGCCGGGATCCAGATCGAGCGAGCGCGAGAGCAGCGAGCACGCCTCGGCATACTGCTTGTTGCTCATGAGCTTCATCGCGGCGATGAAGACCTCTTGTGCTTGCTTCTCCGAGGGAGCCGCCGCAAAGCACGCTGGCGCCGGCGCGGCGACGGCCAGCGCGGCGAGGAACGGGACGAGGAGCCGAGCCCCCCGAGAGCGAGCCATCATTTGCGCTCCATACCGAAGGGATCGACCGGGCGGACGTCGCGCTTCTTCGCGCTCGGCGCCGCGCTCGCCGACGGCGCCGCCGACACCGACGCGGCGGGGCCGACGGGCGCGATCGCGATCGCGGTCGAGGCGACCGGCGCGGGCGCGCTCGCTGCCGGTGAGGACGCGGGCGCCGGAACGGCCGGGTGTGACGTGGGCTTGGCGCCGCCGCTCTCGCGCGTGATGCCCCACGCGACGAGCGCGCCGAGCAACCCCGTGACCACGAACGCTCCGCCCAGCGGCAGCCGCGAGGCGCGTGGAACCGCGAGCCGCGAGCCGGTGCCGCCCCACGCGCCGGTGACCGACGCGGGCGCCGCGGACTCGGGCGGCACCGCGCGCATCGCGGCCGGCGTCGCCACCGCCGTGAGCTGATCGAGCTCGGGATCGGGCTCGTGATCGGGCATGACGCGACGGTTCGGCGTCGCCGCGGCGAGGCGCTGGCTCTCGCTGAGCTGCACCGCCGACAGGCTCGCTGCGGTGCGGCCCGGCGAGATCACGATGCGGGCGATCCCCTCGACGAGGCGGGCCGAGCCCTCGGGCGCGAACGGGAGCAGCGCGTTGGCGAGCTCGCTCACGTCGGCGAAGCGCGCCGAGGGCGTGCGCTCGAGGCAGCGCATGATCACCGCGTCGAGCTCGGGCGGGATCTCGCGGCGGTGACGCGAGGGCAGCGCCGGCCGGTCGGCCATCACGCGGGCGATGATCTCGCCGACGTGGTGGCCGCGAAACGGCCGCTGCGCCGTCAAGACCATGTAGAGGATCACGCCGAGCGACCAGATGTCGCTGCGCCCGTCGACGTCGCGCGACGACCGCATCTGCTCGGGCGACATGTAGTGGGGCGACCCGAGCACCGTGTGCTCCTTGGTGAGATCGACGTCGGCGCCGGGCACGCCGATCAGCTTCGAGATGCCGAAATCGAGCACCTTCACGCAGGGCGAGCCGTTGGCCCGGGCGCTGATGAACAGGTTCGACGGCTTGAGATCGCGGTGGATGATCCCGCGACCGTGCGCCTCGGCGAGCGCCTCCGCGGCCTGCAGAATGTAGAGCACCCCCTCGCCGATCGGGAGCTGACCGCGGCCCCGGATCACGACGTCGAGATCGGTGCCCTCGAGGTGCTCCATGACCATGTACGGCGCCCCGGTGTCGAGCCGGCCGACGTCGAACACCCGGGCGACGTGCTCGCTTTTCAGGAGCGAGGCGGCGCGGGCCTCGCGCACGAACCGCTCGACGGCGTCGGCGTTGGTGAGGGCCTCGGGGAGCATGAACTTGATGGCCCGCGTCTCGAGCAGCTCGAGGTGCGTGGCCGCGACGACGACGCCCATTCCACCGGCACCGAGCACGCGCTCGATACGGTACTTGCCCGCCAATATTTCCCCTGGTTGAACCGGCGAACGCTCGGCGTCCATGAGGAGAGGCCCTTGTTGCTGCGATCCGGCGTACGGCACGCCGACCGAGCTCCGTTGCCGAGGGTATCCGGGTCCGCTCCGAAAGCCAAGCCGATCGGGGCTTTGTGTGGACGGGATCGCCGCCGCTCGATAGGCTGCAAAGCATGGAAAACCAGGGCGCTGCGCGCATTCCTCGGTCGGCTCCGTCGCGCCGGACGATCTCCGTGGCGCTCTCGGCCTCGCTCGTCGCGGCCGTCGCGGCAGCGTCGTGCGGCGGATCGTCGCCGGGGACGCCGGGCGGCACCGGCGGCAGCCCCGTCGGCGGCGCCACGACCGCCTCGGGGACAGGCACCAACAGCGGATCAGGCGGCGACATTGGCCTCGGCGGCGGCGCTCCGACGGGACCGTTCGCGGACTTCCCGGCGCAGCCGGTCCTCGACGCGACGGCCGGGGTGACGCCGGTGCCCGCCGACATTGCCACTCTCTTCGGCGGGCCGGGCACGGGCGAGCCGGCTGGCGGACCGTGCCTGATCGAGCCGGAGCCGGGCACGCTGTTCCCGAACAACTGGGTCCGGCCGCGCTTCAGCGTGGCAAAGGTGGGCGGCCAGAACGTGTTCGAGATCCGCATCCACGCGATGAACGAGACGAATGACCTCGTCGTCTACACCACCTCTCCCACGTGGAAGATGCCCAAGGACATGTGGCAGGGCCTGACCACGCACCTCCAAGACGTGCCGATGACGGTGACGATCCGCGGGGCGACGCTCGCGAACGGCATGCTCACCGACAAGCCCTCTCTCGGCACCAGCGGGGATATCCGGATCGCGCCGGCCTCGGCCTCGGGCGCCATCGTCTACTGGCGCACCAACAGCGCTGACAGCTCCGGGGAGCTCAAGGGCTTCTCGGCGGGCGACGAGAGCGTGGCCTCGGTGCTGAAGTCGAACCAGGTCCAGACCAAGCTCAAGGGCACCACCGTATCGTGCATCGGCTGCCACGCCTCGACGCCCGACGGCAAATTCGCGGCCTTCAAGACGGTCGGCGACACCCAGGGCGACGCGCTCGGATCGGTGCAAGCCGCGGACACCGGCGCTCCTCCGACCTTCTGGTCGATGGCCTCCGTCGACGCCATGGCCGCCGGCGAGGTCGGTATCCCCGCCTTCTCCAAGGCCCACTGGAAAGACGGTGAGCGCACGCTGCTGACGTCCTATGGGAACGGGGACGGCGCGCAGCTCACCTGGTTCAACCTGGAAGCCACGGTCAGCGCCCAGGGATCGGCGTTCGATTTCCTCCAGCGCACCGGCGACGCGCACGGCGCGATCATGCCGGCCTTCAGCCACGATGGGAAGACGGTGGTCTACACCTCGACGAGCAAATCGGGCGACGGACGCCCCACCGACGCTCCGACAGACCTCTTCGTCGTACCGTACGCGGGCGGCCTGGGCGGAGCGGCGACGCCGCTGGCGGGAGCCGCGGCCCCGGCCTTCAGCGAGTATTATCCGGCCCTGTCGTCGGACGACGCCTTCGTGGCCTTCAACCGCATCCCGGCCGGACACGACACCTACAATCAATCCGAGACCGAGGTCTTCGTCATCCCCACGGCCGGCGGGACGGCGACGCGGCTCGCCGCCAACGATCCGATCGCCTGCGGCACCTCGAAGAGCCCTGGCCTCACGAACAGCTGGCCGAAGTGGGCGCCCGAGGCCGTCCACGTCGGGGACACCACCTATTACTGGCTGACGTTCTCGTCGAAGCGCGGCACCGCCGTTCCGCAGCTCTACATGACGGCGGTCGTCGTCAAGGGCGGCCAGATCACCACGTATCCTGCGCTCTATCTCTGGAATCAGCCCAGCGACGAGGCCAATCACACCCCGGCCTGGGACGTGTTCCAGATCCCGCTGCCGCCGCCGCAGTAGCGAAAGGGCAACTCCGGCGCTCCGGCGAAGCCTCCTCGGCCACGCGGCGCTCCTGCGCGCGGCAGAGAATCTCTGCCGGGCGTGCCAGAGCAGCAGTCGGCTCGAATTCCCGGAAGCTCACCACGCTCTCCACTGCCGGATGGCCAGGAGCTTCGATATGCCCCTCGACGTCAAGCTTGATTGTCAGCTCGCGCTGGAAAGGAGACAGCGGCCGTCGGCGGCTCCGTTTCGACGGTGAGCAGCGCAATCGCGGCAGAGAGCGCGATGGCGCCCGAGCCGACGAAGGCCACTGCCGGCGAGACGCGCGAGTAGACCAGCCCGAAGATCACGTTCGCCGGCAGCACCGCAATCCCCTCGATGGCGAGCTGGATCCCGAATGCGCGTCCGCGCGCCGCGCTGGGCACGAGCTCCGCGAGCAGCGCGCGCTGGCCGCCCTCGGCGAATCCATAGTGAAACGCATAGATCGCCAGGATCCCCCAGGCCAGCGGCCAGGAGCCGATGAGCCCGAATCCCACGTAGCTGGCCGCATAGAGGATCCAGGCGACGACGAGCACGGGGCGCGGGCCGAGCCGATCCGAGGCCCGACCCCCTGCGACGTTGAGCAAGCCTTTGCCGAGCTGGAGCGAGACCCACGCGACAGGCACGAGCGCGCGATCCATCCCGAGATCGGTCATGCGATTGAGCAGGAAGAGATCTCCCGAGCCCGCCAGCGAAAAGAGCCCGACGATCGCCAGGTAGCGACGCGCTGCCCGTGGCAAAGGCACGAGCTTGGGCGGTGGCTCGAGCCCCTCGGGAGCCGACGCGATCACTGGATCTGCGCGCGGCGGAGGCTCGCGCACGAAGACGAGGATCACCACCACGGCAAACAGCCCTGGTACCAGCGAGGCCGCGAACACCGTGCGTAGCGGGACGTCGAACACCCGGAGTAGCAAGAACGCGAGCATCGGCCCCAGGACGCCGCCGAAATTGTCCATCATCCGGTGGAATCCGAACGCCGCACCTCTGCTCTCGGCCCCGACGGAAGCGGCGAGCACGAGGTCTCGCGGCGGCCCGCGCAGCCCCTTCCCGACCCGATCGAGCGAGCGCACCAGGACCGCGTGAAACGGGCTCGTCGCCAGGGCGAAGAGCGGCCGAGCGAGCGCCGAGAGCCTGTAGCCCGCAGCGATCAACGGCTTCTTTCTGGCGGCCTTGTCGCTGAGGCGACCAGCGACGATCTTGACGAGCGCCGCCACCGCCTCTGCAATCGGCATGGGAGAAGAACCACGATCCGATCCGGGCCGCGAACGGCCGCTGACGCAGCCATTTCCCGCGCAAATCGCTCCCGTCGGCGACAGCCATGGGAATCAGGTGGTCTGTCGTCAGCTCGTCATCGAACGGGCTCGCTTTGGCGTTGGTCGGATTCACGAAGAACTCGGCCTCATGGTTGCCGACCGTGACGACTACCCTGCCTCCCTGATCGGCGGCGCTCTGCTCGAGGGCCATGAGCGCGTCGAGCACCTCGAGGCTCTGGGCGCCCTTGTCGATCATATCGCCCGTCACGACCAGGATGGCGTCACCGCCGCTCCGGTGAATGGCGCCTGGAGCGCTCTGTATCGCGTCGATCAGATGGTGCTTGGCGAAGAGCGCGACCATCCGGTCATAGCCACCATGGACATCGCTGATCGCGAAGATCGTGGCGCCGGAGTCGATCTCGACCACCGCCGGGTGCGCCGACCAATCGCGGGGACCCGACGCGATCGGGTAGCGCGCGGCGGACGAGCAGGCGATCGACAGCACCGTGATCAGCAGCCCGCCCGTGGATCCCAGGTGTCGCAGCATCATGGCCCTCGTCCGTTCGTCGGCTCGCGCGAGATTACCACGCCAAGACGGGCCGGAGGCCGCGGCGTGCCGCCGGGTCCATGCTCCCGCCCGGCGCGAGAAGACCGCTGGCTCGGCCAGAGCCATCGACTCGGCGCGCCACCGGCGCCCGCGGGCTCCAGCTCGCGCGCCGCGGTTACCTGGCGCGACTTCCACGGGAGCTCGGCGCTCCGGGTCTCCACAGCTGGAGGCGCATTCACCACGAGCGCTCCGGAGCGCAGAGGAGGCCAATCCGGGAGCGGCCCGCCGGCTCACAGGCTCGGCGCATAGGCGTCGTGGAACGTGAGGATCTTCCCGCTGTCGGGCGCGCACACGTAAACATTCCCGCTCGCGTCGGTGGTGGCGCAGTGCGCGCCCGACGCGGTCGGCACCGTACCGAGCAAGGACAGCTCGCCCTTCGACGAGACGCCGAGTATCGCCATTGTCTTGCTCGTCGCGCCGGGCAAATAGAAGTGTCCGAGCCCGGCGCTGTAGGCGATGACGTCGACCCCGGCGCCATTGGCGAGGCTCGATGTGATCGCGCCCGTCGCGACGTCGAGCACCACAGCCTTACCCTCCGAGCAGCCGGCGAAGAGGAAGCCCCGCTTCTCGTCGAGATCGATCCCGCGCGAGCCGGTGCATCCGTTCGGCCAGGTGGCGACGATCGCCCGCGATTTCAAATCGATCGCCTCGGTCGCGCCCTTCCAGAGGTGGGTGTACGCGCGGCTGCGAGTGACATCGATCACCAGCGATTCCGGGCCGCCTGGGACCGCGATCTTCGCCGCATGAAACGGGATCGGGTTGGGCCCGCTCGGGACCGTGAACACTTCGATCTGGTCCGAGTCCGGTTGGCTCACCCAGACCTCGCGTGTCGGCGCGACCCAGCGGACGTAGTCCGGGCTCCCGCCGAGCTTCACCGAGGCGATGATCTTCTGCAACGCAGGATTGATGACCGAGAGCAACCCCGTGGTGCGGTCCACCGCGAAGACCACGCCCGCGCCGAAGTCGGCAGACGTCACTCCGAAGTCATGGCCGCCCGCGAACGACAGCGCGGTGCTGAAGCCGCCGATCGCGGTCACCGCGTTCGATCCGGGCGTGATCAAGTCGACGCGCCCGCTCCGCCCGGCGGGCACGAGCACGCGGCCGAGGTCGGGCGAGAAGCGGAGATCGTCGAACCCGATCCCTGGCGCAGCCTGCGGGAGCGCGATCTCCCCGCTGCTCGCGCCGCCGCCCGTCGACGAGGTCGAGCTTTGCGAATTGCCGCCCGATGTCGCGCTGCCAGAGCTTGCCGGGAGGGGGTTCGTGCACGCCGCGGCGAGCAAGGGGGTGAGCGTGAGGAACGCAGAGAAGGACCGGGATCGAGTCATCGCGAGAGCTGATATAACAGTTGCTCTACATCTGTAGCAATTGCATCGAGGAGAACGTTTGCGATCGGCGTCGTGCCGTGCGAAAACCTGGAGATCGATGCACCTATCGGACGAACCTCACCGCGGGCGCTGGCTGCTTTTGATCCACCAGCTCCCGCCGACTCCACCCTACTTCCGCGTGAAGATCGGGCGGCATCTGGCGCGCATTGGCGCGGTCGCGATCAAGAACTCGGTCTATGCTCTCCCCGCGACGCCGCAGACGCGCGAGGATTTTGCCTGGGTGTACCGGGAGATCACCGGCGGCGGCGGCGAGGCCACGGTGTGCGAGGCGCGCCTCGTCGAGGGGCTCTCCGACGAGCAGCTCGAGGCGGTCTTCCACGCCGCGCGCAACGCCGACTACGAGGCTCTGACCGAGGACGTGCGCGCCGCGCAGAAGGCGTTTCCGAAGCGGGGCGCGCTCTCGGTCCAGCGACGCGAGGAGATCGCGGCGAGCGTCATCGGCTTGAAGAAACGACTCGCCGACATCGCCGCGATCGACTTCTTCTCCGCGTCGGGCCGCGTCACCCTCGACGGCCTCCTCGGCGGTCTCGATGCGCGGTTGCACGAAGCCTCCGGCGGCGCGCCGCAGAGCTCAGCAGGCTCGATGCGAGCCGACCAGGTGCGCGGGCGAACCTGGGTCACGCGCAAAGGCATCCACGTCGACCGCATCGCCAGTGCCTGGCTGGTGCGCCGCTTCCTCGATCCCGAGGCGCGCTTCAAATTCGCCGCCAGCAAAGGCTACGTGCCCGAGCCGGGCGAGCTCCGCTTCGACATGTTCGAGGCCGAGTTCACCCACGAGGGCGACCGCTGCACATTCGAGGTGCTCGTCGATCGGTTCGGCCTGGACGACGCCGCCTTGCGCGCGCTCGGCGAAATCATCCACGACATCGATCTCAAGGATGCCAAGTTTGGCCGGCCGGAGAAGGCGGGCGTCGAGCGCCTGGTCACCGGGATCGCGCTGACGCAGAAAGACGACGAGGCGCGGCGCTCTCGTGGAGCAGCGCTGTTCGACGATCTCTACGAGTCCTTCACCAGGAAGGCGGATTGACCCGTGCGAACGCGGTTCGAGCTTCCGATCGTGCCGGCGTCGGCGAGAACGCCGCCCGGAATCGCGTCTCGCGGCGCCGGCAGCACCTCGCCGGCTCGTGTCATCGCCGGGTGCTGGTCAGATCGACGCCTTTTTCACGGTTCTGGCGAGGTTCGTTACGACTCCACGGCCCCAGTAGTGGAGGAAGAGGATCCTCGGCTGCGCGCCGACCATGTGATTGTGGATCGCGACGATGTTGATTCCACCGGCGCGCAGCGTCGCGAGGACCGGTTGCAGCTCGCCCTCGGTCGCCGCGAAGTCGCCGTCGACGACCGCGTTGTCGTCCGTGCCGGCGAACGCCGCCCAGGTGTTGACCCCCATCGCCGCGCCGATCGTGCTGCCGCTCGCGGACGCGGTGGCAAGACGCTCGATGGTGACCTTGACCATGCCGTCCTTGGCGACGCCCTTGGTGCCAAAGACGACCTCGACCTTGGCGGGGCTGATCGCGCTCTTGCCCGGGATCGCGGGGCCTTCGAAGCGGTCCTTCGGTAGCGGCGACCTGGCGCGAGCTGCCTTCATCGCGTCGAGCGCGGCGCGGACGCCCTTGCCGAGAGCGTCGACGCTCCCCTCGCCCGCGATGTGCATGAACAGGACCTTGGGCTTGTCGAAGAAGAAGTGGTTGTGGAGCGCGGTCACCCTGAGGCCGTTGTTCAGCGCTGCGCTCATCGCGTCGTTGACCTCGTCCTCGAACAGGACGAGATCGCCCATCACCATCGCTTCGGCGCCGGGCTTCTCGCCGCGGGTGAACCCGGCCCACGAGGTGATCCCCATGAACGGCGGCATGGACCAACCGTCCACCTCGACCTTCACGTCCGCGCGTGGATAGGACACCTTCGCCACGCCATCGACCGTCTCGGGCTTGATCCCGGTGGCCGCCTCGACGTCCGCGGGATCGATCGGCGCGGAGGAGCTCGGCACGGCACAGCCGGCGAGCAACCCCGGACAGAGTCGCTTGAGGAGCTTCGCGATCTTCATGCTCATCCCCCTTCGAGAGCGGTGCCCATCCCCACTGATCGGCTCGCGGGGCAGCTTCCTCCAGTTGGCAAGCGGGGTCAGCGCGCTGGATCCAGGTTCCAGGCTCTTGCAGTTCATCCACGCCTGGCGCTGACTGCTTGCGCCGGCCCGCGCCCGCTACAAACGGTTGCCGCGAGTCGCAGCGGCCGCCGCCGGGGCCCGCGAGCAGCCACCCACCTCATTCATGCCGAACGCTCGGGGGAGCTCATGGGCCGGATCATCCACAGGTCGTTGCAAATCCTCCAGCGTTGGCAATTGTGTCTGCTTCTCTGCGTCCATGCGCTGGCGGCGTTGTTGCCCGGTCCAGGGCTCGGCATCCGCGAGGTGTCCGTCGGGTCGGTCCCCTGGCTCCACGGCGGAAGCGTCCGCCTTTCGCTGCCTTCGATGATGCTGGCATTCCTCCTCTTGAACGCAGGCTTCGGCACCCCCGCGCGGGAGCTCAGGCATCTTGCCACGCGTCTCCGGTGTCTCGGACTTGGACTGGCAGCCAGCGTGGTCGGGCCAATCATCTTCGTCCTCGGGGTCTCGCTGCTGCTCGTCTTGTGGCACGAAGTCGAGCGACCGTTCGAGGCGCTCTCATCGGCCCAGCCCCTGCTTCAGCGCGAGCCCGACGAGGCCTGTGGCCACGATCACCAGCGGCTCGGGGAGCTTCCTGGCCTTCGTCAATACTGCGAGCGTCGCCAGCGCGATGAGGATGGTGGGAACGTCGATGAGGGCTCGCCGACCCAGCACGAAGGCTGCTCCGGCGATGGCCCCCGTCGCTGCGGCGGTCACGCCTTCCACGATGGCATGAAGGCTCGGGTTCTTGGCGAAGCGGCGGAAGTACCGCGCCGGGAACACGACGAAGAGATAGCAAGGCAGGAACACGCCTAGCGCGGCGATGACAGCGCCCGCCGGCCCGCCGACGAGATAGCCAATGAAGCCCACCGTGATCACCACCGGTCCGGGGGTGATCATCGCCACCGCGACGGCATCGAGGAACTGCCGATCCGTCAGCCAGTGAAAGCGCTCGACGACCCCGCCATAGAGGAACGGGACGATGGCGAGACCGCTGCCAAACACGAACGCTCCGGCCTCGGTGAAGTACCACCCGAGGCGCCAGAGCGTCGTCCCGGGCGCCGAGCCGTGCAGCCCCGAGAGCAGCCACGCCGCCGCCGGCATCACCGAGAGCACCGCCGGCTTCGCGCGGATCTGCTCCCACCGGCGCACGCCGAGCACGATCAGCCCCGCGAGCAAGAACACCCAGAGGCTCTCCGACTCGGTGTACGCCGTCACGGCGGCGCTCGCCCCGAAGATGGACCACAGCAGCCGATCCTTCTTCAACGTGAGCTTGGTGAGCTTGACGGTGCTGCGAGCGATGATGGCTATCACCCCTGCTCCGACGCCGTAAAACACGCCCTGCATCCACGCGAGCCCGCCAAAACGCACGTAGAGCATCGCGAGGACGAGGACGATCAGGAACGACGGCAAGACGAAGACGAGCCCAATCACCGTCGCGCCGACCACGCCGCCGCGCACCCAGCCGAGGTAGATCGCGAGCTGCGCGGCGAGCGGGCCCGGCGCGAGCTGGGCGAGCGCCAACCCTTCCTTGTAGTCCTCCTCGGTGAACCAGCGGCGTCGCTCGACCAGGTCGCGCTGCATGTAGCCGGCGAGAGCGATGGGGCCACCGAAGCCGAGCGCCCCGAGCGAGAGGAAATAGAGGGCGAGCTCCCGCAGCGTGCACGGGACCATCGGCGCAGGAGGGAGAGGCTCGTCGGCCATTCTCGCGGCTTCGTCAGCCTGCATCGCCCGCGTTCAGCGAGACGGCTCCGAGCATTCCGAGGCCGAGCCCTCCGAGCACGCGCGCGACGTTCATGGTCCTGGCTCCCGGGCTCGCGCTC
>JANYGI010000193.1 GCA_025362495.1 Byssovorax sp. | reverse complement strand
AGGGCTGAGCGGTGCTCAGCGAGCGCTCACGCCTCGTAGGGAACGGGCGCCGCCATCTCGGACGAGCCCGGCTCGAGGACGCAGCGCGCGAGGAACGGCCCGACGACGAGCGGTTGCCGCGTCTGCATGCGGAAGCGCGCGCCCGAGCGGCCAAGCACGTTGATGGCGATGGTCCGCCGCCAGTACTTGGCTTCCATCTTCGACTTGTTCTCGGCCATGCTGTTGGCGATCGCCGATACCGCAGCTCCGATGGCCATGCCGAGGAGGCCGCCGCCGACGTTGGTGTTCTTCTGGCGCTCGGCCGTCACGTCCATCGCGTCGCTGAAGGGGAACCACGACGGGACTCCCTTGCCGCTCACCTCGATGACGCGTTGATTGGTGATGATCTGCGCCTTCGGATTGCGCGACTCGGTGGTGACGGCGAGGTAGATGAACACCAGGCCGACGATCACGATGAGGAACATCACCCCGAGGATCCACATCGCGACCTTGTCGCCGGTGTAGCTCGGTTTGTGAAAGTAGATCACCCGCTCTCCGGGCTGGAGCTGCACGCCACAGACGGTGGGAGGGCCGCCCGTGGCCTGCATGGCGCCGCCACCGGGCCAGGGAGCCGCTGCCGAAGGAGCACCATATGGCGCCATCGGCGCAGCCTGGCCATAACCCTGCTGTTGCGCTTGCGGCGGCGCGCCATAGCCCTGTTGCTGTTGCGCTTGCGGCGGCGGGCCATACCCCGGCTGCTGCTGCGCTTGCGGCGGCGGGCCATACCCCTGCTGCTGAGGCGGCGCGCCATAGCCTTGCTGCGGCGCCGGGGCGTAGCCCTGTCCCGGGGGCGGACCGTAGCCCTGCTGTGCGGGCGGCTGCCCGTAGCCCTGTTGCGGGGGCGGCCCCTGTCCCGGGGCACCACCCGGGGGCTGCCACCCTCCTCCTTGCGAGTTGCTCATCTTCCAAACGCCTCCGAAGCGTACGCTAGCCGAGATCCCTCCGCGTTGTCAGCCGCGTCAACACGCCGCGAGGGGAGCCGACGCACGAAAGGCGCCGCGCCGCGATCAGCCGAGCGAGATCCGGTTGCGACCGCCGGTCTTGGCGAGGGCGAGGCGCTCCCGCGCGTTCCCGAGGAGCGCGGCGGCCGTGGCCTGGGTGGAGCACGAGAGCGACGCGCAGCCGAAGCTCATCGACGCGGGGATCAGGCGGCCTTCGAAGATCGGGACGCCGCCGGCGACGGCTCCACGGAAGCGCTCGGCGGCGCGCCCGGCCCGCGCGACGTCGGTGCTGCGCAGGACAATCGCCAGCTCGTCGCCGCCGCAGCGAAGGAGCACGTCCTCGGGGCGCAGGCGGCTCTGCACGAGCGCCGTCACGTAGGAGAGGACGACGTCACCGGCGAGGATCCCGTGCGCGTCGTTGATCGCGCGCAGATGATCGAGGTTGCCGAGCACGAGCGAGAGCTGCTCGCCGTTGCGGAGCGCGTGGGCGATCTCGGCGCGCAGGCGCGCGTCGAGGGCCCGCTCTTCCATCCCGCCGGTGTTGGCGTCGGGCGCGACCGACGCGGCGATCGAGCGGAGGTTCGTCGGCACCTCGACGGCCGGCGGGGGCGGCAAGAGCGTCACGCGCTCGTGCGCGAGGTAGCGCGCTTCCACCGCGGGGTTGGCGCGCAGCGTCGGTCGCTGCGAAACGCGGGTGGCCACGCGGACGCCCGAGATCGCGCGTCCCGGGCGAACGGTGGCAGGCTCAGGCTCGTTCGGTTGCGGGGTGGTGCGCGCTGCGGTTGCCATGCACGAACGGATCGGCCCCTTGCTGCCAAGCTTGAACGGAATCGATCCGATCGAGCGTCAACGGTGGAAACCGCCGGAAGTTGAGGCGGTTTCTCGCGATCAGCCCGGGTGGGGCGCGAGGAGATCGGCCACCATGGCCAGCCGCTGGATGTCGTAGATGTCGAAGGGGAACGCGGGGACGCGCACCTCGAGGCTGCCGCCGGCGGCCTCGTCGTCGAGCGCGGCGTCGAGCGCGAGCAGGTGAATCATGTCCTGCTTGCCGAGGCGGGTCTCCTCGTCGGCCGCGCGGCGGAGGCGGGCCGAGCCGTCGCGGCCGAGGTGCAGATCGCGGGCCTCGAGCGCGGCGTCAATCTCGGCCACGTCGGGCAGGCGGCCGTACATCGGGTGGACGCGGTTCACCACGAAGGCGTCGCGGCGCATGCTCTGCTCGCGCAGTCGATCGGCGAAGTAGATGACCTCGCGCACCGAGAGGGGATCGGGCGTCGTCACGAGCACGTACGCGACGTCGGGCCCGCGGAGCGCGCTGGCGATCACCGTGGCGCGCTCGCGCCAGCCGCCGAAGAGCTCGTTGAACTCGGAGATGAACACCGCGATCTGCTCGAGGAAGCCGCCGCCGGTGATCTTGCCGATGCCCCGGAGGATCGCCGCCGTGGACTTCGCGAGGAGGTTGAAGCTGAACTTCCCCGACGACTGGAACGCCTGGAGAAACCACCGCGTCGCGCCGCTGTCGAGCGCGCCGACGAGCCGCTCGGGCGCGTCGAGGAAGTCGAGCGCGTTCTGCGTGGGAGGCGTGTCGAGGAGCACGAGGTCGTACCGCGGATCGGAGCGCACCTCGTAGAGCTTCTCCATCGCCATGTACTCCTGCGTGCCCGCGAGCGACGTGGAGATGTACTTGTAGAGCGTGTTCTCGAGGATGTGATCGCGCCGCTCGGGCGTGGGCGCGAGCTGCGCGACGAGGCCGTCGAAGGTGCTCTTGGTGTCGAGCATCATCACGGTCATCGAGCCCGTGACGGCGACGCCGGCCTCGGCGAAGACCTCCGGGCGGACGAGCTGCGCCTCGGTCTTCATCTCCGAGAGGCCGAGGCTCTGCGAGAGGCGGCGCGCGGGATCGATCGTCAGGCAGAGGACGCGCTTGCCGCGGCGCGCGGCGGCGAGCCCGAGCGCGGCCGTGGTCGTCGTCTTGCCGACGCCGCCGCAGCCGACACAGAGGATGACCCGGCGCGTGTCGAGCAGCGATCCGAGTCCGGTGGGGGTGCTACGAGGGCTCGGCTGCGTCACGGCGCGGGCTCTTAGCATGCGGAAGGGCTGGGCTCACCCCCTACCTTTCAGGCCTCGGCGCCGGCGAGGATGCGCTTGCACCCGGCCGCGGCGCGCGCGATCGAGGCGGTGCGGCCGACGCTGCCGCCGCGCCCGCAGATGGTGGCCTCGACGCCGTCGATCATCATCGTGCGGATCTCGATTTGCCGCGACATCGAGGCGAGACTGGATCCCACCGCGTCGCTGCGGATCGCGCCGGGATGCGCCAGCAGCGGGGCATAGGCCGCGAGCTCTTCGCAGAGCGGCCAGGCGCCGGCGCCCGCGACGAGGCAGCCGCTGTCGTCGACGAGCACCAGGGCCTCGAGGTCGGCCTCGGCGCGCGCGAACGAGAGCTGGTAGTGCAGCGCGGTTATCGGATCTTCGCTCCGACGGCGCCTCCGCTCGTGGGCGGCGACGGCGGCAGGGGCGGCGTTGGGCGAGTCGGAAACGAGCAAGGCTGACCTCCCGGGGCGGCGAAAACTCCCCGGCGCGAAGTGTGTCTGTCGCGGCGTTTCACGGCCAAATTTGCCGCGGGGCACCATCGTCGGCTGCGCCGCCGGAGGGATGGGCTACGGTCGGGGACCATGCGCGGCTTCGTCGATCTCCACAGCCACTGGGTGTCCGCCATCGACGACGGCGCGCGGAACCTGCCCGACAGCATCGCGCTCCTCACGGCCCTGCGCGGCGCGGGGTTCGACACCGTGGTGGCCACGCCGCACATGCGACCAGGCCTCTTCGACAACACCGAAGCCGACCTCCGCCGCGCCTACGAGGCCACGTGCAAAGCGCTCGCCGGCACCCCTGGCCTGCCCGAGCTGCTGCTCTCGTCGGAGCACTTTTTCGACGACATCGTGTTCCAGCGGCTGATCGACGGCAAAGCGCTCCCCTACCCCGGCGGCCACGCCGCGCTGGTCGAGTTCCCCACGCGCGCCTTCCCGGCCCGCGTCGCCAATCGCTTCTCGGATCTGATGCGCAAGAAGATCCGCCCGGTGCTCGCCCACCCCGAGCGCTACGAGCCCGTGTGGAGCGACGCCTCGGTGGTCGAGCCGCTCCTCGATTGCGGAGCTCTCCTGCTCCTCGATGTGGCCGCCCTCGCGGGGAAATACGGCCGCGCGCCCCGCCGCGCCGCTGACGAGCTGCTGGAGCGCAACTACTACTATGCCGCCTGCAGCGACGCGCACAAAGCCAGCGACGTCGCCGAGGTGACGGCGGGGATCAAGATCCTGTTCGACCGCATCGGCAAGGAAGAGGCGATGTTCCTGCTGAGCGAGGGTCCGCGGACGATCCTCGACGGCACCGTCGAGAGCTGACGCTCGCTCGCCCGCTTCGCCGTTCGCTCGCTTCGCACGAGCTCGCCTCCCCGTGAACGCTGCCCGCGCCCTCCGGCATCGAACGGGAAAACAGGAGGCCACGAGTGCAAGGCTTACTCGAGAAAATCCAGGCGCGGAGCGCCAAGGTCGTGGTCATCGGGGTCGGCTATGTCGGCCTCCCTCTGGTGGTCGAGCTGGCGACGGCCGGATTCGCCGTCACCGGATACGACAAAGATCGCGAGAAGATCCGGCTGCTCGGCCTGGGAGAGTCGTACATCGGGGATATCCCCTCTTCCGTCCTTCAGCCGCTGGTCGCCTCCGGGCGACTCAAGGCCTCCTTCGATCCCGACGTCCTCGGCGCGGCGGACGCGATCATCGTCTGTGTGCCGACGCCGCTCAACAAGACGAAGGATCCCGACATGCGGTTCATCGCCTCGGCGAGCGACGAGATCGCCGAGCGGCAGCACGCGGGCATGCTGATCGTGCTCGAGTCGACGACCTACCCCGGCACGACGCGCGAGATCCTGGTCCCGAAGCTCACCCGCGGTCGCCACGAGCTCGGCAAAGACGTGTTCATCGCCTTCAGCCCCGAGCGCGTCGATCCGGGTAACTCGGTGTTTCACACCAGGAATACCCCCAAGGTCATCGGCGGAGTCACCCCGGCTTGTCTCCAGGCGGCGACTGCCCTCTACGGCACCATCATCGAGACGCTCGTCCCCGTGTCGAGCACCGACGCCGCCGAGATGGTCAAGCTGCTGGAGAACACGTTCCGCGCGGTGAACATCGGCCTCGTCAACGAGGTGGCCCTGATGTCGCGGCGGCTGGGCATCGACGTGTGGGAGGTGATCCGCGCCGCGGCCTCCAAGCCCTTTGGCTTCATGCCCTTCTACCCGGGTCCCGGCCTCGGCGGGCACTGTATCCCCATCGATCCTCTGTACCTCTCGTGGCGAATGCGCAGCCTCAAGTACCAGGCCCGCTTCATCGAGCTGGCCGACACCATCAACAGCGCGATGCCGGCCGAGGTGGTGGTCCTGGTGCAAGAGGCCTTGAACCGCCACAGGAAGGCTCCCAACGGCTCGAAGATCCTCGTCGCCGGCGTGGCCTACAAGCGCGACGTCTCGGATTACCGCGAATCCCCGGCGTTCGACGTGATCCACGGCCTCCAGAAGCTGGGCGCGGAGGTGAGCTACCTCGATCGCCGCGTGCCCGAGGTCGACGAGCACGGGGTGGTGATGCGCTCGGTGAGCAGCGATGTCTGCTTCGGCGACTACGATGCTGTGGTGATCGTGACCGACCACAGCGACGTGGACTACGCGCGGATGCTGCGGGAAGCGAGGACGATCGTCGACACGCGCGACGCCCTGCGGAAGGTGTCCGGCGACCACGGCGACGTGGTGTTGCTGTGATTCAGGCCGTGAAGCCCGGAGCGAGGAGGGCTGTCATCCGTTCCGGGCTCACGATCCCCTGCGCCTCCATCCAGCTCGTGGCTTTGCGGCTCATCGCGGCTCCCTCTTCGCCGCCGAGCAGCTCCCCGAGGCAGCGACGGGCGGCCGCGTCGTAGAGGGCCATGTCCACCGCATGGAACCCGCGGACGGCCCGATCGAGGGCGGTGACCGCGGCGTCGCGATCTCCGCGCGACGCGGCGACGCCGGCGCGGAGCAGCGCTGCGAGCGGGTCGCCCCAGGCCGCGTGCTCGCGCTCGATCCGCGCGGCGGAGGACGACGCTTCGGCGAGGCGAGCGGCGCGCCCACCGCCCTTTCTCGACGCCGCAAGGGCCGCGCGGCCGGCGAGGTGCACGAGCGAGATACGGACGAGCTGGATCCTGGTCGTGCTGGTGCGCGTGAAGATCGACTTGCCCTCGAGCATCGCGCGGTGCGCCGCGGCGCCGTCGCCGCGATAGATGGCGACGCTCGTCCGCGCCACGAGCTCGCAGAGGGCGTGCGCGTCGAAGGTCGTACCGGTCCAGCCGGTGCACGCCGCGTCGATCTCGCGCTCGGCCTCGTCGTCGTCGTCGGCGAAGAGCCAGATCGCGTTGCCGACGTTGGCGCGCAGGTAGAGCCCGACGAAGCGATCGCCGCGGGCGGCCGCCTCGCGCACGTAGAGCGGGATCCGCCGTCGCATCTCGCTCGCGTCGCCGAGGAGCCACAGCGCCCACGCCGAGTGGACCGCGGCGAGCGCGCGCTCCCAGAGCACGCCGGCGCGATCGCGGAAGATGGCCTCGGCCCGATCGAGGGCGGCGAGGGCGGGCCGGAAGCGGCCGGCGAAGAGGTGCGACAGCCCGACGGTGCCCTCGATCAGCCCCTGGCTGTGGGGATCGCCGGCGCGCGCGGCGGCGGCCGTGGCTGCGGCGAGGACCTCGGCGACGCGCGCGGCCGCGGACGTCCCGTCGCAGGCGATGATGCAGGCCTCCAGCGCCAGCGCGCGCGCGACGCGGCTGGGCTCGCCCGCGTCGAGCGCGAGCAGGAGATGCCGCGATTGCCAGGCGATCCCGCGCGTCACGTCGACGAGCGAGACGCTCGACGCCGCGGAGTACGAGACGTCGAGCCGCGTGAGCTCGCTCGCCGAGATCTCGCTCGCGCGGCGCGCGTCGAAGGCGATCCCGCGCAGGCCGAGCTGGGCGCGGCGGAAGATCAAGCTCGCGATGGCGCGCCCGCGCGTGGCGGCCGCGCCGAGCCCCACGGCGTCCATCACCGCGGCGAGGCCGGCGACGCCCTCATCGATCCGGCCCGCGCGGATGAGGTTGTCGGCCGCGCGACGGCGGAGCTCGATGCCGAGATCAGCCTCGGCCGCGCGGCTCGCGCCCACGTAGGCCTCCGCCGCCTCCGCGCCGCGGCCCGCGTTCGCGAGCGCGTCGCCGAGCTTGATCAGCAGGTCGCGCCGCTCGGCGCGGTCGCGAGGAAACAGCGCGTGCGCCGCGCGAAACAGCTCGGCGGCGCGGTCGAACGCCAGGGCCGCCGACGCTTGATCGCCGGCGCGCGCGGCGTACGCCGACGCTCGCTCCGCGTCACCGGCCTCGCGAAAATGGAGCGTGAGCGCCTCGAGATCGGCGCCGCCCCAGGCCTCGAGGCCGAGCGCGAGCTCACGGTGGAGCGCGCGCCGACGAGGCGAGTCGAGGCCGCGGAGCACCGCCTCGCGCACGCGATCGTGGAAGGGCTCGACCGTCTCGCCCGGGCCGATCCCCGCAGTGCTGGCGAGGTTGTCGACGCGGAGCGCGGCCAGCGCCGGCGAGAGATCGCTCGTCGTCACCTCCGCCGCGCGCGCCGCGATCCGCGCCGGCACGGGGCGCCCCGCGATCGCCACGACCTCGATCAGGCGGCGCGCCGGCGGATCGAGGCGCCCGATGCGCGCGCGCAGCGCGTCGTCGAGGCGCACCCGGCCCGTGTCACCGGACTGCGAGAGGCGGTGGCGCACCAGCGCGTCGAGGAACAGCGGGTGACCTCCGCCCTCCTCGGCGATGGCGTCGACGTCGACGCGATCGGGGCTCGCCGGGCTCGCCGCGGCGCCGAGGAGCAAGCTCGTCAGCTCGCGCGCTTCGCCCTGCGAAAGCCGGCCGATGGTGATCTTCCGGAGCGCGCCCGAGAGCGGCTCCCCGGCCCCGGCGCGCGCGTCGGGATCGCGGCGGCGCGTCGCCACGAAGAGCAGCGGCGGCGCCTCGGGCGGGCGCAGGATCGCCTCGAGCAGCGCGAGGCCGTCGGCGTCGGCCCACTGCAGATCGTCGATCACCACCACCAGCGGCTGCTCGCGCGCGATCCGCGTCAGCATCTCGCGCAGCGAAGCGAACACCAGCGCCCGCGCGCGGAGCGGATCCGTGGCGTCGCGGGCGCGGCTCGACGACGTCGGCACGCTCGGCCGCGACGACCGACCGCGCGGCGTCGCGAGGCGCAGCGCCGGGAAGAGATCGCCGAGCATCGCCGCGTCGGGCGGGAGCAGCGCCGCGGCGCGCTCCGGCGCGAGGCCGGCGAGCCAGCGACCGAGCGCCTCGCCGATCTCGTCGACGCCCTTGTACGGCACGCTCTCGCGGGCGTAGCAGCGCCCCGCGAGCACCAGCGCCTCGTCCTCGATCGACGCGAGGAAGCGCCGCACGAGCGCGCTCTTGCCCATCCCCGACTCGCCCTCGACGACGATCGACACCGCGGCGCCGGCGCACGCTGCGGCGTACGCGTCGTGGAGCTGCGCGAGCTCGCCGCCGCGCCCGACGAAGCGAGGCGCCCGCGACGACGGCGCCGGATCGTTCGAAATGCGCGCCGCTTCGAGGCGTCTTCGCACCTCGGCCCCCGCGGGTCGCGCCGCGGGATCGAGCCGGAGCAGGTCGACGCAGAGGGCCTCGAGATCGGGAGGAATGGCCTCTGCTGCGACGAGGCCGGGCCGCGTCGGCTCCACCGCTTGCTTGAAATCGAGGGCCACCTCGGGCGCGAGCTGGAACGGGAAGAACCCCGTCAGCGCGAGGTACAGGATCGCGCCGAGGCTGTACCAGTCAGCCGCGGGACCGACGTCGCCGCCCGCCGCCTGCTCGGGCGCCATGAAGTGCGCAGTGCCGACGACAGCGCCGTCGCGCTCGCCCCGGGCCGCGTCGAGGACCACGCCGAAGTCGAGGATCACCACGCGCCCACCGGCCGTCACCAGCACGTTGGAGGGCTTGATGTCGCGGTGGATCTTCCCCGCCGCGTGGAGCGCCTCGATCCCGCGCGCGAGCTCGAGCAGCGCGGCCCGCAGCCGGACCTCGTCGAAGCGCTCGCCGCGCCGCTCGAGCCAGTGCCACGTCGCCGTCGCCGTCGCCGACGTCGCTGGATCGCGCGCGCCGGCCTCCCGCGTCTCGAGATCGACCGCCGCCACCGGCAGCGGGAGCGGGGCGCGCCGCGACGACGGTGGCCGCACGTGCTCGATGAAGTCTTCCCCGACGACGAGCTCCATCGTGAAGAACAGCTCGCCGTCCTCCTCGAGCAGCTCGCCCAGGCTGACGAGGTTCGGGTGATGAATGCCCTGGAGCGCGCGGAACTCTTTCTTGAGCCGGACCTTCGCCTGCGAGCCGATCGAGCGCAGCATCTTCAGAGCCACGGTCGCGTCGCGCTCGCGATCGCGGGCCTCGTAGACGACGCCCATGCCGCCCTGACCGAGGACCCGAACGATCTCGAATCGCCTGGATTTCAGGCGAAATTCGCGCGGGTCCAGCGTGATCATCGCCTGTCGTCAGCCTCGCGGCGCGGAGGGCTCAAGGCTTCTTGCGGACGCCAAACGTGCTGAGCAGCGGGAGCCCCGCCGTCGTGGAGATGGTCTTGCCATCGGCGCTGACTTTACCGTCGCTGACCTTCAACCACCCTCCGTAAGGCGCCCACTCCTCCGAGGCGCCGTCGAGGCCCAGAATCCAGAATTCGACATCGGTGCCAGCGGGCCACTTCACCGCATCGGCGTTGGGCACGGTCACCGTGGCCGGAGGGCAGAACACCGTCTCGAGCGGGCCGACCCCGTAGAGCTGCTCGATGCCAGCGGGCGCGTCGGCGAGGACCTCGGTCGCCTTGGCGACAGGGATGGTCACGGCGCGGAATTGCTGATCGACCACCTCCGGGTAAACCAGCTCGTCGAGGACGATCGCCCCGCCGGCCGGAACGGCGATGGTCACTTCGCCCGAGGTGGCGGACTTTCCGGCCGCCATCGTCACCCCGTCGGCCGGCAGCGCCGCGGTGGTGAGCTTGCCAAAGGCCTTGTTGCCCATGGCGTCGAGCGATGCCGGCGTGAAGGGGATACCGAGCTTGGCGAAGTTGCGGGCGTCTCCGAACTTGAAGACAGGCTGATCGAGCTCGGTCGTCGACCCGGTCACCGAGAAATTCCCGGCGGTCGAGGACTTACCGTAGAAACACAGGTTGGTCCCGCAGACTTGGACCGAGAAGTCCGTCGGCGCGGGCTTGTCCGCGAGGTCGACGATGTTGACGCTCACGGTGCCGATCAGGAGCTTCGGGGCGTTCGGATTCGAGTGATCTCCACCCTTGCAGGTGATGTCGGCGCCGCCCGTGCCCGCGGCGCCGGTGCTGCCGCTGGTGCTCGCGGCCCCGCCGGTCCCCGTCGCGGACGTCGTTTCGCCCGTTCCCGTCGTTTGCCCCGTGCCGCCGCCGCTGCCGGTGGGCGTGCCCGAGCCGGAAGAGCAGGCGGCGGCAATCACGGTCAAGAGCGGGAGAACAAGCGGTAACGCGCGGCCGAGGTGATGCTTCATCCGCGAAGGATAGCTAGAGCCTGCACGACTTCGCAAGGAGGGCGTGCGTCCAGCCCACGCGATTCCGTCACGCTCACGATCGATCAGGGCAGCTTCACCAGCGAGGGCCATTTGCCCGAGATCGTCAGTGGAGTCGGCGTGCCGTCGACGTCGACGGTGAGGGTATAGCTCTTCCGGTAGTCGCCGAAGGGGTGGACGGCGAAGAGCGCGCGGTGGCCGGGCGCGCCGAGGAGCAGCACGATCGGCAGGCGATTCTGGGCGACGTCGAGGATGGTGGCGTCGCCGCTGGCCGTGCTGCCGGGCGTGCCGGGCATGGTATACGAGGCGAACGTCCAGGCAGAGAGGGTGTCTTCCACCTGCTTGACTTGATAGAGACCGAGCTCGCCGTAGGAGAAGGCATACTCGTGCATTCGCGGGTACGCCCCGTA
>JANYGI010000192.1 GCA_025362495.1 Byssovorax sp. | reverse complement strand
CCGCCCAGCGCGCGATGGTCGGCTTCGACATTCTTGATCCGAGCAATGATATCAAGCACTTGCAGAAACCCGCCCGGCGGTCGGCGCTACGCGTCGAACCCGAGCGTGAGATGGCCGCATAAGGGCGAAACACGAGTCTGACCAACCTAGCGAGATGTCCCTCGAAGAACAGGTGTATGTCCTGTTGTGTCGTTTAGATCCTATCGCTAAAAAAATTCGCGCGCTAGGGTGTGACCAGGTGCAACTCGCATGCGCCGTTTACTCTTCGGACGTGCCTTCGATTCATTTTCCATCGTCAGTAGTCGAGAAACTCGGTTGCTTGGGAGCATCTATTGACGTCGACCTCTACGTTGCAGAGGGAAACTGGGTGGAGTAGACGTGCTGCTACGTAAACGCGTGCTCAGTAAAAGGACGGCAACCGATGAATCTTAAGGAAGAGCGACGCTGGCGGCATTCTCGATGTCGGGTACCTCCTGCGTTGCAGGCTCAGCTTCGTGGCGCTTCATCCAAGCGGGCTTGATCAATGACCGCAGGGGAACGTTGGGGCCTGCAGATTTCGCACTTCGAAGCTGCGACATCCGCAGTGCGGCGCGCAGTGAGCCGGCAAATAATAGCAAAATGACTGGAGAACGAAGCGCGGCACGAACGCTGCTCAGGGTGCAAAACGGCGCTCTCGCCACCACCCTGGAGACCTCGATGCCCTTCCCCCGCCCCTCCGCGCTCGCGCTCACTCCGATCCTCGTCCTCGCCGGTGCGATTGGCTGCTCCTCGACCGACGCCACCGGGTCGGGAGGCGGATCGTCGACGTCCACCGATGTCACCGCGGCGACAGGGACCGGCGGATCGTCGACGGCGACCGGCGCCGGCGGGGCGGCGAGCTGCGCGCAGGCCGCGACGATGCTCGATGTCTCGAAGGCCCCCGGCGCGGGCGACGGCTACGCCAAGCCCACGCTCACTTCGAGCTGCACCGACACGGCCTTCGTCGTCGAGAGCAATGGAATGCCGACCTACACCTTCGTTCAGACCACGCCCAACGCGCTGAAAGAGCAGACGGATCACTGGGAAATCCCGCGTTACCCGGCGAAGGCGGCCGCGACCACCGAGGTGCCGCTGCTCGGCGTGGCGGGCTTCGCGGTCAACGGGATGCCGTTCAACGGGCCCAACGAGGCGGCGCAGCCCGCCGACGAGGCCTATGGCGATCCGGTCTACAACGGGCTCATGGATCCGTGCTTCGGGCACACCGCGAACGAGTACCATTATCACTCGCTCTCGGTGAAATGCCTGATCGCGAGCGGCCTCGTGGCCAAGCCGTGGATGGACGCCGATCCACCCACCACCGAGGCCTCACCGATCATCGCCTGGGCGCTGGATGGATTCCCGATCTACGGAGCGCAGGAGTGCGAGGACGCCGCCTGCTCCAAGGTCGTGGTGATGCAAAGCGGGTACGAGAAGACGGGTGATCCGAAGACGTACGTCTGGAAGGCATACACCTGGAAGGCGCACGCGAGCGACGCGACCTACCTCGACGCCTGCAACGGCCACGCGGGGCCGAAGGGTGACTATCATTATCACGCGACGTCGGGGTTCCCGTACCTCATCGGTTGTTACCGCGGCACGCCCACGGGCGCGGGCGGGATGATGATGGGGACCGGCAGCGGCGCCAGCAGCGGTACGGGGACCATGGGCCCCAAGACCTGCACGGCAGAGGCCGACTGCGTGGGAGCCTGTCCGCCCGGCTCGGTCGGCTGCACCTGTGGGACGACGCCGATGGGCAAGCTCTGCATCCCGACGTGCACCAAGAACGCCGATTGCCCGGCCGGAATGGGCGGCCAGACGCTGACGTGCCAGAACGGCGTGTGCGCGCCGTGAAGGGCCGATGGGCCGCCACGTTGATCGCCTTTGCCCTCGCTCTGCTGCTCACGCCGAGCTGCGCGGGCGAGCGCGGCGCGCCGGGATCGAGCGGATCCACGGGATCCCTCGGCTCCGGGGGATCCGGGGGATCGGGGGGATCCAGCGCCGCGGGCGCGCTGATCCGCGGGGCGACGTGGACGCTCACCTGGGATACGGAGAGGGTCACTCGCAACGACGAGGTCGGCTGGTCGGTGGACACCGATCGTGGGTATCGCGTCCACGTCACCTCGGGCTGGCTCGTGGACTACAGCGTGAGCCTCGGCCTCTGCGACACCGCGGGACAGGGCGGAGCCGGGGGCGCGCTCGGGGGCGTCTTCGGCGTGCGGTCCGCGTACGCGCACGAGGACGGCAACGCGTCGACGATCGATCTCCAGCACGCCGAGGACCTCACGGGAAACCTCGAGCCGCACGGGCCCTGGTCGGCGGCGTTCGCGGCGGCGGGCTATTGCCGAATTCACTGGCTCGCGGGGCGCGGTGATCCGCGCCTCGATTCGCCGGACGGGATCGATCTGCAGGGGCTGAGCCTGGTGCTCGCGGGGACGTGGGAGCGCGACGGCGCGCGCCACGATCTCGCGGTGACGACGTGGTGGCCGCAGGGCTACCTCGTCGATCTCCAGGCCTCCACGCCGGACGACGGCGAGGCGAGGATCGCGCAGATCGCCGTGAAACGAAGCCTCGGAACGCTCTTCGACGGGATCGATCTCGCGACCGCGACCGAGGCGGAGCTCGCCGGGACGGTGCTCGAGAACCTGGCGCTGCACGCCGAGGCGAAGGTGACGCTGTGGTCGCTCACCGACGGGTGAAGCCTTCGGCTACGCTCGATGGGCCGATGTCGCGCGCCCCCACCGTGTCGAGCCGGCTCGCCCGGCGAGGGCTCTTCATCACGGCCGCGCTGCTCGGCCTTGGGCTCGTCGCCACGGCGTGGACGACGTACCGCGGCGCCGAGGCGCTCGCCGAGACGGTGAGCCAGGGGCAGGCCGAGCGCCTGCTCGAGATCGTGCGCGTCGAGGGGCCGCACCGCGGCGAGCGGCCGTCCCGCGCGTCGCTGGCGTCACTGATCACCGATCACGCCGGCGATGGGCTTCGCGCCGTCGCGCTGCTCGATCCTTCGGGTCGCGTGATCGCGTCGGCGGGCGAGCTCTCGCCCGTCCCGCTCGCGGACGCGGAGCTCGGCCCCGGGCGCGAGTTTCGTCGCCTCGGCGATCGCATGCGCGTGAGCGTCTCCGGCGCGCCGCCGCCTCCACCACCGTCGTTCGACGACGACTGGAGGCCACCTCCGCCGCCGGGATCCGGGCCGCCGCGCATGGTCCTGGAGTTCGAGCCGAGCCTCGCCGGCGAGCTGCGAACGCGCGCGACGCGGACGCTGTTCGCCAGCACCCTCGCGGCGGTGTTGCTCGTGGGTGCCGCGGCGATCTTCGCGCGACGCGCGCGGCGCGCCGACGATCTGATCAAGCGCCTCGCGCAGAGCGAACGGCTCGCCGCGCTCGGCACGATGTCGGCCGTGCTCGCGCACGAGATCAAGAACCCGCTCGCCGCGCTGAAGGGCAACGCGCAGCTGCTCGTGGAGGGCCTCGACGAGGGGACGCGCCCGCGGGCGCAGGCCGATCGCGTCATCAGCTCGGCGCTGCGCCTGCAAGGGCTCGTCGACAACCTCCTCGATTTCGCGCGCAGCGGCGGCCTCGAGCGCGCGCCGCTCGATCCCGCCGAGCTGCTCCGCGTGGCCGCCGACGACGCGTCCCCGCGCGCCGCGCTCGATCTCGACGCCGCGCCGGCGTCGTGGTCGCTCGACGCCGTGCGCCTGCGTCAGGTGCTGGAGAACCTCCTGCGCAACGCGGAGCAGGCCTCTCCCGGCGAGGTCACGGCGGCAGTGCGCGTCGATCACGATCGCCTGATCTTCACCGTGAGCGACCGCGGCGCGGGGATCCCCGCCGGCGAAACGGAGCGGATTTTCGAGCCGTTTCACACCACGAAGACCCGCGGCGTCGGGCTCGGCCTCACCGTCGCGAGGCGCGTGGTGGAGCTGCACGGAGGGACGATCACGGCGAGCAACCGGCAGGGCGGCGGGGCGGTGCTGGAGATCGAGATCCCGAAGTAAAGCGCCGTCCAGCGGGCGAGATCGCGGTGGACGCGGTCGAGGTGCAGAGGATCTGCGCGGCGTACGGGAGCGCCCTCGCCGCGTCGCCGCCGCCGACGTGAGGCGTGATCGCGATCGCGAAACCAGGTAAAACGAAGCGATGGCGCGCATCCTGGTGGTCGACGACGACGACGACGTCCGCGGCTTCCTCGCCGAGGCGCTGGAGTCGTCGGGGCACGACGTGGAGCAGGCCGCCGACGGCGAGGCCGCGCTGCGGCGGCTCGTCGCGCGCAACTTTCAGGTCGTCGTGACCGATCTGAAGATGCCGAAGCAGGGCGGGATGGAGCTTCTGCGACGCCTGCGCGGCGAGCAGCCGGAGCTGGAGATCATCGTCCTCACGGCGCACGGCAACGTCGCGGGCGCGGTCGAAGCGATGAAGCTCGGCGCCTTCGATTACCTCGAAAAACCGCTCGAGAGCCCCGCGGCGTTGCGGCGGATCGTCGAGCGCGCGATCGCGCGACGCGGCCTGCGCGATCAGGCGGAGCGCTCGCGCGAGGAGCCCGCGCCGCGTCTCTCCTGGGGCGCGCCCGCGATGGTCGCGGTGGAGACGGCGCTGCGCAAGGTCGCGGCGACGAGCGCGACGGTGCTGCTCCTCGGCGAGAGCGGGACGGGCAAGGAGGTCGCCGCGCGCGAGATCCACCGGCAGAGCGCCCGCGCCGCGCGCCCGTTCGTGGCGATCAACTGCGCCGCGATGTCGGAGCACCTCGTCGAGAGCGAGCTCTTCGGCCATGAGCGCGGCGCGTTCACCGGCGCGACGACGCGGCAGCGCGGCAAGATCGAGCTGTGCGAGGGCGGCACGTTCTTCCTCGACGAGGTGGGCGAGCTCAAGCTCGAGCTGCAGGCGAAGCTGCTCCGCGTGATCCAGGAGCGCCGCTTCGAGCGCGTCGGCGGCAGCGCGACGATCGACGCCGACGTGCGCTGGATCGCGGCCACCAACCGCGATTTACTCGATGAGCAGCGGGCCGGGCGCTTCCGCGAAGATCTCTACCATCGCCTCGCCGTGTTCCCGATCCGCATGCCGCCGCTGCGCGAGCGACGCGAGGACATCCCCGCGCTCGCCGACGCGCTGCTGGCGCGGATCGCCCGCGCGCTCGGGCGATCCGAGCTCGTCCTCGACGAGAGCGCGCGCCGCGCGATCACCGCTGCCTCCTTTCCTGGCAACGTGCGCGAGCTCGGCAACGCGCTGGAGCGCGCGGCGATCCTCGCCGACGGCGCGCGCATCACCGCCGACGATCTGGTGCTGATGACGAGCGCGCCGACCACCGAAGCGGCGGGGCGCAGCGCGCCGACGATGGATGAAGCGGAGAACGACGCCATCGAGCGCGCGCTGCAGAAGTTCGACGGCAACCGCCGGCAGGCCGCGGACTACCTCGGGATCGGCCTCAGGACGCTGTACGAGAAGCTGAAGAAGCGCGGCGTGCGCTAGCCGCTCAGGGCGCGCTGGCGAGCGAGATCGTGGTCAGCAACGTGCCGCCGACGAGCGCGGGCGCGCTCCACGTCATGCCCGTCAAGCGCGCGTGATAGGCCTTGCTGTCGACGGCGTTCACGAAGGCGATCTCGGCGTCGACGCCGCCCACCCCCGCGGCGAGCGCGGGGCGCGATGGCGTCGTCACGTTGGGTGTCGCGAGCGGCTGCGGCGGCGACCACAGCGGCGCGCCGGCGGGGTTGTAGCGAGAGGAGTAAATGGCCTGATTCAGGCCGCGAAACGCGAGGATCGCCTCGCCGCCCGGGAGCGCGACGAGAGCCACGGGGTCGGCGGTGAACGAGCTGGCGTCGATGGGCGTGGGCGCCGTCCACACGTTGCCGGTCCGTGTCGTGAAGAGCATCTTCGAGTCGGTGTTCCGCACATAGACGATCATCAGCGCCGGACCCGTCGTCGGCGCGATGAGCGCGGGCGAGAGCGTGACGACGTTGCCGAGGTTGTGCGCGTTCGCAGCGAGCCACCCGCCGCCGGTGCGCGTCTGATCGTAGAGCTCGCCGTTGTCGCCGGCGAACGCGACGATGGTGTCGCTCCCGATCGCGGTAACGCCAGCCGGCGTCGGGCCCGAGCTCTGGACCATCCCGACGGCGACGGCCTCGGCGGTGGGGCTCCACGTCGCGACGTGAGCCGCATAATAGTGCTTGTTGTTGTCGCCGAGAAACACCACGTCAGCGCGCGCGCCCGAGGCCACGATCGCCGGCGCGGCCTGCGTCGTCACCGCGTTGGCGATCGAGGTGAAGGCCTGGAAGCTGCCCGGGGCCCAGGTCGTGTACGCGACCTCGTTGCCGAAGGTGGTATTGCGGATGACGCCAACCGCCGTGTTTGCGCCGGTGATCGCGATCCCAGGGGCCTTGTCGGTCGTGGACGAGAGCTGGGTCGTCGACCACGCGGCGCCGGGGTGAAACTCGGCCGCGAGCACCTTGGGGCCGCCGCCCGCGAGCAGGAGGACAGTGCCAGTCGGAGGCGCGCCGCCCGATCCGGAGCTGCTGCTGCTCGAGCCCGATCCCGATCCCGATCCACCGCTCGACGCCGCGCTGCTCGACGCCGCGGTGCTGCTCGACGCCGTGGTCGATCCCGCGCCGCTGGAGCCGCCGGCGCCGCCGCTGCCCGCGCTGCTCGTCGTGGCGCTCGTCGACGAGCCGGGATCGCCGCCCACGCCCGTCGTCGAGGCCGCTCCCGAGGTCACGCTCGCCGACGACTCTTCGGCGCTCGTCGTGCCGCCGGTGCCGAGCTCGTTGCCCGCCGCGCAGCTCGTCGGAGCGATCGTGGAAGTGGCGGCGCCCGCGGTGATCAGAGCCAGAGACAGGACCCGGGGGCCGACGCTCGCGCGGCCCATCGCGAAGAACGATCGCGGCAACATCCCTCGATCTTCTACACGCAAGCGGCCGGTGCGGCTACGGCCGCGGGCTTCTGGCGAAGTCGCCCGGGATTGGTGTAGCGTTCGGGCGTGCGAGCGCAGAGCCGCCGGAGGCGCGAAGCAGAGATGTCGGTGCAGATCGATCGAAGAGCCTCCCGTCGCGCAGGCGTCGCGGCGGTGCTCGGCGTGCTCGTCGGGTTGAGCGCGACCGCCGCTCACGCGCAGCCGGCCCCCGCGCCGACGCCGCCCGACGGCGCGACCGACGCGCCGCCCCCTGAAAAACCGGCGATTCCCGTCGAAATACCGAAGGTCGCGCCGCCCCCCGCGGTCGAGGCACCGAAGGTCGAGGCGCCGCGAACGGCCCCCGAGCCGGAGGTCAAACCGCCTCTCCCCGTCACAGCTCCGCCGCCGCCGCAGAGCGGTTTCGCCTTCGGATCGTACGGCCGGATGATCGCCGGGACCGACTTCAAGGGCGCCCCGGGCCGCGACGCGGACATCGTCGCTCACGGCTCACGCCTCGACGAGTCCAACTACGTCGAGCTCGAGCTACGCCGCGACGATTACTGGAAGAAGACCGACAGCACCACGCGCCTCGTCGCCACCCTCGCCGTCGCCAACCCCATCTTCCACTACACGGGCAATTTCGACGTCAAGATGGCCATCCGCAACCTCTACATCGAGGAGCGCGATCTCGGCGTCAAAGGCCTCTCGGTGTGGGCCGGCTCGCGCATGTACCGCGGCGACGACATCTATCTCCTGGATTTCTGGCCGCTCGACAACCTCAACACCATGGGCGCGGGCACGCGCTACGACTTCTCCAAGAACACCTACGCTGCGCTGCAGATGGGGTTCAACGAGCCCAACACGCCCTTTTATCTGCAGCAGGTCGAGCGCCCCAACCCGCTCAACCAGATCGGCGCGATCGGCATCAACGTGCTCGACCGACAGCGCTTCATCGGCAGCGCCAAGGTCAGCCACATCATCCCCATCGGCGACGGCGCGGGCATCAAGGCCGTGGTGTACGCCGAGGCCCACCAGCTCTCCGCCGGCCAGCGCGAGACGCAGCCGCGCGTGTTCGAGCGCCTGGAGGCCAACACCGGCTTCGTCGTCGGCGCGCAGCTCGGCGCCTTCACCGGTGATCGCGACGGGCACGTCAACCTCTTCGTCCGCTACGCCGCCGGACTCGCGGCCTACGGCGACTTCGCGACACCCAATCAGCTCGGCCTCGATCAGACGGCCTCGGGCGCCCACGAGCTGGTCCTCGCCCTCGGCGGAAACTGGGAGAAGGGGCCTTTTGGCCTGATGGCGGGCGGGTATTTCCGCTCCTTCCGCAACGCCAGCACCGGGCTCGACTTCGGCGACGTCGACGAAGGCATCTTTGCCCTGCGGCCTCACGTGTTCTTCGGCGAGAGCGCCGGGCTCGCCCTCGAGGGCTCGTTCCAGGCTCAGCAGCGGGGCGTCGTCACCCAGGCCGACGCGGCCGCCGGACAGCCCGCCTCCACGACAGGGCCCTTCTCGGCGTCGCTCTGGCGCTTCGGCGTCATGCCTTTCCTCTCGCCCGCGGGGCGCGGCGACTACAGCCGCCCGCAGTTTCGCCTCATCTACGCGCTCACCGCGCGCAACCAGGGCGCCATGAACCTCTACCCGGTCGACGACGTGTTCTCGCTGCGGAAGACCGAGCATTTCTTCGGCCTCGGCGCCGAGTGGTGGTTCAACTCGTCGAGCTACGGCGGCTGAAGGAGATCGACATGATGAGCCGTATTCACCACAAGCTCGCGCTCGGCGCCGCCCTCTGCCTCTCCGTCGCCGCGGGCCCCGCCTGCATGAAGTTCGACGACGGCCTGGAGGGCGATCTCACGCTCCAGACCAACGTCAAGGACTGGCGCGACGAGGTCATCTATCAGCTCCTCGTCGACCGCTTCGCCGACGGCGATCCGGGCAACAACTACCGCGTCAACACCGCCGCTCCGGGCAAGTGGCACGGCGGCGACTGGAAGGGCGTTGAAGACCACCTCGATTACATCGAGTCGCTCGGCGTCACCACGCTCTGGATTTCCCCGGTCGTGAAGAACGTCGACACCGACGCTGGATTCGACGGCTACCACGGCTACTGGGCCCAGGATCTGACGCAGCCGAACCCGCATTTCGGGGATCTGCCGGCGCTGCGCCACATGGTCGACGCCGCCCACAAGAAGAACATCAAGGTGATTCTCGACATCGTCACGAATCACATGGGTCAGATCTTCTATTACGACATCAACGAGAACGGCCAGCCCGACGAGAACGTCGCCGGGAGCGGCACCACGTCGAGCGTCACCCACGTCAACGAGTACGATCCCGACTTCGATCCTCGCGGCGTCCAGGCCCGCACATCGCTCGGGGAATCCGGGCCTGCGCCGGTGATCTTCTCCTACGATCCGGCGAGCAACCACATCCCGCCCATGCCCGAGGTCTTCCAGCACCAGAACGCCTACAACCGCAAGGGCCGCACCTTCAACTTCGACGATCCCGATCAGCTCGTCCACGGAGACTTCCCCGGCGGCCTCAAGGACGTGAACACCACCCGGTGCGACGTCAAGCAGGCCATGGTCGACTCCTACGCTCGCTGGGTGGAATTGACGGATCTCGACGGCTTCCGCATCGACACGGTGAAGCACGTGGAGCGCGAGTTCTGGCGCTACTTCAGCCAGAAGGTCCGCCAGAGGCTCCACGCCCAGCACAAGGACAACTTCTTCATGTTCGGCGAGGCCTTCGACGGCCGCGACCAGCTCTGTGGCACGTTCACCAAGAACGACGTTCCCACCGACGTCGAGCTCAAGGCCGAGAACGCCTGTGTCACCGACGGGGTGAACATCACCGGCGATCAGCTCGACGGCGTGTTCTACTTTCCCCAGTATTTCACGGCGATCCGCGACGTCTTCCAGCTCGCGCAAGGCACCCAGGGCATCGCCGATCTCTGGGGGCAGCGCCCCGTCAACTACGGCACCGAGCCGCAGAAGGGCGGCACCGGCGTCTCCCCGCAAGAGACGCTGGTGAACTTCCTCGACAACCACGACGTGCCGCGCTTCCTCTACAGCGGCAAAGGCACGACGGCGCTCCACAACGCTCTGCTTTTCATCTTCACCGAGAACGGCATTCCGTGCGTGTATTACGGTACGGAGCAAGACCTCAAGGGCGGTAACGATCCCGCCAACCGCGAAGACCTCTGGGAGACGAGCTACAGGACCGACGGCGCCACGTTCCAGTGGATCCAGAAGCTCACGGCGATGCGGAAGAAGTACGGCTCGCTCCGCCGCGGGGCGCAGAAGGTGGTCTGGGCGACGACGCGCTCCGGCGACGAGCCCGACGCCGGCATGTTCGCCTTCGAGCGCGGTGACGCCGGAGGAGCCTACTCGGTGGTGGTGATCAACTCGAACCCCAACCACGATAGCTCTCCTTCGTTCAACGGCATGCCGATGAAGGTCGCCGTGGCCCCGGGCACGGTCCTCGTCGACGTGCTCACCAACACCAAATACACTGTCGCGGCCGACGGCGGCCTCACGATCAAGCTCGCTGCGCTCAGCGGCGCGGTGCTCGTCCCCGAAGGCCAGGTCGGGGGCAACTAGTGCGGACCGGACGAAGTACGGTCCGCACTGGCGCGGACGCGCAGCGGGCGCGGGGCATGGGGCGTAGCCCCATCGAAACAGCGCTCGTTTCGCACGCGCGAAGCGGCCGCGCAGCGGCTCAAAAGTCTGCCAGGATTTTTGGCGGGCGGAACTAGCCGATATGGCCTCTGTCACCGTAGCGAAGCTCCTCAAGCGATTCGGTCAGACCGAGGTCCTGAAGGGCGTCAGCCTCTCCATCCCCGAGGGCGCCTTCGCGGTGCTCGTCGGGCCGAGCGGCTGCGGCAAATCCACGCTCCTCCGGCTCCTCGCCGGCCTCGAGATCGCCGATCAGGGCACCATCCATTTCGGCTCGCGCGACGTCACGAGGCTCGAGCCGCGCGATCGCGACATCTCGATGGTGTTCCAGTCGTACGCCCTCTATCCCCACCTCACGGTGCGCGAGAACCTGGCGTTCGGCCTCAAGCTCCGCAAGACGCCTGCGGCCGATATCGCCAAGGCCGTCGCCGAGGCCTCGAAGATGCTCGGGCTCGACGCCTTGCTCGACAGGCTCCCTCGCGCGCTCTCCGGCGGCCAGAGGCAGCGCGTCGCCATGGGGCGCGCCATCGTGCGCCGCTCCTCGCTCTTCCTCTTCGACGAGCCCCTGTCGAACCTCGACGCGGCCCTCCGAGCCGAGGTCCGCGTGGAGATCAGGAAGCTCCACGACCGACTCGGCACCACCAGCGTGTATGTCACTCACGATCAGGTGGAAGCGATGACGCTGGCCGACGTGCTCTTCGTCCTCAACAAGGGCGTCGTCGAGCAGTCCGGCCCACCGCTCGAGATCTTCTCGCGACCGGCCACGCGCTTCGTCGCCGGCTTCCTCGGCAGCCCGGCGATGAACTTCTTCGACGCGCACCTGGAGCGCAAGGACGAGGGTTTCCAGGCCGTCGCGAAGGATGGATTCACCATGCCGGTCCATCCCGATCGATTCGCCGGCGAGCTCACCGCGGGGCGCGAAGTCAGCGTGGGAGTTCGCCCGCACGACATCCACGTCACCCCCGGCGGAGCGCCGTTTCAGGTCTCGATCGTCGAGGCGCTCGGCGCCGAATCGTACGCTCATGGCACCATCGCCGGATCGCCCTTCGTGGCCCGCGTCGAGGCCAGCACCCCCGTGAAGAAGAACGATCGCCTCGAGATCTCCTTCGCCGAGATGCACCTCTTCGACAAGCAAACCGGCGTCTCCCTCCGCGCGCCATGAAAGCCAAGAGCGCTCTTTTCGCGACGCTGCTGCTGACGCTTCTCATGCTGCTCGGATCGCCGGCGTTCGCCGCGCCGATCCGCCTCTGGCACGGTTACCGGGGCGACGAGGAGAAGGCCCTCGAAGCCATCCTCGCGAGCTGGAAGGGCTCCCCCGTCGAGACGCTCGCTGTCCCGTACGATGCCTACCTGACCAAGCTCGCCGCGGCGATCCCGGTCGGCGAAGGGCCGGACGTCTACATCGACTCGCACGAGCGCCTCGGCGAGCTCCGCGCGCGCAAGATCGTCGGCCCGGCCGGCGACGCGCTGGAACCAGGCGTTTTCTCGGCTCCGGCGCTCGCCGCGGTGACGCTCGACGGCGTCCCGTGGGCCGTCCCGCTCTCGCAGAAGTGCCTGGCGCTCTACATCAACACCGACCTCGCCAAAGAGGCTCCCGACACCCTCGAAGACCTGGCGGGCCTGATTGGCAAGCTCCCGCCAGGCACCTATCCGCTGGTCTACGAGGTCAAGCACGTCTACGGCATGGCCGCGCTCTTCTCCTCGTTCGGAGGCACCCTCCTCGACGCGAACGACAGCTACGGCTTCTTCGGACCGCCCGCCGAGCAGACGCTGGCGTTCGCGCGCGACCTCATCGATCGTCACGTCATCCCGGACGACGCCGACGGCGCCCTCGTCACCAGCTTCTTCAAATCGGGGCAGGCCGCGTACGCGGTGAGCGGCCCCTGGCTCGCGGCGGATCTCGGCGATAAATCTCCGGTGAAATGGCGCGTTGTGCCGCTGCCGAAGCTGCGCGCCACCGGGCAGCCGATGCGTCCGCTGCTCACGGTCGAGTCGGTGATGCTCTCGCCGAAGGGCGCCGAGAAGGCCGAGGCGCGCGCCCTGGCTCGCCTCCTCGCGAGCGCCGAGGCCGCGCAGATCCGCGCGCGCTTCGGCCCCACGCCGAGCGCGCGCGTCGACGTGACGATCGGCGCCGGCGACGCGCCGGTGCAGGTCTTCGCGCTCCAGGCGAAGACGGCGATCCCCATGTCGTCGTCGCCGACGATGCACGCGGTGTGGGATCCGGCCGATCGCGCCATCGCCAAGTTCCTCCGCCGCAACGCGACGGCCGACGTCGCGCTCTCCGAGGGCAAGCACCGCTTCGACGACGTGCACCGCCCGCTGCCGCCGCGCGCGTCGCCGGTCCCCGCGCTCCTCGCCGTCGGCGTGATCGGCCTCGTGCTCGCGTTCCAGTGGGTCAAGCGCTCGCGCGAAGAAGACTGGAGCACGCAGCTCAGGCAGTCGTGGTCGTCGTACCGCTACGTGCTCCACGCGGTGCTCGCCGTCGGCCTGCTGGTGATCGTGCCTCTCGTGATCGGCGCGACGACCTCGCTCACCGCGGGCAACGACGAGAACCTCCGCTACGTCGGCTTCGCCAACTTCATCAGCATCCTCACGGCGCGCGGCGGGCCGCTGCTCGCGAGCGGATCGTTCTACCTCGTCCTCCTCGTGACCCTGCTGTGGACGGCGTGCAACATCGTGTTCCATGTCGGGATCGGCGCCGCGCTGGCGCTCCTGCTCTCGCGGCCCACGCTGCGGTTTCGCGCGACGTACCGCGTGCTCCTGATCATCCCGTGGGCCGTGCCGAGCTACGTCACCGCCCTCGCGTGGAAGGGCATGTTCCACCGCGAGGTCGGGGCGATCACCGGCCTCATCCTCGGCATCAACCGCCTCTTCGGTACCAGCGTCGAGCCCATCGCCTGGTTCTCGCGCTTCTCCACGGCCTTCGTCGCCAACCTCACGACCAACATCTGGCTCGGCTTCCCGTTCATGATGGTGGTGACGCTGGGCGCGCTCACGGGCGTGCCTGACGACGTGCTCGAGGCGGCGCGCGTCGACGGCGCCACGCGCTGGCAGCGGCTCCGCCTGGTGACGCTCCCGATCATCCGACCGACGCTCGCCCCGGCCGTCACGCTCGGCGCGATCTGGACGTTCAACATGTTCAACGTCGTCTTCCTCGTCTCGGGCGGCGACCCTGACGGCACGACGGACATCCTCGTCTCCGAGGCCTACCGCTGGGCCTTCACGCGCGAAAACCAGTACGGCTATGCGGCCGCGTACGCGGTGCTGATCTTCCTGATGCTCTTCCTCACGACGCGATCGCGCGGCGCGAAGAAGATCGCCGCGACCCCGCCGTCGCCCGCGGAGGTCGTGTGACGCGCGAGCCGGATCAGCCTTCGTTGCTCGAGTCGATCGGCGCGCACGTCGTCTTGATCCTCGCCGTCATCTTCGCGCTCTACCCGGTCCTGTGGGTGATCGCGCTCGCGTTCTCGGGCTCGCGCCCGCCCGTCGCCGAGATGGTGCCGCTGCCGCACGACGCGACGCTCGCGCACTTCCAGGAGGTCGTGTCGACGACCAAGGCCACGCCCGATGGATCGATCTGGCTCTTCGCGCGCCAGCTCGTGAACTCGCTCGTCGTCTCGATCGCGACGGCCGCGGTCGGCATCATCATCGCCGTGCCGACGGCGTACGCGCTCGCGCGGTTCAAGTTCCTCGGAAAAGAGCGCGGCGTGCGCGCGCTGCTCGCGACGCAGATGTTCCCCACGGTCGCGAGCTTGATCCCGCTCTACCTGCTGCTCGATCGGCTGCACCTGCTCGACTCGCGGACTGGCCTCGTCGTCTGCTACGCGGCGACGTCGGTCCCGTTCGCGATCTTCCAGCTCCGCGCGGCGTTCGAGGCCATCCCCGTCGATCTCGAAGAGGCCGCGATGGTCGACGGCGCCACGCGCTTCGAAGCGTTCCTGCGCGTCGTGTTGCCGGCGGCGCGCCCCGCGATCGCCGTGACGGCGCTCTTCGCGTTCATGAGCGCCTACAACGAGTTCATCCTCGCCGCGACGCTGCTGAGCAAGGCCGAGATGTTCACGCTGCCGATCGTGCTGCAGAGCTACATCAACCAGTACGACACTCGAAACGACCTCTTCGCCGCGGGCGCGATCCTGGTCTCGGTGCCGGTGATGGCTCTGTTCTACGTGGCCCAGCGACACCTCGTCGCCGGGCTTACGGCAGGTGGCGTGAAGGGCTGAGCCTGGCGCGTTTCACCGACGGCTCAGCCGCTGGTGTCACTCGACATCAGCGGACTGAACGACGGAGCTCACATGCCGGTGCTGCTGCTCGCCGCGGTCGTCGACGAGCTGCTGTCGTCGGGGCAGCTGTACGTGGGCGGGCTCGAGGAGATCGCCTGGCAGGTGTCGCCGCACTGCTCGAAGCAGCTCAGGCACGCGGCGTAGGTGTCCTTGCCGAAGAGCTGGCCCTTCGCGGACTTCTCCTGGTCGCAGCGGATCGCGGCGTCGTCCGCCGAGAGGCCCGAGCCGCAGCCCATGGCTGCCATCGAAGAGAACACGAGAACTGCCGCCGCGGCGAACGATCGAAACATCAGGGCCTCCGTTTAGCGGCGGGACATTACTCGAATGGGCCGCGCTGGATAGAGGATTTACGTGTGTAAACAAGGCGCGCCATGGACCCGTTCACCCCCTGGGCATCGGCACGAGGCCGTACGTGCCGGCGCCGCTGACTTGCACCCAGGCGCGCACCACGGCGATCTCGCGCCCCATCTTCGCGACGGCCGCGACGGCGGCGAAGAGATCGCGCGCGCAGGCCTCGTGGACGTCGTCCGTGGTGTGCTCGGGCTCGGCCGCGCGCTTGATCCACACGGTGTTCGCCGGCATCAACGCGCCCTCGCAGCGGTCCTGCCAGCGCCGCCCAACGAGCTCGGCGCGGAGCAGCTTGCGCGAGTCCGGCGCGGTCGCCGGAGTCAGCTCGTACGTCATCGTCGCGATGAAGGTCGCCATCGACCGCGCAGGGTGCCGGAGCGCCCCAGGAAACGCACGGAGAACGTGATTGGCGCACCTCTCCGATGGGACAATCCAACGAAGAGGTTGCCCTGAGCCCGATCCTGCGTAATCTTCCGCGTCGTTGAGCTCGACTGATTCTTCCGCACCCCTTGGCATCGTCGTCCGTGGCCTCGAGAAGTCGTTCGGGGCGACGAAGGTCGTCGACAACGTCTCGTTCGAGGTCCCGCGCGGCGAGCTCGTCGCCCTCCTCGGCCCGAGCGGCGGCGGGAAGAGCACCGTGCTTCGCATCATCGCCGGCCTGGAAGAAGCCGATCGCGGCGACGTGCTCCTCGACGGCGTGAACGCCAATGGCCAGCGGGTGCAGGACCGCGCCGTCGGCTTCGTCTTCCAGCACTACGCGCTCTTCCGTCACATGACGGTGCGCAAGAACATCGCCTTCGGCCTCGAGATCCGGAAGCGCCCGCAGAAAGAGATCGACGCCACCGTCGACGAGCTGCTCGGCCTCGTGCAGCTCGACGCGCTCGGCAACCGCTTCCCCGCCGAGCTGTCCGGCGGGCAGCGGCAGCGCGTCGCCCTCGCGCGCGCGCTCGCGCCGAAGCCCTCGCTGCTGCTCCTCGACGAGCCGTTCGGCGCCCTCGACGCCAAGGTCCGCGTCGAGCTCCGCGAGTGGATCCGCCGTCTTCACAAGGAGCGCGGCATCACCAGCGTCTTCGTCACCCACGATCAGGAAGAGGCGTTCGATCTCGCCGATCGCGTGATCGTCCTGCAAAAAGGCCGCGTCGAGCAGATCGGCACGCCGGAAGAGATCTACGATCGCCCCGCGACCGAGTTCGTGGCGAGCTTCGTCGGATCGATCAACCTGCTCAAGGGGCAGGCCTTCGGCGGGCGCGCCGCGCTCGGCACGCTCGCCGTCCACGCGCCGCCCGGCACGAGCGACGGCGCGCGACTCCACGCGTTCGTGCGGCCGCACGACATCGAGCTGCGCGGCCGCGTCGACACCGACGGGGGCGGCGACAGCCCCCTCGCCGACTCGCGCCCTGCCGTCGCCACCGCGGAAATCGAGCGGATCTCGCGCGTCGGCTTCATGGTGAAGATGGAGCTGCGGCTCGCCGATGGGCAGCCGCTCGCCGTCGAGCTCACCAAGGATCGCGTCGCCGAGCTCGGCCTCCACGAAGGCGATCGCGTCCTCGTGAACCTCCGCGACGCCAAGGTCTTCGTCCAGGACTACGCGATCTGATCGGCCCGGGAGCGCCGCGCTCCGCGTGATATAAGCGCGCGCATGCGCTCCACTCATCGTCTCGGCGTCCTCGCGCTCCTGGGCTCGCTCGCTGGTCTGGGCTGCGAGATCGAGAAGAACGCCGCCACGCCGGAGCAGCCCCGGATCGCGGCGCCGCCGCCCAGCTGCCCACCCGCCGCGCCCACCGTCGTCGCCGCGGCCGCGCCCCCGGCCACGCCGTACTCGGGACATGGCCTCTCCAGCGTCTCGCCGGAGATCCTGGCCGAGTTCGCGCCGGCCAAGCTCCCCGCCGACGTGAGCCGGCGCATTCAATCGATGCTCGATGTCCGCGCGCCCGGCTCGGGCCGCCTGACCGAGGCCGGCAAGACGCTCTTCTTCTCGTGGTCGATCAGCGGCAGCCGCCAGATCTGGCGCCTCGACGGGCCGCAGCGCTTTCCAGTCCAGGTGACGGGAGGAGAGGACTCGACGGCGCTCGCGACGGTGACTCCGGACGGGCGGTATCTCGTGCTCTCCCGTGATCGCAAGGGCGAAGAGAACCCGGGGCTCTACCTCCAGGACACGGCCGGAGGCCCCCTCGTCGAGGTGCAGCACAAGGCCGGAGTGCAGACCTCGCTCCAGCTCGTGACCGACGACTCGAAGTCGCTCTATTACCGCGCCAACGATATCAAGAACGATTCGTACGCCATTTACCGCTACGATCTCGCCGACAAGAAGCGCGAGCTCGTCTTCGACAAAGAGGGTATCTGGTCGGTCGACGACTGGAAGAGCGACGGCCGCCTGCTCCTGAGCAAGGAGGTCGGCAGCAACATGGCCGAGTACTTCGAGTACGCGCCGGCCACGAAGACGCTGACTCCCCTCTTCGGCCAGGGCGAGCGTGAGGACTACCAGGCCGTGTACGGCGCCGCCGAGGGCGAGATCCTCGTCAAGACGCCGAAGCTCGGCGAGTTCCGCCGCGTGTACTCGTGGAAGGCCGGGAAGCTCACCCCGATCACCCCGGACGTGAAGCACGACGTGGAGATGTTCACGATCGACCGGCAAAAGCAGCGGATCCTCTACCAGCTCAACGAGGGTGGGTATTTCAAGGTCCACGGCCTCGACCCGAAGACCTACAAGGAGATCAAGCTCCCCGACTTCCCCGCCGGCGCCGACAACGTCTACATCGGCGCGACCACGCGCAACGGGCAATTCACCACCTTCGCCGTCGACACCGGCAAAGGCCCGCTCCAGAGCTACTCGACCGACTGGAAGACACGCAAGCTCGTGGCCTGGCACGCGGGCAGCTCGCCGGAGATCGACGCCACGCGCTTCGCCCGGCAAACGCTGGAGTCGTTCCCGGCGCGCGACGGCACGCAGATACCGATGTTCGTCCGCAGGCCCGCCGCCTGCGACAAGCCCTGTCCGGTCATCGTCGACTTCCACGGCGGGCCCGAGGGGCAGTCCACCGCGGGCTTCAACCCCGGCGCGCAGGCCTTCGTCGAGGCCGGCTTCATCTACGTCGAGCCCAACGTCCGCGGCAGCGACGGCTACGGCAAAACGTGGCTCCACGCCGACGACGGGCCGAAGCGCCTCGCCGTGATCACCGACATCGAGGACGCCTCGAAGTACATCCGCGCGAGCTGGGGCGACGCCGGCAAGGCGCCGAAGATTGGCATTTACGGAGGCAGCTACGGCGGCTATTCGAGCCTCGTCGGCATGACGATGTTCGCGGGCGCGTACGACGCCGGCGTGGAGATCGTCGGCTTCAGCAACATCGTGACGTTCCTCCAGAACACCGCGCCGTACCGCCGGCCGCTGCGGGTCTCCGAGTACGGCGATCCCGACAAGGACCGGGAGGCGCTGCTCAAGCTCTCTCCCATCACGTACATCGACCGCGTCCGCGCCCCGATGCTGCTGATGCAGGGCGCGAACGATCCCCGCGTCCCCGTGGGCGAGGCGGTGCAGATCTACCGCGCGCTCGAGGCCAAGAAGCTCGCGGCGAAGCTCTATGTCTTCGCCGACGAGGGCCACGGCGCGCAGAAGCGCGAGAACCAGGCGCTGATGCTCGGGCACTCGATCCGCTTCTTTCAAGAGCACCTCCAGGGCAAGAAGGCGCAGTGAGCGCGGAGGCACCATGACCGCGATATTCGAAGACATCTCCGGCGCCATCGGGCGCACTCCCCTCATCCACCTCCGCCGGCTCTCTCGCGGGCTCCCCGGGCAGCTCGTGGGCAAGCTCGAGAGCCGCAATCCCGGCGGCAGCGTCAAGGATCGCATCGGCCTCGCGATGATCGTCGACGCCGAGAAGAAAGGCCTCTTGAAGCCCGGCGCCGTGCTGGTCGAGCCCACGAGCGGCAACACCGGCATCGCCCTGGCCATGGTCGCCGCGGCGCGCGGATATCGCCTGATCTTGACGATGCCCGAGTCGATGAGCGCCGAGCGCGTCGCCCTCCTCAAGGCCTATGGCGCGGAGATCGTCCTCACGCCGGGGACATTGATGGTGGAGGCCGTGGAGCGCGCCCGCAAGCTGGTGAGCGAGACGCCTGGCGCGGTGATGCTCCAGCAGTTCGAGAACCCGGCCAACCCCGCGGCGCACCGCGAGACGACGGCCGTCGAGATCTGGGAAGACAGCGGCGGAGCGGTGGATTGCGTGGTCGCCGGCGTGGGCACCGGCGGCACGATCACCGGCGTCGGAGAGGCCTTGAAGGAGCGCAAGCCCTCGGTGCAGATGATCGCCGTCGAGCCGAAGAACGCCGCCGTCTTGAGCGGCGGCCGCGCCGGACCTCACCTGATGCAGGGTATCGGCGCCGGGTTCGTGCCGAAGATCTTGAACCGCGCCGTGATCGACGAGGTGCTCCCCGTCGGCGAGGATGATGCGTTTGCGTGCGCGCGGCGCCTGGCCGCCGAGGAAGGCATCCTCGTCGGGATCTCGGCCGGCGCGGCCCTCAGCGCGGCGCTCACGGTCGCCGCGCGAGAGTCGATGAAGGACAGGATGATCGTGGTGATCCTCTGCGACGGCGGCGAACGGTACGTGACGACTCCCCTCTTCCAGGAGCTGATCGCGGACCGCCGCCGCCCGGCGAAGCGCTAGTTACAGCGCATACCCCGTTTCACCGTGCTCGGTCGAGTCGAGGCCTTCTCGCTCGTCGGGCACGGGGACGCGGAGCCCGATCACCTTGTCGAGGATCTTGAGCAGAACGTACGTCACCACGACCGAGTAGAGGCCGACGGCCGCGACGCCAAGGGCCTGCGTCCCGAGCTGCGCGACGTTGCCATAGAGCGCCCCGTCGGCGCCGGCCTTGTTGAAGGCCTTGCTCGCGAAGACGCCCGTGAGCAGCGCTCCGAGGATGCCGCCGACGCCGTGCACGCCGAAGGCGTCGAGCGAGTCGTCGTAGCCGAGGCGCTCCTTGGAGACGACGGCCCCGTAGCAGACCACGCCGGCGAGAGCGCCAATCACGATCGCGGCCCACGGCGCCACGAAGCCCGCCGCCGGGGTGATCCCGACGAGACCCGCCACGAGGCCCGAGGCGATCCCGAGCGCCGTCGGCTTGCCGCGATGAATCCACTCGACGGCGATCCACGAGGCCGCCCCGGCCGCCGCGGCAACATGGGTATCGACCAGCGCCAGCGCAGCGACGTTGTTGGCGCCGAGGGCGCTGCCCGCGTTGAAGCCGAACCAGCCGAACCACAGGATACCTGCGCCGGTGAGCGTCATCGTCAGGTTGTGCGGCTGGTGCCTCTCGTGCGGATACCCGGTGCGCTTCCCGAGCACGAGGGCGCACACGAGAGCGGACGCGCCCGCGGCGAGGTGAACGACCGTTCCACCCGCGAAATCGAGGGCTCCGCGCTGCGCGAGCCAGCCCTTCTCGGCCCAGACCCAGTGCGCCACCGGATCGTACACGAGCGTCGACCAGAGCAGCACGAAGGCCACGTAAGCCGAAAACTTCATCCGCTCCGCGAAGGCGCCGGCGATGAGCGCGGGCGTGATCACCGCGAACATCATCTGGAAGGCACAGAACACCAGGTGAGGAACGCTCCCCTTGGCCTCGAACGCAACGCCGCGGAGGCCGATGAAATCGAGCCCTCCGATCAGGCCTCCATGGCTCGTCCCGAAGGAGAGCGTGTATCCGATCAGCACCCACTGGATCGTCACGAGCGGCAGCGCCGCGAACGAGTGCATCAGCGTCGCCAGCACGTTCTTCCGGCGGACCATGCCGCCGTAGAACAGGGCCAGCCCGGGCGTCATGAAGAGCACCAGGGCACACGAGACGAGCAGCCAGGCCGTATCACCGCTATCCACCGTCATGCCCCGTGAGATAGCGCGGCGCGTGTTTCGCCCTGGTTTCGTGGAGGCGTCGGGATGGCGCATCGCGTAAATTTCAGGAGCTCACGACGGCTCAGGTAGCTCGGCCCACCCCGTCGGCAACAGAACTATGGAGATTCGTTGACAAATCGCCCCGTCAATGGATATTGTGCCGAGCTTTTTCCCCGCAACCCACCGAGGGCGCTCCAGTCCCGCGTAGACGATCCCCGCCGATGGCCCTGTCAGCAAAACGTCCCCAGTGACGGCTCCGGACGCGTCCTCCCTTCCGCGCTCGACTGTCGGGGCAGCGGATGGACAGCTCATCGCGTGGGCGGCGCTCGGGGTGATCAACGCCGTCACCATCGCGGTCACCATCCGGGTACCGCCGGGCCAGCTCGGCCTTCGCGCGGCGCATCACCTCGACGACGCCGGCCAAATGCTCGCTCTCGGGCTCCTCTCCTCCGCGGCCGTCATGGCCTATTGCCGCCTTCGCCCGAAGCCACGTGCATCCGCGTCGCGACTCCGCGCCTTCCTGCGCGGGCCGGTCCTCGACATCGCCGCTGTCGCCATCGCGGCGCAGATCGTCGGCCATTTCATCCTCGCTGACGATCTCGGGAACCTCGCCGCTCGCCTGGGCGGCGAGGACGAAGTCGCCCCCTCCGCCGTCCTGTTACCGCTGCTGATCGCCGCCGTCGCGCTCGGTATCCCCGCCGCAGCTGCGGTGGGCAGGCTCCTCGATCGCCTCTGGCTGCGCTGGATCGGCGTCGCGAGCGCCCTCGGCGCGGGGCTCGTCAATGAATGGATCCTGGTCCATGACTACCCCGGCGCGCACTTCTACCTGGCCTGGGCAGCGGCCGTGTGCGGCGGGGCTTCGATAGCCACTCTTGAGCTCCCGGTACCCCTGACGATCATGTCCCGCGCGGGGCGGCGAGCCGCCATTGTGGCGAGAGGTGTCGTCGCGCTCGTCGCTGCTTACACGATCGTCGTCTGGCCGAATGCTGAAGTGGTCCTCAGCCTCTATGACGTCCCCGGCGCCGTGAGCGTGCCTTTCCTCGCGCGCATCCACAGCGAGCTGGAAGCGAGCCAGTCGGCGCAGATCGCTCCCGAGTTCAGGCCCTGGCTCTCGGACAGGGTGTCTCTACCGGCAATCCCTCCCTCCGCTCCGGCGCCGCCCCCGATGAACCGGATTGTGCTGGTGCTTCTGGCCGACTCCCTGCGCGCGGACGTCTTCGCCACCCCCGCGAACGACGCTTCTTTTCCCGAGCTGGCGGCGCTCAAGCGGCAGTCTGTCTACTTCACCGAGGCGCGGACCCCCGGATCACAGACGGTGTACTCGCTGACGGCGTTCTTCGCGGCGAAATATTTCTCGGAGATGTACTGGAGCACGCGCGCGACAGGCGGCCTCTGGGCCCACCAAGACCAGTCACTCCGGTTTCCGGCGGTCCTCGCCAACATCGGTGTTCCGACGGTTACCTTCGCCAGCAAGCTGTGGCTCATCAACGATTTTGGCGTCGTCCGGGGCTTCAACGAGGAGACCTTGCTCGATCCAGAGACGACGCGCGTCAAATCACCTTCTGCAACGGAGATCGCTGACGCCATCATTGCCCGTCTCGAGCGCCAGGGCGACGGGCCGATGTTTCTGTTCGTGCATTTCCTCGACACCCACTCTCCATACGGCGAGGGCAAAGGCAAGCCGTTCGCACGCTATCTGCGGCAGATCGGGCTCGTCGGTCATGAGATTGATCGCGTTCTCCAGACCGTCGAGGCCCGAGGCCTCTCGGATCGGACCACGGTGATCGTCTCCGCCGATCACGGCGAGGCCTTCGGCGAGCACGGCACGACGGAGCACTCGGTGAGCCTCTACGAGGAGCTCATTCACGTCCCGTTGATGATCAAGGCTCCCGGCGTGGCGTCGCGCGCGGTGAGCACGCCGGTATCACTGATGGATATCGGGCCTACCGTCCTCGATCTCATGGGCGCGAGCACCCCGGCGACGTACATGGGGCAGAGTCTGGCACCCTTGCTCCGAGGCCAGAGCGCTCCGCTGACCCGGCCGATCCTCGCCGAGGGGCGCCTGAAGAAGGCGCTGATTTTCCCGGACAAGCTCAAGGTGATCCGCGATTCCCGCAAGCAGACGGTCGAGATCTACAATCTCGCAACGGACCCCGGAGAGCGCAAGAACCTCGTCGATGAGCTGGGTGAGGCCGGGCAGGCGCGGCTGCAGGTGCTCGACGCCTTCTTCAAGGCCCACACGCTGAAGCGCCTCGGCTACGTCCCGCCTTATCGACCCTGATACAGGCGACAGAGAATCTTGCCCGCCTGTGCCAAAGCTGGACTTGGCTCAAATTAGCCATTTCGGTGCGCAGAGTGGTGGGGCCCCGACGGCAAAGCGTGCGGGATGGCGAGGGCGCGTGCCCTCGCCGTGTGAATGAGAAGCTGACCGCGGGCAGCCAGCTCACCTGGAGTGCTTCTCGGGGGTGCGCCCCCAGAACTGCGCGCCCCCGCGCTGAGCTAGGTTGGTGAAGCTCGCTTGCACGCCAGCGGGTAGCTGACCCGCGCATTTCGCATCGAACACCACGTAGCGCGCGCGCGCGACGAGCGGACCGGCCTCGGCCTCGGTAGCGATCGGAGAGCGCGGCCTCGGATACTCCGATTTCGCGTGGGATCCGACCTCGGGGACGACCATGTCGTGTCGCGCGTACAGCCCCCAAGCGTACGTCGTTTGGCACCCGAGGAAGAGCACGTCATCCGAGAGGCCGGGATCGGCGCGCGCGTCGACGATCTCGGCGACCGACCAGCCGCCGTGGGGCTTCGATCGGATCGTGTTGCGCGCGATAAAATCGTGAAAGACGAGATCGCCGGCGTAGCTGTCGGTGCCCCGGCTGGTCCGATCCTTCCAGGCGACGTGAGTCACCCCCATCCCGTGCAGCTTCGCGAAGACCTGCTGTGGCCCATCGAGTCGGCCGTAGTCCAGCCCGCCCTGGAACCCGACGACGTCGGTCACGACCTCGGCGCCGATCCCGAGGCGTGGATTGTTGGCCTCGTGAACGAGCACCTTGGCGCCCGGCGGCAGGCCCTTTCCAATCGATGCTCCTTCCGCGAACACCTCGAGCCGCTCATCGTACTGGCGCTTGTAGCCAGAGGCCATGAGATCGATCATCAGGTTGATTGGCGCCCTGCCCAGCATCGCGTGCGCAGGGAAGAAGTAGACGTCGGCGCCCCACACCAGCTGGAGGACGAGGAGGCTACCGACGGCCACTCTGCTGGCGACGCTGGTCCGCCATGCCAGCGTGACGACGGCGGCGGTGACGGCCGCCATCCACGGTACGACGGCCTGGAGATACCGATCTTCGTGCTGCGTCCAGTACCAGAAGAAGACGGCGACGTGCGCGGCGATCGCCAGCGCCCAGAGCCGTCGGGTACCGCGCGCGAAGGGCAACGCCACCATGCTCAGCGTGAAGAGCGAGCCGAACACCGGCACCGATCCGTGGAACTTCGGCCAGTCATGGGGCTTGAAGGAGAACGTGACGACCGCCGCCAACGTCTCCGCGATCTTGCTCGAAGCCGGGCCCTTGGGCGCCCAGCCGGAGGCGCCACGGAGCTTGTAGAGCTCGGCGATCGAGGCCGACCAGGGCCGAGTCCGGAAGTGCTCGGAGGCCATGGGGTAGATGGGATTGCCGTACCATAGCCAGTTTTTCAGCCAGTGCGGCGCGGTGATCACCAGGCCGGTCAGGAGGCCAGTCACCGGGCCGAGCCACAGCGAGCGGTCGAATGATCGCGCCCGAGCCGATCGGACGAGCCTCACCATCAGGCCGAAGCCGAGGCCGAGGACGGGGAAGACGACGAGCGAGGCCGCAGTGTATTTGGTCAGCAGCGGTCCAGAGAGCGCGGCGGCGGCGAGCGCGAAGCTCCGGGGCGTGAAATCCCGGTAGGCGCGCAGGAAGGTGAGGAACACCAGAGGAGCCCAGAACGCCGCGACGTGATCGGCGCCGAGGGCGAGGCTCGAGTCGTAGAGGTAGAGCCCCGGGAAGAGCAGCATCACCGCGAACGCGAAGCGCGGCCTCGCCCGCGGGACCAGGCGTCGTGTCAGGACCGATACCCCGGCGAGCGTCCAGAGAAAGAGGATGAACTCCAGGTGCGCCGAGAGGGCGACCTGATCGAAGAGGCGCCCCGTCGGCACGAGGAAGGCCCAGGCGTAAAGGACGCTCGCCAGGTGGGGGAAGGCCCCCATGTACCAGCCCTCAGCGAAGGGGCGAATGCCACCATGAGCCACGTAGTGCTCGGCGATGCCGAGGTGATACCAGCGGGCGTCGAAGGAGGCGTTCTCGGGCGGGATGACGCTGGCGTAGACGAGGGTGATCGCCACCACGGCGAGCACGCCCACCGCAGCGCCGAGGAGCCGCTCACCGAGCGAGGAGGCATGGCGCCGCTGAACGACGAACCGCGCGACGCGCAGGCAGCGACGACCGAGCTGGAAGAGCGCCTTTCCCCCGATGGCGAGGAGCAGCAGCGGTAACGCGAAGAAGAGCGGCCAGCGCAGGAGGCCGAGCAGCCCGGCGACGAACGCGCCGAGGAAGAACAGGAGCACACCGAGACCGAAGCTCAGGATGACCTGCTCTCGCAGCCCCTCGCGCGGCGCCCCGAGCGCGCGGAGCGCCCGGTGACCCGCCCCGAGGCACGCGAGCGTCCACACCCCGCCCGCGAGCCAGTAGCCGGCGTAGCGAAGGAAGAGCCACTTCTGAAGCGGGTAGTGCTTGTGGACGATCGCCCCCATGTAGAGCGTCGCCACCACGAACGAGAGGGGCAAAAGGACGCGCCGGATCCGCTCGATCGTGGGCCCCTGCCAGAGGGCCTTGATCCTGGTGGCGAGGCTCATCGCGCGCGCCTTCGGGGCCGACTCACCCTCTCGAAGCCCCGCACGCCCGGAGCAACGAATCGACCACCTGGTCCTGCTCCGCGTCGGTCATCTGGTGATAGACCGGGAGAATGATGCAGTGCTCCTGGGCGCGCTCGCCCTCGCGGAGGCACGCGCACGCCTGGCCGTCGGTGGACCGGCAGGCACCGCAAAGCCACGTGGTCCGCGGATAAGACGGCTCGCGGTGCGTGCACATGATGCCGCGCCGGGTGGCGATCCCGTCGTCGAGCATGGCTTGCATCGTCGCGCGCTGACCGAGGCCGTCGGGGAGGCGAACACAGAAGCTCTGCCAGTTGGTACGCGCCCAGGCGGGCTCGACGGGGAGGATCAGCCCAGGGACGTTGGCCAGGAGCGCTCGATAGCGCGCGGCGATCTCCCTCCGCCTCGCCACCAGCGCCGGCAAGCGTCGGAGCTGCTCGACGCCCACCGCGGCCTGAATGTCCGTCATCCGGTAGTTGTAGCCGACGACCGGGTAGTCCTCGAACAGCACCTGAGGAGATCCATGCCGCACCGAGTCCGGGACGCTCATGCCATGTTGCCGGAGCAGGCGGAACTGACGGTCGTAGTCCGGGTTGCTGGTGGTGATCATCCCGCCGTCGCCGGTCGTGAGGATCTTCCGCGGATGAAAGGAGAAGCAGGCGATCACGCCATGAGGCTTGCCGATCCGCTCCCAGCGTCCTTGCCACTCAATCTCGCTGCCCGCGGCGCAGGCTGCGTCCTCGATCACTGGGACACCGCGCGCGGCGGCGAGGTCGAGGAGGGCATGCAAATCGGAGGGCATGCCCATCTGATGAACGACGAGGATCGCTCTGGTTCGGGGCGAGATCGCCGCGGCGACGAGGGCGGGATCGAGGTTGAACGTGCCCGGCTGGACGTCGACGAACACCGGGAGAGCGCCGCAATACCGGATCACGTTCGCCGTGGCGATGAACGAGTGGCTCGCCGTGATCACCTCGTCGCCGGGGCCGACGCCGGCGACCATCAGCGCGAGGTGGAGCGCGGTCGTGCAGTTGGAGACGGCGCACGCGTGGGGCGCGCCCACGGCCGCCGCAAAATCTCGCTCGAATTCGGCGACCTTCTTCCCCTGCGTCAGCCAGCCCGACTGGAGGACGGCAGTCACGGCGTCGGACTCTTCGGTCCCCAGCAGAGGCCTGATGATCGGGATCACGAGGTGCGACTCCTCTCCTTCTTCCACCAGGTGACCAGCCGCTCGAGCCCCTCGTCGAGCGAGGCCGTGGCGCGGAAACCCAGCATTTTCTCGGCGTCGCGGGTATCGGCGAGCCGCCGCGGGACCGGGTTCGCCTTGCGCTCGGGCCCGTACTCGATCGGGAGATCGGCCCCCATCACGCGCATCAGCGACCGGGCGAGATCGCCCAGGCTGGTCTCGTGGCCGCTGGCGACGTTGAAGACGCGATCGGTGACGTCCGCCTGCGCGGCCAGGAGGTTCGCCCGGGCGATGTCCTCGATGTAGACGAAGTCCATCGTCTGCAATCCGTCGCCGAAGATGATCGGGGCTTTCCCCTCAATGATCCGCATCATCCAGCGGATCAGCACCTCGGTGTAGACACCGTGCATGTCCATCCGCGGGCCATAGACGTTGAAGTAGCGGAGAGCGACGTAGTCGAGCCCGTACATCTCGTTGAAGCTGCGGAGCAGGCCTTCATTGAAGGTCTTGGCCGCGCCGTAGAGCGTACGATTCGCGTACGGGTGATGATCCTCGTCGGTGGGGAACTGCGACGCGAGCCCGTAGACAGAGGCCGAGGAGGCCGCGACCACCTTCTTGACGTTCGCCCGGGCAGCGGCCTCAATCACGTTGAACGTCCCGTTCACCAGCACGTCGACGGCCAGGCGCGGCTCCTCGGCGCACTGGGTGATTCGGATCGCGGCCTGGTGAAAGAGGATGTCGACTCCCTCCATCTGTTGCGCCAGGAGCGCCGTGTCGCGGATGTCCCCTTCGACGACGCGCACCTCGGGGTGAGTGAGCGCCTTCTCCAGGTTGCTCCGGGTACCGCGGACGAAGCTGTCGAGCACGACGATGTCGCCGGCGCCCGCCTCGACGAGCTGATCGACGATGTGCGAGCCGACCAGGCCGGCGCCCCCCGTGACGAGCGCGCGACAACCTCGGAGATCAATTGACTTCATGGGATTACGCTCCGCGGCTCGTGCGCCCGAACTCGTGAATCGCGGAGGCTACCTCGCGAATTTGCTCGGAGGTGAGCTCGGCGAACATCGGGAGCGACAGCACCTCGCTCGCCGCCGCCTCCGTGTGCGGGAAGCTCCCCGGGGGGTAGGCCGGATCCGCATAAGCCTCCTGGAGGTGAACCGGGATCGGGTAATGAATCCCGGTCTGGATCTGCCGCTCGGAGAGGAACGTCTGGAGCGCCGCGCGCTGCCGGGTGCGCACTGCGTAGATGTGAAACACGTGCTCGCCGTACGCGCACACGGCCGGCGTCTCGACGCCGCTGCCGGCGAGCGCCGCGGTGTACTCGGCCGCGTGAGCGCGACGCGCGTTCGTCCAGGCGTCTAGCCGCGGGAGCTTCACGTTCAGGATGGCGCCCTGCATGCCCTCGAGTCGGTAATTGTACCCCTTGAGCTTGTGCTGATAACGGACCGGAGCACCCCAGTCGCGGAGCAGGCGAATCTTCTCCGTGTATTCCGGGTTGCTGGTCACCACCGCGCCGCCCTCGCCGTAGGCGCCGAGGTTCTTCCCGGGGTAGAAGCTGAAGCAGCCGAGATCTCCCAGGCTCCCGAGCCGCTTGCCCTTGTAGCGCGCCGCGTGGGCCTGGGCAGCGTCCTCGATCACCACGAGACCACGGCGCCGCGCGATCTCGAGGATCGGATCCATGTCCGCGGCCTGGCCGTAGAGATGAACGGGCATGATCACCCTGGTGCGGGGGGTGATCGCCTCCTCGATCTTCGCAGGATCGATCGTGAACGACCTCGGATCGATGTCGACGTACGTCGCGCGAGCGCCGGCGTAGCCGATCGCCGCGACCGTCGCCACGAAGGTGAACGGCGTGGTCAACACCTCGTCGCCCGGGCACACGCCGGCGGCGAGGAGGGCGAGGTGGAGGGCGCTCGTCCCGGTGTTGACCCCGATCGCCTGATCGGTCTCGCAGTAGCGTGCGAACTCCTTTTCGAAGGCCGCGACCTCGCTGCCGAGGACGAACTGCGTGGTCTCGAGGACGCGCGCGATGGCCGCGTCGATCTCGGGTTTGATGCTGTGATACTGCGCCTTCAAATCGACAAACGGGATCATGCTCGAATGCCTTCTCAGTGCTTGAGCTCTACGAGCTTGCCAGTGGCCATGGACTCGGTTGCGGCCTCGAGGATGCGCACCACGCGCAGGCCGGACTCTCCATCGGTGAGCGGGCGCGTCCCCCGCTCGATGCAGTCGACGAAGTGCGCGGCCTCGACGCGGAGCGCTTCGGCGTCCGCGACCTTGGGCGCGAACATGTCGCCGGCGCGGTAGGCGACGAGGAGCGGATAAATCTTCTCGGGCGTCGACTCGACCTCGGTGAGCTCGACGCCGCGGTCGTAGACCTTGATCTTCTCGCTCGTCTCGAGATCGTTGTAGACGATCATCTTCCGCGTACCGCCGATCAGCGTCTGGCGGATCTTGACCGGAGCGAGCCAGTTGACGTGGAGGTGGGCGATGAGGTTGTTCGGGTAAAAGAGCGTGACGTACGCGATGTTCTCCGGCTGGCCACGGACGTGGCTCACGCCGTGAGCTGAGACGGCGACGGGCTGACTCGGGACCAGGTATTCGATGATCGAGGCGTCGTGGGGGGCGAGATCCCAGATGACGTTCACGTCGCGCTGGAACAGGCCGAGGTTCACCCGCACCGAGTCGTAATAGAGCACTTCCCCGAGCGAGCCGCTGTCGATGATTTCCTTCATTTTACGGACCGCGCCGGTGTAAACGAAGGTGTGATCGACGAGCAGGACCTTGCCCCGGGCCGCCGCGAGATCCACGAGCCGCGACGCCTCGTCCACGGTCGCGGTCATCGGCTTCGAGACCAGGACGTGCTTGCCCGCCTCGAGCGCCTTCGCCGCGAGCTCGAAGTGGGTGGTCACCGGAGTGGCGATGACGACCGCGTCAATCGAGGGATCCGCGATGAGCTCCTGCGGATCGGCAAGGGTCCGCGCCGAGGGGCACCGGGCCGCCGCGCGCGCGCGCTGCGCCGGGCTCGCGTCGCAGATGGACCGGACCACCACGCCAGGCGTCTCCATCATGTTTCGAACCAGGTTGGGGCCCCAGTACCCGTAACCGATGACGCCGATTCCAATCATTGTTTGCCGTGGTCCTCGTCGAGCGTTCGGGTGTCGCCGGTGACGCGGGCAGGCACCCCCATCACCAGCGCGTAAGGCGGCACGTCGCGCGTGACCACGGCTCCTGCGGCGACCATCGCGTGCTCGCCGATGGTGACTCCGCACACGATGGTGGCGTTGGCGCCGATGCTCGCCCCGGTCTTGACCGTGGTGGAGACCTGCTTCCAGTCCGCTGCTGTCTGGAGCGAGCCGTCCGGGCGGGTGGCGCGCGGATAGAGGTCGTTGGTGAAGCAAGCGTGCGGCCCGATGAACACGCCGTCCTCGATGGTGACGCCCTCGGGGATGAAGGCGAAGGCCTGCACCTTGACGTTCTTGCCGAGCTTCACGCCCCGCCGGATCTCCACGAAGGCGCCGATACTCGAGCCGTCGCCGATCTCGCAGCCGTAGAGGTTGACCAGGGTAGGCTGATATATCTTGACGTGCTGACCGAGCTTGACGTCGTCGGCAATCATCGGGGAACCTCGCTGCGTTGCTCGTCGCGCAAGGGCAGCAGGCCCTGCGAACGCGCTACCAGTACCCCAAGGTCGGCCTCGTTTCAATGCGCGGGTTCCGCGATCCGCCCGGCGAAGGTGTGGACGCGCGCGGGCCGCGTGTTAGGCTCCGCGTCCTTTCGCCGCGACGCGCGGCGCGCCGCGCGGTAAACGACCCAGATGAACGAAGATCTCTTCTCCGAGCACATCCCACTGATGCGGCCGTGGTTGGGCGAAGAAGAGGGCAACGCGGTGCGCGACGTGCTCGCATCCGGCTGGATCAGCCTCGGCCCCAAGGTCGCGGAGCTCGAGCAGAAGATCGCCGCGCTCGTCGGCGCGAAGCACGCCGTGGCGACCAACTCGGCCACGAGCGCCCTCCACCTCGCGATGCAGACGATGGGCCTCGAGCGCGGCGACGAGGTGCTGCTCCCCTCGTTCACCTGCATGGCCAACGCCAACGCGGTGCTCATCGCCGGCGGCGTGCCCCGCTTCGTCGACATCGAGCGCGACACGCTGAACCTCGATCCAGCCGACGTCGAGCGGCGGATCACCCCGCGCACGCGAGCGATCATGATGGTCGATCAGATCGGCCTCCCGGCCGATCTGGACGCCCTCCGCGCCGTGGCCGACCGGCACGGCCTGCTCCTCATCGACGACGCGGCGACGGCCTTCGGCGGGAAATACAAGGGGCGCTACGTCGGCGGTCACGGCGTCCCCACCTGCTACAGCTTCCACCCGCGCAAGATGATCACCACCGGCGAAGGCGGGATGCTGGTCACCGACAACGAGGCGTGGGCAGAGCGCGCGAGGACGCTGCGATCCACCGGCGCCTCGGTGTCGGATCTCCGTCGCCACCAGGCCAAGGGTGCTCTGTTTCAGCAGTATTTCGAGTCGGGCTACAACTACCGGATGACGGACCTCCAGGCCGCCGTCGGCGTCGTGCAGCTCACGAAGCTCGACCGCATGCTCGAGCAGCGCGCGGAGCAGGCGAGCCTCTACGGCGAGCTCCTCGCCCGCTTCGACGAGGTCCGCCCGCCGCATGTGCCCGCGTACGCGGCCCACGCCTACTCCTCGTATTGCATCCGCCTCACCCCCTCGGCCAAGGTGCCTGCGGAAGAGGTGGTTCGACGCATGGCCGAGCGCAACGTGTCCTGCCGCCGCGGCATACCACCGCTCCACTTCGAGCCGGTGTTCAAGGAGGAGATGGCCGGACTGCACCTCCCCGAGACCGAGGCGGCCGCGCAAGAGACGATGTTTCTCCCGATCTTCCCCGGGCTGCTCGCCTCGCAGCAGCGCGTGGTGATCACCGCGCTCGAGCGCAGCCTGCTGTCGTGATCGGGCGGGACCGCTGGGGGCCCCGCCCGGAAGAGGCGATGAGCGGCCCCGTCGGCTTGGCCGCAGAGGGTCGTTTGTTTGTCGTGGGGGCGGGCGCGCAGGGTCGCGTCGTCCTCGAGGCCGCTCGGGCGCAGAGCCCGGGGAGGGAGATTGCCTTTCTCGACGACGCGCCCCGGGCACGAGGCACCTCCGTGCTCGGCGCCCCGGTGATTGGCCCCCTCGCCCTGGCGTCGACGCCAGGGAGCTCGGTTGTCCTGGCGATCGGGAAATGCCCCCTCCGGCTCGAGCTCGCCGAGCGCCTCACCAGCATGGGAGTCGTCTGGGGGCGCGTCATCCACCCTTCGGCCGTGATCTCGCCGTCGGCCGAGATCGGTCCGGGCACGGTGGTGCTCGCCGCGACGGTCGTCCACACCAGCGCTCGGGTCGGAGCCCACGTCATCGTCAACACCGGGGCCGTCGTCGAGCACGACTGCGTGCTGGAGGACGGGAGCTCGGTGAGCCCCGGCGCGCGCATGGGCGGGCGCGTGCACGTCGGGCGCGGCGCCTTCATCGCCACCGGCGTCACCCTCGCGCCGCGGGTGCGCGTGGGCGAGGGGGCGATCGTCGGCGCGGGCGCGGTCGTCACCCGAGACATCCCCCCTCGCACGGTGGCGTACGGCGTACCCGCGCGCGTGATCCGCGCGGTCGACGACGCAACGGACTGGGAGCGCCTGCTGTGACCGAGATCGAGACCGAGACTCCACGCTTTCCGGACGTCGGCCTGAGCGTCATCTTCCCCGCCTACAACGAGGAGTCGAATCTCCAGCGAACGCTGCCGTGCGCGGTCGCGACGCTGCGCCGGATGGTCGGTCGCTTCGAGGTCATCATCATCGACGATTGCAGCGTGGATCGCACCGGCGCCATCGCCGACGAGCTGGCCCAGCGCTACCCCGAGATCCGCGTCGTCCACAACGCGAAGAACCTCCGTCAAGGTGGGTGCCTGAAGCTCGGCTTCGAGATTGCAACACTCCCCTTCGTGACTCACAACGCAGTCGACTACCCGTTTGATTTCGAGGATCTCCCCGCCCTCTTGTCGCGCCTCCCGGACGCCGACATCGTGGTGGCAGCTCGCCGGACCTACCCCGGGATCACCCTGCCCCGGCAGTTCGTCTCCTTCGTGAACCGCTCTCTCCTTCACGCCATGTTCGGCGCGCCGGTCCGTGACTACAACTTCATCCAGATCTACCGGCGTCACGTGCTCCACGATCTGCCGACGATCTCCGACGCCACATCCTTCATCACGCCGGAGAAGATCATCCGGGCCCACCGCCGCGGGATGCGCGTCGTCGAGGTGGAGGTTGAATATCACCGCCGCCTCACCGGCAAGCCGTCCTCGGCGAACTATCGCAATATCCGCCGCGCGCTGGAGGACATGACTCGTCTCTGGATTGAGCTCCGGCGCGACCAGCGCGACCAGCGGTAGGACGGCTCAGCGCCGCGCAGCGCCGGCATCCGGCGCGGTGACGCAGACCATCCCTGCATCCTCGACGCACACGCCGCGCAAGAGCGGCCGACCGACGCGCGCGGCGAGCCACGAGAGGCCCTCGTCGACCGACGTTACGGCGTGGACGCCGAGCAGGCGGCACGCGTCCGGCGAGATGGGTGCGCCGAGCAGCGCGACATGAACGCCCCGCGCCGCCGGATCGGTGAGGTGTCGGAGCTTGACCGCCTTGTGATCCCCGAGGCGATAGCCCTCCTGCGTCACCTGATTGCACGCCTCCGCGTAGCTGCTCGCGGAGCGGAGGAGCCGGACGAACGCGTCCTGTCCAATCCCGTCCGGACACGCGGCTTCGAGGAGAATACCCCCGCCGTCGGCGACGGCTCGGTGGTTGTTCTTCAGCGCCTTGTCGGCCTGATAGAAGCTCTTTCCCAGCGGCAACGGCACCCGCAGGTGGAGGACGTCGGCCGCGTGATCGAGCGCGTGCGCGTAGACTCGCCGGGCATCCGGGAGCAGCGCGTGGAGCGTGTCAATCGGATCGCCGACGCGGGCAGCGACGACCGCCTCGCCGCAGAGCACCTGGTTCATCGCGACGACGACGCGACCCCGGCGCAGCGCCGTGACGAGGCGGACAATCCCCTCGTGAACGGGGTTGCCGTCGAGCCGGAGCACGTCCGAGGAAGGCTCGAGCGCGCCGCGGTGGTTCTCCTCGATGTCCCGGTAGGCGAGGCAGCCAATGGTGAGTGTCTTGTGCGCTCCCGTCGCGCCCGCGAAATAGTGGGGCTCGACGCTGCCGACAGCAACGAGCGCCCGCGCCGACGCCACCAGCTCGTGGATTGACGCTCCGCCCAGGGGACGCAGGCTCTCGTCGTCGGTCGCGTCGTGCCATGAGACCGAGTCTATCGAGAGGCCGGAGCCGGCGAAGGTCGAGGACTCGAATGCTCGGCGCTCGCTCGCGGAGAAGCGGTGCGTGCCCGTCGCCACCAGCGCGCGAAACCGCGGCCGGCGGCCGCTCTCCGCGGCAAACGACGACAGCGCCGAGAGGGCCTCGGAGGTGCGCGTGCTCCGGCAAGGATCGTTGACGACGAGCACGATCTGCTCTTCCGCGAACGCGGCGACGAGCTCGCGCGGGGCCGCGGCCCATGCGGCGCGGAGGATCGCGGCGCCTCGATCCGGATCCACGACCGACTGGCCGCCCGGTGGCGCCGTCATCCCCGGCGCCACCCGCTCCCACGTGATTTCCGGCTGTCCCGCGATCACAGCGCGACGACTTAGCGCGCGCCCGGGTCTCCCGCAATCCTCTTCACGACTCCGACGGGAGCGTGCTAGCGTGCGCAAAATGGCTGAAAAGTCGGCGGTCCGCGCGCATGGCGCCCTTCGCCGTGGCGCGGTGCTCGCCGCGAAGCTCGCGCTCGCCGCCGGACTCGTGGCCTGGCTGTGGAGGTCGGGTCGGCTCGATTTTCACGAGATCGCGCGCATTCACGTCGGGTATGCGCTGCTCGGCGTGGTCGCGGGACAGGCCGTCGTGCTCCTCGTGCCGATCCTCCGCTGGAGCTTTCTCCTCAAAGCGCGCGAGATCGAGCTCACTGCGCGCCAGATCGTGCAGATAGGCCTGATCAGCTACTTTGCGGTCCTGATTCTCCCGGCCACGGGCGGGCAGGAGGCGGTGCGTCTCTATTACGCGTCTCGCGTGAGCCCCGGCCGCGGACCGGACATCCTGGCAACGCTGGTCCTCGACCGCTTCATCGGACTCGTCGGCCTCTGCGTGCTCGCCCTGACCTCGGGGGTGCTGCTCTTGATTCATACCGGATCACCCGTGGTGATCCACATCCTCTATCTCGTGGTGGCGCTGCTCGTGGTGCTCGGCGGGATCACGGTCTTTCTGCTCCGGGCCAAGCCGAAGAGCCTCCGGGGGCTGATCGAGCGCTCCGCGGCGATGACGGCGCTTTTCCGCTCGCTCGAGGCGTTCCGCGGGCGGTGGTCGGTCCTCGTCACGGCGCTCACCCTCTCCTGCGTGGCCCATTTCGGGAGCTGCGCCTCGATGTATCTGGGCTTCCTCGCCATCGGGGCTCCCGTCTCGCTCGTCGAGGCCTGCGCGATAACACCGCTGGTGACCTTGACCAGCAGCGTACCGATAACCCCTCTCGGGCTCGGCGTGGCCGACGTGGTCGCCGAGAAGCTCTTCAGCATGGTCGGCGCCCTGCACGGCGCGGCGGTCACCATGCTGGTGCGCGCCGTGACGGCCATCGCCTGCCTCGCGTGCGGGATCGCCTATCTCGTCCCGGTCCCGGAGAGCGTCACCGAGAAGAACCCGGTCGGCGAGGACTGAAGTTGCCCCGGGATCAGCATCGCGTAGACTCCCGCCGCCTTCGCGCCCAGGCTGGGCGGGCCCGATCCGGGCGGAGCGAGGACGAAGAGGAACGATGCGTTGTCTGGTGACGGGCGTGGCGGGCTTCATCGGCTCGCACCTGGCAGAGCGGTTGATCGATCTCGGGCACGAGGTGGTCGGAGTCGACCGCTTCGCGGACCATTATCCGCGCCCGGTGAAGGAGAAGAACCTCGCGCGGCTGCGCGACGCGCCCGGCTTCTCGCTCTCGGAGACCGACCTCGCGACAGCCGCGCTCGAGCCCCTGGTCGACGGCGCCGAGCTCGTGTTTCACCTCGCTGCGCAGGCCGGCGTGCGCGCGAGCTGGGGTGATCGCTTCGGGACCTATCTCCACGACAACGTGCTCGCGACCCAGCGCCTGCTCGAGGCCGTGAAGCAGCGGGGCTCGGCGCGCAAGATCATCTATTCTTCGTCGTCGTCGGTGTACGGCCAGACGCACGAGATGCCGATGCGCGAGGAGAGCCCGACGGCGCCCTACTCGCCCTACGGCGTCACCAAGCTCTCGGGCGAGCACCTCTGCGATCTCTACCGCCAGAACTTCGGATTGCCGACGATCGCCCTCCGCTACTTCACCGTCTACGGCCCGCGGCAGCGGCCGGACATGGGGTTTCACCGCTTCATCCAGGCGATCTTCGCCGGCGAGGCGATCCCCCTCTACGGCGACGGCGAGCAGACGCGCGACTTCACTTTCGTGACAGATGCAGTTGCCGCCAATATCCTGGCGATGAGCTCCAGCGCGGTGGGCGTCTTCAACATCGGCGGCGGCTCGCGCGTGACCGTCAATCAGGTGCTCCACACGCTGGGCGAGGTCGCGGGCGCCGTCCGCGTCGAGCCGCGCGCCGAGCAACCCGGCGACGTGCGCCACACCTGGGCCGACACGACGCGGGCGCGGGAGGCTCTCGGCTACGCGCCGAAGGTCTCGCTCACCGAGGGGTTGAAGGCCCAGGCGACGTGGCAGCGAGAGGCACTCTCGCCGCCACGCTGAGGAGCGAAGGCCAGCTCCGCGGCGGCTTGAAGCGGTGAGTCGGCGGCGGCCCATCGACGAGGTGCTCGACCCTGGCGATATCCCCGCTCGGCAGGAGCACCCCGCCCAGCGCCTCGCGGATGAGCGGGATCTGCGCGGGATCGAGGCCCATCACGCCGGCACAGACCGCGTCGACGAGGCTGGGATCGAACCCGCCGACCAGCAGTCCGGCGTGGACCGGAGTCGCCCCGAGCGGCCCTTCGCCCTCGCCCGCGACGATGCCATCGACGAGCGTGAGATACCGCCGCTGCGGCTCGCCCCGGATCTGGCCCTCGCGATCGGCGAAGAAGAGCACGCGGTTGAGATCGAGGATCGTCCGCCAGAGGGTGTTGTTGCCCTCCCAGCTCCCGTCGATGATCTTCGAGGGCCGGCCGAGGCGCGGCGCGCGGGCCACCAGCGAGTGATCGCCCGGCAGCGGGAAGCGGCTGAGCTTGTTCTCGACCTCCTCGGAGAGGTGTTGAGGCCGGTCGAACTCGTCGCCGCCCACCGACGGATCACCCTCGGTGAAGTGAGGTAACCAGTACTTCTCGTTGGTCAGTCCAATGACGCTCTTGAGGGCGAGCGTCACCCCTGTCTTCTTGTGGGTCTTCATCTTGGGGATGTTGATGACCACGTCGGCCTCGAGGAGCGTCCTCGGGATGCTGTACTCGTTGCGCTGCTCGGTGTGATGGGGAACCGGCGTCGCGTAGTGGCTGCGATGAAAGCGGAGCGCGCGTAGAGAAGGAGCGCTCGCGTCGGCGAACGAGCTGCTGCGCCCGAGATCGACGACGCGGTAGCCGCGTGGATCGCCGGGCAAGCGCCGCCTCAGCAGCAGGCCGAGGTTCCACGAGCGGCCGAATCGCTGCACGTCGTCGAGCGCGAACACCGGGGCGACGCGGAAATACCGCAGATCGATGAACTCGACGTCGTGGCCGCGGCTCTTCAGGTGATCGATGACGGCGAAAATGCCGAGCGGGCCGGCGACCTTCTCGATCTCGCACCCTTCGACGGGAGAGTCGATGACGCGGATCTGCCCGCGAGACCCGGCGGCGCGGAGGGCATAATCGAGCACCGGGCGCAGGAGCGATCCATGCGTGCTCGACGCAGCCAGCCTGTCGCCGGTGATCTTCTGTTCGAGGTTCTTCGAGGAGACCAGGTTGGGCTTGATCACCACCCGATCGCCGGGGGAGATCAGATCGCCGAGCGGGTTCCACTCCGGCGTTCCGGCGCGCCCGGCGTCGAGCCCGAGGCGGCGGAACATGGCCTCGACGGCCTCGTAAACGGGGTTCGGAGCGTCGTAGGGAGCCGTGAGCGCGTAGCCCAGGCCAGGCCTCGCGACGGTGACGACCCGCTCCGGGTGGACGGCCATGCGAGAGTGCCTATCTCCCGTTCGCGCCGGCGGTGATAACCGAGGGCGCGGTGCGCTGGAAATCGACGTTGAGCCGCGAGACGCTGGCGAGGTGCTTGCCGGTACGGATGAGCGCTATCTCGTCGACGAACTCGACGGTTATCCGCATCCGCTCGCCCAGGTACTGACGGAACGTGGCCAGGACCTCTTCGAGCACGCCGTCCGAGAAGCGACCGCCCTTGACGACCCGGAACGTCATCGCGTCGCGCTCGTCTTGCAGCACCTGGAAGCGCTTGAAAGCGTAGTCGTACTCCTTGAGAAAATGGGCGAAGAAGGTGCCTGGCAGATACCGCCCGTCCGTCCCCTGGATGATCGATTGAACGCGCCCCTGAATGGCGCCGATCCGCGCGGCGCCGCGGCCGCAGGTGCAAGGCACGTCGGCCATGGCCTCGGCCAGATCGCCGATCCGGTAGCGGACGAAGGGCATGCAGGTGTTGTTGAGATCGGTGATGACCACCTCGCCGATCTCGCCGGGCAAGGCGGGCTTGCCGTCGCGCAAGACCTCCACGATGTAGCCCTCGGCGACGACGTGGTGGCCGTCGTGCGCCTCGCACTCGTAGGCGATGCCCGAGAACTCGCGGCTCCCGTACTTGTCGAAGACCTTGCAGCCAAAGGCCTCTTCGATCAGCTTGCGGCTCGACGCGGGCAGGGTCTGCGCGCTCGACATCAGCGCTCGCGGGCGCACCGCGAGGGTGCCTGTGCTCTTGAGATAACCGGCGAGGAAGTTCAGCGCCTCGGCGTATCCATCCATCAGCACGGGCGAGGCGGCGGCGATCGTCTGCACCATCGCCTGCATGTTGCTCTCGGAGAGCTCGAAGACGGGGATGAAGGATCGATTGGAGAGCGCGGCGTCGAGGCGCTCGCGCGCGGCCTGGCTCTTCGTCATCCCGATGGTCTGGTGCCAGAGGCGCACCGTGGGATCGCCGAAGCGGTATCCCGTCCACTCCTGGGCGCGGAGCGTGGCGGCCCAGCGAAACTCGAGCTGCGCGCGATCGGCGTAGCAGACGAAGGGCTCGCCGGTGGAGCCGCTGGTGGTGATCTTGAGGATCTGGGCCTTGTCGTGGTTCTCCGACATGATGTCGAAGTAGAGGTGACGGCGGATGTCGGCCTTGGAGAGATACGGCAGCTTGTGGAGATCAGCCTGGCCGCGGATGTCCTCCGGGCGCAGCTTGAGCGCCTGCATCGCCGAGCGATAATAAGGCACGTTGCGGTAGCAGTGCCGGAGGAGGCGGCGGAGCTTCTCGTCCTGGAGCTCGCGCGTATCGGAAGGAGAGAGCCACTGCGTCTTGCGCAGGGTCTCGTAGTAGTGCTCGACGTCGCGCGTGATCATCCAGTGGGTCTGGTTGAAGGCCGCGAGGTAGGCGCGCCAGCGCATCATTGCCAGGGGATCGCGCGAGGTAGAGCGATCGATCACCGGGTTTCGCCGGAGGAACTGGGTCGCCACGTCGGCCGGAGGCTGGCTGACGCGGTACTCCCACGCGGCCTTGCCGACGTCGACGAGCGATTTGACGGCGGCGATCTGGGCCGTCTTCTCGAGGAACGAGGTGCCCTGGCGGCGCTGCTCGAAGAGCGACTCGATCTCCTTGTACGAGTAGCCCTTCACGTGGGCCGCGACCATGATGAACGACTGCCAGTAGAAGTAGCTGCCGCGGTACGTTAGCAGGTCTTGAAAGACCTCGCGGGCGCACATGACGAAGCCGCTCTTGTTGTCGCGGAGCGACATGCCGAAGGTGGCGTTGAGGAAGCTGTTGAACCCGCGGCTGAGGTGATACCGCTGGTCCTGGCGGCGGCCGACGGCGCTGCGAAACCCCTGGACGATATCGACGCTGTGCTCGTAGAGCTCGCGGCGCAGGCGGAGCAAGTCTTCCGGCTGGTACTGGAGATCGGCGTCGATGGTGGCGACGAGCTTGCCGCGCGCCGAGGCCGCGCCGGTGCGCCAGGCCCCCGCGATGCCGCGGTTCTGCGGGTGGAAACAGCCAATCACCACGTCGGGGTGCGCCGCGGCGAGCCCGCGGATCACGCTGGCCGTGCCGTCGGTCGAGCCGTCGTCGACGAGGATCAGCTCGCCGCGCAGGGCGCCTTCGGCGAAGACGCCGAGGATGCGCTCGCTGAGCTCGGGGATGTTGAGCTCCTCGTTCAGGCAAGGAACGATGACGGAGAGCTCCACCGGGACGGGCGGAGTCGGAGCGGGCTTGTCGAGGTCGATCATCGGGGGAGCACGCAGCGGTAACAGGCGCGGATGGGCAAGGTGTCGTGAGGCGCGAAGTCCCTTGAAGACACACGAAAATGCGCCCCGAGGAGCTGCTCGAACTCGGCCGGCTTCCACTGGTGCAGATGGTAGATGTCACCGCCCCACTGGATGCGGCTCCCCATCGCCCAGCCCACCGGCGTGCGGCGGACGAGGCCCTTCAAACGATTGATGAGGGGATCGTTGGGAACGGTGATGACGGCGACGCCGTCCGGGCGGAGCAGGCGGGCGATCTCGGCGAGGATGGCCGAGGGATCGACGGTGTGCTCGAGCACCTCGGTGCAGATGATGCGATCGAAGCTGGCCGCGGGGAGAGCGAGC
>JANYGI010000174.1 GCA_025362495.1 Byssovorax sp. | reverse complement strand
CGCGCGCCGACCAGCACTTGACCGCGGCGGTGAGCCGGTGCCTACTGTGAGGGATGACAAACCCGCAGGCGCCTGCTGGCTCCACTGAGTGGCCGCCCGCCGCGACCAAGATGATCGGCGCGTGGATGTCGCGCCAACGGTGGTACGCCAATAGGGGCGCCGTGCCCCTGCTCGAGGAAATCGGCTCGTGGAGCCTCGCCGCTGATCAGGAAGCGGACCGGACCTCAGTGGACATCGTCACGCACCTTTACCTCGACCACAGCCCCGGCAAGCCCGCGCTCTATCAGGTGCCGATCACCCGTCGATCCCTGCCATTGCCGGGCGGGGCTGGCGCCCTGATCGGCGAACTCGATGGCCTGTATTGCTATGACGGTCCGCACGATCCGGCATACACCGCCGCGCTGCTGGCCCTCGTGACCCGACAGCGCGAGGTCACCGGCAACAACATGTGGGTGCTGGGTAGTCGCGCCGCCACGGTAACCGTGCCCCCGAACACCGAGCCGCCTGCGCTCGTGCCGCAGACGACCTACGCCTCCCGGGTGCTCACCGGCGAGCAGTCAAACACGTCGATCATCTACGAGCCGTCCGACTCGGCTCCGGCTCCGGCTCCGGCTCCGGCGACGGCTCCGGCTCCGGCGACGGCTACGGCTGATCCGTGCCCGCCGCGAGGCCCGGCCCGTGCTGCTCCACAAGGGGCAGCCGGGCCTTTCGGCGTTGGAGGCATCGAGTGGACAACCCCGACACCAGAGCACCGCTATCGCCCGTCGTCGCGGCCGCGCTTGAGCAGCGCCAGGGCGAGCGCGCCGAGGACGCGCTGTGCGCCGAGTCCGACCGGATGACGGCCGCGCCGCGCGGGGAAGCGACCGAGCTACGCGACTCCCCCGACGGAGTAATCCTCGCGCGCCGGGCCGCCGGCGTGAGCATCGGCGAGGAGTTCGCCATCACGCGCGAGCTCGCCCGCCGGCGTCGCCTCGAGCTGCACGACGGGATCGACCCGCGCCGGGCCGCGCAGCAGCGGGCCGCCCGCGCGAAGGGAGGGCACTGAACGTGCGCGCCCCGATTGCCCGCTTGCGTGAGCTGCTGCTACTTGGCTTCTCCCGCGCATGCGAAGACGATCCCAGTCTGCTCGAGGACCCGACCCCGGGGGACGCCCCACTCGCGTCTTCGGCTACGCCCGCGTCTCCGGCCGAGAGCAAGGCGAGCGCGGCACCTCGCTCGAAGCCCAAGACGAGACCGTCACGCGCGCGAGCAAGGCTCGCGGCTGGCCCGCACCCGACATCCGCATCGAGGTAGAGAGCGCCGGCGAAGAGTCGATCGAGCGCCGCGTCGAGCTGCACCGTTTGATTCGCGAGGCCGCCCCCGGCGACGTCATCCTCGTGTCGAAGCTCGATCGCTGGTCGCGCGACATCGTGTTCGGCGTCCAGTCGATCCGCGAGCTGGTGAAGCGCGACGTGGCCGTGCACTCGATCGACGAGGGCATCGACGCGAGTACACCGAACGGCGATGAGCAGCTCGGCTTGCGGATGTGGATCGCCGAGCAAGAGCGCCGCCGCATCCGCGATCGCACCGTCGTTCGCCGCGAGGAGCTCCGCGCGAAGGGTCTTTGGGCGTCGGGCCGGGTCCCCTTCGGGTACACGCGCGGCGAGCGCGCGACCCGGCGGCACCTCTACCTCGAGGAGGATCCGGAAGCGGCGGCGGTGATCCGCGAAATCTTCCAGCGCGCCGCCGACGGGGACTCGGTCCGCGCGATCGCGACGTGGCTGGTGTCGATTGTCGGCGCACCTCACCACGCGGCCCAGGTCCACCGGCTGCTGCGCGAGCGGATCTACCTCGGCGAGATGCGCGCGCCGAAGAGCTACGAATGGATCCCCGGGCTGCATCCGGCGCTCATCACCGTCGACGTCTGGGAGCGTGCGCAGGCGGGCTTGAAGTCACGCCGCCAGAAGGGCCCGGTCGCCCTCGGCGCGAAAACCGCGGATCTGCTGCTGCGCGGAGGGGCGAAGTGTGGGCTGTGCGGGCGCGGGATTGCGATCGCTCTCGCACCGAAGGGCCAGCGCTATTACGTCTGTGCGAAGCGGCGTCACAAGAAAGAGCTTGGCGAGTGCGCCGGGCCCTACGCGCGCGCCGAGCCCCTCGACGTCGCCGCGACGACGGCGATCCTGGCCCGCATCGAAGAGCTCCGCGCCGAACTCGAGCGGCCCCGCCTCGAGGTGAAGCGCGAGGCGAAGAGCTTCGACCTCGCGGGCGCTCGCGCTCGCATCGCCACCCGCCGCGCCCGCGCTGTGCAGCTCGCCGTCGACGACGCGATCACCTCCGCCCAGCTCATCACCCAACAGGCCCGCCTCGATGCCGAGCTCGCGGCGCTCGCGAAGCGTGAGACCGAGACGGAGCGCGAGGTGAAGGGGACCAACATCGAGGCCAGGGCGACGGTCGCCGGCGCGCTCAAGCATCTTGCCAAGGCGTGGAAGAAACTCACCATCGAGGAGCGTCGCGAGGCCGTGCCGCTCCTCGCCCTCCGCGTCGAGATCGCGAGCACCGGAGACCTCGTGTGGACGTGGAAGACCATCGTCGACCTGGTAGCCGGCGATGGTTGACCCGCCGTAGACACATACTCGTAAACGTCGACAGCGGGACATCCTGCACAACGCGACGATCTTGGCGCGCCGGGCATCGACAGAGGCCATGAAGAACCTGTCGATCGCCCTCATCCTCGCGCTCGCTCTCGCCGCCTGCGTGCCCCGTGAATCGGTCCCCGTCGCCAGCGGCGCCAGCGCGCCGGAGAGGTGCGCCGAGGCCATGCCGCGCGGGCAGTCGCGGTGCTCGAGGAGGCGCTCGATCGCGGCGTGCAGCGTCAGCACGGCGGCGAGGGTAGGCGATGGAGGGAGAGCGGTGAAGCGCGACGCGAGGACCGCGGCGCGCGAAATCAGCTGAGGGCGATCCAGCCGACGAGATCGTCGGCGAGGCTCATGCTGGCACCCATCGCCCGCCGCGGATGAAGCCGTGATGCCCGCAGGCGCGGCAGAGCAGCGACGGCGAGATCGTCAGCGGTGAGTCTTGCTCCACCGTCCACGAGTAGCCCATGTCCGCGGGGCGCCCGGCGAAGGGGATAAACCCGCTCGCGCGCTGGCCGTCCTTGCACATGTGCCAGTAGTCCAGGCCCGATGCGACGCCTTCGAGCGAGAGGATCTCGATCGTGACGCCGTGGCCGATGTCGATCGCGCCGGACATCACCCGACCTCGATCCAGCCGACGAGCTCGTCGCCGCGGGGCTCGTCCTCGAGGTCGTGCGGGCTGCGCGTCACCGCGTTGCTGACGTTGCCGCCGATCCCGCTGTGCGTCGGCCCCTCGAAGGCCTCGACGATCTCGACGTGGCCCTCGCCACCGTGCCGCGGATCGGCGCCGCCGCGCTTGTAGACGGCGAACCACCCGGGCGAGGGGACCGCGGGGCGCTCGCGCCAGCACTCCGCGGCGACCGCCCACGCGACGAGCGCGTGCACCGCGACGACGGGCGGGATCGGGATGCCGGCCGCGTCGGCGCACGCCCACGCGAAGAGGCAGCACCACGCCCACCCGGGCGCCCAGGTCCCGCCCGCGGCCTTGAGCTTGGCGGCGTATCCGCGGAGCGCGGGGCCGTCGTTGCTGCCGGGCGGGACCTCGCGCACGTCGGCCTCGAGCTCGGCGCGCGCGGCCTCGAGTACTCGTGACGCACCGGCCGGAACCGCGAGGATCGGCGGGATCGTCGGCCGCGTCGAGAGGAGGCCGGCGCGCCACGCCTCGAGCGCCGCGGCGACGAAGCCGGGGCCGTGCGTGTCGCGCGCGGCGATGTGGTCGCTCGCGCGAGCTCCGGGCCAGTGCTCGAGCTTGAAGAGGCCGCCGGGCTCCCGGCCCGAGAGGCGTTGCACCTCCGACCAGAAGGCGCCCGTGTTGGCCACGGAGGGGCCCGTGACGACGTCGGTGTACCCGGCCCACACGATGGCGCCGGCGTCGTCGGCGGCCGCGGCGACGAGCAGCAGGAAGGGCGCGACCTGGGCGTCGGCCGCGGTGCCGTCGCCGTCCTTGCCCGAGTAGCCCGAGTCGAGCGAGATCCAGCCGGTGAGCCGGTGCGCGTCGGCGCCGTGCTCGAGCAGCTCGCGGACGTAGGCGTACGCCGCGGACCAGGTCACGAGCAAGACGGCCTCGTAATCGTCGAGCGGGAGCGCGGCGCCGAGGTGTTGGGCGAGCGGCGCGAGGAGCGTCCCATCGGCGCGGCGGAGCTGCTGCGCAAGCTCGACGTACGCGGCCGAGAGGCCGGGCAGCGCGATCCCGCGGACCTCGACGCCGGGCCCGAGCGTCGCGCAGAGCGTGGCGACCGCCGCCGGCGAGTAGTGCAGGGCGAGGACGAGGATCATCGCGTCTCCTCGTCGGGCGGGGGCCAGTGCCAGGTGCCGAGCCGGTGCCCCAGAGCGCCGAGGCCCGCGGAGTAGCGAAGCGCGACGATGCTCGGATCATCGAACTTCGCGCTCGTGAAGGTCACCTCGGCGCCCTCGTCGTGGCCTTCCTCGAGCACGACGGTGCCGCTGCACGTGTTGAACTCCGAGCCTTCGTCGACGCCGGTGACGAGTGCATCGCGCACCTGCCCGGCGTTGGGCCCCATGCGCAGCGTGTAGAGAACGAGATCGTCGAGCTTCGGGGTGCGGGGAGCGAGAGCGTTCACGGTGTGCCTTGCTTTGCGCCCGCGTCCGGGGGCGCGTCGGGTCCCGCGTCACGCGGGGCGAAGGGGATGGGGCTGGCGAACGGCAGCACGCTCGAGGGGAGCGGCGCCGCCTGCGCTTTCGCGATCGCGTCGACCAGGCCGCGCAGCGCCGCGGCGGCATCGATGAGCGCCGAGGTGGTGCGCGTGCTGTCGGTGGCTCCGGCGTCGAAGGCGATCGCCGCGGCCGCGTTGGCCTGGCATGCGTCGAGGGTGTCGAGTCGGCGCACGATCTCGTCGAGGAGCGCGGCGTCGCTGGGCCGCGTCGGCGAGAGCCCGGGCGCGAGCTGCTGCGCGCGTTGGAGCTGCGTCTCGTAGGCGCCGATCGCGTCGGCCGCGATGGGAGCCGCGACGCCGATCGCGGACCACAGGGCGGGGCACGCGGGCAGCGCGAGGAGCAGCAGCGGGAGAGCGAGGAGGCGGATCGTTCGGGCGCTCATGATCGGCGAGATCGCGGGAAGAGGAAGGTCACGGAGAAGAGCAGCACCGTCCCGAGGAAGCCGACCGCGAAGGCCGCCTCCTCGACGACGCGCGCGGCGAGGCACCGGCGGGGGCTCAAGTCGCACCTCGACGAGGCGGCGCCGGCGCGACCGCGTCTCGACGAAGAACGGGCGCGAAGCCGCGCGCCGGCGTTGCAGTCGCCGTCGTGCGCGCGTCGTCGTCGCGGAGCGGCTGGAAATCGCCCGACTGAACACGGGCCACGGCGGAGTCGACGGCCGCCTTCGCGGTCTCGGCGAGCTCGTCGCCGGTGTTGCTCGCGCGCTCACGGATGACGCTCTCGAGGCGGCTGGCCTCTTCGGAGATCCGACGCTCGAGCAGCGCGTGCGACTCGCTGAGCTTGGCGCCCATCTTCGTTTCGACGAGGTCGATCCGGGCGATCGCCGCGCCTTGGCCGCTGGCCATGTCGGAGCGCAGCGCGACGAGCGTCTTCCCCTGCTCGCCCATCGTGCCGACCAGGCCGAGAAGGAAATCCTTGGCCACGGGCACGCCCAGCTTGAGCAGCAGGAAGATCCCAACGAGGAGCAGCGCGAGCAGCCCGAGGGCGCCGCATTGAAGAATAATTTGGAGCGTGCCCGAGGGCTCCGCGGTGACGGCGCCGATCACGGTGCCCTCCGATTCTTGGCCCACCTGGGCTGGTTTCGTACGCTCTTCATCACGTCATCGCCTCGTTGGTTCGGGGTGGTTTCGAGGGCTCCGTCGGTGTGTCCAGCATCGCCGGGGCCCGCTTTATTTTCTCGGTCACCCGATCACCCCGCGCAGCACGGTGGCCATTGCCGCGAGTGCGGTGCTGTCCGGGTGGATGTTGTCGGGGAAGTGCGCGACCTGCGGCGTCGCGAGGATCGGATCGGTGTAGTAGTCGGCGACCTTGTCAGCGCCGCA
>JANYGI010000173.1 GCA_025362495.1 Byssovorax sp. | reverse complement strand
GCACCGGCCTTCGCCGGGATGGAGGCGCTTCCAGTCCACGGCGAAGCCGCGAACGTACAAAGCTGCCAGCGACATCAGCATCGAGCCGCGCTCACCCGTGGTGCGGCGGAGCGAAGCGAGTGCCACGCCTTGCTGCTTCTTTTCCTCGAGGTTTTCCTCGATCGCCGGCAGCAGGATCGGATGAGGGCTCATCTCGATGAAGATGGTGTGGCCGTCGTCGATCAGCCGCTGCGTCGCAGCCATGAACAGCACCGGATCCCGGAGGTTCCTCACCCAGTACGCGGCGTCGAGCTCAGGGCCGCGCAGCGTCTCCCCGGTGACGGTGGAGCGCATCATCACCCGCGATGCGCGCGGACGCACGTTGCGCAGGGCCGTGAGCAGCTCGCTTCGCAGCGGATCCATCTGCGGGCTGTGCGAGGCGACGTCCACCTTCACCCGACGGCAGAACACGCCGCGCAGCTCGAGCGCCGTGAGCACCTCGTCGAGCGCGTCGGGATCGCCCGAGATCACCGTCGATTGAGGGCCGTTGCTCACGGCGACGCTCAATCGATCTTCGTGCCCCGAGAGCGCGAGCGCCGCCTCCGCCATCGGTAGCTCGACGAGCGCCATCGCTCCCTTGCCGCTCACCTTGCGCAGGATCCGGCTACGGCGGCAGATCACCTTGGTCGCGTCCTCGAGGCTCAGGATGCCCGCGACCCGCGCCGCGGCGACCTCTCCCATGCTGTGGCCAATGACGGCGTCGGGCTCGATACCCCACGAGCGCCACAGCGCCGCCAGCGCGACCTCGATCGCGAACAGCAACGGCTGCACCGTGTCGATCTTGCCCAGCCCCGAGCGCGCCTCGGTGGCCTCGATCTCTTCGAGCACCGAGAAATTGCTCTGCTGCCGGATCATCTCGTCGCAGGCCTCGAGCGCCGCGCGGAACACCGGCTCGTCGGCCAGGAGTTGCTTGCCCATCCCGAGCCATTGCGAGCCCTGGCCTGGAAAGACGAACACCATCTTCGGGCGACCGGAGACCGTGGCGCGGCCCTGGACGACGTTTCCGGCGACGCCGTTTCGCAGGAAAACCCCGAGCGCCTCGGCCATTTCTTCGCGGGTGCGACCGGCGACGGCGATCCGGTGCTCGTGATGGCCGCGGCGAACGCTCGCGGTGTACGCAATGTCAGCGAGGCGCGGGCCGTCGGCGTCGGTGAGCATCACGAGGTAGGCTTCGGCGAGCGCGCGGAGCGCCGCAGGGCTCTTGGCCGAGATGGGAAGCAGGTAGCTCGACGCCTCCGCCGCCCGTGCCCGCGATGCGTCGAGTGCTTCGTTCGGCTCGTCGTTGAGCTCGCGCGGCGCCTCTTCGAGGATGACATGCGCGTTCGTGCCGCTCATTCCGAAAGAGCTAACGCCGGCCATCCGGGACCTGGCGCCCTTCTTCCAGGGCAGGTTCTCCGTTGGAATCACGAAGGGCGTGCTCTCCAGCGAGATGCGAGGATTCAGCGCGCGAAAGTGGAGGTTCTTCGGGATGGTCTCCGCCCGGAGCGCCATCACCGCCTTGATGATTCCGGCCGCGCCGGCCGCGGCTTCGAGGTGCCCGATGTTGGTCTTCACGGCGCCGAGCGCGCAGGTGGTCTCGTCGTTCCTCGCCTGACCGATCACGGCGCGCAGCGCTTCGAACTCGATTGGATCCCCCAGGGAAGTCCCGGTGCCGTGCGTCTCGACGTACCCGATGTCCTCTGCTTTGACGCGCGCGCTCTCGAGCGCCTGTCGGAGCATCGCTTGCTGCGAGAGCACGTTCGGCGTGGTCAGGCCCGTGGATCGACCGTCCTGGTTCACGGCGGAGCCGCGGATCACGGCGAGGATCGGATCGCCCGCGCGCTGCGCGTCCGAGAGGCGCTTGAGCACCAGGACCCCGCACCCTTCGCCGCGCACGTAGCCGTCCGCGCGCGCGTCGAAGGATTTGCACCGGCCGTCCGGCGCCAGCGCCCGGGTCTTCGCCGTCATCTCCGTGAGGATCGGTGAGAGCATGAGGTTGACGCCACCGACAATCGCCATCTCGCTCTCGCCCGTGCGGAGGCTCTGGCAGCCGAGGTGCGTCGCGACGAGCGACGACGAGCACGCGGTATCGACGACGACCGCAGGCCCCTGGAGCCCGTAGGTATACGAGATTCTACCGGCCGGAAAACAGTGGCCCGTTCCGGTCGCCGTGTAGACGTCCCACTCCTCGGTGGGCGCGCCCGCGCTCAGGAGCATGTAGTCAGTCCCCATCATCCCGACGAAGACTCCGGTCCGGCTTCCCACGAGCGCCGAGGGGACCTGCCCGCCGCGCTCCAGGGCTTCCCACACGACCTCGAGCAAGATGCGCTGCTGCGGATCGAGCCGCTCCGCCTCGCGCGGAGAGATCCCGAAAAACGCAGGGTCGAAGCGGTCGACGTTCTTCAGGAACGCGCCCCAGCGCACGCCCTGCCGCGCCGGGTCCTGCTCGGCGCTCCCGGTCCCGAGCGGCCAGCGCTCCCGGGGGACCTGCGTGACGGCGTCACCTCCCTCCTGAAGTAACCGGAAGAAGGCCTCTGGAGTGTCGGAGTCGCCCGGGAAACGACAGGCCATACCGATGATGGCGATCGGCTCCGTCTTCTGCCTCTCCACGGCGTTGAGCCGGGCCTTCAGGCGATCGAGCGCGACTATCGCCTTGTTCATGGAGGCGAGGCTCGACGGCGGGCTCGAGGACGGCTCCTGCTTCGCGCTCGGCGGCGGAATCGACGTGCGCGCCGAAGGTGGGATGTCGAGTCGACTCGACGGCGGGCTCGAGTCGGGCCCGAGATCGCCTCCGCGGGGCCCGTCTTTTCGATCAGTTCCGCTCATTTCAGGTAGTCCTCGAGATCCAGGAGCTTTTCATCCAGCATCGCCGCCGCGGCTTCCTCGGAGAGATCCGACGCGCCCGCCCAGTCTTCGCCGCGTGAATCGGCGGCGATTTCGCCGCCGCCATCGGCCTCGAATTGCAGCTCGAGCATCAGGTGCTCCACCAGAGATGCGACGGTCGGATACGTGTAGAGCAGTGCCGAAGAGAGCCTGAGACCGAGGCTGAGCTCCAGTCGATTCTTCATCTCCAGGCTCATGAGCGAATCGACTCCGTGGCTCCGGAACGGTGCCTGGGCGTCGAGGCGCTCGACCGGTGTGTCGAGGACGCGCCCGAGGTGCTCGATCACATGTTTTTCGAGGGCCGCGGGGCGCTCTCTCGACGGCATGAGCCCGAGGTCGTCGCGCAACCGCGCGTCCCTGCTGGGCAGCGCTCCTGCGCGCGCCTCCTCGGAGCGCAACGACTCGAAGAACGGCGCCGAGACCAGGCGTGGATAGAAGTCGATGAGCTGGCGCATGGACAGGCGAGCCAGCCCCACTTCGGCGGTCGGCGCGGCGATTCGTCGCGCGAGCAGCGCTGTCCCTTCCTCCGGGGTGAAGCTCTCCATTCCATGGAGCGCGAAGCGCGTCCCGCGCTCCTGTTGCGCCGCCGCGAGACCCACCTCGGAGAATGGGCCCCACTGGATGCTCGTCGCCGGCAGCCCCAGGGCTACACGCCGGTGCGCGAGCGCGTCCATGAAGGCGTTCGCCGCCGCATAATTGCCCTGTCCGGGAGCGCCGAGGAGGGCCGCTATCGAGGAGTACATCACGAAGAAATCGAGTGACAGACTCTGCGTCGCGGCGTGCAGGTTCCACGCTCCGAGGACCTTGGGGCGGATCGGCCGCCAGAACTGGTCTTCGCCCATCTCCTGGAGCGTCCGATCCTCGAGCACCGCTGCGGCGTGGACAATCCCTCGCAGCGGAGGGAGTTCCTCGTGGATGCGGAGCAGCACGCTATCAACGTCCGCCGCGCGCGACACGTCTGCTCGCCAGGCGTGCACCTCCGCGCCGGCTTGCTGCATCGCGCGAATCGCCTCCCGCGCGGCGTCGTTCGGCTCGCTCCGCCCCATCAGCACGAGGTGGCGCGCCCCGCTCGACGCCATCCATCGCGCCACGGAGAGGCCGAGTCCGCCAAGTCCGCCCGTGATCAGGTAGGTCGCGTCGGCGCTGAACGCGGGAGCCTCCGTCGGTGCGAGGTCTCCTCGGGTGAGCCGCGCTATCAACCGCCCCTCTTTTCGCAGCGCGATCTGATCCTCCCCGTCGCCGTGCAAGAGCTCCTGGACGAGCAGCGCTGGCTCGTCCGGGAGGCGACTCGGGTCGAGGTCGATTCGAGTGCACGCGAGGTCCGGCTGCTCCATGCCAATCGTCCGGGCCAGCCCCCACAGCGGCGCTTGCGACACCGAGGTCAACGTGACGTCGCCCTCGGCCATCTGCGCGCCGCGGGTCACCAGCACGAGCCGCGGCGCATCCCGGAGGCCCTGCCACACGATTTCCTGCACGAGGTGCAGCACGCTCACGCTCGCGCGACGCAGGTCGGCGAGCAGAGTCTCGGTTGTCGTGCTGCCCCAGGGGGCGCAGTCCAGGCTCCAGAAGTGCACCACGCCGCGCAGCGCCACCTTGCCGCTCACGGCCTCGCGGAAGAGGCGCTGGTAGTCCTCCGGCTTCGAGGGATCGATCGCGAAACGCTGCGGTCCCCTTCGCTCGAAACGCTGGCTCAGCGCGACCTCGATGCAGGTCTCTCCTCGTTCGCGCAGCTGCCCGACGACTGCGGCGCCGCGACCCCCATCATCCTCGAAGACCAGCCACGTCCCCGGGTTCGTCGGCGCCGTGGAAATCCGCCGCGGCGCGAGATCCTTCCGGTGCCAGGCGACCGTCAACGCGCAGCCGGCGAAGAGGTCCAGCGCCGTGGCCCGCCCGAGGCGCTGCAGGCGCAGCGCCGTGATTTCGACCCAGGGCCGACCGTCGTCGTCGAGCATCGAGAGGTTCACGAGGACGCTGCCGCCCGGGCCGGCCTCCGGGCTGGCGAGCGTCGCCCGCACCCACACCGCTCGCGGCGGCCGACGGTGAAAGAGGAGCCGTCCTGCCTGTGCCGGCACGAACGTCGCGTCCGCGTCGCCCACGTCCAACAGCGCAGTTACCACCTGGAAGCAGGCGTCGAGCAGCGCCGGGTGGACCTGATACGCGCCAGGCTCACTCCCTTGCTCGGGCAGCTCCACCCGACCCAGCGCCTCCCCGGCGCCTACCCAGATCCGCTCCACACCCCGGAAAAGGCCGCCGTACTGGAGCTGCCTCGCCTCCATGCGCGCGTAGTGCGCTGCGCCTTCCATCACCGTGGCGCAGCGCTCCTGCGCGCGCGTCGGCGGCTCCAGCATCCGATCTTCCTGCTCGTGGACTTCGTCGCGCACGACACAGCGCATGTGTCGCGTCCACTCCCGGCTCCCGGCGTCCCGACTCGATACGTCGAAGGCGCCATGTTCGCCGACTTGCTCGATGAGCGCACACTGCAGCTGCCGTTCGCCGCCGTCCGCCAGCGTCAACATCCGCTCGAACGAAACATTCTCGAGGACGAACGCGCCCTCACCGAACACTTCCGCGGCCGCAGCGAGCGCCATCTCGACATAGGCTGCTCCGGGAAAGACCACATCGCCCCGCACCCGATGATCGGTGAGGTAGGGCAGGCCGGCGGGGCCGAGCCACCGCTCCCAGTAGTGCGCTTCGGGGTGCGACGCGGGGACGAACGAAGCTCCGAGGAGGGGATGCGCGCCGGATACCGTAGCAAGACCGCGACGCGCGCTCTCGGCCTGTGGCAGCTCGATCCAGTGTCGTTCTCGCTGCCACGGATACGCCGGCAGTGAGACGCAGCGGCCCCCCGTGGGGTAGAGCGCGGCAAAGGCCACGTCGACCCCGCGCGCGTACAGGCTCCCGAGCGCGTGGAGCATCGCGGTGGGCTCGTCTTTCTGGCGTCGGAGCGTGAAGACGACGTGCGCCTCTTCCGGCCGTCCCGCGAGGCACTGGGCGAGGTTCGTCGACAGGACCGGGTGCGGTGCGATCTCCACGTACAGGCGGTGCCCGTCGCCGAACGCCGAGTCCACGGCTCTCGCGAATTGCACCTGCTCGCGAACGTTCTTCCCCCAGTAGGCTGCGTCGAGCGACTCGCCCGCGAGCCGCTCCCCCGTCACCGTGCTGTAGAGCGGGATCGCCGCGCGCCGCGTCTCGACGTGCCCGAGGGCCCCGACGAGCTCGCGGGCCAGAGCGTCCATTTGCGGGCTGTGAAAGGCGTAGTTCACCTTCAACGCGCGACTGTCGATCCCCCTTGCGGAGAGCGCCCCCACCACCGCTTCGAGCGCCGCGCTCTCGCCCGATAGCACCACCGATCCAGGATCGTTGACCGCCGCGATGGCCAGCACGGCCTCACGTCCAGCGATGGCCTTCTC
>JANYGI010000171.1 GCA_025362495.1 Byssovorax sp. | reverse complement strand
GTAGCCCGGCTCGCGCGCCGGCGCACGTAGGCGAGATAAACACTCTCGAAGATCCCCGAAAGCTCGATGGCGTGATCGATGAGAGCGGAAGTTTCCGCTGAAGACCAGGGGATTTCGGGGCGATCCTTCGCGCCGCGCGCGTGGGCACGGCCGAGCACGGCCGGTGTGCCCGGTGCGGCGGCCTCGTCGGCGCAGCGCGCACCCGCGCGCCGATCACGCCCTGCGGCGGGGCGCCCGAGCGCTTCGCGACGGCGTGGGGCGGCGCGCCCGAGCAGGCCCTCCGCGCGCGCTTCCTCGCCACGAAGCTCCCGTACGCAGACGCCTCATTTCAGGCGGTGGAGACCACGCTCGACGCCTACGGGCGCGGCTGGTCGACGATGCACACCGAGGCCTGCGAGGCCACGCGCGTCCGCGGCGAGCAGTCCGACGAGGTGCTCTCGCTGCGCATGCTCTGCCTCGATCGCCGCCTCGCCGAGGTGCGCGCCCTCGTCAGCGCCATCGACACCGACGACGCCGAGTCGATCGCCAAGGCCCCCGACGCGACGCGATCCCTCGGTGATCTCGCGGTCTGCGCCGACGTCGAGGGGCTGCGATCGCCGCTGCGCCTGCCCGAGCGACGCGCCGCCGCCGACGAGGCCGCGGCGATCGGCGAGGAGATCGCGCGCGCCTCCGCGCTGCACGCCGTCGGCCGCTACCAGGACGGCCTCGTCGTCGCCGCGGCGGCCGTGACCCGCGCCGAGGCCCTGCAGCACGCCCCGACCGAGGCCGAGGCGCTGGAGGCGCTCTCGGATCTCCAGCGCGCGAGCAGCGATCACCGCGCCGCCGAGGCGTCGCTGCGACGCGCGTTCTCCGCGGCGCAGGCCGGCCACCACGATCGCGCCGCGGCGCTCGCGGCCATCCAGCTCGTCGATCTCGTCGGCGGGCAGCTCCACCGCGTCGACGACGGCCTGCAGTGGGCCTGGATCGCCGAGGCGGTGCTCCGCCGCAGCAAGGAAGACCGGGCCCTCGAGGCCCAGCTCTACGAGAACCGCGGCGACGTGTACCTGATGAAGACCGACTACGCGCGCGCCGGCGAGGAGTACCAGCGGTCACTCGCCCTCTGGCGAGGCGCGCCGGTCGCGCGCCCGTTCCAGATCGCCACGCAGCTCTACAACCTCGGCCAGGTGGCCGTCGGCCAGGGCGACATGATCCACGCGATGGATCTCGCCAAGCAGGCCGTCGAGATCCTCGTCTCGGTGCTCGGGCCCGACCACCCCAAGGTGGCCACGGCGATGGGCGCCGTGGCGGCGGACCACAGCAACCTCGGTGAGTACGCCGAAGCGCGGGCGGAGTTCGAGAAGGCGCTGGCGATCCAGCTCCGCGCGCTCGGGCCCGACCACGTCGACGTCGGGCGCACGCAGATGGGCCTCGGCCACGCGCTGCAAGCGCTGCACGAGAACGCCAAGGCGCTGGCCGCGTACCACGAGGCGCGGAGGATCTTCGAGCGGGATCGCAGCATGCTGCCCCTCGCCGCGGAGACGCTGCAGGGGATCGCCAACGCGGAGGCCGACACTGGCCTGCTCGACGCGGCCTTCGCCACGAACTCGCAGGCTCTGCACGCCTTCGAGGAGGTCTTCGGCCCCGAGCAAGATCAGGTGGCGGCCATCCTCTGCAGCATGGGTGACAACCTGGAGGCGCTCGATCGGCTGAAGGAGGCCAGCGCGTACTTCACCCGAGCCGAGGTGATGTGGGAGAAGGTCAATGGCCCGGACGACTTCCAGATCGGGGTCGCCTTGACGGGGCTCGGCCACGTCGAGGAGCGGCAAGGGCACACCGCGCAGGCGCGAGCGTCCCTCGAGCGCGCGGTGAAGCAGCTCGAGAAATACGATGGCAACCCGGTGTTCGCCGCGCTGGCGCGCTTCGAGCTCGGGCAGGTGCTCTGGCACGACGCGGCGTCGCGTGATCGCGCCCGAGCGCTGGCGCTCCAGGCCGAGCAGGCGCTCGCGGCCCTCGGGGACGCCGAGGCAAAAGAGCTCGCGCGGGTCCGAGCGTGGCTTTCGCGGACGGCGAACCGCTGAGCGAGGGTGGGGCCCCGTGGAAACGCACGTTCACCGGGCGGGGAGCAAGCTGGCCTCTTCGAACGGGCCGCTCTCTCACTCCGCGCCGGGAGGGGCGATGACGGCGAGATAGTGCCGCACCCAGAAGGCGACCTCGTCGACCGAGTGGTGCTCGCCGAGGCGCTGATGAATCACGAACAGGTGCACCGGCACCCGCCGCGCGTCGTCCTCGGCGCCCTGGCGCTCGAGGAGCACCGCGATCGGTTGACCGCCGAAGAGCACGTACGCCCCGAGCTCCTCGTCCCACGCCGTGAGCACGCCGAGGGCGCGAG
>JANYGI010000169.1 GCA_025362495.1 Byssovorax sp. | reverse complement strand
GAGCGGACGGGCGACCTCTCCGTCGGTCCAGAGTCGCCCGAACTCGCGCGCAGCGCGCTCAAACAGCGGGCGACTCCGGCCCTCCTCCGAGGCCACCCATCCGCTCTTGGGGTGAACTGGTGCCAGGGCGCCTCGTTCCGTGCTGCGACCGAAAGGGAGCAGTTCTCGGGATCTGCTCGTCGCGTGGCGGAGTTGATGGTTGCCAGCGCGCGCAAAAAACGTAGACAGGCACGGTTGATCCATGGATAGTTGGGTTGTCTAGGCTCAACAACCCGCAGAAAAACAAGGCTCTCATTTAGTTTTGGTGGAAGCGCGGCAGCACGTGGACCGGTTGCAAGTTGAGGCCTGAGCAGCAGAGATGAATCAGCGCGATAAGGGCGGAGGCACCATGGAGTCCGTACGACCGTCGGGTGATGGTGCGCACTTTGCCATTGGTGCCTTCCGAGCGCGCGTTCGACAGCCCTGTTGCCACGTAGGCAACGATGCCGTCGAGATGCTGGGCAATCGTTCGCGCGACCCTGGCGAAAGGCTTGAGACCCGAGTGCTTGGCCCACGATATCCACTCCTCGAGCTTCATCAGCACGACATTCGGCTGACGACGATCGAGAATGGCCGCGAACGATTCCTTGAGCAGATAAGCACGGTAGAGCGTCGCATTTGTCTTCGGCAGCTCGGTCAGCTTCGTCTGCTCGATTTTCGTGAGGTTCCAGGGGTTCTTCTGCAGCGCGAACCGGGTGTTCTTCAGCGCGCTGCGTTCCTGGGAGTCTTCGAGTGTCCGCACCTCGGCGCGACGCACTTCGTCGAGCGCATCGTGGACCAACCGCTGGACATGAAAGCGGTCGAAGATGATTTGCGCGTTCGGCGCCGACTCCGACACCGCCGAGATGTACGCTTTCGACATGTCGATTGTAACGGCCTGGATGAGCGCGCATCGCTCCGTTCCAAGCTCTTCGAAGAAGCTTCGGAGCGTCTCGGCGTTCTTCCCCTCGCGCGCCCAGACGACGCGCCCGGTCATGTGGTCCACGACGATGGTTACGTACTTGTGGTGCTTCCGGTACGAGAGCTCGTCTACACCGATGTGCGTGAGCCCGGCGAGCCTGTCGCTGGGAAGCATCCTTTCGACCACGCGACCGATGATCGCGCCGACCGTTGCCCAGGCGACGCGCATCATCGTCGAGACAACGGTCTTCGAGGACTCCTGCGCGAGATACCCGACAGTCTGCTCGAACGCGTGCGTGAACCAGCTCATCGGGTCGGCCCACGGCACCATCTCGGTGGTCACGCCGCACGCGGCGCAACGCAGCCGTCTCGGCGCGTAGCGGAGCTCCAGCGACATGCCCGCGAGGTCGAGGTGGCGCCAGAGACGCGGCTTCCGCTGGTCATACACTTTCCTCACCCGCCGACCGCACCCTCCGCAGCAGGGAATCTCGGTCGTCGGCTCGACGTCGCAGACCAGCCCATCTTGCGTGAACTCGACGCCCGTGACGCGAGTGAACTTGATTCCGAGCACAGTATTGAGCAGAGTGGTCGCGCGCATGGTCGATCGGGCTCCAAGGGTTGGTGTAGTAACCCCCGAGGTAGCCCGTCGGCTGTGCGCGTTCCATCACCAATCGCCTGGCACCACCTTTACGCTGGGATCGCCGGCAACTCCGCGGGCGCCGGGACGGGCGGGCGCCGCCGTGCTTCCACCGAACCTCTCGGAGAGCCTGAAATTCCACGAAGTCCAGGACTTCAGCCTGTTTGTCCGCTGGCAGCGCCTCCGTGGCTTCCCGTACGCGCTCGGCGATTGATCTCACGGCTCGACCCTCCTCTCGAACCTGTTTTCCCGCTCCACGCCCGGACGTCAAGCCCCGGAGCAGGCCGCCGATGCTTCGATCGCTTTCATGTCCACATGGAGATCATGAAAGAGCGGCGAGCGCCGAGGCCCACGCGTGCGCCCGACCTCTCGTTCTCCCTCTCCTCCGCCGCCGAGCTCAGGCCCGCATCGCCGCGAACACCACCGCACCCAGGCAGAGCGCCGAGTACCGATAGCGCAGCCGCAGCCGCTTCAGCTCCGCCCCATCCTCGCAGCGCAGCCGCGACCAGAGCAAAGCGCCCCACCCCGCCGCGAACACCGCACATGCGGCCGTGATCTCCGCCCGCCGCTCCACGCCCGCCGCGAGCCACCAGGCGATCCCCGGAGTGGCAATCACCAGCGCCGACGCCGCCACCAGCGCGGTCCGCCTCCCACCCTCGGTGGCCACGGTCCGCACGTCGCCCACGACGTCGTCATCCCGATCCTGCGCCTCGTGGATCAACTGGCTACCCAGCAGGAGCACGGCAAACAGGCCCACGAGAGGCCGCAAAGGCAGCTCGCCTACCGAGGGCCGGCTGGCGAAGAAGAAGCCCGGCACGCCCACCAGCAGGTTCCACAGCGTCCCGAGCACCGGAAACCGCTTCAGCCGTGGAGGCGCCGAGTAGAGCGTGGCCGCCACGACGAGCACGATCCCCGGCACGAGCCCCATGGGCGCCATCACCGCGAGCACCACGAGAGAGGCTATCATCGGCGGGATCGAGAGCGCGATCGCCTGCTTCCGCGCAAACCCCGCTCCCCCTTCCCCGACAGGGTTCTTCGAGCGCCACATCTGATCGAGCCGGTCGTCGTACGCCTGGTTGATGGCCGAGGTGTACGCGAGCCCGAGCCCCCAGCCGAGGACGCCGCCAATCAGCGCGACGACGCTCGGGTGGCGCGGATCAGCCACCCACCCGGCGAGCGGCAACGGGAGGAAGTGGATCCAGTCCTTGACGCGATAGAGCCGGAGATACGCGCGGAGACCCACTCGGACAGGCCCCGTTCAGCGAATTTCGGAGACCCGGGAGTCGACCAGCGGCAAGCGCCGCTGCGACTTCTCGGTGAAGCCGTGCCCCGTCTCCGGCGCTTCGTCGAAGGCGCTGTCCGGGGGAGCCGGCGGGAGCGCCGCGGGCGTCACGAGGTCGCCCAGGGCCGTACCGAGCGCATTGAAGATGACCTCGCTCGCGCCGCCGAGGATGTAGTTCATCTCCTGGAGGGGATAGCAGGCGCACCCGGAGGCCTGCGGCTGCCCGAGCTTCTCGAAGGCCTGGAGAAACCCGACCTCGCGCCCGTTGAAGCTCTTCTCGCGGAACGTCAGCGGACAGGCGACCACGTCGCCCTGGGGCGTGATCGCCATGAAGTACCGCGAAGCATAGCAATCGTCGCAGCTATGGAGCCTCCGGACGCCCTGCCCGTTCTTGCCGGCCAGAGCGCGCAGATAGGTGCGTGACGGCCCCACGGGCCAGCCCTCGTCCTTGCGCTTCAACAGGTGCTCTGCGACCGCGGTGATCCCGGCCTCGCTGATGCCGGCGCCAATCTCTTTATCGGGATCGCCCTCGGCGTCGTGGACGAGCTGGAAGAACGAGCGCACGCCGAGCTCGCGGGCGCGCTCGAGGACATAGTCGACCGTCTTGATGCCCTCGGCCGTGAGCACCGTCATCGTGACGACGTTCTTTCCGCGACTGCGGAGCAGCTCGATCGCCGAGAGCGCGCGGACCTGCGACCCCTTGTGGCGCTGCTTGTCGTGGACCTCGGGCGGCCCGTCGAGCGTCACGCAGATGAGGTCGAGCTTCATCATCTCGTCCATCTTGCGCGGCACGAGCCACCCGTTGGTGTTCATCGCGATGTTCATCCCGCGCTTGCGCAGGTGATCGATGAGCACGCCGATGTCCTTGCGAACGAGGGGTTCGCCGCCCATCAGGCTGACGCGCATCATCCCGGCGTCGGCGAGCTCGTCGATGGCGCCAATCCATTCCGCGGTCGTCATCTCGTCGCGGTCCATGTCCGGCAAGTTGCAGTACTCGCACCGGAAATTGCAGCGATCGGTGACCGAGAGCGTGACCATCAGCGGGTGCTTCTTGCCGGTGGCCCGCGCCCAGGCGAACCGCGCCGCGGGGAGCGCCTGGCGCCTGAGAGACCCGATGCTTGCAAGCACACCCGACATGGCTACCTCGTCGCGGCGCGCAGAGGACGCATCACGAGCGGCCACTCTACGTTTCGGCGATCCCGGGTGTCAAGCGCGAGGGCCGCGCTCGCGCTTGCTGCGGAAACGCCATTCGTGCCACTCTCAACCCCGTGCGGATAGCGAGACGAGCGCAGCCGACGACGACCGGAATCACCCTCGGTGATCTCGCCACGGCGGCCCTCCCGCTCGCGCGCAACCTCGCGGCGATGCACCTCCCGCTGCTGCGCGCGAAGAGCCCCGCGTTCGCCTCGTGGGCCGTCACCGAGGGCTGCAACCTCCGCTGCGCGCACTGCAGCATGAACCGCCCGCTGCCGGACGAGCTCACGCACGAGCAGCGCCTCGACGTCGCGCGCAAGCTCGCCGCGAGCGACGCGTGGGGCGTGTCGCTCATCGGCGGCGAGCCGCTCCTGGTCAAAGGCCTCTTCGAGTACGCCCGCATCCTGAAATCCGCGGGCAAGCGCGTGTTCCTCGGCACGAGCGGCGAGCGCCTCGACCGCCACATCGACGATCTCTTCGAGTCCGGCATCGACTACCTGACCGTGAGCTTCGAGGGGCACACCGCCGCCGAGCACGACGCCTTCCGCGGCCGCGCCGGCCTCTTCGATCGCGTGGCCGCCGCGCTCGCGCAGATCACCGCGCGCCGCACCGGCAGCACCCCGCGGATCCAGATCCGGATCACGCTGAACCGCCACAATTTCCGGACGATCCACCACACCCTCGACCACTGGCTCGAGCGCGCCGACAACGTCCTCGTCCAGGTGGTGCAGAACAACTGCCTCCACGAGGTGCGCGACACGAGCTGCCTCTTCAAGCCCGAAGATCGCCCTGAGTTCGAGCGGATCTACGCCGAGCTCCGCGCCCGCTACCCGTTCCTGCGCGGCCAGCACTACGAGCTCTTGCCGCGCTACGTGTTCGAGGCCGAGCAGCTCCACCGGGACCTCGGCTTCCGCTGCCTGCTCGTGCCGGCGACGTCGTTCGTGGTCGAGGCCAACGGCCGGGTGAAGCTCTGCCACGGCCGCGCCGACTCCGCGCTCGGCAGCCTCGTCGAGACGCCGCTCGAAGACATCTGGCAGAGCAAGCGCGCCGACGCCGCGCGCACGCGGATGCAGTCGAAGGACTACGGCTGCATGTGCTGGGAGTCGGCCTTCGCCAGGAACCTCGAGCTGGTGCAGGCGACGCAGCAGATCGAGGCCATGCGCGACGCCGTCGAGCATTTCTTCGGCAAGCGCCCGAGCTGATCGCGCGCCGCGCGGATCAGCCGGAGATCACTGTTTCGATCGCGTTGCGCAGCGCCCGCGGATCGAGGTCGAGCATCCGGTTGACCTCGTGGCTCGGCACGCACGAGCACCCCTGCCCCTCGGGCGCCGCGAGCTCCTCGAACGCGCGCACGAAGCCGCGCTCCCGCCCGTTGCCCGACGCCACTTGCCCCGCCGTGAAGAGGCAGTGCGACACCGTTCCATCGCTGAAGACGTAGGCGAAGTAGGTCCCGGCGTAGCAGTCGTCGCAGCCGCCGAGCACGCGGCGCGCGCGCTGCGCTTCGAGCATCGCGATCGAGTTTCCGACGGGCCAACCGTCGCGCTTGCGAGCGAGGAGCCGGTCGGCCATCGCCGCGACGCGATCGCCGCTCACCGCCGGCGCGATCGGCCGGCTCACGTCCATCGCGGCGTCGTGCTCGAGCTGGAAGAAGGCCTGCGTCCCGGAGCGCCGCGCCACCTCGAGCACGTGATCGACGGAGTCGATCGACGTCGCCGTGAGCACCGTCATCGTCACCGTCTTGATGCCCCGATCGCGCAGGAGCGCCAGCGCGTCCAGCACCCGCGCGTGCGATCCCGGGTGGCGCTGGGCGTCGTGGATCTCGAGCGGCCCGTCGAGCGTGACGCACACCAGATCGAGCTGCGCGAGCTCGTCGATGTGCTGCGGCACGAGCCACCCGTTGGTGTTGATCGAGGCGTGGACGCCGCGGCGCTTCACGTGCGCGATCAGCTCACCCAGGTCCTTGCGGAGCAGCGGCTCGCCGCCCATGAAGCTCGCCCGCCCCATGCCCGCGTCGGCGAGCTCGTCGATGGCCGCGCGCCACTCGTCGGTCGTCATCTCGGGGCGGTGCTGGAGCGGAATGTGACAGTAGTCGCAGCGGAAATTGCAGCGATTCGTGAGCGAGAAGGTGACCTGGAACGGGCTCTTCGTCCGGGTGATGCGCCGCCCGAGCAGCTTGACGATCGGGAGCGAGCGACGACCCATCGTGCGGATCGTCGCGCCGAGCCCGGGCGCGTCTTCCGGGGCACCGCGAGCTTCGCGCATCATGCTGGAGAGGCTATCACGGTCGGGCCTCCGGCTCGCGGCTCGGCGGCGCCCCGGCGTCGATCCGGTACAGGCTCAGCACGGCCAGCCCGCGCCGCGTCGCGAACGTCCGCTCCAGCGTGACGCGATAGCCCAGCTCCTGCGCGGCCTGCTCCAGCCCCGGCACATAGCTGATGTGGCCGCTGCCCCAGGTCGACCAGTCGGTCGGCGCGACGAAGCGCGCTCCGGTCTTCACGACGAACGGGAGCAGCCTCCGCCAGCGATCCTCGACGCACGCCGGCGCCTTCGGGTTGCGCTTCTGCGGCTGGCAAACGTTGAAGAACTCGTGCGCGCGCAGCGTCTCCAGCGCGCCGCGCGAGAGCGAGTCGAGCACGCCCGCGAGCATCACGTCGGCCGTGAACACCGGGATCTGCTCGCCGACGCGCTCGCCCAGGTACGCCGACAGCGCGCGCTCGGCGTCGGCGTTGGTGTGCACGTGGATGTCGGCCATCGATCGGATCATCGTCGCCGAGCTCCACGCGAACGGGAGCACCGCCGCCGCCGCCACCGGGACGATGATCCAGATCGCCTTGGTTTTCAGGGTGATCGCGCGCGCGAGCCGCACCGCGCCGAGCGCCACCGAGGCCGCGTAGACGGTGTGGAGCGGGGTGAAGTTGCTGGGGAAATGATCGTAGAGCAGCGTCACCATCGCCGTGAACGCGAGGAGACAGACGCCGCACGCGGCCGTGACCGGGCACCCGCGCCCGCGGATCAGCGTGCGCGCGGTGTCGACGAGCACGAAGATCAGCGCCGCGATCGCGATGGCCACGGCGACGACGTTCAGCCCCGGCGCGTCGATGAAATCGCCGAAGTAGCTCGCGACGTCGGCCCACAGGAGCACGAGCCCGGTCACCGCCGAGACCAGCCAGCGCGGGCTGAAGAGGTGATCCGCGAGGGTGTGCGTCCACCCGCTGCTCTTGTCGCTGTACCCGTTGGCGGGCAGGAACGAGAGGGCGATCATCGGCGCGAGCGGGATCACCAGCGCGACGCCCATGCGCGCCCACTGGCCCCTCACGATCCCGCGCGGCGAGGCGCCGAGCCGCAGCGCGAGGGCGACGAACCCGCCCAGGATCACCACGGATTTGAGGTTCGACGCGATCGCGAGGCCGACGAACAGCGCGCCGAGGACGAGGCGCTTCGTCGGGAGATCGTCGCCGCGATCGGCCGCCTTCGGCGCGAGCCCCGGGCAGTCGAGGAAGCAGAGCGCCGCGGCGATCATCCAGATCCACGGCAGCGTCTCGAAGTGCTCGAGCGTCGCGTGGACGAGCAGAAAGCAGGGCATCACGGCCGTGGCGAGCGCCGTCGCCGCCGCCGCCGTGTCGCCCGCGAGGCGCCGGATCACCGCCCACGTCAGGACGATCGAGGCGGCCCCGAGCAGCATCCCTAGCCGCCGCAGCGCGAACGCGTCGTCGTGGTGCAGCGGCGCGAGCAGCGCGAAGGGCCAGTAGACATACCCGGAGAAATAAGGCGCGATCATGATCGACCACGCCCGCCCGCCCGCGCAGAGGTTGAGCGTCGGTCGCGAGGCTGAATGGACGATCCACGGCGCGTGGGGCCCGAGGCACGACGGCTCGAGCACCGGCAATCCCGCTGCGTCCGGCTCCTGCTCGACCACGCGCGCGGCGGGCATCGAGTGGACAATCATCTCCTCGGACCAGACCATGAAGGTGCGGCTCTGCCAGAAGCCGAGCCCGGCGAAGAGGAGCAGCGCCGCGAGCAGGCTCGCGCGGGCGAAGAGCGGCGAGCGCGAGCGAGGCGGCGTGCGAAGCGGATCGACCATCGTGCGGCCGGCGAGACTATCCCGCGGGCCGGCGCTGGACCATCGTCCCGGGCACCATGTTCGGTGCGCGCACGCACGGTCCCCTCCCCCTCCAGCGCAAGCTCCCGCGCGGGCAGCTCTACCTCCCGGATCTGCGGCGCATCGGCCAGGGGATCGTCGCGTCGCTCGCGCCACCGACGCGCGGCGCCCGCGTCGACGCCCTCGAAGCGCGCTTCGCGGGCGCCCTCGAGAGCCGCGAGGCCGCGCTGTTTCCGCACGCCCGCGTGGCGCTGCTGGAGATCCTCCGCGCCCTCGATCTGCCGCCCGGGAGCGAGGTCCTGATGACGCCGGTGACGATCCCCGACGTCGTCAACGCCGTCCTCGTCGCCGGCCTCCGCCCGGCCTTCGTCGATCTCGACGAGCGCACCTGCAACATGTCGCCGTCCTCGCTCGTGGAGCGCGCCTCACCGGCCGCACGCGTGGTGTTGATCACGCACCTGTCCGGCCTGGCGTCGCCGATGGCGGCCCTCGTCGAAATCGCCACGACGCGCGGCCTCGTCGTCCTCGAAGACTGCTCGCAGGCCATGGGCACGCGCTACCGCGGCAAGATGCTCGGCACGTTCGGAAAGGCCGGTTTTTACAGCCTGAGCACGCTCAAGCCGGTCGCGTCGTTCCACGGCGGGCTCGCCATCACCGACGACGCCGCGCTCGCCGCGTCGCTCCGCAGGGCCGCGCGCGCGATGCCCGTCCCCACGCGGCGCTGGCTCTTCACGATGTTCGCCCGCGACGCCATCCTCCACGCGGCGTCGCACCCGCTCCCGTTCTCGATCGCGGGCTACTACGGGATGGCGGCGCTGGAGCGCCTCGCGCCGGCGATCGTCGACGAGCTCCAGCGCGGCAACATCGTCTACGACGCCGCGCGACGGGCCGCGCGCGTGAAGCGCAAGACCGAGCTCGCCGCGTCGTTCTTCGCCGCGTACACCGACGCGCAGGCGGCGCTCGCCGAGGGCTGCCTCGACGCGATGGACGCCGGAAATCGCCGACGCGTCGAGCTCGTCACCCGCCTGCACGAGCAGCTCGTCGCCGCCGCCGTGCCCGGCCTCGTGCGCGTCAATCCGCTCGGATCACCGACGTTCTGGCGCTATCCCCTCTGGACCGAGGATCCCGAGGCCCTGCGCGCCGCGCTCCGCCGTCGCGGCATCGACGCCGCGCGCACCAACCTCTGCTGCGCCAGCCGCGAGCCCGCGTTCGCCGAGCACGCCGCCGCGACGCCGAACGCCGTGGCCTTCGTCGATCGCATGGTGTTCCTGCCGCTCCACCCGAACCTCGACGCGCGCGACATGGACCACGTCGCCCGCGCCGTGATCGACCACCTCCGCGGCCCGCGAAAAAGCGGCTAACATCGCCGCCGAACGCCCATGGAGATCGAACGGATCACCCCGCCCTCGCTCGCCGCCTTCCGGCGGGACTACCAGGAGCCGCGCCGCCCGGTGATCCTCACCGGCCTCATGGACGACTGGCCGGCGCGCTCGTGGACGATGGACTCGCTCCGCAGCCGCTACGGCGATCGCGACGTGACCGCCGTCCGCACGTCGGGCGGCAAGGTCGAGGCGAACGCGCGCTCGGGGATTCCCTACGAGCCCATCAATTTCGGCGAGTACCTCGACATGCTCGAGGCCCCCAGCATGCCGGCTCGCTACATGGTCTTCCCGGTGAGCGACGTGCTCCCGGAGCTGATGCGGGACTTCGTGCTCCCCGCGTATTGCCGCGACGCGCCCTGGTTCCGCGCGCGCTTCTGGCTCTCGGCCGCGAACACCAGCTCTCCTTTGCACCGCGATCCGCCGGACAACCTCTTCGCCCAGATCTTCGGCCGCAAGCGCTTCGTTCTCTTCGATCCTGCCGACTCGTCGAACCTCTACCCTCACCCGTTCTTCTCCGGCCTGCCCGACTTCAGCCGCGTCGACGTCGATCGCCCCGACCACGCGAGCTTCCCCCGCTTCGCCCGCGCCCGCCCGATCACCTGCGAGGTCGGCGAGGGCGAGGTGCTCTATCTGCCGCGCTACTGGTGGCACCAGGTGACGAGCCTGTCGCGCAGCGCCAGCGTGAACCTGTGGTGGGCCGAGGGCGCGCGCGCCGCCCTGGCGCTCGCGGGCCAGGCCTTCGTGAAGCTGCGGAAGCTCTCCCTGTGACCGGATCGTCGCGCCACCCCGAGGCGATTGGCCGGGAAATCCTGGCGCCGGGCAGCCCCGAGCTGCGCGCCCTTCTGGAGCGACGGCCCGCGCGGATGCTCCGCGACGTGGCCATCTGCTGGTCGCTCATCACCGGATCGCTGGCCCTCGTGGCCACGCGGCCGGCGCTCTGGTCGTTCGCCGTGGCCTTCGTGGTGATTGGCAATTGCCAGTATGCGCTCTCGATCCTCACCCACGAGGGCAACCACGCGAGCCTGTTTCGCCGCCGATCACTCAACGACGCCTTCTGCCTCTGGGTCCTCTGCGCGCCGCTCGGCGTCGACTTCGACGGGGAGCGGCACAATCACCTGGAGCACCACCGGCTCTTCGCGACACCCGACGATCCCGATCGCTACCTCTACCAGCTCGCCGACAAGAACGGCCGCGCCCGGCTCTTGCTCTTCCTGACCGGCCTCACGTCGTTGCCGCACATCCTCGCGAAATCCCGGCGAAAGCGCCCCGCTGCGGCCGATGGGCGCCCGCTCCCCGGGCCGCTCTCGCGCGGGCGACGTCCGACGCTGATCGCCCAGATCGTGATCGCCCTCGTCTTTGCGTGGATATTGCCGCTCGGGGCCTATGTCGCCCTCTGGCTCGCTCCGCTCTACGTGATGGCGTTCGTCCCGCACAAGATCCGCATGCTCTGCGAGCACGCGCAGCTGGTGTTGCCGGACGAGGCCGCCGACGGGCAAAGGCTGCTCACCTTCCGCCCGAGCCTGCTCGAACGACAGCTCATCTCGCCGCTCGGCCTCTCCTACCACGCCGAGCACCACCTGTTCCCGAGCGTGCCATACCACGCGCTGCCGGGCGTCGCGCGCCTCGTGAAGGGCAACCCCGCCGTGGAGGAGCGGCGGAGTTACCTCGGGTTCGTGGTGCGGTGCTGGCGCAGAATGCCTCTCTCCGTCAGCGCCGGATCGGCGTGAAGAGCGGCTCCATCGAGCTCATCCAGGCCGGGGTCTCCAGCCGGGGGTGAGCGTCGTCGGCGCGGCCTCGGGGCGAGATCGTCACCAGCTCGGCGCGCCCCTGGACCCACGACGCGGGCGCGTGGGCGAAGTCGACGAGCAGCTCCGGCCGCTCGCGCAAGAGGGCCAGCGCCTCGGCCTGCGGGAGCGCGCGGGCGACCAGCTCGCGCTGCTTCGCCAGGCGGGCGCTCCAGGCCTCGCGCGAGACCTGCGGTATCCGCACCGGGGCGTCGACCTTCTGCCCGAGGAGCATGATCATCATGCCTTCGTAGCCAAAGGCCGGATCGCCGGTCTGGAAGCGGGAGCCGTCGCTCGTCAAGGTGCCATGGCGCCGGTAATGCTCGATCGCCGGGGCGAGCCCGGAGACGTCGACCTCGGCCCGGCACGTCCGCCAGAAGGGCGTGTCGAGCTTCCGGTTGAACCTGTAGTGGAGCGCGAGGAACCAGCGCAGGTAGTCCCAGTGGCCGGCGACGCCCGCGCTGGCAAAGGCGGTGTCGGGCGGCCCCTCGCCCGCGTCGTCGAGGCAGCCGAGGAGATAGCCAATCTCGATGATCACCATGTGGAGCGCCGTCGACTCCAGCGGCTCGACGAAGCCGTACGCGTTGCCGAGAGCGACGGTGTTGCCCTTCCAGAAGCTCTCGTGGCGCCCGGAGCGAAAGCGCACGATCGAGGGCTCGCCCATCCCGGGGTTCTTGGCGCGCATCTCGGCCGTGGCCTGCTCCTCGGTGAGGAACGCCGACGAGAACACGTAGCCGCGGTGATCCTCGCCCTCGACGCCGATCTTCCAGCACCAGCCGGCGTCCATCGTCTGGGCCAGGGTGTACGGCGACACGCCCCCGGTCTGCGGCACGCCGGCGACGATCGCCGTGTCGCAAAGCAGGCTGCTCGCGTAGCTCGTGAAGGGCACGCCGAGCGATTTCTCCAGCAGAAGTGAGCGAAATCCGCTCGCGTCGACGTGGAGATCGAACACCAGATCACGGCCGTCCGCGGTGCGGAGGCGATCGATCCGCGCGCCGTCTGGCGAGGCGACCGCGTCGGTGATCACCGCGTCGAGGTGCTTCACGCCGACGCGGGCCGCGTGCTTGGCGAGGAAGGCGACGAAGGGCTTGTTGTCGAGGTGATAGGCAAACTTGAGCCGCGGGAGGAGCGACACGGGATCGCCCGATTCGCCGCGGAAGAGCGGGATTTTGCCCTCCATCATCAGCAGCGACGTGAGCGACTGCGTGCGGAGGTCGCCGTCGTGAAAACAGGGCTCTTCGGTGTTGGTCTCGCCGAAAGGGTAGTTGAAGAAATAGTCGCCCGGGAGGCCCCAGTCGAACTTGATGCCGAGCTTCCAGGTGGGCCGGACCTCGCGGAACAGCTCGAGCACGTCGATGCCGAGCTGGGCGTGGAGGAACGGCGGCATCAGCGTCGTCGTCGCCTCGCCGACACCGATGACCGGGATGCTCTTCGACTCGATGACGGTGACGTCGAGCTCGGGAAAGCGCTTCTTCAGGGCGATGGCGGCGAAGTAGCCGGCCGTCCCCCCGCCCAGGACTCCCACGGTGCGTATCGATAGCTTCTTGGGTCGACTGGGTGCGATCACGACGGCGGCTCGACTCGAGGGCTAGAGGTTCGGAAACACGGTGGCGGGGAGGACCTCGCGGGCGAAGACGAGGAGGCCCAGCGCGAGGAGCGCGAGGGCGAGGGCGATCTGGCCCGCCCGGCTGCGCTCCCGCGATGGAAGCAGGCCGCGGAGCAGCGCGCCAATCGCGGCGGAGCACGCCATGACCACGCCGAGCCCGAGGTCGGGCCGCGCATGGAGGGCCCGGCCGAGCCCGCCGCCGAGGGCCATGGCGAGGAGCGCGGGTATGGCCGTCGCGGCGGCCTCGGCGGCCGGCAAGGCGGTGAGCCGTCGCAGCAACCCGACCTGAAGTGAGCCGGGAGAGAAGCCGAGGAGCCCGCCGAGCGCGCCGAGGCCGGCCGAGGCGCGCGTGAGCGACGGTGACGCGGACGCCGACACCGCGTCGCTGTCGCTCGCGGATCGCCTTGAATTCAAGGCGATCTGCGCCGCCGAGGCGATCATCGCCGCGACGATGACGATGAGCTGGACCCGATCCGGGAGGAGCCCGCCGAGCGCGCCGGCGCCCAGCGCTCCGGCGAACGCGCCGAGCGCGAGCGGCCGCGCGATCGGCGTCGAGACGCGCTTGCGGAGCGCCGGGGACACCAGCGCTGCGGCGTACGTGGCCGCCGCGGCGACGAACCCGGTGGTGATTGACGTCCTCGGATCGAGCTCGGCGGCGAAGATGAGGATCGCCACGAGCAGGGCAGTCGCCGCGCCGCCGGAGCCGGCGATCGCCAGCCCGACGAGCAGAGCGACGAAGCCGACGATGGCCACGCGCGGCGAGCTCGGGAGCTCGGGGAGCGCGGTGACGTGGTCGGTGAGCGGCGCGTGACGCGTGGTGATCTCGAGGTCGACGGCGCAGCGAAAGCCCACGTCGGGGCCGCGGTGCCGGGCGTCGTCGCGGTTGCGGCGAGCCGGCCGCGCCTTCTTGAAGTTGTTGGCGAGGAAGTGATTGCCACGGCACATCGGGCTGGCTTCGTCGCCACAGTCGGGCTGATCGTAAGGGCAGTAGGCGCCGCTCACCCACTCGCAGACGTTGCCGGTGAGATCGTGGTGACCCCACCGGGCGTCGCCGGAGGGGAAGCTGCCGACAGGCGCGGTCGCGACCCACCCGTCGTCCGCGGGATAGAGCGCGCCCCAGGCCCCGCGGATCGCGGCGATGGGCGGCTCGCACTCCGAGCCGCACAGGTTGGCCTGCGCGCCGTTCGGCGGAGCGTTGCCCCAGGGGAATTCACGCGCCTCGGCGCCGCCGCGCGCGGCGTACTCCCACTCGACCTCGGTGGGGAGGCGAAAGCCCCTCGCCGCGCAGTAGCGAGCGCCCTGATCCCACACGACGCAGTTGACCGGGTGGGTGAGCCGATCGACGCGATCGGCATTGCAGAAGTCGCTCCAGCGCTTCATTTCCCGGGATTTGAGCGTCGACCACTCGGGGTGCGGGTGGGCCGGCGTGCAGAGCCCTTCGCGCGCACAGGCGGCATAGGCCGCGACGGTGACCTCGGTCGCGTCGAGACAGAAGGCCTGGACGGTGGCTTGCCGCAAAGGCTTCTCGTCGGGGAACCCCTCGAGATCGCCCATCGCGAAGGTGCCTCCGGGTACGAGGAGCATGCCTCCGGGGCAGCCCGCGTTCGAGGGCGCGTCGGCGAGCGCCGACGCCGCGATCACCGACGCGCCGAGCGCGATCCCGAGGGCGGCGAGACGGGGAGCGGTCGCGGTGATCACGCAGGGCTCGGAGGGGCCGCATCGCAGCTCGGAAGAGCGAGCGCGACCCGGATCTCGAGTCGCTCGAGGGCTGTGATCATGGAATGCGCGGCGACGCTATCATGGCGCGTCGGGGCGTCACAAGCGCGACAGCGCGCTCGCGTGGGCGGGATTGCCGCGTCGCCGGGGGAGGCGCTTGTTGACAGAAAAGCGCACGGAACCGTAAGCTCCCGCGATGACAGGTGGGTCCGAAACGACGGCTCCGAAGCGGCCGTCGAGCTGGCGAACCAGGCTCCGCTGGCCGCTCCGCGCCCTCGTCGTCCTCGGGTTCCTCGAGCTCCTCGCCCGGCAGTACGTGGCCCGCCCGAATCGGATCCTCCGGCACTCCTCCGATCCCGACATGGTGTACGAGAACACCCCCGGGACGTGGCTCGGGCACGCCAAATTCGATATCTGGACAGCGCCAATCTACATGGTGCTCGACCTGATCAACACCGGCGAAGAGGTGAAGTCGCCGGCGCCCGTCGGCTACACCATCTACAAGATCGACGAGGACGGCTGTCGGATCTCCCCCGACGTGCCCGGCCACAAGCTCTCCGACGTCGTCGTCCTCGGGAGCTCGCAGTCGTTCGGCCTCTTCGTCCCGCAGGAAGACACCGTCGCGGCGATGCTGCAGAGGTCGCTCGACGATCGCCGCGCGCCGGGCGCCGCCGAGTCCCGGGTCGCGAGCTGCGGCGTCATCGGCCATCACTTCATGCAGACGCTCCGCACGGCCGAGCGCGTCCACGAGACGAAGCACCCGAAGCTCTTCGCGATCCTGGTCCGGCCCTGGCACATGCTAGAGCAGTTCGATTACACCGAGGTGCTCAGCCCTTCGAACCCGGCGGTGAAGCTGCTCGTCGATCACTCGAGCCTGGCGCGCTTCGTCTTCTACGTCTCTCGCCGCGAGCCCAACCAGTTCAAGAAGCCTCTGGTCCCCGGGCCTGCTCTCGAAGCGCGGCTCGACCGCTACGCCCGCGCCATGAGCGCCGACGGCACGCGCACCGTCTTCTACCTGCTCGACGACAAGACCTCGGAGTCGGCCCAGTTCGACGGCCTCGCCGCGATGCTGAAGCAGAAGGGCTTCGGGGTGGAGCGCATCTGGACGCCCTCGAAGGGCCGAGAGTACTTCGTCGATCACGATCAGCACTGGAACGCTCTCGGAGCGCGGCTGACGACCGACGAGATGCTCGACAGCGTCGCTCGCGAGCTCGCCGTCGTCGACGCGGCGCGGGCCGCCGGGGGCGCGCCGCCGCTCTGATCAGGGCTGCGCGAGATCGAGCGTCTGATCGGCGGCGATCGGGCCGGGCACCTTCTGGACGGCGCCGCCCGGCCAGAGCACGCGTAGCGAAGAGAGCTTGTCGGCCGCGCCGAGGCCGAAATGCAGCACCTCGGACGACTCGCAGAACCCGTCGTGGGACTCCGCCGCGCGCTGCCCCGCCGGCGCGCCGTCGACCTCGATCGAGACGACGGCGCCGTGCGCGTTGGCCTTGGACGCCTTGCCCGCGAGGCGGATCGCGATCCAGTGTCCAGCGTCCTTCGCCGGCGTCTCGTTGTGAAGCAAGCGCAGCGGGACCGGCCCTTCGAGCAGATCGAGGAGGCCGTCTCCATCGAAGTCGCCGGTCGCCGAGCGCACGTGCGAGCGGCCATGAGCCGCGGGGAACTGCACGTCTTCCTCGACGAATTTCGCCCCGTGATCGTTGAGAAAGAGGAAATCGTCGATGGGAGTCTGGAGCGACTCGATCCCCTGCAAGGTGAGCTGGGCGAGCTCGTCCGCCGAGCTCGCGAGGAGGGTGTTGCCGATGAACACGTCGTCGTATCCATCGTTGTTGAAGTCGGCCGCGAGCGGGCCCCAGCCCACGTGGGTGCGCGTGACGTCGGTGATGCCCATGGCGAGCGCGCGATCCTTCACGCCGCCGCCGGGCGTGGACATCCACACCTGATCCGGGCCGAGATCTCCGACGTAGTAATCCCAGTGGCCGTCGTGATCGAAGTCGGCGAACGCGGCGCCCATGCCGTGGTTGTAGAGGCTGGCGCCCATCGACGGGAGGAGATCCGTCAGCTTGCCTCCCTGGTTGTGCAGGAGCTGATTGCGGGCGAAATCACCCGAGAGAAAGAGATCGACTGTGCCGTCGAGGTCCCAGTCGACGGCCGAGAGGGTGTACGAGAAGGTCGGGTGAGGATCGGGCACGACGACGGCCGAGAGCGTGAACGACTTGCCCCCTTCGTTGTGCAGGATCTTGCGCCGCGCGGGCGGCAGCGGCGCGGCCTGGCACTGCACGTCGTCCGCGGTGACGTCGCACGACGTGGCCTGCTCGGCGACGAGCGAGGATCCCGCGTAGAGATCGAGCCACCCGTCGCCGTCGAGATCGACGAACGAAACGAGGAAGAGATCGGGATCGGTGACGCCGAGATCCAGGGTCGAGACCGAGAACGTGGGCGGCTTCGTCGATTCGCCGTGCAGGAGCACGAGCTTCCCGCTCTGGGCGTCGATGACGGCGATGTCGGAGCGACCATCGTTGTCGTAGTCGCCGATCGAACAGGCGCCGATCGCGCCGAGCGTGACCGGGAGATCCGCGCGGGTGAAGGTGCCTTTGCCGTCGTTGAGGTAGAGCGCGAGCTGCGCGGTCTTCTCGTCGTCGGAGAGCGGCGAGAGCAGGAGATCCGGGGCGCCGTCGCCGTTGAAGTCGTGCACCGCCATGCACTCTTTCGAGGCCTTGGGCAGCCCCGATTCAGTGGACACGTCGCGGAGCCCGACCGTCGCAGGGGGCTCGCTGGAGCCGTCGCCCCCGCCGGCAGATCCGCTCGACGCCGTGGCGCTCGCGCCCCCGGCCGAGCCCGTCGCGGCCGTCGCCGCTGTCGATCCGCTCGATCCGGCGGTGGCGGCGTCGCCCGACGAGCAGCCCCAGGCGACCGCGCCGGCGCCGAGCCAGAGAGAGAGAACGACCGGGCGGAACGATCTTTCACGGCTCATGGTGGCACCGCCGATCGCTCAAAAGAGCGAGTAAATGAAGGGCGCGAGCGGGGCGATGGTGTTGATGATCCACAGCACCGCCGAGCCGAGGAGCAGCACGAACACGAACGGCACGAACCGCCCGAGCCCCTGGTTGTTGAACGCGCCCGCCGTCCGCAGCGCCGTGCGCGGGATGACGACCAGCCCCGTGTACCACTTACGAGTGTTCGACATCTTTCCAGATCACCGTGGTGTTGAGCAGGAGCGCATCCATGTCGGTCCGCGCGAACATCACCATTGCTTCGACAGGCGTCGTCACCATCGGATACCCGCTCGGGTTGAACGAGGTGTTGAGCAGCGCCGCGATCCCGAACCGCTCGCCAAACGCCGTCAAGAGCGCGTGGTACGCGGGGTTGTCCTTCTCGTAAACCACCTGCGGACGGCTCGTCCCGTCGATGTGCAGCGCGCCGAGGAGCTTCGGCCGCGCCGACTCCACCGTGGGCACCGCGAACTGCATCCACCGGTTCATCCGCACGTGGTCGGGCTCGATCGCCAGCGTCGTCAGCGCGTCTTTCTCCGCCACCGAGAACGCGTACGGCCGGAGGGACGCGCGCTCTTTCACGTGCTTGCTCAGCCGCGTGGCGAGCTTCGTGTCGTCCGGCCGGATCAGGATCGATCGGTTGCCGAGCGCCCGGGGCCCGAGCTCCCCGCGCCCCTGCATGCAGCCCACGATCTGCCCCGCCATCAGCCGATCCGCGACCGCCGCGTAGAGCTCGTCACGGTCCTTGTAGGTCTTGAAGCGCCATTTCGAGCCCTTCGGCAGCTCGACTCCCTGCTTCAGGTACGGAACGAAGTGCTCGGGTTTGATGAAATCGACCAGCTTCACCGCGTCGAGCTCGTCGAGCTCGACCCCCTGGTACGGGGAGTACGGCGCCCTCCCCGGCGTCCCGCCGGCCTCGGCAGCGTCGTAGTAGAGCGCCGTCCCGACCGACGTGCCGCCGTCGCCCGGATCCGGGGGAATGTAGACGCTCTCGAATGGAGAGTCGGTGAGGACCCGGTAGTTGGAGACGCAGTTGAGGCTGACCCCGCCCGCGAAGCACAGGTTCGCCGAGGGAGCCATCCCGTGCAGCTTGCGACACAGCCCGAGCACCCGCTCTTCGAGCACGAGCTGGGTGCTGGCGGCGACGTCGGCGAGGCGCTGCGCGTCTTTCGACACGACCCCTTCCGGCGTGCCGAAGCAGTCGAAAGGGAGGTTGTCCTTGTAGCTGCGCGCCGGCCCGAACTCTTCGAGGAACCTGTCCGTCACCGGGCCACGGAAGAATTTCGTGAAGTTGAAATACGCTTGATCCACCTCGTAGAGGCCGCCGTCGGTCTCCTTGATGATCTGGCGCATCTTGTCGGCGAATCGAGGCGTACCGAAGGCCGCCAGCGCCATGGTGCTGCACTCGCTGTCGTTCGGCGAGAACCCCAGATAGGCAGTCACCGCCGAGTAGACGAGCCCGAGCGAGTTCGGGAAGCTCACCTCCAGCAGGCGATCGACCTTCGGTTTCCCGTCTTGCCACTTGCCGGTGTACAGCGCCGAGCAGGCCCAGTCGCCGACCGCGTCGACGATCAGGATCGCCGACTCCTCGAACCCCGAGCCCATGAACGCTTGAACGGCGTGGCTGTAGTGGTGACCGAGATACGTGATCTTCTCGGGCGCCAGGTCGAGCCGCGCCGAGATGGTGTTCACCGCCCAGAGCTTGCGGCCCAGCCAGGCCTTCATCGACTCGACGAACTCGCGCCGCGAGTCCGGGAAGGCCGCCATCGAGCTGCAGAGCACCCGCGAGAACTTGGCGTGCGGATCCTCGTTGAAGATGGCCTGATCGAGATCGCCCGAGGAGATCCCCGCCTCTTTCAGGCAGTATTCCACGGCGTACGTGGGGAAGTTCGAGTCGTGCTTCTGCCGCGTGAAGCGCTCTTCGGCCGCGGCCGCGATGACGCGCCCGTCGACCACCAGGCAGGCCGAGGCGTCGTGATACCCGTACGAGACGCCGAGGACCTTCACAGGTGCTTCATCTTGTTGTTGTCGTACGTCACGAACCCGCGGGCCAGGCGGCGGCGGGCGGCCCCGAACAGGAGCGCGCCAAACACATAGTAAACGATGCTGAGAGAGATGTTGGCCAGGTTGTCGATGAGGCGCTTGCCAGTGCGCAACCACCGCTCCCACAGGCGCCGGACGCGCACCCAGCGCACCTCGCTCCGGATCGCGCTGTCGGTCGCCCCGAGCCGCTTCAGCATCTCGTAGGTGAGGTCGACGTGGCCCTCTTCGTCGCTGACCACATTGCTCAGGCAGTCTTTCAGCGCGCCCGGGGGCAGCTCCTGCGAGAGGATGCGGAACCGCTGCGTCGCGTCGACCTCGCCCACGTGCACGAACGCGAACGTCTTCCAGATCGGCTCGTCGCCCGCGTAGAGCGCCTTGCGCTCGTAGTGCGTCGGCGTGAACACCCGCCCGCCGTAGTGCTTGTAGGCCTTCACGAACGCGTCGGCGTGCGACTCTTCCTCGAGGCAGTGCCCGAAGATGATCGCCCGCTCCCGCGGATCGTCGATCTGCTTCATGCCCCGGTACAGGTGCCACACGCCGTCGGCTTCAGTGGCCTGGAAGCCGCGGATGACCTCGCTCACCTTGGCCGGCTTGCCCGACAGCTCAACCGATACTGCCAGTCGGATCTTGAGTCGTTCGATGGCTGTAATCATGGAATACAGAGCCAGGCTATCACGCCGCGAGCACGCATCACAAGGCGATGAGCGGATCTCCGTTCGGTGCGACACTGACGTCCCCGAGCCCGCCGAACCTCGCGGCGCTAGGAGGCGCTCGACGACGGCGTGGCGGGGGGCTCGGTGGCCTCGGCGCGCGGGCGCAGCGCCGCCATCACGGCGCGCAGCCCTTCGACGAGCGCGGGCGTCGGCGAGCCGCTGTCGACGCGGTAGCCGCCGGTCGCGCGGCCGCCCTGCTCGACGAGCCACACCGTCGCTCGCTCGCCGGCGGGGCCGGAGAATGAAGCCTCGGCGCGCCTCCCGCCGTCGGTGACGGTGACGCTGTCCCACGCGAGATCGCCGAACGGAGCGCTCGCGCGGAGCCGACCTAGCCGCGCGCCGACCGAGCGCGCGACGGCGCTCACCGCGTCGTCGCCGATCGGATGGACGATGTGGAGACCGCTCTTCGCGAGCGCATCGCACAGGGCTTTCAGCGCGCGGAGGGCGAGGGCGCGATCGTCCGGCAGCGAAACGATCTGGAGGCTGCACCGATCGAAGCCGGCCGCGCCCGCGCCGGGGTGGCGGAGCGCGACGCGGAGCGGCTGCACCGCGGGGCCGGAGAGCGTTAGCGTGACCTCGGCGTCGCCCGTCTCGATCGCCGTGAGCTCGGCATAGCCCTGACCGAGGGCGGGCACCGACGCGCCGAGTCGCGCGACGAAAGGCCGCAAATGCAAGGCCAGGAAGCGCCTCTCGCCGTCGATCGCCGCGAGGGCCTCGGGCGTGACCGGGACCAGCTCGCCCGTGCCGTAGAAGTGCCGGTACGCTTCGAACACGCCGCTGCAGCGGCTCTCGAAGACACAGGCGTTGCAGCTCGCGGGCTTCATCTTGTCGCGGCGCTTGGTGAGGTATTTGTCCCAGGGCTGGCTGAGCTTGTTCTGCCCGTCGACGGCGATGGTGAGCGTGCGCTCGCCGTCGTGGTGGATCCAGCGCGCGAGCTGCGGGGCGATGCAGAACGGGAGGTTGCCGATGTTGACGTCGAAGTCGGCCGGGAAGCCCTGGATCATGGCCTCGAGCGCCGGGACCATGTCGGTGTAGCGCGGGACCATCGCGCGGAGCTCGTCCTCGGTGCGCACGCCGGCGTCGGAGGGGCGGATCATGTCGAGGTGGAGCTGCTTCACGCCGAGCGGCAGTAACAGGGCCGGGAAGGCCGCCACCGAGTCGTAGTTCGACTGCACGACGCACATGTTGACGGTGACGGTCTCGCCCTTCTTCGCGAGGGTGGCCATCGTGCGCTGGATGCGCCCGAACGAGCCTTCTTTCAGCGTGGTGCGCTCGTGCGCGGCCGTGGTCGCGCCCTGCATCGAGATCCGCCAGGTGAAGCGGCCGCCGGTCGCGAGGATCTCGTCGATGTAGCCTTCGCGCGCCGTCTTCGCGCCGTTGGTGAAGAGGACGATCTCGTCGTAGCCAAGGGCGACGGCGCGCCGCACGACGTCGAGGAAGCCAGGCTGGAGCGTGGGCTCGCCGCCGAGGAGCGTGAGCTTGCGGTGCCCCGCCGCGAAGGCTTTGTCGATCTCGTGAAGGATGGGCGCGACGTCGAGCGGGCCGGCCTTGCCCTCCGCCGTCTGCTGACCGGAGACACAGAAGACGCAGCGGTTGTTGCACATGTGGCCGAGCTGGATCTCGACCTGCTGCTTCGGCTCCATCGCGTGGATGTTACCCGGAAGCCGGCTTATCAGGGCCCAATTGCGCGCGATCTGCCGAAAAAACCAGCCCGGGAGGCGCGCGCTCTGGGGTACTATGGCTCCCAGTGAAGGCGCTCATCAAGGTTGGCTACGCGTGCAACGAGAACTGCACGTTCTGCCATACCGCGGACATGCGCCACGTCGACGACACGACGGCGCGCATCGACTGGAAGATCAGCCGCGCCAGGCGCCTCGGGTACACGATGGCGGTGCTCTCCGGCGGCGAGCCGACGATGCGCCCCGAGCTCCTGCACTGGGCCCGCAAGACGGCGGCGCTCGGCCTCGATTTCGGCCTCGTGACCAACGGGCTGATGCTCTCGTATCCCCATGTGGTGGACGAGCTCGTGAACGATTGCCGGCTCAAATACGTGTACATGTCGATGCACGGCGGCACGCCGAAGGTGCACCAGTCGCTCGTGCGCGCCGACACGTTCGCCCAGGCGCTGAAGGCCGTCGAGACCCTGCACGGGCGCGTCCCCGACCTCACCGTCAACTGCGTGATCACCACCGCGAACGTGAAGCACCTGCGCGGCCTCGTCGACCGGCTGATCCACCTGCCCGAGCTCTGCATCAAGTTCTCGATGACGCAGCCCAAGGGCGCCGCGAACCGCGCCTTCGACGTGGTCGTGCCCGACGTCGAGGACTGCGCGGCTCAGATCGTCGACGCGATCCACCACGGCATCGCGAAGCGCGGCGACGCGGCCGGGCCCCGGTTCGCGCACGATGGGATCCCGTTCTGCCTGCTGCCGGGCCTGGAAGATCTGTACGACGATCTCAAGACGCACCGCTTCGGCGCGATGATCGAGGTCGACGAGGACGACTTCGTCCCCGTCGACGACGTGGCGAAGATCCAGACCGAGAAATGCGGCCCCTGCGCGCTGCGAGGCGCCTGTCCGGGGCTCTACCGCGGCTACTTCGAGCACCACGGCGACGGCGCGCTGCGGCCCGTCACCGGGCAGCCGCGGTCGAACTCGTACCACTTCACCGAGGCCCGAGACATTTCGCGCGCGCCCGGCGCGCCATGCCCGATCAAGCAAGACGGCGTCTCGCCCTACGATCGCGGCCGCACGCTCTTCCTGCGGCTGCGCGATCGGATGCGGCTCTTCCGTACCGAAACGCGAGATTTCTCGGACGAAGAGCTCCTCGCCACCAAGGAGCGCGAGGGCCAGCTCTACCTCGACGTGTCGTCGAAGATCGCGCCCGACGACTTCGCGAAGGACTTACGCAAGCTGACGATCGCGGCGGAGTGCGGCGCGTGTGATCAGCGCGCGAAGTGCACCGGCTGCTGGGAGCCCGTGCGCCACGACGTGTTCACGCGCGACGACGCCGAGGTGCGATCCATCGTCCGGGAGCTGCGCGGCCGCGTGCTCGATCTCGGCGGCGGCGACGCGGGGTATCTCGCCGAGCTCGCGGCGCGCGAGGGCGCGGCGGTCGACTACGTGTGCGTCGATCCCGACGAGGCGGCGCTCGCGGTGCTGGCGTCGCGCTACCCGTTCGCGCGCTTCATCGCCGGCCGCGCCGAGGACCTCGGGCCCGAGCTCGGCGAGTTCGATCACGTGCTCGTGCTCCGCAGCTACAACCACTTCGCCGATCCGGGCGTGGTGCTCGCCGGCGCGCTCGCGCGGCTGCGCGTCGGCGGCACGCTGACGATCGCCGACAACGTGGCCTTCGGGCTGGTGCGCCGCGCCTCGCACGCCGCGCGCGCCGAGGCGGCGCCGGAGAACCGCTTCGAGCACCACCGCAACGACGGCGCCGCCGAGGCCGCGCGCGTCATCGACAACCTTCTCTCCGTACCTCGCACCGACGCTCGGTCGCTGCGGCTCCTCCTGCGGCGGGACATCGGTCCCCAGACCTCCAACCAATGGCTCCTCCGCTACGCGTGCGTCGCGGCGGAGCCGGCTCGGGCCAACACATGGAACGCGTAGGCGACACGGCACCCCCGGCGACTGGGTTCGCTGATTTTCAGAACCAGGCGCTCATGGGAGGGTCGTCTGACGACGCGTCTTCGGACGGCGAGAAGGTCCTCGCGCACGAGAGCGCAGCGCACGACAAGCGCAACTGGGTGCGCCTCTCGTACGACTGCAACAACCACTGCACCTTCTGCCTCGACTCCAACGCGCACGACGGGACGATGCGCAACAACCTGGATATCAAGGTCCAGATCATCGAGGGCAGGAAGAAGGGCATGAGCCGGCTCATCCTTTCGGGCGGCGAGCCGACGATGCACCCGAACTTCCTCGACTTCGTCAAGCTCGGGAAGCGCGCGGGCTACCCCAAGGTCCAGACGGTGACCAACGGGCGGATGTTCAAGTACCCCGACTTCCTGAACACGGCGGCGAACAACGGGCTCGACGAGATCACGTTCTCGCTCCACGGCCACACCGCGAAGCTGCACGACGCGCTCGTGGGGACGCCGGGCGCGTTCGTGGAAGAGACGGCAGGCCTCAAGGCCGCGCTCGCCTCGGGGCGCTTCATCATCAACATCGACATCGTGATCAACAAGCAGAACATCAAGCACCTCCCCGAGATGCTGGAGACGTTCATCGGCTGGGGCGTGCAGGAGTTCGACCTCCTCCACATCATCCCGTTCGGCAACGCGTGGAGCGACGCGCGCGATCACCTCTTCTACGATCTCGACGGCAACCTCGAGTACCTGCAGCGCACGTTCGCGTACGCGCGGCGGCCCGACATCCACATCTGGCTCAACCGATTTCCCCCGCCCTACACCGAGGGTTTCGAGGATTTGATCCAGGACCCGTACAAGCTCAACGACGAGGTGCGCGGGCGCCGCGAGGAGTTCGACAAGTACCTCTCGCTCGGCAAGAAGCTCTCGTGCCGCGAGCCGGAGCGCTGCAAGTACTGCTACCTGCAGAACCTCTGCGACACGCTCGACACGGTGATCGAGGCCCGCAAAGAGGACGAGGTCGAGGTGCTGCGCTTCTCGGGCGAGGCGCCGATGGCGGGGACGCTCCCCGTCGCGAAGACGGCGCGGATCGCGGGCAAGACGCTCGACGACGCGGCCCGCCTCGCGAAGGCGGCGAAGAGCCCGGAGCTGGAGCTGGAGCTCGACGACTACGCCGGGCTCGAGGCGGCGATCGCGGCTGACGGGACGCTGTTCGGGAAGAAGCTCACGCGCTGCTACACCGACTCGGTCGAGACGATGACGCGGCTCCTCGGGCTCGACGCGAGCTTCGAGGTCGCGGTGTTCCTGACGAAGGCGACCGAGCCCGCGGTGCTCGCGCTCGGCGCTCCGCCCGCGCGCCTCGTGCTCGCGCAGCGCAACTACGATCTCGTGTCCGACGCGCACGCGAACGACGTGGACACCAGGGCGTTTTTCGCCGCGTACACGGCGCCGATCCCGGTGGAGAACGTGCCCACGTGCATCCTCGGTCGCGAGCCGCGGAAGCACCCGCGCATGCTCGACGTAACGATGCTGGGCTCGGACGCGCGCATCGACATGACGGCGTACACCAAGCGCTACGTGGCCGACGCCTACTACACGAAGGCGCTGCGCTGCGGGACGTGCTCCGAGAACGCGACGTGCCGCGGCGTGCACGTGAACTGGGTGCGCGCGCATGGCTTCGCCGCGCTCGCGCCGCTGGGCGCTCCGGCGAGTGACACGAACACGAACACCGACACCGACGAGCAAGCGGCCGCAGAGTGACCGACGAGGAGGACGCGATGAACGATCGAGACGGCGACGGGCCGCGTGGACGCGGCGGCGATCAAGGGCAGCAGGGCGGCGGTGATCGCGGCGGGCCGCAGCGCGGAGGCGGAGGCGCACCGGGCACTGAGTTCCTCGATCTCGAGATCTCGAAGGTGCTCTTCGGGCGCGCGCAGTCGATGGCGCGCTCGGTCGCGGAAGAGATCATCCGCGACGCGATCAAGGCCCGCATGAAGGAGCGCCTCGGCGCGCGGCTCGAGGCCATCGGGCGCCTCGCCGCCGACGAGCTCATCGGCGACATCGAGGCCAACCTGGAGATCGAGGCGCGGATCGCGGCGCGCAACCAGGCGCGGCGCGCGATCGAGGGCGACGTCGGCGCGGCTATCCGCCGAGACGCGGGCGCCGCGCCGCCCGACACCGACGAGTAGCGAGGGGCTCTTCGTGGCGAACATCGGCTACATCCAGGTCGTCCGGCACTGCAACCACTTCTGCGGGTTCTGCTCGAACCCGACGACGCCGTACGTGCACACCTTCGAGACGATGAAGGTGCTCGTCGACGATCTGAAGCAGCGCGACTACTTCGGCGTGATCCTCACGGGGGGCGAGCCGTCGCTCCACCCGGAGCTGCCGCGGATCGCGCGTTATGCTTCGGATCAAGGGCTGCACGTCCGGATGATCACCAACGGGTGGCGCCTCGCCGACGAGGACTTCGCGCGCGAGATGGCCGAGGCCGGCCTCAAGCTCGTGCACGTGTCTGTGTACTCGGTGCGCCCTGACGTCGAGGCGCGGCTGCGCGGCGTGCCCGACACGCTGGAGCGCGCGTTCGCGGCGGTGGCCAACGCGAACAAGTACGGCATCGAGGTCAACATCAACTGCGTGATCAACCAGCTCAACGCCGATCACCTCGACGAGGGGATCCGCTACTGGATGGAGCACCACCCGTACATCAAGCATTTCGTGTGGAACAACCTCGATCCGTCGATGGGCCGCGCCGAGGTGAACCAGGATCAGTACACGCCGCGCCTCGCCGATTTCGAGGTGTCGCTCCACCGCGCGATGCGCCTGCTCCACACGTCGGGCCGCACGTTTCGCGTGGAGAAGGTGCCGCTCTGCTACATGACGGAGTTCGCATGGGCGAGCACCGAGACGCGCAAGATCGTCAAGGGCGAGGAGCGCATCGTGCACTTCCTCGACGCCAAGCAGACGGTGCGGCAGACGGACTGGGAGCACATCTACGCGCCGGCGTGCAGCTCGTGCTCGCTGCGGCAGATCTGCGGCGGGCTCTTCGATCGCGGCAACGCCTACGATCCGGCCGAGCTCTACCCGGTGTTCGTGTCGCGCGACGCGGTGGTCGAGGCGATCATCCACGATCCGCGCGATCCTTCGTACGCGCACCGCACGCTGGCCGAGTGGCAGAAGGACTTCGACGTGCGCGTGGCCGAGTCGCTGGCGGCGCGTGAAGGCACGCCCCGCGCGTCACTCGAAGACATGCAGCCCCAGGACGGGCCGGCGGTCGGTCGCGTCACGGACCAGGGCATCCGGCTCTTCGAGGCGAAGCGGCGCTCGGAGGGGAAGAAGGCCGCCGAGCTCGGCGTGACGATGGAAAAGGTCGACGCGCCGCCGGTGGAGCCGAAGAGCTGATTGACGATCGGGCGACACCGTTGACATCGTCAACGACGTCGCCGCTCCGGATCACACGATGACGCCGCCGTAGCCGTCAGCGATTTCCGCCGAGCCGCGGGCGCGGCCAAGGCGGAGGAGGAGCCGTACGCAAGTACGGTGACGACGACAACGCCTGCCCCGCCCGTGGATCGGCGAAAATCGCTCGGCTACCAGCTGCCGTGCGAGCCGTGCGAGCCGTGGCTGCCGTGCGATCCGTGCGAGCCGTGGCTGCCGTGCGAGCCGTGGCTGCCGTGCGAGCCGTGGCTGCCGTGCGAGCCGTGGCTGCAGTGCTGCGCGGGGATCACGCCGCCGACGTCGTCGATCTCGGTCGCCGCGTCTGCGCTGGCGGCGGCCTTCTCGGAAATGCCGGTCTCTGCCGTGGAGAGCATGCCGCTCGGCGAGCGGGCGAAGCTCGGGAGCGAGCCCTTGCCATGGTTCTTCGTCATCTCAGCGTCTCCTTGAATCTACGATCTGCCGAAGCTCGAGTGAGTTGATCGCGCGCGTTCGGGTGAAGGCCCCGGAGAGGTCCGACGTCGTCGCGTCGTCCTCGCGCAGCCTGCCAAACATATCCGATCGCGGGCGTCGCGGGCGAAATCCACGCCGCCTTCGCGGCGATTCTGTGCCCACGAGGTGCGATGGCGGCGCCCCACCGCGAGCGGACGCGGAGCCGCGGCCCGCGGATCAAACCGGGAGCGCCGCGCTGGCAGAGCTACTGGAGGGGCTCGGCCTCGCGGTGGCCCGGGGAGCGGGCGTCGAGGCGGGGTGAGCGCGAATCGCGGTCTCGTACGGCTCGCCGCGTGCGTGGCGATGGCCAGCGCACGCGCGCGAGGGGTGGCGCCGGCGCGCCTGTTACCAGCTGCCGTGGCTGCCGTGCGAGCCGTGGCTGCCGTGCGACCCGTGGCTGCCGTGCGAGCCGTGGCTGCCGTGCGACCCGTGGCTGCCGTGCGAGCCGTGGCTGCCGTGAGAGCAGTGCTGCGCCGGGATCACTCCGCCGACATGGTCGATCTCGGTCGCGGCGTCCGCGCTGGCGGCCGCCTTCTCCGAAATGCCGGTCTCTGCCGTGGAGAGCATTCCACTCGGCGAGCGCGCGAAGCTCGGGAGCGAGCCCTTGCCATGGTTCTTCGTCATCTCTGCGCCTCCTTGAATCTACGAGCTTGCCTACCACTACTGTCGCAAATTTGGCCCGAGCTCGCGGGCTGTGTGATCGACGGGCATGGCCTACGAAATGGACGCCGCCGCCGTCGCCCGCCTCGACGCGTACTTCGCGCAAATCGGGTCGAATCTTCGCGACAAACGCAAGCGCGAGTCGTTCGCGATGTACGCGCTCGGCCTTCTCGGTGGCAGCGAGCGAAAGAGCGTCGAGCCGATGGCGGCGCTCGCGTGCGGCGACGAGGCCAAGAGCTGCGCGACGCAGCACAAACTGCTCCACTTCGTCGGCCAAGCGGCCTGGGACGACCACGCGGTGCGACGGGTCGCAGCGAAGCACGCGATTGCCGCGATGAGCGTTCACGAGTCGGTGACGACGTGGATCATCGATGATACGGGCTTCCTCAAGCAAGGAAAGGACTCGGTCGGAGTGCAACGCCAGTATACGGGATCGGCCGGCAAGATCACGAATTGCCAGGTCGGTGTCAGCTTGAGCGTGGCCACGCGAACCGAGCATCTGCCCATCGACTTCGAGCTGTACTTGCCGGACTCTTGGGCCGAAGACCCGGTGCGCAGGCTCAAGGCCAAGATTCCTGAGCATGTTCAGTTTCAAACCAAGATCGACCTCGCGCTCGGCATGATCGAGCGCGCGGTCCACGACGGTATTCCTGGAGAGACGGTCCTCGCCGACAGCGCTTATGGCGAATCGCACGCCTTCCGGGAGACGGTGTGTCTTCTCGGGTTCGACTACGGCGTCGGAGTCCATGCCCCGATGAAGGTGTGGTGCCTCGATTCGCGGGAGCGACGCCGTGGCGCCGCGATCGGCGTCCAGGACCTCGGGATACAGCTCGGGTCGGACGCCTTTCGCAAGGTCACCTGGCGTGAAGGCACGAACGCGAAACTCTCGTCGCGTTTCTGCTTCCGGCGGGTGAAGGTCGCCCAGGAGGACGGGACTGCCCCAGCCCAGCACGAGCCGCTGTGGCTGATGATGGAGTGGCAGAAAGGGGAGCCGAAGCCGACGAAATTCACGCTGACGACGTTGCGACGGCGGATGACGAAGAAGCAAATCGTGCGGCTGATCAAGGAGCGTTGGCGCACCGAGCGCGTCTATGAAGAGATGAAAGGCGAGCTGGGGCTCGATCATTATGAAGGCCGCTCGTTCCTCGGGTGGCACCACCACGTGTCTGTCGCGCTCTGCTGCTTCGCCTTCGTCATCGCCGAACGCGTGCAGCATTTCCCCCCCTCGGAAGGACGGGAAGGTTCGTCTCATCCGCTGCGCATCGCGGCCTGAGCGGCATTTCGAGGATTCGTTCATCACCGCTCGCCTCGCGATGACCCGTGTCTTCGCCAGCTGGCTCCCGCGCTGTCCGTGCCGCCACCGAGACAACCCCGATCGACGAGTCGACGCGATCACGAGCCCGTGAAGGCTCGGGGAAAGTTTGCTACAGTAGTAGTAGAAGAACCATGAACGTACACGGTGGTTTGCCGCACGAGGACGAGACTGAACCGCTGGACGGCTCCCCCGATCCGGCCCTGCTCGTCGCGGAGCGCGCAGATTGCCACGATCACCATCCGCTGTTCCCGCGCGCCGACGGCTCGGCGGAGACGCGCGACATCCAGTTCGTGACCTTTTGCCGCAGGCGCACGAGCGATCAGGTGATGCAGAATTGCCCCGAAGACATCCCGGCGCGCGACGTCA
>JANYGI010000163.1 GCA_025362495.1 Byssovorax sp. | reverse complement strand
GTAGTGGCGGGGTTGCTCGCGATGGAGAGCCGGATTTGAACGCAAAGGCGCGGAGACGCAGAGGCGCAAAAGAAAATCCTTCCCAATCTTCCTCTCACCTCCCCGTCTCCTCGCCTCCCTGTTAAATTTCCGGTCTTTTTTTTGGCATTTCAAGCTGATCGGCGCCCTAAAGCGCCGCGATGACCACGGACGCGTTGCTCTGCCGGTTGGCGACCAGCTTGGTGATCTCTCCCATTCGACTTCTCCCGCCGGCGCGACGGCGACCGGACCAGGAAACGGTACGGTGGCCGACTCGCACGTGTCAACGGCGCGCGCAGACGGTCGCACGGCGCGTCGGACGTCATCCATGCAGGCGTGACGACGACGCGAATTCCTCGGAGCGCTCCGGTCGAGGCATGCTGAGGGCTGCCCCGATCGAAGCCGGCTCCGGTGCTGCGAAGGTCGCGTCCGAGGATCCTCGGACGCGATTATTCGGCGGCGATCGCCGGCCGAGCCAGGCGAGGGCGTCCACGCGTGAGCGCGCGGCGCGGGCGAGGCTGCCGCGACGGCTCCTGGCGCCGACGCCAGCGCTCCGAGCCCTGCTCGGCGACGCCACGCTCGAAACGCACCTCCAAGCGACACGTCCCGCGCAAGGGAGCGAGAGTCCGTGACCGTCGCGCGTGGAGCTCGCCCCGCGATCAGGCGCGGCTGCCGGCGCTCTCGGCGATCGTGGCCACGATGGCGGGATCGATCGCGGCCGCGAAATCCCGGGCGATCGTCAGTGATCGCGCGAGCGCGAGGGCGCCCCGGTCGCGGCGGCCGAGGAGCGCCGGGAGCGCCAGCGTGGCCCAGCCGAGGTGGAAATGACCGAGGGCGCGGAGCGCGGGATCGGCCTCGCGCTCGGGATCCGCGGCGCCGAGGCGCTGCAGCGCGGGGACGATCTCTTCGAGCATGCTCGGCCCGCCGTCATCGCGCTTGCGCACGCCGCGCGCCAGCGTCGCTCCCGCGAGGAGGATCGGTCCGAGGGCGAGCTCGGGCGCCGCCTCGACGGCCCGCTCGAGCGCCGCGAGCGTCGCGTCGGTGGGCGCCGCCTCGTGCGCTCCCCAGGCCGCGAGCGGCGCGACGCGCGAGCCGGCCGCGGCGACGATCGCCGGCGAAAGAGCCGCGAGCGCGGCGACGTCGGCGCAGCCAAACAGGTGAGCCACGAGGGCGGCGCAGGCGTCGCGCTCGTGATGCGATCCGGCCGACGCGACGAGCGCAGCGCGCCGCGCGGGCTCGCCCAGCGCCTCGCGTCGCGCCTCGGGGAGCGGCGGCACCACCGAGCGCATCACCGCCGCGCGCCCCTGCTGCACCGCGAGCAAGAGCTCTTCGAGCACGCGGCGGAGCATGAGATCGCGGAACGCCGTGATGAACCGCGCGACGGTGCCGCGGCCGCTGCGGAGCGCGGCGATCGAGCCCTCGAGATCGCCGCTCTTCATCACCGCGTCGAAGAAGATCGCCGACTCGCGCGCGACGAGGCCTTCGAGGCTCTGCGCGCACGCTTCGAGGTCCGCCAGCGTGAGCGCGCTCGCCGCGTCGCTCTGCGCGAGGGCCTCGTCGACGAGGCCGAGGACACGGCGCTCGGCCGGATCGTTGCCAGCCGCGCCCGGCGGCGATCGCGTGCCGAGGAGGCCTCGCGCCGCGGCCTCGCGCGCGGCGGCGGCCGACGGTAAAGGGCCGCTGTCGTCGTCGCGCGGGACGATGTCGAGCACCTCGGCGAGCACGTCGACGTCGCGCTCGGCGCTCGCCGCGGGCGTATCGAGGAGACGCCGGATCACCGCCAGCGGAAGGTATTTCTCCTCCCGCAGCCGCCGGATCGTGCGGAGCCGCTCGAGGTGCTCCTCGCCGTAATACGCCACGGTGCGCCCCCCCTTGCGCGGCCGCGGCAACAGCCCCTCGCGCAGGTAGAAGTGAATCGTCTCGCGCGGCACGCCGCTGCGCGCCGAGAGCTCGGCCATGCGCAGCGGACGCGGGGGGATCTCCGTGCCTTCCAGATCAACCTCGCGGCGGCGCGTAGAAATCGACGATGCGGATCGGCGGCGTCAGCTTCGCGCGCACGCGCCCGCGCTCGCCGGCCACGTCGCCGCCGATCTGGAAGCTCGTCGGCGGGTCCATCTCGATGGTCACGTCGTCGACGAGGTAGTCGAACGTCGTCTCGAGATCCTCGTATTCGCCGCGCCAGATCGCGCCGAAGTTGGCGACGAACGCCGCGGGGCTGATGTTGGACACGCGGAGCTGCATCCGATCGGGGCGCTCGTCGGCGTAGGGGAAGAAGCGAAATCCGAAGCCGTAATAGGGGATCGCGCCGATCGACGCGACCTTGGCCGGGCCCTCGTAGATCACCTCGCCGCGGCGGATCGGGGCGCCGAGCATCTTGCCCTTGTCGCCGATGCGGAAGGCGTCCTCGCCCTCGTTGATCACCCGGCAGTGCGGCGTCTTCTTGAACACGTAGCCGGGGAGCGTCTTCGTCGTCGCGGCGACGGCGTACGCGAGCGGGCCGGGCGCGAGGCGCTTGAGCGGGCCGCGCGCGAGGAGCGTCTTGACCTTGACGTAGTCGCGGAGCATCTCGGCATCGATGCCGAAGCCGCAGAACGGCGACAGCATCCCCTCGGCCTCGACGAAGCGGATCCAGCGGCTGCCGGCGTCGGATCGAAGGCGCTGGAGATCGGCCGCGAGGCCCCGACCGCTGCCGCGCTCGCCCGACTTGCTCGCGCCGATCACCCACGCGAGCGAGTTGCCGGTGCCGAGCCGCAGCAGGCCGAAGCGCGGGATCACCTGCCCGCGACGCCGCGCCTCGGCGACGACGGCGGTGACCACGACCGTGAACGTCCCGTCGCCGCCGCCGGTGAGGATCGTCCCATAGCCGCGGTCGACGAGGGTCCGCGCGATGGCCTCGCTCTCCTCGACGCGGCGCGAGATGAAGAGGTCCCCCGTGTCGAGGATCTGATCGAGCGTCTCGATCACCTCGGCGGTGACGCTCTTGGCGTTGCCGTTGACGACGACGGCAATCCGGCTTCCTTTTCCGCCCTCGATCGCGGGCGGCGCAGTGGCCTCAGCCTCGCTCGTTCCTGATTCGTGCTGCGCCATCCGGCAGACGGTAGCATGGCGGGACGCAGGCCCATCGCAGCCAAAAGCGCCCCCGCCGTGCGAAGTTAGTGGACTACCACCTCTCAGATTTGGTATGGCCACGACCGGTAAGCCTTAACGGGCCTTGACACCGAGGTGCAGTTCGTTCTTCGGAGCGACGTCGCGCGGGCGCTTGCCGCGCGGATGCGCGGTCTAGCTTCGCTAGCAGAGCACCGGTCGAGCTCGTACGAACGCGGGGAGCACAGTGCCATGCCGAAAGCGACGAAGCCCACCAAAGCCAAAGCTTCTGCCGCCAAGAAGATGAAGAAGAAGGTCGTCACGGCCTCTTCTTCGAAGCCGGCAAAGACCGGAAAGTCTTCCAAGTCGACGAAGACGACGAAGACCGCGAAGACGCGGCGCAGCGGCGCCGAGGCTTCGCTCAGCAGCCCGGGGAACCCGGTCATCAAGGACGACGGGAAGGGCACGCCCCCCTCGAAGCGCAAGCTGGGCCTCCGTGGCGCCGCTCCGTGGGCCGCGCGTCACGCCGCGAAGCACGCGGCCGAGGCGCGGGCACGGGCCGCCGAGCCGGCGCCTCCGGGCAGCGCTCGCGCGACGATCCGCGTGCCCGACGGGGCCGAGGCCATCAAGGCCAAGATCAGCGAGCTGCACAACCAGACGCAGGCCATCCGCACGCTCCGCAAGCGCCTCGACAAGGGGTTCTACGAGATCGGCGAGATCCTCCAGGTCATCCAGCAGGACGGCCTCTACACCGCGAAGGGCTTCGGCTCCTTCGAGGCGTTCCTCGAGCGCGAGATCGATCTCGGGAAGCAGACGAGCCTCAAGCTCATCAAGATCCCGCATATCTTCCAGAAGGAAGCGGCGCTCGACTACGGGATGGATCGGCTGTTCGCCGCCATGTCGGCGCTCGACGGCGAGAGCACGGCCCCGAAGCCGAGCATCCCGTCGTCGCCCGGCAGCAAGCCCATGCTGCCGCTGAAGCCGCCGATGCGCATCGTCGGCTAGCTCGATCTGCGCCCGCGCGGGACCGACCCCCTCTCCCGCGAGAGGGGGTCGAATCGTTTGTGCTCCAACGATTTCGCGATCCGGCTCGGTCGAGAGCAGCCGCCCTCGGGGGGGCGCTCAAAGGTATTTCGGATCGTCGCCGGCGGGGTGAGGAGGCGGCGGCGGCTTTGAAACCGGGGCCACGCTCGCCGACGGCTTGATCTTCGGAATGACGATCGGGCTCGTCGCTGCGCTCGTGCCGGCGGGGCGTCGCGACGGCTCGACCGAGGACTCCGGTGCCGCGCTCCCATCACCATGAAGGGGCTCCCGTCCTCGAGCACGTCGACGTCGAGGACGCGGGCCACGTGCGAGCTCTGGAGGCGGGCGACGGCTCGCCCCTCGCGCTCGAAGCGGATCATGATCTCGGGCATCGCCCGGACCTGCGGCCGGAGGAGCTTCACAGCCACGCTCTGATCGAGCCGGAGGTGGCGCGCCTCGAGGACGACCCCCATCCCTCCGCTCCCGATGATGCGAATGACCTCGTATTTGCCGGCGAGGATGGTCCCCGGCGCTGGTAGCCCCTCGGTCTCGGCGTGCCGAGGAGCGGAACCGAGGTGAGCTTCGCAGGAGGAACGACATCCAGGCAAAGCTACCCCGCCGCGTGCTCGTCGTTCCATGGCCGCTTCGGATGTTTTACCTCGAGGGCGGCGACAATGTCCCACCGACGCCGGCGAGCCCTCGCGGTCATGACGGTGCTCACAGCTCCCGCGTCGGCTGTCGCGATCCGACCGAAGCGGCGGTCGACATCTCGACGGACAGCGCTTGTGGCCAGAGCGCTCCTCCGTGTCAGTCCACCCGCGCCCGCGAAGAAATAACGAACGAGCGCGCTCGATCGACCACGCCGACAATCGTCGCGATCTTCGAACACGTGGTCGCGGACGCCCCGAGGTTTTTGCGAAGCCGATGAGCGAACCGCTCGCTACACAGGTGGGCAGCGCGCGGCGATCCTCGGGAACAGGATCCGCACCGTGGTGCCCTCGCCCTTCTTGGTGTCGACGGCGATGCGGCCGCTGTGCTGGTCGACGATCTTGCGGACGATGGCCAGGCCGAGGCCGGTTCCGGCGGCCTTGGTCGTGAAGAACGGATCGAAGATCTCCGCGAGGATCGACGGGTCGACGCCGGGGCCCGTGTCGCCGATGTACATCCAGACCTCGTTCGCGTCGCCGCCGACGCCGGCGCGCAGGGTGCCGCCGTCGGGCATCACGTCGAGCGCGTTGACGACGAGGTTCAAGGCCACCTGCTTGAGCTTCTCGACGTCGCCGCAAGCGAGGCATTCGGGGGTGAGATCGCGCGAGAGCTCGACGCGGTGCGCGGCGATCGCTTCGCCTTCGAGCTCGACCACGTCGCCGATCACCCGGGCGAGATCGACGGGCTCGCGCTGCGGGGCGCGCGGTCGAGCCAGCTCGAGGAAGTCGGTCAACAGGCGCTCCAGGCGCTTGATCTCGGACTCGACGATGCCGACGCGGCGCTTCATCGGCTCGCGCGCGGCGGCGTCGGGGAGACGCTCGATCGCGCGGCCGAGGAGGTGCAGCTCGAGCACCGCGGCGTTGAGCGGGTTCCTGATCTCGTGCGCGAGGCCGAGGGCGAGCGGGGCCATGGCGTTCATGGCCTCGGCGTCGGCCGCGCGGCGCTCGAGGGCGCGGCGCTCGGTGATGTCGATGCCGATCCCGTAGAGCAGCTCGGCCCGGTTCTTCGCGCCGCGCACCCGCGAGAAGTGCCAGCGCACCCGGCGGATCGCGCCCACCTTGTCGCGGAGGCCGACGTCGACCTCGACGGCGGCGTCGCCCTCGAGGGCCGTCTGCAGCGCGTGCTGGAGCTTCTTGTGATCGGTGTCCTCCACGAACGACTCGGCGAACGGCCAGCCCGACGCGGCCTCGGCCGTGACGCCGGTGAGCGCCGAGATCCGCGGGTTGAAGAGCGTCACGCGTTCGTTGGCGTCGAGGCCGACGATGAGCACGTCGGTCGCGCCGACCAGCGCTTTGTAGCGGCGCGCGTACTCCTCGCGCTCGCGCTTGAGGGCGATCTTCTCGATGGCCTGGGCCACGGTCGAGATCAGCTCCTCGGGCCGGAACGATTTCAGGATGAAGGCGAAGGCGCCGGCCTGGAGCGCGGCGATCGCGGTGTCGACCGTCGCGAACCCCGTGACGAGGACGATCTCGCCCTGCTCCGAGGCGGCGCGCAGGGCCCGGATCAGATCGACGCCGCTCGCGTCCGGCAGCTTCACGTCGACCACGGCCACGTCGAATCCGTCGCGCCGCGCGGCCTTCAGCCCGGCCTGCCCGGTGGTCGCGAGCGTGACCTCGACGTCGAGCTCGCGCGCCCCTTCGAGCACGTCGCGGAGGTTCTGCGCGAGGCTCTCGTTGTCGTCGATGATCAGGATCCTGGAGCTGACGCCGGCGCCTGGTCGACCACTCTGGAATCGCAGCAAGGTTGTCGATCCTCCGCCCGCGCGGCCAGTGATCCGCGCGCCACGAGCGACGTGCGGAGGGCATTTCCAGCAATGCCGGAGGCGCGCGAGAATAACTGCCCCGTGTCTTAGAGCATGATAAGAGCCCCGACCATGCGGTTCGTGGATCAGTGCAAAGTGAAGGTCGTCGCGGGCGACGGTGGCAACGGGGCGGCGGCGTTCCGGCGCGAGAAGTTCGTCCCGTTCGGCGGGCCCTCCGGGGGCGACGGCGGCCGCGGGGCGAGCGTGATCTTCGTCGGCGACGAGGGCATGTCGACGCTGCTCGATTTCACTCACGCGCGGCTGATCCAGGGCGCGCGCGGCGAGCACGGCCACGGCAGCGACTGCCACGGGCGCGGCGGCGAGGACCGCGAAGAGCGCGTCCCGATCGGCACCCAAATCCGCGACACCGCCACGGGCGAGCTCATCGCCGACGTGACGGCGCACGGGCAGCGGTTCGTCGTCGCGCAGGGCGGCAAGGGCGGCCGCGGCAACATCCACTTCGCCACGCCGCACGATCGCGCCCCGCGCCGCGCCGAAAAGGGCGATCCCGGCGAGATCCGCGAGATCGAGCTCGAGTTGAAAATCATGGCCGACGTCGGCCTGCTCGGCTTTCCCAACGTCGGCAAGAGCACCTTCGTCTCCACCGTCTCGGCGGCCCGGCCGCGCGTGGCCGACTACCCGTTCACGACGCTCGTGCCGAGCCTCGGCGTCGTCGCCGTCGGCGGCGGCCGCAACTCGGGCGGCAACTCGTTCGTCATCGCCGACATCCCCGGCCTGATCCCCGGCGCGAGCGAGGGCATCGGCCTCGGCGTGCGGTTCCTCAAGCACGTGGAGCGCACGCGCGCGCTGCTGCACCTGGTGACGCTCGACGAGGGCGAGGGCCGCGAGCCGCTCGCCGACTACCGCGCCCTCCGCCAGGAGCTGATGCAGTTCAGCCCCGAGCTCGCGCTGCGCCCCGAGATCGTCGTGCTCTCGAAGGCCGACATCACCGAGGTCCGCGAGGCGTACGAGGCCCTGGCCGCGCGCTTCTGGGACGAGGAGCGCGTGAAGCTCCGCCTCGTCAGCGCCGCGACGAAGGCCGGCGTCGAGGAGCTGGTCAATCACCTCTATGGCATCGTCCACGGCGAGGCGACCGAGGACGATCTCCCCGGCGAGCGCGCCGCCTATTTCGCGGCACGCAAGGCCGCCATGAAGAAGGCGAAGGCGGCGGCGAAGAAGAAGACGGCGGCTCCGGCGAAGAAGACCGCTCCCGCGAAGAAGAAGGCCGCTCCCGCCAGGAAGCCTGTCGCCGCGAAGAAGAAGGCGGCTCCCGCGAAGAAGCCTGTCGCCGCGAAGAAGAAGGCTCCGCCGTCGAGGAAGCCTGTCGCCGCGAAGAAGAAGGCTCCGCCGTCGAGGAAGCCTGTCGCCGCGAAGAAGAAGGCTCCGCCGTCGAAGAAGCCTGTCGCCGCCAAGAAGAAGGCGGCTCCCGCGAAGAAGCCTGTCGCCGCGAAGAAGAAGGCTCCGCCGTCGAGGAAGCCTGTCGCCGCGAAGAAGAAGGCTGCTCCTGCGAGGAAGCCTGTCGTCATCAAGAAGAAGGCTGCTCCCGCGAGGAAGCCCGTCGCCGCGAAGAAGAAGGCCGCTCCCGCGAGGAAGCCTGTCGTCGCGGCCAGGAAGAAAGCCGGCGCACCGAAGCGAAAACGCTAGCCGA
>JANYGI010000161.1 GCA_025362495.1 Byssovorax sp. | reverse complement strand
TACGCGCGGCCCGGTCGGCACCGCCCCGCAGGTACGCGCGGCCCGGTCCGGCCTGGCCCGCAGGTACGCGCGGCCCGGTCGGCACCGCCCCGCGGTCAGGATCGGCGCCATTGGCACCGTCCCGACCCTCGAAGCGGCCCGATCGGACCCGCCCCGCGCCCCGCAAAAGGGCGTCACCTCAGGAGAATTTCAGGGGCTCTTGCCGGCCGCCGGATCCTTCGGATCCACGGCAGGCGTCGTGGCCGCGGGAGCGGCCTTCTCGGGCGTGGCAGCCGGGGCGGCGGCCGCCGTGCTCGACGGGTACCGATCGAGCAGCGCCTGGAAGGGCTCCAGCATCTGCTCGAGCTTGTCGCGCTCGGGGCCCGACGGCGTCGCGCCGATCGCCCAGACGAGCTGGTCGTGAACGACGTTGAACGTCAGCGAGCAGGCCTGAAGCGCATCCCGGATCCGCGCCCACCGGGCCGGCGCGCGGTTCTTCCCCGGTCCGCCGCCCGCGCCCTCGCGCAGCGCCGCCGTCGCCGTCCGGATCCGTTCGAGCTTCGGCCCGAGGCCCGTGAGCTTCAGATCCGAAGCGAGGCTCTTCTCCTCCGCGAGGCGGAGCTGCTTCATCCCGAAGTCGTACTCTTTGTCGAGATCGAGCTGCGTTTGCGCCGTGCCTGCGCCGTCGAGCATCGATGTCCGGATGCGCCCGGCCGCGGCGCGATGAGCCGGCTCCTGGTGATCCTCCTCCGAGGCGACGCCGGCCGCGAAGGAGCGTTGAGCCGCGTCCCACTCCTGGTCGAGCTCCGCGGTGTTACCCACGCTCATCGCCTGGACGAGCGCGCGGATCCCCCACGTACCCTGCAATTTGCAGATGGCCGCCATCGGCATGCTGACGAAGGGCGACACGGCGAGCATCTCGTCGTGGTCGTACTTCTTGATCGAGACGTCTTTCCAGGCGCCCTCTTCGAGCGCGCCCCCGAAGCTCACGAACCCTTTTTCGTCGACCGAGCCATAGCCATTCTTCGCCATCGATCCTCCCTCTCCACCCCCCGAGTAAGCGAACCTACGGGGACGAAGTGATCCAGTCTACAAGATTCCGGCATCACGGAATGATCGCGCTCTCCCGGCCTCGGCGATCGGAGAATGCCCGAGAGGACGGGCGTGGACGTCCACGAAGCGATGCTGGGGGAGGATCAGCCGGACGTCACGAGCGCGGCTTGCGGCGCTGCTTGCCGGCGAAGAGGTTGGCGACGACGGCGAGCAGCTCGGCGGGCTCGACCGGCTTGGGGAGGTGCATCTGGAAGCCGGCCATCAGGGTGCGGCGGCGATCTTCCGACCGCGCGAAGGCCGTCAGGGCGACGGCGGGGGTGTCGCCTCCCTCGGCGTCGGGGAGCTGCCGCAGCTTGGCCAGGAACTCGTAGCCGTCTTCGACAGGCATGCCTATGTCGCTCAGGACCATGTCCGGGCGATGCTGCCGGACGGCCTCGATCCCTTCGGCGGCGCTGGCGGCCATGGTGACGGTGGCGTCGCACTTGACGAGGATGCGCTGGATCAGGGCGCGGGCGTCGGACTCGTCGTCGAGGACCAGGACGTGGAACCCGCGGAGGTCGGGGAGCGCGAGCGGGGCGGCCGCCCAGGGAGCGGGCGTCAGGGGAGCGTCGACGCCCTCCTGACGGAGGACCGTGAGCGGCAGGGACACCAGGAACGTCGAGCCATGGCCGCGGCCGGGGCTGGAGGCCGTGACGGTGCCGCCGTGCAGCTCGACCAGCGACTTGACCAGCGCGAGCCCGAGCCCGAGCCCGCCGTGCCGACGGTCGGTGGACTGCTCGGCCTGGGTGAACCGCGTGAACAGGTGCGGGACGAAGTCGGCCGAGATCCCCTCGCCGGAGTCGGTGATGGTGACCTCGACGTGGGAGTTGACGCGACGGAGGAAGACCTGGACCCGGCCGCCCTTGGGCGTGAACTTGACGGCGTTGGTCAGGAGGTTCCAGAGCACCTGCTGGAGGCGGTTGGGATCGCCGGTGATCGGGCCGCCGCGGGGGTCGAGCACCTTGATCAGCCGGATGCTCTTGGCGTCGGCGGCGGGCCGGAGGGACTCGATGGCTTCGGACACGACGGCCTGGAGATCGACCGGCTGGACGTCGAGCCGCAGCTTGCCGTTGACGATGCGGGACATGTCGAGGAGCTCCTCGACGAGCTGGGCCTGGGCGCGGGCGTTGCGCTCGATCACTTCGAGGCCCTGCTCGAGGTCCCCGGGCTCGGCGTCGGCCCCGGTCGTGCGGAGGATGTTGGCCCACCCGAGGATCGCGTTGAGCGGCGATCGCAGCTCGTGGGACAGCGTGGCGAGGAACTCGTCCTTCATCAGGCTGACCCGCTCCGCCTCCCGGCGGCCGGCCGTCTCCCGTTCGAGCAAGTCCTCGCGCTCGCGGAGCACGCGCTTGATGCTGGTGATATCGCGCGCGACCTTCGACACCCCGATCACGCGGCCGGCCGGGTCCTTGACCGGCGAGATCGTGACCGAGACGTCCACCGGGCGCCCGTCCTTGCAGACGCGGACCGTCTCGAAGTGGTCGACGCGCTGACCGCGGCGGAGCTGTTCGAGGATCTTCGGCTCCTCGTCGAGGCGGTCCGGCGGGAACAGCACCGTGATCGATTTGCCGATCATCTCGGCCGCCGTGTACCCGAAGATGCGCTCCGCGGAGCGGTTCCAGCTCCGGACGATGCCCTGGAGGTCCTTGCTGACGATCGCGTCGTCGGACGAGTCGATGATGGCCGCGAGGAGGGCGCGGGCTTCGACGGCCGAGCCCTCGGCGGGCGGCGTCATTTCGTCCATCGTGATTCCTTTGGTCCTCGAAGCGCAGAATGGTTTGACGGGTGCGGCGGCGGCCGAAGTCAGGCGCGTCCGGCGCGTCGTGCACGATCAATCCACGATGTTCTCGTGGAACGGCCCCGCCCGCGACCCCGAAAGCACGTTCCCGCCCCGTCATCGTATCTCAGGGGGCTCCGCCCTCTCCCGGTGCCGGAAGTAACTTCCGGCATTTCCAGCATGAGCGCAGATCTGGCTCGGGATCTCCCCCTGTCCAGATGGAGATCGTGAAAGTGACGCGAGGAATCACGCCGGTGCTTGCGCCCTCAAAATCCGGTCTCGGGGCCGGGACGAAGCGCGCTTCGGCTCAGCCGAGCAGGCGATGGACCAGATCGCGGATCGTCTTCAGATCGAAGGGCTTGTCGATTCGCTCGTTGGCGACGATCTCCAGGAACTCCATCGCGCTCGGGGTGAAGGCGCCTCCGGTGACGAACACCATGCACGCGGCCTGCTCGGGGATCGTCGCGCTGAGGACGGCGTGGAGCTCCATGCCCGTCATCTCGGGCATCATCAGATCGCAGAGGATGAGATCGAAGCGCTCGCCCGCGGCGAGGCGATCGCGGGCGTCGCGGGCGTCGCTCAGGACGGTGACGTCGTGGTCCTTCAAGGCCCTTCGAAGGGTCTTGCCCACGAGGGCGTCGTCGTCGATGACGAGGATCCGGGCGACCTTCCTGGCGCGGGTCGGCGTCGCGGGCGCGCTCTCGGGGATCGGCGCGTCGACCGGCGCGGGAGGGAGGGCGACGCGGACGAGGGTGCCTTTGCCGACCTCGCTCTCGACGGTGATGTCGCCGCCGAGGGCGCTGACGATACCATGGCAGATCGAGAGGCCGAGTCCCAGGCCGATGCCGACGGGCTTGGTGGTGAAGAAGGGATCGAAGATGCGGGCTTGCACGTCGCGCGTCATGCCCGATCCGGTGTCGCGAACCTCGATGATCGCGCGCCCCGCGGTGTCGGTCCTCGTCGTCACGCGGATCTCGTTCCGGTCCGCGTGGCCCTCGGGGATGGCCTGGGCCGCGTTGACGAGGACGTTGATCAGCATCTGCGCGAGCCGGGCCTCGTCGGCGCTGACGAGGGGCATGTCGCCGTAGTCCTTCACCAGGCGGGCGCGGTGGCGGATCTCGTTCGCGGCGATGTTGCTGGCGACGTCGAGCACGGGATGCACGTCGAGGGGCAGGCGGCGCTCGGCGTCGGCGCGCGAGAACGTCTTGAGTCCGCGGACGATCTTGCGGATCCGCTCGCTCCCCTGGCGGGCCTCGCCGATCAGGTCCGACAGCTCCTGGAGGCGCCCCGGGCCGGGGTCGCCGCTCATGGCGCGGATCTCCTCGGCGATGAGATCGAGATTCGATATCACGTAGGCGAGAGGGTTGTTAATCTCGTGGGCCACGCCGGCCGCCAGGGTGCCCACGGACGCCATCCGGTCGGCGAGCATCAGGCGGGACTCCACCAGCTTTCTCTCGGTCACATCCTGCACGGTGCCGACCATGCGCAGGGGCTCGCCAGCGGCGCCCAAAACCATCCGGGATTTCGACTGGACGAGCCGCACGCCATCGGACCGGACACACCGGTACTCGCAGGAGAAGCCCTGCCGCGTCTTGATGGCGTCGTCGACGATCGCCTGGACGCGAGCGCGATCGTCGGGATGGATGTGGTCCGACGAGAGCCCGTTGCTCGACTCGATGCTCTCCCGGGTCACGCCGTAGATGTGGAGCAGCTCGGCAGAGCGGCTGACGGCGCCGGTGCGAAGGTCCCAGTCCCAGCTCCCGAGCTGGGCTATCACCTGCGCTTCGCGGAGCCTCTCCTCGCTGGCGCGGAGCAGCTCCTCGGCGCGCCCGCGCTCGGTGGGGTCGAGGAACGTGCTGAGATACCGGGTCTCGCCCTGGACCTCGAAGGGGTCGACGTGGAGCGCCACCGGGCGCAGCGCTCCCGATTTCGCGCGGAAGAACTGGCGCGCGTCCCTGATCGAGCCCCGCGTCACGAGCTCTGCCCCGAGCTCCGCAGCTTGCGCCGCAGTCTGGGCCTCATCGAGGCGCAGCTCGGCAGCGGTGCGACCGATGACCTCGTCGCGCTCCATCTCGAAGAGGCGCAGGCCGCTCGGGTTGATGTCGACGAATACGCCGTCCGCGGTGGCGATCGACATACCGACCGGCGCGTGCTCGAAGACCCGTCGGTACGTCTCGACGACACGCTCGAGCTCGGCGTTGTGGGCCTGCAATCGCGCGAATTCATCGTCACGGGCGATCATCGACTCGTGAGCATCGCACATGTAACCCCGGCGACGCAATTACTGGCACTTCGTTCGGATCGTGCAGAGTCACGAGACCTTCCGAGGCGGTTCAGGAAATTCCTGACGCCATCCCTCGAAGGGTTTCGCCACTTCAAGTCGTGGGCAGCATGATCACGATCTCGGTGCCGCGGCCGAGGCCTTCACTGCGGGCCTCGACCTCACCCCCGTGGAGCTCCACCAGGCGGCGCACCAGCGTCAGGCCGAGGCCCAGGCCCCCTTCCGCTTCATCCCGCGCTCGCGGGACCTGGAAGAAGGGCTCGAAGACGCGCGTCAGCAGCTCGCTCGACATCCCGCGGCCGGAGTCGCGCACGCGCATCGCTATCCTGTCGCCCTCGCGTCGTGCCGTGACGGACACCTGACCGCCCGGCGGAGTGTACTTGGCAGCGTTGTTGAGGATGTTGGCCAGCACCTGGATCATGCGGACCGGATCGACCCGGAGCTCGAGAGGGTCGTCCGGGAGGCAAACCGTGACGATGTGGCGGCGCTCGGCGAAGATCGGGGCCACCGTCTCCTGGGCGCGCCCGAGGAGCGAAGCGACGGTGGTCGGCTCCCGGGCGAGGACGATCTTGCCTTTGACGCCCCGCGAGATGTCGAGGAGATCGTCGACCAGGCGAGAGAGCTGGCGAGTCTGACGATCGATGACGCTGCGATACCGCTCCACGCTCTCGGGATCGTCGATCCGGCTGCGGATCAGCTCCGTCGCCATGAGGATCGGGGCGAGCGGGTTGCGCAGCTCGTGCGAGATCATCGCCAGCAGCTCGTCTTTCTGGCGGTCGGCCTCGAGGAGCCGCTGCGCGCGCTGGCGCAGCTCTTCGTCGGTGCGGCGGCGCTCGATGGCGATCCCGGCGAGGTGAATCGCCACCTGGACGAGGCGCCAGTCGTCGTCGCGCGGGCCCGAGGGCGCGGCATAGTAGATGGCGAACGTGCCGAGCACGGCGTGCGCCGACGAGAAGATCGGCGTGGACCAGCAGGCGCGGAGATCGTGCGAGAGGGCCAGCTCGCGGGCGATCTCCCAGCGAGGATCGGTGGCGATGTCGGTGGCGATCACCGTCTCGCCGGAGAAGGCCGCGCTGCCGCACGAGCCGACCATGGGCCCGATCTCGACACCGTCGATGTTATCGGTGTACGTGCGGGGAATGCTGGGCGCCGCGCCGTGGTGGAGGCGTGAGCCCGCGAGCAGGAGCACAGTGCAGCGGAGCCCGGTCGTCTGCGACTCGATGAAGAGCGCGATGAACTCCAGGATGTCCTGGAGAGGCGCGTTCGAGGCGATGAGCTCGAGGGCGCGGTTCTGGCCGGCCAGGAGCTGTTGAGCTTGCATATCCGAATCCCCCTCGCATCCGCCGGGGCCGCCCGCACGCGACAGCGAGCTCCTGCCGATCGAACACGTAAACTTACCACGAAAGGTGAGCGCGATCATCCGGTCAGGCACCCTCTCGCGCGACGGATCCGGTGGAATCACGCCTGAACGTGGATCTGCGCAGGGGTAGATCTCAGGCGGCGCCGCGGCGCGACTCCGGCTCTTCGAACTCGGCGTCGATCACGCCGTCCTTGCTCGTCTTTCCGGCGCCGCTCTCCGGCGCCGGCTGCCTGGCCTCTTCGTACAGGGTCGAGGCGACACGGTGAGACTCTCGCTCCAGGGTCGCGAGCGACGCCGTGACCGCGGCGTCGTCCTGCTTTTCGACGGCGCGGCGCGCCTCGGCGATGGCCTCCGTCAGCGTGGTACGGTCGGCCTCCGGGATCTTGTCGCGGCTCTCGGTCACTGTCTTCTCCAGGGTGTAGCTCAGCGTATCGAGCTTGTTCCGGCGCTCGATCTCCTCGCGGCGGCGGCGATCGTCGGCCTCGTGGGCCTCCGCGTCGCGGACCAGATTCTGGATCTCGTCTTCCTTGAGCCCGCCCGACGCGGTGATGGTGATCCGTTGATCTTTCCCGGTCGCGAGGTCCCTGGCGTGGACCGAGAGGATGCCATTGGCGTCGATGTCGAAGGCGACCTCGATCTTCGGGACGCCGCGCGGCGCCGGCGGGATGCCGTCGAGGTGAAAGCGCCCGAGCGTACGGTTATAGCGGGCCTCGGCGCGCTCGCCCTGGAGGACGTGGACCTCGACCGACGGTTGATCGTCCGCGGCGGTCGAGAACGTCTCTTTCTTCTGCGCCGGGATGGTGGTGTTGCGCGCGATCATCGTGGTCATCACGCCGCCCAGCGTCTCGACGCCGAGCGAGAGCGGCGTGACGTCGAGGAGCACCAGCTCCTTCACGTCGCCCGAGAGCACGCCGGCCTGGACCGCCGCCCCCACGGCGACGACCTCGTCCGGATTGACACCCTTGTGCGGATCCTTTCCGAAGAACGATTTGACCGTCTCGACGACCAGCGGGATCCGCGTCGAGCCGCCCACGAGGACGACCTCGTCGATCTGCTGCGGGCTCTTCTTCGCGTCGGCGAGCGCGCGGCGCGTGGGCTCCATCGTCCGGTCGACGAGGGGCTTGATCAGCTGCTCCAGGCGAGCGCGGGTGATGCGCGATTGAAGGTGCTTGGGGCCGCTCGCGTCCGCCGTGAGGAAGGGCAGGTTGACCGTCGTCTCCTGCACGTTGCTCAGCTCGATCTTCGCCTGCTCGGCCGCGTCCTTTAGGCGCTGGAGCACCATCTTGTCCTTCGAGACGTCGATGCCCGTGTCGCGCCGGAAGTCGGCGGTCAGGAGATCCATGAGCAGATAGTCGATGTCGTCGCCCCCGAGGTGGGTATCGCCGTTGGTGGAGACGACCTGGACCACGTTGTCGCCGACCTCGAGGATCGAGATATCGAAGGTGCCTCCGCCGAAGTCGTAGACGGCGATGGTCTCTTCCTTCTTCTTGTCGAGCCCGTACGCCAGCGCCGCGGCCGTGGGCTCGTTGACGATGCGCTTGACGTCGAGCCCGGCGATGCGCCCCGCGTCCTTGGTCGCCTGTCGCTGAGCGTCATTGAAGTACGCAGGTACGGTGATCACCGCCTCGGTGACCTTCTCGCCCAGGTAGGCTTCGGCCGCCTTCTTGAGCTTCATCAGCACCTCGGCCGAGACCTCCTGCGGCGTCACCTGCTTGCCGCGGATCTCGAACGTCGCGTCGCCGTTCTTGCCGCGAAGCACCTTGAACGGCACGCGGGCGAGCTCGTCACCGACCTCCTCGAAGCGCCGCCCGATGAAGCGCTTGGCCGAGAAGACAGTGTTCGATGGATTCACGACCGCCTGACGCTTGGCGATCTGGCCCACGAGCACCTCGCCCCGGTCGTTCCAGGCGACGACGGACGGGGTGATGCGCGCCCCTTCTTCGTTCGGGATGACCTTCGGGTCCCCCGCTTCCATCACGGCGACGACGCTGTTGGTCGTGCCCAGATCGATGCCGATGATCTTGCCCATGGTCGACGCATCCCCCCGCGGCGGTGGAGACAATTCGCGGGCCATCGACGCGAGCGCGCGCGGCGTGCACGACCGGGGCCGAGAGAGTGATTCCGGAGACCACAGTCGGCCGCGACCGGGCTGACCGCCCGGCGTCGCCGGGCGAAGAGGGCCTCACAGAACGTCCCGTCGCCGGCCTGCGGAGACGCGGCGCTCACCGGCGTTGCTCGGACCCGGCGCGCAATCGCCGCGCCTTCATCCTCGCGCCCCGGTGAGCTTGCGTCCCCTTGCCCGGCTCGGTCCCGTTTTGCTCGGCGCTCTAAAGCATCAGGCAGGAAGCGCCGATCGGAGCTGGGGATTTGCTCTCGCGCCAATCCCTGAGACAATCCGCCGCGACCATCTCGAAAGGGATGTCCCTCGCTTCCCCCCGCTCGCCCATGGCCCGCAAGACCGCTCAATGAGCCGCGATTCGCTTCCTGCATCGGGCGTCCGCGCGCCTGCGGCGGACCGCTCCGTTCTCCTCGATCGCATCAGCGACGGCGTGATCACGGTCGATGGCGCCTGGCGGTACACGTACGTCAACCGACGAGCGGGCGAAATCCTCGGCGTCGATCCGGCTCTGCTCGTCGGCCGCTACCTGTGGGAGCTGTTCCCCGAGGGGCCCTTCTACGACGCGTGCAGCCAGGCGATGGCGAAGCAGGCCCCGATCCAGACGGCCATCTACCACGCCGAGCTCGACGCCTGGTTCGAGCACCACCTCTACCCGACGCCGCACGAGCTCTCGATCGTGTTCCAGGACATCACCGCGCGGCGCAGCGCCGAGGACGCGGTCGAGCGGCAGCGCGAGGTGGTCGAGGCCGGGCGCGACCGGCAGGCGCCGCGGCTGCCGAGCCCGCGCGAGCTGCGCCTGATCGAGGACGGCGCGCGGCTCGCGCAGCTGATGATCGAGCGCGAGCGATCGGCGACGGAGCTCAAGATCAGCGGGGATCGCTTGCTCGCCGAGCTCGCCGCCGAGCGCACGCTGCTCGCGGCCGTGCTCGAGCACCTCCCCTCGGCGGTGCTGATCGCCGAGGCGCCGTCGGGCCGCTTCATCCGCGGAAACGGGCGCGTCGAGAAGATCTTCGGCCACCCGATGCGCTACTCGACGAGCACCGAGGGCTACGCGACGGACTGGCCGGCGCGCCACCCCGACGGTGAGCCCGCCGGCGTGAACGAGTGCCCCCTCGCGCTGGCGATCCGCGCCGGGACGACGACGCAGGGCGCCGAGTTTCGCTACCCGCGTCCCGACGACACCGAGGTGTGGGTCCGCGTCAGCGCCGCGCCGATCCGCGATCCCGAGGGCCGGATCACGTACGGCGTGATGACGGTGGAGGACATCAGCGCCGAGAAGGCCCTGGAGACGCAGCTCCAGCAGGCGCAGCGCCTCGAGGCCGTGGGGCGCCTCGCCGGCGGCATCGCGCACGACTTCAACAACCTGCTCACCGTCATCCAGGCCAACGCCGATTTCACGCTCGAGGATCTGCCCGCCGGCCACCCCGCCGTCAGCAGCATCGAAGAGGTGCTCGACGCGGCCGACCGCGCCGCGCAGGTCACGCGGCAGCTGCTCGCCTTCAGCCGCAAGCAGATCCTCACCCCGACGCAGCTCGATCTCGAGGCCTACCTCGCCGACGCGTCGAAGCGTCTGCGCGACGAGCTCCCGACGGACGTCAAGCTCGACTTCGTGCCTCCGCGCGAGGCGATCGGCGTGCGCGTGGATCGCGCCCAGCTCGACCAGGTGCTGCTGAACCTCGTCGTCAACGCGCGCGAGGCGCTGCCCATGGGCGGGACGATCACCCTCGAAGCCGGCCGCGAGTCGGTGGGCGCCGACGTGGTGTGGGAGCAGGAGCCCGTGCGCCCCGGCGAGTACGCGCGCGTGGCCGTGCGCGACGACGGCACCGGCATGGACGAGGCCACGTTGAGCCGCATTTTCGAGCCTTTCTTCACCACCAAACCGGCCTTCGCGGGCTCGGGCCTCGGGCTCTCGACGGTGCACGGGATCGTCCGTCAATCCGGCGGATGGATCCGCGTCGAGACCGAGCTCGGCCGCGGGACGACGATCGCGGTGCTGCTGCCGGTGGTCGCCGGGCGGCCGCCATCGGGCCCGAAGGAGGCCGCGGCGCGCGGCTCGCTCCGCGGCACCGAGGTGGTGCTCCTCGTCGAGGACGAGCCGCTGGTGCGCTCGTCGACGCGCCGGGCGCTGGAGCGCCTGGGTTACCGCGTGATCGAAGCGCAGCACGGCGCCGAGGCGCTGGTGATGTGGGAGGCGCGGCGCGCCGAGATCGATCTGGTGCTGACCGACGTGATGATGCCCGAGCTCGGCGGCGCCGAGCTGGCCGAGCGCCTCCGCGCCCTGGACCCGAAGGTGCGGATCGTGTTCATGTCGGGCTACGTCGGCGAGGACAGCAGCAGCGGCCCCGCCACCGGCCGCGAGCGCCTCCTGCAGAAGCCGTTCAGCGCCGACGCGCTCGGCCGCCTCGTGCGCGCAGCCCTCGACTCCTGATCCCACGGCGAGAGGGGCAGTGGCGCTCGACGTGCCACGCCGCAGCGCGACCATGGACCGCGCAGACCTTCGCGACCTTCGGCAAAACCATCGTCGAGCTCGATCCGCAGATCGACAAGGGCGTTGACGTGCGGCGCCGCTCCGTGAAATCGCTGCGTGAGCGCCCCCGATTCAAGGCTTGTTCGATGCGCCGAGGTGGGCGATGCTCCGATCGGGAACACCGTTAGTCACACCGAGAGGTCCGTCATGCATAGCTTCGCGAGATCGAGTTGCACTGGATTATTGATCTGCGGCGCGATCGCGCTGAGCAGCTGTGGCGGCAATGGCACCACGGGGACGAGCGGCAGCGCGACGGGGGCGTCGAGCTCCGGCGCTGGAGGCGCGGGCGGCGCGGCGACGGCGACCGCGACGTCGACCAGCGGCTCGGGCGGCGCGGGCGGCTCCGGCATGATGGACGCCGGCGTCGATTCGGGCCCCGCCGATCCCTGCGATACCGCGCTGCTGTGCGAGAAATTCGACAGCTACCCCGGGACGACGACGATCGACGACAAGCAGAAATTCGGCCCGTGGCACGCCGCGCTCAAGCAGGGCGCGACGATGGACCTCGACGGGATGCACACCACGTCGGGCGCGAGCGCGCTCCACGTTCACATCGACAACGCCGTGACGGCGGGCGGGCGGCTCTTCTCGGACGGCGCTCAGCCGATCTTCGCGAACAAGCCCACCCACGTTTACGGACGGATGATGATGTACATCGCCGATCCCAACGGCACGAGCATTCACTGGACGTTCTTCGGCGTGAGCGGCGGCGCCGAGCCGGGCTCGCCGGTCGTGGGCCGCAACGCCTCGTACATCCTGAGCTCGCTCCCGAAGAACGGTGTCAATACCTACAGCTTCGTTTACGGGCTCCAGGCCCAGGGCAACGACGGTTACCACGACTGCTCGTCCCAGAGCGACACCCAGATGCCCTCGGCCTGGGCCTGCATTTCCTTCGATATGGACTCGGTGGCTCGCAAGCTGCGCATGTACAAGGACGGCGCGGTCGATCCCATCCTGTCGGTCGATGATCACGGCAAGGGCTGTGTCGCCCCGACGTCGGTGACCGATCCCTGGTACGGGCCGGCCATCGATCAGCTCTTCGTGGGCGCCTGGAGCTTCCACCCGATGAACGCGCCGCTCGACGTGTGGATCGATGATCTCGTGGTCGACGACAAGCCGGTGGCGTGCCCGGCGCCGTGAGGCCCTGTCGCCGGTGACGCAGTGACGGCGTCCGCGAGGCCGATCGGGCGAGGGCTCGATCGGCCGGATGGGCGCGTCAGGCGCGCTCGAGGCCGAACCAGCCGAGCGTCTTGTCGCCCATGAGGACGGGGCCGATCGCGACGCCGGGGGCGACGCCGCGGAGCTCGTCGACGAGATCGCGCACCGGCCACGGGTTGGCGAACGCGGGATCGGCGTAGAGCAGGCGGAGCGCGGGCTTGCCGTCGATCGCCGAGGGCGCGACCTCGGCGCGGAAGCGGAAGCGCGGGACCCCGAAGACGAGGTTTTGCCCGGAGTTTCCCCCGTGATCGAAGGTCTTGCCCTTCCAGGGCGTCGGGCCGGCGGAGACCATCCGCACGAAGGGGCGGAGCGCGAGGAACAGGCCCTCCGACGGGGCGATCGAGAGCAGGAGGCCGTGGGTCGTCTCGCCGAGCTCGGCAGGATCGGCCGGGCGGCCCTCGCCGAAGAGCTTGCGCAGGGCGTCGGGGTGCGCGCCGACGAGCGAGGCGAGCGACGTTATCGCGCTCGGGCGGCGCCCGGTCGCGGCGCCGCTCGAGGGGTGGGAAGGAGCGGTGGTGTCGCGCGAAGGAGCCATGATGGCCGGTCCTTCTCACTTCGCGCGGGCGACGTCAATTCGGGGCGATGTTGTTGAGCGCGAGGCCGCCCGGGTATCCGTACGACGTCACGCCCGTGTACCCGACGCCCATGATCCCGAAGGGCGTCGTGCTGGTGATCACGTGCGGGCCCGCGACGACCTTGTGGTCCGCGACGGAGTACGCGCCGACCGTGGTGTACTCGGACGCGGGCACCGTCGCGCCGTCGATCACCACGTCGTCGGCCGAGATGCGGATGATCTGCACGTAGTCCTGCGAGTAGCCCGAGGGCGTGAGGATCACGTAGCGGCTGAGGAACTGCTCGACCGGCACCGAGGTCATCATCGCCGGATCGCCGGTGCCGGCGTTGAAGGCGTTCTGGCCCGAGAGGTACTGGAAGGCGGCGAACGGGTGATCGCCGTTGAAGACGAAGCTCTCCTGGGTGGAGAACTCGTAGAACTGGCCCTTGTTCAGCGTCTTGGGGAAGCCCGTCTGCGGGGGCGTGGTGTTGATCGTCGTGCCGTCGGACGAGGCCATCACCCGCCAGAAGTAGTGCTCGCTCCCGCTGCGCTTCGGCGCGTGGGCTCCCACGTAGATCTGCCCCCAGTTGCGGATCGGGATGGCCTGCTCTTCCACGTGATCGCAGTACGTCGCGCCCGCGGGCACCTGCGCGCACTGCACCGCGCCGATGACGGCGATCGGCCCCGTCGAGATGATCTCGGTCCCCATGACGTCGCCGCCGATCATCGAGGAGACGTTGGCGGCCGCGACCTGGAGCGTGTCGTAGCGGTTCATCGTCACGGTGGTCGTCTGCCCACCGGGGTTGGAGGCGACGCCGCTCCCGCCGGTCGTGGCGCCCACGGGCTTGAACGTGACCTGGGTGTTGTCCGCCGCGGCGATGACGTCGAAGTAGCTGGGGTACGCGAGGAGCGCGTCGATGTACGCGGGGACGAAGTAGTGCGAGCCGAGCGTGGGCTCGGGCAGCAAGCACGAGGCGTCGTTGGTGGCCTGCGGCGTGAGCGGCGAGTGCAGGTACGCGACGACGGGCAGATCGCTGGTGACGCGGAACGAGCCGCCCTTGCGCAGGCCCGTGCCGGTGATGATGTCGCTCGACGCGTTGGGGATGAAGAACGTGAACTCGCCGAGCGGCGGGACCTGGATGTTGCCCTGAAGGAGCGTCTCGACCCCGTTCGGCGAGCTGTAAACGTTGACCACGGCGGTGAGCGTGGAGCTGGTGTTGCCGAGGACGACGGCGTCGGGGTTGACGTCGTTGAAGTTCCACATGTTGATCGCGAAGAACGAGCAGCCGACGCTCGACGGCGAGTTGCCGAGGATGGTGCAGAGCGACTGGCACCCGGGGCCCTCGCTGCACTGCTCCTTGGGGGCGCACGCGGTGGGCATGCCGAACGCGCTCCCGTCGGCGTTGCACGTGACCACGGTGTTCTGGTCCATGCAGTGCGCGAGGCCGGGCGAGCAGACCATGCTGGTGCAGGCGCCGTTGACGCAGCTCTCGGTGCCCGGACATGGCGTGGGCGAGAAGCCGAAGCAGTCGGCGTTGCAAGCCTGGGACGTCTTGCCGTCGACGCAGGCGCCGGCCACGCCGGGCGAGCACGCGCACGGCAGGCACGCGCCCGTGGCCTTGTCGCAGCCGAGGCCGTCGGCGCAGGGCGCGTCGGTGAAGGTGCCCTTGGCGCACGTCTGGTGGACGCCGGCGTTGCACTGCTGAGCGCCGTCGACGCACGCGCCGCCGGTGCTCGCGGTGGTGTTGCTGCCGGTGGCGACGCCGCCCGCGCCGCCGGCGTGTACCGGGCTGTCGTCGCCTCCGGCGCCCGTCGAGGCGGTGGAGCCGACAGGCGCGACCTGGGCGCTGCACGAGATGACGATGAGCGGCAATGCCAGCGAACCGAGGGCAACGTGAGCGAGTTTCATGGAACCTCCATCGGGCAGCATACACGGGCGGGCCGGCGCTCGGGCGGCTCCGCGCAACGAAGCCCGAGGTCGAGTCGAGCGGGCCGCCCCCGGGAGCGCTCGTCGCTATCGACGAGAAGGCCTTGCACAGCGCCGCGTCCGGAGTTTACGGTTCGCTCGAATGCTTGGAGGAGGATCGAACGTGACAGCGAACGCCGAGAGTCAGGTGCTGGTCGATGTCGCGTGGCTGCAGGCCCACAAGGACGATCCCTCCGTGCGGATCGTCGAGGTCGACGTCGACGTGTACTCGTACGACGAGGGCCACATCCCGGGGGCCGTCGGGTGGAACTGGTCGACCCAGCTCTGCGACACCCATCGCCGCGACATCCTCTCGAAGAGCGACTTCGAGGCGCTGATGCGCGCCGCCGGGATCACCCCGCAGACGACGATCATTCTCTACGGCGACAACAACAACTGGTTCGCCGCCTGGGCGTTCTGGCAAGCCAAGATCTACGGGCACCACGACGTGCGGCTCCTCGACGGCGGCCGCCGCAAATGGCTCGAAATGGGCGGCGAGCTGACGGACGAGGTGCCGACGCACGCGCCCGCCGCGTACACGGCCCACGACGCCGATCCGTCGCTGCGATCCTTCCTCGACGACGTCCGACGCGACTCGGCCGCGCGCGCCATCGGGCTCGTCGACGTCCGCAGCCTGGCCGAGTTCACCGGCGAAATCCTCGCTCCGCCCGGCCTCCCGGAGACGTGCCAGCGCGGCGGCCACATCCCCGGCGCGTCGAGCATCCCCTGGGGCAAGGTCTGCCGCGAGGACGGCACGTTCCACTCGCGCGACGTGCTCGACAAGCTCTACGCCGACGCCGGGATCACCCGCGACAAGCCCGTCGTCACGTACTGCCGGATCGGCGAACGATCGAGCCATTCGTGGTTCGTGCTCAAGTACCTCCTCGGTTACGCCGATGTGCGCAACTACGATGGATCGTGGACGGAGTGGGGGAACCTCGTCAACGCGCCGATCGAGAAGGGCTGATCTCGACCATGGCGGCTAGCCGGAGCCCCGAGATGCAGCACCGCAAGCAGACGGTCGGCGCGCGCGTCCTCGGCATCACCTCGTACCGCGTCGGGAACCTCTTCGCGGCCCGGATCGACAACATCGATCCCGGCGCGATCATCGGCCGCGGCAGCGCCGCCACGCGCGACGAGGCCGAGTCGATCGCCCTTGAAAAAGCGCTGCTTTCACTCGATCTCGAGCAGTCCGGGCACGCGCTGCGGAAGAGCGCCGACCACCTCAACGCCGACCGACCTGTCCCGAGCAGCAGGAGAATTCGATGAGCCACTTCACGGCGCAGGAGTACGAGCGTCGCCACGAGGTCCTCGAGGGCTGGGAGATCGGGATCACCACTTATCGCCTCGGCGGACGCTGCTTCTGCAAGGTCGACAACGTCAGCCCCGGCGCGCTGATCGCGCGCGCCGTCGCGGCGACGAAGGCCGACGCCGAGCGCGCCGCCCTCGCCAGCGCGAAGACCCGGCTCGCGTCCACGCGACGGACGCCGCCCGCTCCGCGCGGCTGATCGGCGCGATCCCCCGGGCCCCGACATCCGCTAGCATCCGGCGCGAGGTCCCCATGCACCGTTCCTTCTCGCTGGCCGCGCCGCTCGTGTTGATGCTCGCGAGCTGCGGCTCACCGCCGCCCGCCGACGCGCCGCCCACGCCCACCGCGACGCCGGACGCGACCGCCGCGCCCGAGGCCAGCGCGGCGCTTGCGGCCACCGCCGACGCCGCCCCCAGCGCGGCGCCCGCAGCGACGGCCGACGCGCCTGGCTCCGAGGCGGCGACGCTGGCGCGCGAGCTCGCCAAGAGCGGCGGGCGTCGCATCGGCTACTCGGCCTCGAAGAAGGCCTTTGCCCACCCGGTCGAGCGCCACATCCAGAATGGCTTCAGCCTCGATATCCAGTTCACCAACGAGGACGGGAGTCCGCACGACACGATGCGTGTTTGCCAGCCCGGCGAGTGCGAAGACCGCCTCGACGAGATGCTCAAGGCCTTCTTGCCGAAGCTGACCGAGCGCCTCGATCACGACGGCTACACGACGATGCGCGCCATCGGCTGGCCCGGCGGCGGCGACGAGCTCGAGGTGTCGAGCCTAGGCGCCAAGCTCCATTACGACAAGGGCCGCCTCACCAAGGTGATCGCCGGCAAGCCCGCCGCGGCCCTGACCAAGCAGGGTGGCCCGCGCTTCGACAGCGCCCCCGAGGCCGTGTTCGTCGTGCCGGGCGGCAAGCTGCTCGCGGTGTTCACCAAGCCGAGCGGCGACGCCAAGGGCCTCGTGCAAGAGCTCCACGTCTTCAAGATGCCTTGAGCGCGGAGACGCCGTGAGCGATAGAGAGCCCGAGAGCGTCGATCCGTTGATGGCGGGGATCCGCCGGCGAAACCGCCGGATCTTCATCGCGACCATCCTGGTGTTCGTCCTTCCGCTCGGCTTCGTGACGCGGAGCTGCGCGCTCTCGGCGTCGCACGGCTACAGTAACTTCGAGAATCGTCTCTTCGATCACGCGAGGTTCGAGCACGATCTCACGGCCGATCAGCGCGCGACGATCGACAAGGCCCTCGCGGAGGCGAGCGCGCGGCGCGCGGAGAGCAAGCAGGGCTGGCGCGCGGCGATCGACGCGGCGATCAAAGGCGGGATCACCTCGCGACCCGATCTCGGCAAGTGCCCGGAGAGCCCGTACGTGGGCCCGCGCGGCAAGGATCAGTGGCTGTCAGCGCCCTCGTGGCTCGAGATCGCGAAGTCGCCCGCCGACGTCCCGACCGCCGAGCCGGCGCTCTGGTCCTCGGCCGAGGTCGCGGCGCGGGGCCTCGCGAGCCGCGCCGCCGCGCAGCACACCGATGAGCAGGCCGAACGGCTCGTGAAGGACGCGACCGCCTTTGCCCGAGACGAGGTGTGGAGCTGGGATGTGCTGATGGTCATCGACAAGCGCGTCGAGCCGGTGAGCCTCTCCGGCAAAGCAGGGTTCGAGTCGGGCATCATCGAAGGGCGAGCGTACCTGTACGATTACCGACGCAAAGCCATCACCTGCGCCGGGCTCGTCCACGCGGAGAACAGCGACGAAGTGCGCTTCAAGTACACCCGGCGCATCGGCGACCTGTCCGACGGATCGGGCACCTCCGAGCTCGCCCGCGCCCTCGACGACGATCTCCGCTACGAGAGCTACCGGGCAGCGGCGGAGGCGGTGCGCTTTCGCGCCGGCCCGAAGGCCCCCGACGAGCCTTGAGGGCTGACCGGGGCGGGGCGATTTATCGGCTCGACTCGGCACGACCAGCGTAAAGAAGATCGTCGCGCTGGGCCGTCCGCGCGCGAGGGGGAATGCTCCATGGATGCGCTCGGAACCATCGTCGCAGGGATCAAGCAGGTCGACGCGCTCATCGACGAAGACGTCCTCGAGCCGGATCCCGCGCGCGACGACTGGCCGCGGATGAAGGCGCGCGTCGCGCTCGTGGAAGACGCCGTCGAGCACCAGCTCTTCGATCCGATCGCCGACGCGCTGCAAGAGGCCGACACCGACGAGATCCGCGCGCTGATCAAGCGTCGCGTGGCCGGGCTCGTCGGCGCTGCGGCGGCGCTGCGGCTGCTCACGGGGAACAAGCAAGGCGGCTTCGACTGGGCGAAGAAGGCCGCGAAGATCGCCGCGGATCCCGGGCAGCAAGCCGAGCTCGCGGCGGCCGGCGACGACGCCGACGGCTACGTCCTGCTGTGGCACGGGCGCTGGCTCCTGGAGCACGGGCGCCGCGCCGAGGCCGATCGGGTGATGAAGCGCCTCGCGGACAAGACGAAGGTCCCCGCGCTGCGCGACGCCGCGAAGAGCGTCCTGCGCGGGCCGCGTCCGCTCACGTCGGCGCCGGCGCTCTTTCGCCTCAACGGCTGCGGCGTCGGGCTCTACGGGCAGCGCGATCGTCGACCCGACGGCTCGTACATCGCGACGTACTGCCTCTGCGTGCTCTTCATCCCGGTCCTGCCGCTGACGGCGTATCGCGTGCGCAACGCAGGCGACAACCGCTATCAATTTTCGGCGCGCGAGCACCTGAGCCCGCTGATGCGCGGGGTCCAGATCGCCATGCTCGCGGCCGTGGTGCTCGCGGTCGGCGTGAACGGCGTGTCGAGCTGGCTCGGCTCGCCCGCGCACCAGGGGCGCGTCGCGCTCGACGCGGCGCAGGCCGCCGAGAAGTCCGGCGATCGCGAGGCGGCGATCGCGAAGTACAACGCGGCGATCCAGCGCTTCGCCGGGGAGCGGGAGGTCGATCTCGATGCCGCCGCAGAGTCGGTGGTGCGCCTCGCGGCCGCCGGCGTGTCCGAGCCGTGCACCGCGGCGTCGGTCGAGACGATCGGCCGCGTCGTCAACGGCTTCTACGAGCTGCCCGAGTCGGTGCGACGCGGCCGGGCGGCGTCGCTCCTCGCGACGCGCCTCGCGACGTGGGCCGGGCAGATCGGCGAGGCGAGCGAGGCCGACGCCGCCGCGGCGCTGACGGTGCTCGATCTCGGCAGCCGCGTCGCCGCGGGGACGCCCGAGAGGGCCGCCATCGACGCCGGCCGCGTCCGCGTTCGCCGCGCGCTCGCCGATCGGATCGCCGCGCAGAGGCCGCTCCGCGCGCTCTCGCTCTACGTCGAAGGCCAGGGCGACCCCGAGTCCGTCGCCCGCGCCCGGGCGATCATCCTGAGCTTCGGCGACGCGCCGTCGCTGTGGATCGAGGCCGCGCACGACGTCGAGGCCTGGCTCGCGCTGCCGGGCGACGAGCCCGCGACCGACGTCCGCACCAGGCTCGCGAACGCGCGCGCCACCCACGCCGACGATCTCGTGAAGATCGAGGCCGGCGACGAGAAGCAGCTCGCGAAGGCGCTCGCGGCCATGCCCGCGGATCAAGAGCTCGCCGTCGCCGTCGCCGCCGCGCAGCGACGCCGCGGCGACGTCAAGGCGGCGACGGCGACGCTCGACGCGCTCGGCATCCCGGGGCGCCTCACGAGCGACGCCGTGCGCCTCCTGGCGACGTGCGCGGGCGATCTCGGCGATCTACCGCGAGCCGACGCGCTGCTCACCGGCTTCCTCGCCGACCGGCTCGCGCCGTTCCAGCAGGCGCAGCGCGAGTACGCGTCGGCCGTCGACGCGCTCCAGAAGAAGCTCCTCGACGACGCGAAGCGCGACGTCTTCGAGGGCGAGCTCAAGCAGCGGCTCGAGGGCGCGAGCCAGGCCGATCAGCCGCGGATCTTCCGCGACTATGTGTCGGAGCGCATCGATCGCGACTCCGTCCTCGCGTCGCTGCGGAGCGACGTCATGCGCCAGGGCGCGGTGGTCGGCGCGTCGCTCTCGCTCGGGACGATCCAGCTCCGGCGCGCCAACGAAGCGTCCGGCGAAGCGCGCAAGGCGCTGCTCGGATCGGCCGAGAAGACCTTCCTCGCGATCCGCCAGGAGGCCGAGGGCGATCCCTCGTTCCACCTCGGGCTCGGGCAGGTCTTCCACCGGCTCGGCCGCGCCGACGACGGCAACGTCGAGCTCGCGCACGTGCTCGAAAAGAAGGACGTCGGCCTCACGCTCGCGGTCGTCGACGTGTACCGCGAGCTCGGGTTGCCGGTGCGCGCGAAGCAGATCGCGGAGGAGCTCTACAACGCGCCCACGGGGACGACGGCGTCGAAGCAGGCCGCCGCGAGCATCCTCGCGCACCTCGTGAACGAGGTCGGGTTCAACGAAGACGACGAGGAGATGTGGCTCAAGCGATCCGACGTGGAGGCGCAAGGCCCGAAGACGATGCTGCTCGAGCTCGCGGCGCGGCGGCTCCTCCGCGACGGCAAGAACGCCGAGGCCGAGCGGGCCTACGCGCACATCGCCGAGCTCCACGAGCGCGACGCCAAGCACTCGCCCGCGGCCGCCAACAACGCCTCGGTCGCCTACCTCGAGTGCTTCCGCGCCGGCGGTGATCCGGCGCGGCTCCGCGCCGCGGTCAAGCAGATGGAGGCCGCGCGCAGCCTCGCGCCGCAGAACGCCATCGTCGTCGGCAACCTCGCCAACACCCTCGAGCTCCAGGGCCTGACGACGGTGCTCGAGCGCTGGGTGCGCACGCGGACGCTGCTCCTCGACGGCTCCGGGGCCCGCTCGGTGCTCGGCAGCCTCCTCGCCGGCCCGCTCCACGACGAGGTGGTCGCCGCGCTGAAGCAGGACAGCTCGCTCCACCGCAGCCTGGAGCTCGGCCAGGAAGAGCAGACGCTCGCGCCGCAGAAGGCCGAAGGCTACCACCGCCAGATCCGCTGGCTCGGCTGGATCGACGACGACGCGGGCCTCGTCGCCCTCGCCAAGCGCATCGACGCGATGCCGCCGTTCGACTCCGAGAACGTGGCGACGCAGCGCCGGGAGTGGGAGTCGAAGAGCAAGGACGACCGCTACAAGCCGCTCTATTTGCAGGAGGTCGCCCGCGCCAGGGAGGACGTGAAGCGCGCGCAGCACGCCGCGCACGCGCCGACGCTGGCCGCCGCGTGGATGCTCCTCGGCGAGAGCTACGCGGCGATGCTCGCGCTCGAGGGCTCCGCCGAGAACGTCGACGCGATGATCGAGGCCGACCGCAAGGCCGCTGAAGGCTGGCCCGAGGGCGGGATGCAGCAGACCCTCGCCGGGGGCCTCTCGCTCGCGACGATGTACCGCGCGGCCGCCGACTCTCCCCCTCTTCGCAAGGCCCTCGACACCGACCTTCGCGCGCAGGGCAGCTTGCTGCTGCTGCGTCACCTCGTCGCCGGGCCCGACGGCGCCGCGGTGACTGCCACTCTCCGCGCGCGGCCGGAGCTCGCCGAGGCGGTGAAGCTGCGCAAGCTGCGCAAGGAGACGGCGCTCGGGCCGTTCGACGTGCTGCTGGCCCAGATCGCCGGCGACGCCGAGCTGGAGAGGGCGGCGCGCGTGGGCTCGCGGCAAGCGTCGACCCGCGCCGGGGCCGAGATCGACGCCAAGCTCCTGCCCGGGCTCGCGCGCGAGAAAGAAGAGCTGGACGGCCTGCGCGAGCTGGCAAAGGGGCCCTGAGAGCCCCGCTGGTCGGCGGGGACGAGCTACCTCAGCTCCCCGCCGGCGCGGTCGCCAGCTCACGCCGCTGGATGGTGTCGAGGACCTGCTGACGCAGCCACTCGAGGGAGCCATCGGCCTCGGTGCTGGTCGACCAGGTCATCGTCACGGCGGGGAGCTTCAGCGCGACTGGCGCGGGGGTCGTCGTGAGGCCGAACAGGCCCGCGTAACGCCGCGCGATCGGATCAGGCAGGGTGACGACCAGAGGCCCGGCGGCGGCGGCGGCCAGCGCCGTCAGATAATCAGGGACGGCGATCACCGCGTTCAGCTCGTAGCCGGCGGCCGAGAGCTGGCTGCCCAGGCACCCTTGCATGCCGTCGCGCTGCGAGACCACGGCATGACGGGCGGCCAGGTAGCTCGCCAGGCTCACCGGTGGAGAAGCGGTGAAGTGCTCCGGCTTGTAGCAGCAGACCAGCCGCTGATCGAAGAGGTGCACGCTGCGGTAGCGCGCGGGCTCCGGCGCGTAACAGCCAATCGCGAGATCGATGACGCCCTCGTCGAGCTCGAGGCCCACGTTCTCCGCGAGCACGCGCTGGGCGACGAGCTTGAGCCCGCGCCCGAGCTGCTCGAGGCCCGAGCTGAGCTCCGGCAGCACCAGCAGCTCTTCGCACGAGAAGCCGATACGAAAGGTGCAGTCGGCCGTGGTGGGCTCGAAGGCCTCGCTGCCGCGGAGGATGGCCTGCGTCTGCTCGAGGACCCGTGACACGTGCTCGGCGAGCGCGTGCGCTCTCGCCGTCGGCTGCATCACGTGGCCCGGTGACGAAGCCCTTGCTGGCGGGCGGCGCCGGCACCGTGGCGAACTCGGAGACCTTGTCGTCGGCGAGCGCGATCGACAGGATCTGGCCCGTCGGGGCGAAGCCGACATAGGCCGTCTTGCTGTCCGGGGTGACCCAGAGGCCCTCGGGGAGCTCATATTTCGCGGCGTCGAACTTGGCGAGGTAGGCGAGCTCGGGAGCCTCGCTGCCGCCGCCGCTGGCGCTCGACGAGACAGCGCTGCTCGTGCCGCCGCTGCTGCCGGCGACGGTGCTGCCGCCGCCGGGCGCGAGATCGCCGCCGCAGGCAGCGAGTGAGACGCCGAGGCCGAGGGCCGCGACGAGGAGCGAGCGAGAGAAAATCGTGGAGAATCTCATGGGTGATCCCTGGGTCGAGAGTGTCTATTTGCGGAGCTGTTTGCCCCGGTGCGCCGCCGCGCCGCGCGCCCGGCGAAGGGCTCGTTCGGTGCGGGGAAGCCGGAAGTTAGACATCTCCCGTCGGATGGCGAATCGACCTGACCGATACACCGCATCGACGGTCGGCATGGCCCGGGGCGTACCCTGCTCGAGACGCTCGAAGCCCCACGGTGGCCCCGTCGTGGAGACCGTCAACGTGGCTCGCGATTCACGGGAACGCGAACGTCGCCGACCGGGCCAGCATCAACTCTCTCCGCCACGGAGGCCGGAGAGGCCCCGCGCCGGGGCGCAGCCTCAGTCGACCGCGAGCGCCGCCACGCCGCCGCCCGTGATGCGATAGACCACCACGCTCTCCCCCATCTCGCGCTCGTCTTCCTCGCCGTCCGGCGCCTCGCCGAACTCGCCGAGCGCCTCGACAAGGCCGAGCTCGCACAGCCGCTCCATGGCCTCGTACTCGTCCGTGGTGAGCTCGGCGCCGTCGAGGCCGCCGTGATCTTCGTCGGAGACGTGGACTTCGCGGAGGAGGGCGTGCTCGGCGGGGGAGAGGGCGGGGAGAGTCATTTCGAGGCTCGGGCGGCGGAGGGCGGCGAGGCCGGAGCCTACCACCAAACCTGCGCGGCCGAACCACCTCGCGCGCGTGGTCACCGGTGCTCGGGCCGATCCCGTCCGCTCATCCAGCAGACGCCAACGGCGGCCGGATCAACCCCGCAGAAATCAACAGCTCCCTCTCCACAGCGCGATCCGGGTGATTCAACGGCAAGAGCCGCACGGTGACTCGCTCCACCGGCGTGAGCGGGACGAGCTTCCCCGCGTCAATCTGGAAGTGCTCCCACCAGCGCTCCCGGCGCGGGTGATAGAGCGGAGTGAGAGCGCCTGTCTCGGGATCGATGGATGCCAGATCGCTCCCTTTGTGCTTGTTGCAAAGGGTACACGACAGCGCCAGATTCTCGGCCTCGGTCGCGCCGCCGTGCTTCTGAGCGACGACGTGATCGACCTCGTGCGCCGCGAACGCCAGCTCTTCCGGCAGCAGGCAGCACTCGCAAGCGCCGCCGGCTCGCTCGTGGACCGCTCGTCTCAACGCCGCGGAAACGCGGCTCACGGTGCCTGGAGCTTGAGCGCGGCCTTCGCCTTCGCGATGCGGACCAGGTGCTCGAGGTACTGGTAGCGCTGCCACTCCTCCTCTTCATCCGCCGCGAGCCCCGTCGTGCGGTTCTTCTCGAGCAGCGCGCTCACCCGATCGCGGAGAAGCGGAGAGGGCCGGAATGCCAGGATCTCCTCGGGGCTCGGCAGACCGGCGAGGAACTCGAGCACGTTGGATGTCGAGGAGAAGCCGCTCTGGGACGAGGCATCGAGCTCGCGGAGGCCCAGCTCGAGGATACGTGGCAGCCGATCGGCCGCGGCGCGCAACCGCTCCACGAGGTCGTCCGGCAGATCGAGGGTGATGGCGGACATGGGAAATCTCCGATCGGGCAGCGCTTCGAGCGCCCTGACGGTAGCACGCGGCTCCATCGGCGCGAGAGCCACGCGCGCCGGACCCAGCGGGATTGGACGTGCAGGATCGGCCGCGTTCGCCCTACCCTCCAGCCTCCACGCCGCGCCTGGAGCCCACTCGATGACCGCCGAAGTCACCGCCGCGATCGCCGTCTTCCATCGTCTTTCGCCGGGCCAAAGCCCCTTCGACGATCCCGCCGTCCGCGCCCTCTTCGCGGCGGCCCGTCGCAGCGACGCCCACGGCCTCCGCGAGATCGTCGAAGCGCTCGTGGCCGAGCTCCCCGCGCTCGGCGCGCACGCCGCCGCCTGCGCCGCGATCAGCTGTGGAACGCTGGTCGAGTGGGGCGCCGATCCCGCCGTCGGTGGCCTGGCGATTCTCCAGCGCTTCCAGGCCGCCGCCGCAGCCCCGCCTCCGCGCGACCAGGCCGCAATGGCCATGTTCGACCAGGCCGCGATGGCCCACCTCTGCCGCAGCGCCGCGCTGCGCGTGGCGGCGCGCAAGCTCCCTCGGCTCATCGAGGCGCTCGCGTCTTCGGGCGAGACGTTCACGAGCGCCGTGCTCGGCTTCGTCGATGATCTGGAGCTGCTCGTCCTCGCGCCCGTGCACGCCCGCGGCTTCCGCGTCCGACTCGAGGCCGTGGCGACCAATGCCCATCTCTTCACGCTGCTGCAAGGCGCGCTGATCGGCGAAGGTCGACTCTCCGCCGAGGCCCCCGATCCCGCGGTGATCGCCGTCGCCACCGGCGAAGCACGGCACGAAGAGCTCCTCACCGATCACCAGCGCTTCCGCTTCGACAGCTGGACAGGTCTCCGCACCTCGACCAGCCTCCAGCCCGATCTCGGCTCATGGATCCCGGTGGAAGGGTCCCCGCGGGACATCCCCGCGCTCGCCGACGGACGCCGCGTGATCCTGCTCGGGAAGCCGCTGCTCGGCGCGCGATCGTGGGACTCGAATTTTTTCGCGAACATCCACGACGCCCTGCGCTCGCGGGTGATCGTCCTCGAAGACCTCGCGCCGGCCAGCCTGCGAGCCGACCTTGAGGCCATCCTCGGCCTGATCGCGCGCTCGGCACCCTGAACGCTCCGGCTCGGGTCCTCTCGCCCTCCGCGATCCACACGATCCCTTCCCTCCGCCAGTCGACGGCCTCGGCAACGTCGTCGAGTGCATCGCCGAGGTGCTCCACGGCCTCGCCGAGGCACACCACGGCTTCGTCGACCGACTCGACGGCCTCGCCGACGCGCTCGACGGCATCCTCGACGCGCTCGACTGCCTCGCCGACGCACTCGATCCCTCCCCCGATGCAGTCGAGTACTTCGCCGACCTCCTCGACTGCAATGGGCCCCGACTCCAGGCATTCATGTAGGCGCAGCCCCCACCCGAACGCTGAATTTTTTTCAACAATCACCTCGAAGAATTCGGCCGAGGGTCCGTCGAATACCCCGAGCGACGGTGAAGACCGCCGCCGCATCCCCATCACGGAGGAAACCATGACCACCGGTACTGGCCAGCCCTACACTGGACCGCTCTCGTTCGACCTGACCGCGATTGCCACCATTCTCATCGATCAACCCCCCGGCGCGCTCCGCGGAATGCGCCGCGATCAGCCGGGGATCGACGATGTCATTCACGAGCTCGCCGGTGCCGTGAAGAACAACGGGACCGAGGCCGGCGTGGCGGCGCACGCCTACCAGCGCTTCCTCGACAGCACGGAGAAGCTCACCAAGCTTCGCCTGAACAGCGCGGCTCTCCTCAAGATGGCCGAGGTCCTCGCCGAGACGGAGACGACCTACGAGAACGAGCGCGAGCAGGCGCTGAGCCAGATCGTCGACGCGGTGAAGTCGACCGCGAAGCGAAGCCGGAACCAGGCGATCCTCGCGCCGTTCGAGAAGTCGATTCGCTACAAGCAGCAGGCCGCCGACAAGGCCGTGAAGACGCGCACCAGGAACAAGGCCGCGAAGCTGGCCAGCAAGCCCACCGGCTGATTGGGAGCGAGGGGGCGCTCCGGCTGCCACCGCCATGGGGCGTCCCGTCCCTCGCCGAGGCCGGTTGCCAGCGCGCCGATCCTGCACCACATCCCGGGGCTCAATGCCTCGCCGCACCAACCGCGCGCTCACCGTCGTCGGCCTGATCCTCGCGCTGGCGATGGGCGCCCTCGAAGGGACCGTCGTCTCCACCGCGATGCCCACCGTCATCGGCGATCTCGGCGGGATCCACTATTACGCCTGGGTCACGGGCGCGTACCTGCTCGCCTCGTCGGTCACCGTCCCGATCTACGGCAAGCTCGCGGACATCTACGGGCGCAAGCCGATCTTGCTCTTCGGCATCGCGATGTTCCTCTTCGGATCCGCGGCGAGCGGCGCGGCCACGTCGATGGGGCAGCTCATCGTCTTTCGCGCCATCCAGGGGCTCGGCGCGGGCTCGATGCAGCCGATGGCCATCACCGTCGTGGGCGACATCTTCGATCTCGAAGAGCGCGCGAAGATGCAGGGCGTCTTCGGCGCGGCGTGGGGCATCTTCGGGCTCACCGGGCCGATGATCGGCGGGCTGCTCGTGCATCACCTCTCGTGGCGGTGGGTGTTCTACATCAACCTTCCGTTCGGCCTCGCGGGCATTCTGCTCATCGTCACCCAGCTCCACGAGCGCGTCGAAAAGAAGGTCCACACCCTCGATTTCCTGGGCGCAGGGCTCCTCGCGGGGGCCGTCGTCGCGCTCCTCCTCGCGGCGAGCCGGCTCGGCGCGCAGACCACGTTGCTCTGCGGCGCGATCGCCCTCGCGCTGCTCGTCGGCTTCCTCGCGGTCGAGCGCACCGCGAAGGAGCCGGTGGTGCCGTTGCCGCTCTTCGCGCGCCCGGTCATGGCCGTGTCGAGCCTCACCGGCGCGGTGATCGGCGGCGCGATGATCGCCACGCTCACCTACGTTCCGCTCTTCGTGCAAGGCGTCCTCCATGGCACGCCCACGCAGGCTGGCACGGCGATCACCCCGATGGTGATCACCTGGCCTGTCGCCAGCGCCGTCGCCGGCCGCCTGATCCCGAAGCTCGGCTTTCGCCCGCTGATCCGCTCCGGCCTCGGCTGCACCGCCGCGGCGGGGCTCGCCCTCGCGCTCTTCGGCCAGACGCACGGGCTGGGCGGCCTCCGGGTGATCACCGGCGCGTTCGGCGTGGGCATGGGCTTCGCGAACACCGCGCTCCTCATCGCCGTGCAGACCAGCGTCACGTGGGAGCAGCGCGGCATCGCCACGGCGAGCACCATGTTCTTCCGCACCATCGGCGGCACGCTCGCCGTCGGCGTGATGGGCGGCGTGATCAACGCCAGCCTGATGGCCGACGCGTCGATCCCCGAGGACGCCGCGAGCCGCGTGCTCAGCCGCGAGGGCGCCGCGTCGCTCTCGCCCGAGCTCTTCGCGCGCCTCGGCGACGCCCTCTCGCGCGGCCTCGGTACCGTGTTCTGGATCATCGCCGGCATGGGCCTCGTCGCCTTCGCGGCGAGCCTCTGGTTCCCGCACATCCCCACGCACGCCAGGGCGCCGGTCCCCACGGACAGCGTCGATCTCGGGCACTGAAAGGCTCTCTCGCATGCTCGCTTCCCACGCCGTCCTCCTCGTCGGCCACGGCGCTCCGCCGAAGGATTTCCCGCGTGACCTCGTGTCGCGCCTCAAGGCCCTCGAGGGTCGGCGCCAGGCGACCTCTGGCGCGATGGGCGACGAAGAGCGCGAGCTCGACGCGAAGATCCGGGACTGGCCGCGCAACGCCGAGAACGATCCTTATCGCGAAGGCCTCCTCGCCCTCGCCGAGGCGCTGCGCGCGAAGCTCGGAGGCGCGCCGCTCTTCGTCGCCTACAACGAGTTCTGCGGGCCTTCGATCGAGGTCGCCGTGGCCGACGCCATCGCTCACGGCGCGACGTCGATCACCGTGATCCCCTCGATGCTCACGCCGGGCGGCGTCCACTCCGAGGTGGAGATCCCGGCGATCCTCGCCGAGCTGCGCGCCGCCTACCCGGCCGTCACGCTCCGCTACGCGTGGCCCTTCGATCTCCAGCGCGTCGCGGGGATGCTCGCCGATCACGCGCGCGAGATCGGCTGACGCCGGCAGCCCTGGTCAAGCCCGGATGCCCCACGTACAAGCGCCATGCGCTTCACGTCAGGGCTGCTGATCACCGCTTCTCTCGCGCTCCTCGACTGCACCCCGACGAGTCGATCCAGGTCGCCGACGCGCTGAAGAAGCGCGGCGCGGTCGTGGACATCAAGGTGTACGCCGACGAGGGGCAGTCGTTTGCGCGGACGGAGAACCGCATCGACGCCGATCGTCGCGCCGTCGAGTTCCTCGAGAAATACGTCCCGACCCGGTAGCTCGTGGGCTCGCGCTCTGCGCCGGCGATCACGACGCAACCCGCGCCTCCGGGGGAAAGCAGAGCAAGCAGGAACGCGGCGCGACCTTGTCGAGGCCCACGCCTTACGCTACGGGTTGGATCACGTCTGGCTCGTCCGCCCCCGAGCGAACGAACCAGGTTCACCGGACACTCTCTTCGTTCGAGGAGCCCCCGGAAAGCCCCTCCCGTCGGCTCGCTGCCGGCGGAAGGTTCTACCACCTGACAAACAAGGAGAGCGAGATGCACGTCCCCCCCGTGGCGGCGATCCGGCCTCAGCTCAAAGTGCTCGCCCAGGCGCCCGTTCCGACCAAGTACGGCACGTTTCAGATGTCGGTGTTCCACTGGGGTGGGGTCGCCGACGCGGCGCTCGGCCTCTCCGCCGACCACGTCGCCCTCGTGATGGGCGATGTCCGCGGCGCCAGCAACGTTCTGGTGCGCGTCCACTCGGAGTGCCTCACCAGCGAGGTCTTCGGCTCGCTCAAGTGCGATTGCCGCGAGCAGCTCGAGGCCGCGCAGGCCGAGATCGGGCGGCGCGGTCAGGGCGTCGTGCTCTACCTGCGGCAAGAAGGCCGAGGCATCGGCCTGACCAACAAGATCCGCGCGTACGAGCTGCAATCGACGGGGACTGACACCGTCGACGCCAACCGCATCCTCGGCCTCCCCGACGACGCGCGCGAGTACGGCGCCGCCGCGGCGATGCTGGATCACCTCGGGGTGACGTCGATCCGTTTGCTCACCAACAACCCCGAGAAGGTGCGCTCTCTCCGCGCCCTCGGCATCACCATCGACAGCCAGCGCGCTTCGCTGGTCGGCCACAACAAGTACTCCGCGCCGTACCTCGAAGCGAAGCGCGTCCGCATGGGCCACTCGCTCCCGACGATCGCCCCCGTCGAGGTCCCTGCGACCATCGAGTGATCGCCGGATTTCGGACCGGAGATTTTCACAGGGAGGCGAGGAGACAGGGAGGTCGGATCGGATTTTCGTGGTCGGAGGAGGAGCTCGAAGACGCTCTGGAGTCGCAAACGGAGCCTTCGTTCTCCGATCCCTCCGACCTCCCCACCTCCTCGCCTCCCTGTTAAATTTTCCCCTCCGGTCCCCTCACTTTTTCGAAGCGGCCTTCAAGCGGGCCTTGAGCCGGTCGGCGTAACCCTCCTTGTTTTCCTGCTTGGTCCGCGCGATGGCCAGGGCTCCATCGGGTACGTCGCGCGTCACGGTCGTCCCCGTCGCCACGTAGGCGCCGACGCCGATGCGCACCGGCGCGACGATCTGCGAGTCGCTGCCGATGAAGGCGCCCGCGCCGATCTCGGTGCGGTGCTTCTTGAAGCCGTCGTAGTTGCAGAAGATCGTCCCCGCGCCGACGTTCGCGCCCTCGCCGATGTCGCCGTCGCCGAGGTACGCGAGGTGGTTGGCCTTCGCGCCGCGTCGCACGATCGTCTGCTTGGTCTCGACGAAGTTGCCGACGTGCGCGTCCTCCTCGATCGTGCTCTCGGGGCGCAGGTGCGAGAACGGTCCGATCTGCGCATTGACGCCGATCGTCGAGCTCTGCGCGATCGAATAAGGCTTCAGATTGGCTCCCGCAGCGACCTGCACGTCGGTGAGCACCGAGCCGACGTCGACCCGCGCGCCGGCGCCTACCCGCGTCGCCCCGCGCAGCACGACGGCGTGCTCGATCACCGCGTCGGGCTCGATCACCACGCCAGCGTCGACGCGCGCCGTGCCCCGCACCGTGACGCCGGAGCGACGGTGGCGATCGGCGATGCGCACGTAGAGCACCTCTTCGGCGGCGCAGAGCTGGGCGCGATCGTTGATGCCCGCGAGCGACGCCGGATCGTCGGCCGCCACCGAGCAGACGCCGCCGCCGCGCGACGCGAGCTCGACCACGTCGGTCAAATAGAGCTCTTTCTGGGCGTTGTCGGCGCGGAGCGCGCTCACCGCCTCGCGCAGGAAGGGCACGCGCGCGAGGTACACGCCGGGGTTGACCTCGTCGATGCATAGCTCGTCCGCGCTGGCGTCCTTCTGCTCGCGCACGCCGACGACGTGGCCGTCCGAGTCGCGGAGGATGCGGCCATAGCCCGTGGGATCGACGGTGCGCACGGTGAGCATCGCGAGCGGGCTCGTCCCCATCGCGGCCGGGAGGCGCGTGAGCTCGGCGGCCCCGAGCAGCGGAGTGTCGCCGCAGAGCAGGAACACCCGCTCCATGTCGGGCGCGAGCGAAGGCAGCGCGCAGCGCACGGCGTGCCCCGTCCCCTGCTGGGTCTCCTGCACCGCGATCCGCACCCGCGCGCCGAACTCTCGCGCGAGGTACGCCGTCACCTCGTCGCGCCCGTGGCCGACGACGACCACCACATCGGCCGCCCCTGCAGCCAGCGCGGCGTCGACGACATAGTGAATCATCGGCCTCCCGCAGAGCTCGTGGAGCACCTTGGGGCGGCCGCTCTTCATGCGCGTACCCTGACCGGCGGCGAGGATGATGGCCGAGAGCGGAGAAGCACTGGAGTCGGTCGTCATGAGGGCCGCGAGCCTAGCATCCTCGCCGCGCCGTTCGTCTCCAATGCGTTGCGTTATTCGACTCCGCCCCTCCGCGAATGCTGATCACGACCGCGAAAGCCCCTCCCCGACGTGGCGGGTTGGTCTACCCTGGCGCTGCCGTCGAGAGGTGCTGTCCATGCGAACCCGTACGCCCCGTTTTTCCCACGTCCTCACGGGCCTGCGCTCCGTCGTCGCGCTCGGCGCCGTCTCGGTGTTCGCGTCGTCGTGCCACACCATCGACACGACCCGCCAGGCGCCGCCGAAGGCCACGCTCGGCGACGACGTCTACGGCGTGTTCTGCGATCGCATCGGCGCCAGCGTGCTCTCGGAAGATCTCTCCGGCGCCTCGTACCAGGCCGCGTGTCACTACGACGACGCCGGCAAGTACGCCGACACCATCGACAGCACCGCGCTCCCGCCCACGAACGACGCCAAAGCCGCGACGGCGCGCAAGCTCGCGCTCGCGAAGATGGCCGCGATGGTGCGTCGCCGCAGCGATCTGATCCGCGCCGTGAACGCCGCGCTGCCCGACACCGAGATCCCCGATCTCACCGGCAAGGGCGCCAGCACGATCAAGCTCCACGACGCGCTCCTCGACTTCACGCAGAAGCTGGTCCCGCTCTACGAGTCGAACCCCTTCGACAAGACGGGCGATCCGCTCTTCCCCACGTCGACGCGCTCGATCGCGCGCCTCTTTGGCGCCCTCGGCGAGAGCGACGAGGCGCGCAAGGCCCTGACACGGATCTGGGGGAGGCAGGGTTATCGCCCCTTCCAGGTCGCCCTCGGCGCGATCCGCCCGGCGCTCACCTATCCAGGCCTCCGCCCGATGACGAAGTCGGCCCTCGCCGTCCTCGGCCCCGATGGCACCGCCGTCCCCGAGCTCCAGCAGCTCCTCACCGTCACCAAGCAAGAGCTGCTGACCTCGAAGCCGGTGGTGGGCCCTTTGCCGCGCGTCTACGTCGATCCGGCCACGGTGCAGCCCAATCGCCCGCGCTCGACGATCGAGTTCGTGTCGTCGTTCCTGCTGAGCGAGCACACGTCCTTCGCGGAGAGCCCCGGAGATCCGCAGCGCTTCATCGCCATGCGCGATCACCGCGGCTTCGTCGCCACCGTCTCCGGCGCTCCCTTCGTCGACCTCGATCAAGACGGCTTCTCCGACGTCGATGGATTCGGCCGCTTCGTCGACGGCCAGGGGAAGCCCCTCGGCATCGACGGGCCATTCGTGCTCCCCGCCTCGACCCTCGCCGACGTCGACGCGTTCGGCCGGCCCACGAAATCGATCCAGCTCTTTCAGTACATCGACACCTCGCGCACGGTGGCCGGCGCCACGGGGCGGCACCTGGTTCCGCTGGTCGACGCGACCCAGGCCGGCAGCGGCGCAGACGCCTGGCAGGGCGAGCACGAGACGCTGATGTACGCCCTCGCCGGCGCCAACCTGCTCTACGGCGACCGCGAAGACGCGCAGTACGATTACAAGACCGACACCCGCAAGGCCGCCACCGAGGCCTGCTCCACGTGCGTGCCGTACAAGCGCTTCAAGGGCGAAGAGTCGGTGATCCCCGACCTGGCCCACGCGGCCGGCCAGCTCCTCGCCGACAAGGACTCTGACGCCATCCTCGCGTCGGTCATCGACCTGCTGGAGAACCACGAAGACGTGGTGGCCCGGTTGATGGGCGCGGCGCTGAAGATCCGGGAGATCTCGCTCCAGCACGACCAGCTCGCCGCCCAGGGGAAAGAGGCTCTGGCGCAGATGCCGTATGCCACCCCGATCTGGGACGAGATGGCCGGGATGATCGCCACGATCACCGCCAAGCACCCTGGCCTGCTCACCCACCTGCTGGAGGCGCTGGCCAGCGACACCATGGTATCGCAACAGGGCCCCTCGGCCCACCTCGGCGAGACGGTCGCGACCTTCATGGTCAACCGCGACGAGCTCACCTACAACCCGTTCGACATCAACGGCCCGGCCGTCAACCTCACGATCGGCGCGCCCGCCACCAACGATCCGCAATCGCCGGTCGACCAGACCAAGGCGAAGATCGACACCAATCGATCGTGCATGCAGCGCTCGTTTCAGCTGATCCACGACGCCGACGGCGGCGCGGCCTGCAACAAGAACGGCGCCAAGGTCAAGGCCAAGCTCGGCGGGCTCACCGTCACCTGGCCGCTGATCGGCTCGTACTCCGAGTGCGAGCTCTTCCAGTTCGACCGCCTCGCCATCTTCTATCTGGACTCGATGCTCGACGTCAACCACCCCAAGCGCTCGTTCCTGAACATCAAGAGCTCGACGCTCAACGGGATCATCGGCTTCCTCGGCGGCGTCGGGCAAGACGCCGACGCGCTCTTCGAGACGTCGAGCGGGATCACCGGCCTCACCCTCCACCCGAGCTCCCCGGCGCTGAGCCGGCTCATGCTCTTCGGGGCCTCGCAGGGCCTCTATCCGAGCATGCCCGATCACGACTCCGTCAACGAAGGAGGCCTGACCGACACCTTCATCTCCAACGTGATCGAGCCCGTCTCCAAGGCTTCTTGCCCGGTGAACGGCAACGGCGTCCTCCAGTGCGCGACGAACGAGGGCACCCTCCGCGTCGCCGACAAGAACTCGATCTTCCTCTGGGAGCGGCTCGGCTTCTACAACTACCTCCGCCCCGTCGTCACCGCCTTCGCGAGCGACTCGTGCACTGCCGATCTCTCCTCGTGCGACAAGGCGGACGTGAGCGGCGAGCAGATCTTCGTCGACATCGTCAACATCCTGAACCGCCACTGGCCGGGCAAGGATCACGGCAAAGAGTGCTCGAAGACGGGCAACGCCCAGAGCAACAAGGAGTACTGCTCGGAGGCCGGGATCAACACCTACGAGCCGCTCCTCGGCGAGGCGTTCCGCACCGATCTCGTCCCCGCTCTGCACGAGTTCGCCAAGGTCGCGACCGAGATCTCCAAGATCACGATCAAGCGCGGCCCGAACGCCGGACAGACGGTGAGCGGCGCCTCTCTCATCGAGAAGATGACGCGCGTCCTCTTCGATCCCGAGTACGCCAAGGCGGTCGGCATGGTCGACCGCAGCGGCAAGAGCAGCGCGAGCTGGGTCGATGGCACGGCGCAGCCGCAGCTCACCATCTTCAACCTCGTCGCCGACGCCCTCCACAAGATGGATCTCCGCTGGGCCGAGACGTGCAAAGGCCTCTCGGGCGCGGAGCAGACGGCCTGCGCCGCCGACGCCGACCTGCGCCACGGGCAGTGGAAGCGGGCCCGCTCGCAGCTCGTGGACGAGTTCCTCGCCGTCGACGGGACGGGGACCTCGGCGAAGTTCCACAACGCGGCCACGGCGCGCACGCTGACGTCGCTCCTCCGCGTGGCGCGCGAGCAGCTCAACGCCAACTGCCCCGATCGCGAGAACGGGCAAGCCTGCACCTGGGCGAAGAAGGATCTGGGCGACAAGCTCGCTTCCACCCTGAGCGGGCCGCTCTTCGCCGCGCTGATGGACGTGCAGGAGAAGCTCCGCGCCGACGAGCCCTCGCGCCGCGGGGTCGAGCGGCTGCTCACGTACTTCCTCCAGGCGGCCTCGGACGGCGAGGCGCTGCAAAGCACCCTCGCGTCGCTCTCCGACATTCTCCAGCTCCTCGCGGACGACGGGAATTTCTCGCCGATCTTCAACGCCGCGGCCACCGCGTCGAGCCCCGCCGCCGACAAGGACGGGCCCGGCGCGGCCGACACCACGCTGAGCGTCCTCAAGGCCCTCACGGGCGACGACTTCGATCGCTATCACATCCTCGATACCGTCCTCCCGGCCCTGGTGACTCCGATGGACGGCGGCAAGGGCGCCTCCCCCATCGAGGTCTTCATGGACACCATCGCCGAGATCAACCGCATCGACGCGGCGGCGAAGAGCCCGCTCGACACCGAGGATTACCGGGCCATCCTCGGCACCGTCCACGACTTCATGACGAGCGACACCCGCGGCCTCGAGCAGTTCTACACCATCATGGCCAAGCGGCCCCGCGAGTAGACCGAGTGACACTCTCCTTGACGAAACGCCTCCTCGGGCTCGCGGCGCTCGCGGCGACGGTGTCCAGCGCCTCCATCGCCCCGGCGGCGGGGCTCTACTACGGTGATCGCGGCGTCCGCCCGCTCGGGCGCGCCGGGGCCTTCATCGCGGGCGGCGACGATCTCGGCGCCATCGCCTACAACCCCGCGGGGCTCTACGAGGCCGGCGGCCAGGTCCTGGTCGACGGCGGCTGGGTGCACTTCACCAGCGATTACACCCGGCAAACGCTGCTCCACCAGACCGATCCCAACACCGGGCAGACGGTCGGGACCACGGTGCAGACGTTCGCGCCGGTGCACGGATCGACTCCCTTCCTCCCGATACCTACGCTCGCCGTCTCGTTCCAGCCGCACCCGAAGTGGGTCGTCGCGCTCGGCGTCTTCGCGCCCTACGCGGCCCTGCCCACCTATCCTTCGGCCGACGATTTCAAGGGGAAATCCACGGCCGACATCGCCAACGGCTCTCCCCAGCGCTACTCGCTGGTGACGCTCGACGGGTCGGCCCTCGCCGTGATCGCGGCCGGCGCGGCCTTCGCGCCGACCAGGAACTGGCGGCTCGGCGTCACGGCGGGGATGCTGACTGGCAAGTTCAACACCACGGTGGCGTTCTCGGGCTGCATCCCCGAGCGCTTCCTCTGCGCCCAGGAGAGCCCGAGCTGGGACGTGCTCACCCAGCTCGACGTGGGGCCGATCTTCGCGCCCTATGGCAGCCTCGGCGCGGTGTGGATCCCGACGCCTTCGTTACGGGTCGGCGTCTCGTCGCAGCTCCCGATCTACGTTCGCTCCTCGGCCACCGTCCGCACGCGCCTCCCGGCGACTCCCATCTTCGAGAAGGCCACGCAGAGCGGAGAAGCGGCCGACGTGGCCTTCGATCTCCCCTGGAACGTGAAGATCGGCGTGGAAACAAGGGTGATCGAGAACCTGCGCGTCGAGCTGGGCGGCGCCTTCGAGCGCTGGAGCATGCACGACTCCATCCGAATGACGCCGCACAACATCGCCCTCAACGACGTGGCGCTCCTGCCCAAGCAGCTCTTCATCCCGGCGATCTCGCTCCAGCGCAACTTCCAGGACTCGGCCTCTGTCCGCCTCGGCGGCGAATATGGCTTCACCGTCGACAACGTGCCTCTGACGGCGCGCGCCGGCGTGAGCTACGAGTCGAGCGCGATCCCGAGGGAGTATCTCTCGGTGTTGACGCTCGACGCCGGGAAGATCACGACAGCCATCGGCGCCAGCGTCAAGCTCGGCAAATTGCGGGTGGACGTCACCTATGCGCACCTGTTCGCCTTCGATACGACGGTGGATCCGAAGGAGGCGAAGATAACGCAGGTCAGCCCGGTGAACGCCAACGCGGCGAAGAACCCCGACTACATCAACGGCGGAGTCTACAGCCAGCGAGCGGACGTGATCGGGCTCGGCATCGCCTACACCTTCGATCCGGCGCACACCGGCGAAGATCCGGTGGTGGAGCCGGCGGCGAGCACTCCGAAGGCCAAGAAGTAGCGGGGCTCCAGGGGGCGATTCGCTCGTTCGCGAGCGCGAGCGCGATCGAGCATGCGGACGACGATCGGGCGCGGGTTCAATGGCTCTCGTGGGGAGCCGCGAGCGCCGGATCACCGCCCCTGTCGCCGCCTGCCAGCCAGTCGCGCAGCGCCGCACCGTCCTCGGGCAAATCGTCCGCCCAGATCCGCGCCAGACCGTCTTGCCCGAACGACGCCAGCCGCCGCCCATCCGGCGAGAACGTCACCCCTAGCACCGTCCCTTCGTGCCCGCGGAGCACCCGACTCTCCCCGCTCGCGAGATCCCAGAGACGCACCGTGTGATCGGTGCTCGCCGTGGCGAGCCTGCGGCGATCCGGGGATAGCGAGAATCCGACAATCTCCCCGCCATGCCCGCGGAGCGCCGCCCGCTGAGTGCCTGTCACGACGTCCCAGATCCGCACGCTGCTCTCCACCTTGCTGACGGTGATCGCCGTCGCGCCGTCCTCCGCAAAGGCGATCTGGGTGATGCCGCTCCCGCCCGCGTCGACGAGGCGCGACTCGCCCGTGGCCGTGTCCCAGAAGCGCAGCTTGTGATCGAGGCTGCCTGAAGCGAGCCTGGAGCCGTCGGGGGAGAACGCCAGCGCGGAGACGGCTTCGTCGTGCCCGCGCAGCACGCGGGCCTCCCCCGTGGCGAGCCGCCAGAGGCGCACCGTTCCATCGAGCCCCGCGCTCGCGAGCTGCTGTCCATCCGGCGAGAAGAGAGTGGCAGTCACCGCGTTCTCGTGGCCCACGAGCGGGCGCTCTTTTCCGGAGGACACCTCGTGGACGCGCACCAGGCCATCGCCTCCCGCCGAGGCCACGCGCACCCCGTCGGGCGAGAAGACCAGGGATCGCACGCTCCCACGAGGATAGGTGGTCAGCGTCTTTTGCCCCGCAGTCGCGCGATCCCAGAGGAGCACCGCGCCGTCCGCGCCGGCGGAGACAAGGCGCTGGCCGTCGGGCGAAAAGCGCACCAGGGCGGCGCCGGGGCCGTGATCGTGAACGACTCGCGCCGTCGTGCTGGCCAGGTCCCAGACCCGCACCACACCGTCGCTGTCGGCGCTCGCGAGCAGCTTGCCGTCGGAGGAGAAGTCGGCGGCGGCGACCGAGCGAGCATGGGAGAGGACGCGATCCGCGCCCCTCGACGTGGGGAAGATCCGCACCGTCGCGTCGGCGCCGCCGGCCGCGAGGTGGTCGCCGTCGGGGGAGAAAGCGACGGTGATCACCGCGTCGGCGAACTCGTGGAGGATCCGGCCTTTGCCGGTAGCGATGCTCCAGAGGCGCACTGTCCTGTCGTAGCCGCCCGTGACGAGCGCCGAGCCGTCGGGCGAGAAGGCCGCCGCGAGGATCCGCCCTTCGTGCCCGCGGAGCACCTGAATCGCGCCGGTGCGAACGTCCCAGAGGCGCAGCGACTCGTCCTCGCCCACCGAGGCGAGGGCGGCGCTGTCGGGCGAAAAATAGAGGGCGCCGAGCCCCGTCAACGAGAGCGCCCTGGTCGACGGCGGCGGCCCGACGAGCGCGCGGTGATTGCCTGTCTTCACATCCCAGACGAGCACGGCGCCGTCGAGATCGCGGGTGGCAATCCAGGCGCCGTCGGGCGAGAAGGCGAGCGCGATGATCGCGCCATCGTGCCCGGCGAGGACCCGCTCATGGCCGCTGTCGAGATCGTGAACGTGAAGCTTGCGGTCGAATCCGCCGTGCGCCGCGAGCTTGCCGTCGGGCGAGAAGGCCATGGCGCGCACGGGCTCGTGCGTGCTCGAGAGCAGCGTCGCGTCACCGCTCTCGGCGTCCCAGAGCCGCACGGTGCCGTCGAACCCCGCGGAGAGCAAGCGCCGGCCGTCGGGCGAGAACGCGAGCCCGCCGATTCGACCGGTGTGCCCGTTGAGCACGCGAGTCGAAGCGGCGGAGCGCAGCTCCCAGAGGCGAATCGTCTCGTCTTTGCCGGCGCTCGCGATCCGCGCGCCGTCGGGCGAGAACGCCGTGAAATAGACCTCGTCGGTGTGCCCCTCGAGGACGCGCGCGTGGCCGGTGCTCACGTCCCAGAGCCGGACGGCGTGGTCGTCACTGCAGGTGGCGAGCGTCGCTCCATCCCGGGAAAAGACGACGTCGTTGACGGCGCCGCGGTGGCCGACGAGCACGGCGGCGATGCCATGGGCCCTGGCGTCAGCCGCGACGACGCGGGCCGCCGACCAGCGCGAGAACGAGGGAGAGAGGCTCGCGAGCCAGGCTATCGCCTGAGTGGGATCGTGCTCCACGGCGGCGCGCGCGTGCATGAGAGTCAGATCGTCGGCGTGCTCCACCGCGATCCGGCGCGCCTCCTCGGCCTCGGCCTGCTTGGTCTCGGCGCGGCGCCACTCCGCGACGAGCCGACGGAGCCCGAGCGCGCTCAGCGCGGCCATCACCGCGAGCGCGGCGAGGCCGACCAGCAACGCCGGGCGATAACGACGCGTGAAGCGCCGGGCGAGATCGCGGGGCGAGTAGCGGTGAGCGCCGACGATCTGGCCCGCCTGGAAGCGGCGGAGATCGTCGGCGAGCTCGAGCGCGGTTGGATAGCGGTCGACCGGGGCGCGCGCCATCGACTTCTCGACGATCGTCGAGAGGTCCTGGGCGACGCCCGACTGCACCTCGTGGAGCGGGGGTGGCGCGCCGGCGAGGACCCGGCGCACGACATCCATCGGCGGCCCGGCCGCGTACGGCGGGCGCCCGGCGAGGACGTGATACAGTATCGCGCCGATGGCGTAGACGTCCGCGCGCTCGTCGACGGCGAGGCCCGACGCCTGCTCGGGTGGCATGTACACGGGGGTGCCCATCACCGCGCCCGAGACCGTCAACAGCCCCTCTGCCGCCCCCTCGGGCGTGCAGGCGTCAATCTTCATCTCGATCCCGGTGCCCGGCGCGAGCTCGGAGGCAGCGTCGTCGCTGTCGATGGGATTCGAGAGGTCCTTGGCGAGGCCCCAGTCGATGACGACCGTCTCGCCGAACTCGCCCACGAGGATGTTGGAGGGCTTGAGATCGCGGTGGAGGATCCGCCGGCTGTGCGCGTAGGCGATGGCCTCGGCCACGTCGAGCACGTGCGGCAAGAGCGCGAGTCGCTCCTCGTAGCTCCGGCCCTCGAGGACCTCGGCGAGCGAGCGCCCCGCGACGAGCTTCATCGAATAGAAGAGCTCGCCGCTCGGCCAGCGCCCCGCGTCGTAGATGGGAATGATCGAGGGGTGCTGGAGCCGCGCGGTGATCAAGGCCTCTCGGACGAAGCGCGCCTCGACGTGAGCATCGGATACGCCGAGCAGCTCCTTCAGCGCCACGGGCCTCCCGAGGCGTGCCTCGTGGGCGCGGCGAATCCGCCCTGTCCCGCCCACCGCGACCTCACCGAGGATCGCGTAATCCTCGCGCTCCACGGTGGGCAGGCGCGGGCGCCCCCGCGCGCTCTCTCGCTCGCTCGCTGCGCCGGAGTCCATCAAGCCCGGTGAGGAGCCCGCGCCCGAGAGCACGTACGTCGGGTCCATGGGACGGCTCCGCTTGCCGGACGAGGCCATCGTGGCATCCGCGAAGGCCTCTTCCGCCGCCGGGGTCGCGGCGGGCGCAGCGCTGTAATCGAGCGCGCGCGCGGCTCCGCGCGCCGTCACGGCGCAATCGTCGTCGATCTGATTCACTGCCCGGACTCGCCCCACCTGCTCCTCGCGAGGATCTACGCCTCCTCGAATTCCAGACTCTTCATGGGGGCGTTCTCGAGCGGCGACCAGCCCCGACCTGATTCGCACCGCGAATTGAGGAGTTTCCTGACACTCCGAGGAGTTGGGACGAAATAGACGCCCCGCCGCGCGCTCGTGATACCGTGTCTGCGTGCTGCTCGGCCGATCAGGTCATCAGCAGAGCGCCCCCGAGCAGAAAGAGACAATTGCGATGCACCCTCCGCCCGGCGAGCCTGGCCCGAGCACCGCCGCGCGGCACGCAGAGAATGCGCGGTATCGCCCGGCCCTCGCCGCGGCGACGGCGCTCTTCTTCATGTGGGGTTTCCTGACGGCGTTGAACGACATCCTCGTCCCGCACCTGAAAGGCGTCTTCGATCTCGGGTACGCGGGCGGCGCGTTCGTGCAATTCTCGTTCTTCTCGGCCTATTTTCTGGTCTCGCTGCCCGCGGGCAAGGTCATCGCGAAGGTGGGTTACAAGCGCGGTATCCTGATCGGCCTCGCCCTCGCCGGGGTCGGCGCGCTGCTCTTCTATCCGGCGGCGAGCCTGCCTTCCTACGGGTTCTTTCTCTCAGCGCTCTTCGTCCTGGCCTCGGGGATTGCCTTTCTCCAGGTCGCCGCCAACCCCTTCGTCGCGGGCCTCGGCCCGGAAGAGGGCGCCCCGAGCCGGCTCAACCTGACGCAGGCGTTCAACTCGCTCGGCACCACGCTTGCGCCGTTCTTCGGCAGCTACCTGTTCCTCGCCAGCACCGGAGAGCGCAGCAAGCTCGCCTCGGCTCAAGCGGTGCGGATACCTTACGTCGGACTCGCGCTGACGCTCTTCCTGCTCGCCGTCGCGGTGGCGCTGTTCAAGCTGCCCCGGATCGACTCGGTCGAGGGCGATCCCGGCGCGCACTCGATCCGCGACGCCCTCGGCGTGCGCCGCCTCGCCCTCGGCGTGCTCGCCATCTTCCTCTACGTCGGCGCCGAGGTATCGATTGGCAGCTTCCTGGTGAGCTTCCTCGAGCAACCGAAGATTGGCAATCTCGACCCGATGAGCGCCGCCCGCCACGTGGCCTACTACTGGGGAGGCGCCATGGTGGGCCGCTTCGTCGGCGCGCTGGTGCTCCGCTACTTCGACGCGGGCCGGCTGCTCGCCGGCTGCGCCGCCGTGGCCGCCGCGCTCGTGGGCGTCGCGTTCGCGATGACTGGCACGCTCGCGATGTGGTCTCTCCTCGCGGTGGGGCTCTGCAACTCGATCATGTTCCCGACCATCTTCACGCTCGCCGTCGACGGCCTCGGCAAGCTGACGAGCCGCGCGTCGAGCCTGCTGGTGATGGCCGTCGTCGGAGGCGCGGTGATCCCGGTGCTCTTCGGCGTGGTGGCCGACCGGTTCAGCCTGCAAACCGCGCTGGCGCTGCCGGCGCTCTGCTATGGATACGTGGTCTTCTACGGCCTGCGTGGCTCGCGGCGCGCCTGATGGCTGTAGAAGTTAGTTGCTCTTCGAGCGGGCATCCGCGGACAGGCCGTGTCGTTGCCCGGGGCAAGGTCGATTTCGCGCGGCTCGACGCGGTGGTCGCCGGGATCGGCGCCGCGCTCGAGCACCCGGGGTGATCCGCTGGATCGCAGCCGCGCGATCCAAAGCCTGGTGCAAGGATGATCCAGTGGATCATCTCCGACCAGTCGAATCGGCCCGGAGCCCGCCAATTGTGGCTGATTCCGGTTGGCACACCAGGTGCCATTGACGGCCCGGGGCCGACTCCTCGTCCCGCGGAGCATCGATATCGTATGCGTTCCTCACCCGTCTCCGTCTCCAGGGCGACGCTCGTCACCACCTCTCGCGCCGCGCTGGCGGGCGTCGCGGCTTCGCTGCTTCTGGCGGCCGCGCCCAGCTGCGTGGGGACGCTCGGGGACCGCGAGCAGCCTGCGAGTGACAGCACAGGCACCGGGAGCGGCGGAGACGGGGGAGGCCCGTCCACGCCGGTCGCGCAGGTGCCTTTCGAGCCCCAGCCGCCCGAGGCCTACGTCGCGCACGTCAAGACCCTGATCAACGGAGGCGCGGTCACCGCGGCGGAGCTCGCCAGCGTCAAGGCCGATCCCGACGCGCTGAAGGGCCTGATCGACGAGTGGATGAAGAGCCCGACCTTCGAGCTCAAGCTGATGGAGCTGTTCAAGGTCGCCCTCCAGCAGACCAACATCAACCACTCGACCATCCAGGACCAGAATGGAGAAGAGTTCTTCGCCAACCCGGTCCGGCTCTTCGCGAACCTCCAGGAGATGGCGGCGCGCACGGCCGTGCAGATCGTCCAGAAAGACGAGCCCTGGAGCGGGATCGTCAACACCCGTCAGATGATGATGACCACGGCGATCGCCTCGTACCTGCTTTACCTGGACGTCCCCTACCCGACGATCCAGGCCGACAAGCACGTCTTCTATCACAAGCCCCCCGCCGGGCTCCCCGCGCCGCCGTGGTCGATGGACTACGAGATGACGAACAAAGTCTGGTGGACCAACGTGGACTTCACGGTGGGGCCGGCCGGCAAGAGCTGCCCCGAGCCCTGGACGCTCAGCTCGTTCTGGCTGCTCAACTTCCTGCATGGCGCGCTCCACTGCAGCGGGTTCTACCACCACCTCGAAGGGCGCTTCTCCGACGCCGACTACACCGACTGGCGCCCGGTCACCGTCGCCGCGGCCTCGGACAAGACCCCCGCGCTGCGCTTCTACGACATCCCCGCGCTCGAGCCGGTGAAGACGCTTTACCTGCGCCAGCCGCGGGTCGGGTTCTTCACCACGCCAGCCTTCTTTGCCACGTGGCCGACCAACGACAGCAACTCTTCCCGCGTGGTGACGAATCAAACGCTGATCGTGGCGCTGGGCAAGAGCATCAACCCGGAGGACGTGACGGTGCCGACGACGGAGGTCGGGCTCGGAGCCGATCACGCGGTCCCCGGGACGGCCTGCTACGGCTGCCACCGCACCCTCGATCCGATGCGGAACTACTTCCGGCAGCACTTCCAGAGCCACTATCGCCCGCAGCCGGACCAGAAGATCAAGAGCGATGGAGCCTCCTTTGGCTTCGAGGACGTCGTCAAGGACGGCGGCAGCATCCTCGATTTCGCCGACACGCTGGCGGCCCACCCGAGCTTCGCGCCGGCCTGGGTACAGAAGCTCTGCTTCTACGCCAACAGCGTCGGGTGTAGCGCGAAGGATCCAGAGTTCATCCGCATCGTCGAGGTCTTCCAGAAGAGCGGGCTCAAGCTCAAGACGCTGGTGCGGGAGCTCTACAGCTCTCCGCTGGTGACGGGCGCGACGCGGACGATCACCTGGAACACGCAGGACTTTCCGGTCAGCATCATGCGGCGACAGCACATGTGTGGGCTGCTCTCGGCGCGCCTCGGGGTCTCCAACGCGTGCGATCCGATGATCGAGCTCGACACCTACGGCAAGCCCAAGTTCAGCGAGACGGCGCAGCTCGTCCACATCCTGCCCAACGACGGGTTCGGTCGGGGGGCGGTGCGGCCCTTCCTGGCGACGCTCCCGGACATGTTCTATCGAGGCACGATGGAGTCCATTTGCCAGTCGCTGGCCGATCAGCTCGTCGACGTGACCGGCGGTCGCTACGTGAGCACCAAGACGGGCGCCGCGCTCGACGATTTCGTTCACATCGTGATGGGTTTGCCGGACGGCGACGCCCGCGCGCCGGCGATGCGGGCCCTCCTCGCGAGTCACCTCGCCGACGCGCACACCGCCGGGGCCACGCCCACCGAAGGGCTGAAGTCGGCCTTCACGCTCGCCTGCACCTCGCCTTTCACCGCTTCTCTGGGCTTCTGAGCCGGACAGGAGATCTCCCATGAACACCCAGCGACGCGCATTTCTCTTCGGTCTCTTCGCCGGCGGTGGCCTGCTCGGGCTCCGCTCCCTCGCAACCGGCTTGCCGATGAGCTTCCTCGCCGACGCCCGCGCGGACACGCCTCCTCCGCCGGACGACGCCCAGTTCCTGATCCTCAGCACCTCCGGCGCTGGCGATCCGCTCAACACGTCGGCGCCCGGGAGCTACGGGCACGAGGCGGAGGGCGCCGTGTACAACGCGCGCGCGGAGCTTTTGCCCACCAAGATCCAGCTCGGGGCGACGTCGGCGATCGGCGCCGCGCCGTGGGGCACGCTGCCGGCCGAGGTGCGGGCGCGCACGTCGTTCTTCCACAACTCGACCTACACGCTGAGCCACAGCGACGAGGCCAAGGTGCTTCGTCTCATGGGCTCGGCCAAGCGTCTCAGCGGCGGGGTCATCAACGGTGAAGATATGGCGGTATCCATCTACGCGAGCCGCCTCGCGCCGCGCCTCGACACCCTGCAAATCGAGCCGATCTCGGTCGAGGACCTGAGCCTGAGCTACGATGGTCGCGTCCTCAACAGCGTGTCTCCCTCGGCGCTCAAGCGGATCCTCGGCGCCCAGAAGGGCATCCTCGGCGACCTCCGCAAGCTCCGCGACAAGTCGCTCGACCAGATGCACGAGAAGCTCAAGGACAGCAGCCTCGCTCAGCGCAAGTTCCTCGACGCCTATGCCAGCAGCCAGACCCAGGTCCGCGGTATCCAGGATAGCTTGCTGGCGCGCCTCGACGCGATCACGGGCGATTCGCCCGACGACCAGATCAACGCGGCCATCACCCTCGTGCTGATGAAGGTGAGCCCGGTGGTGACCATCGGGATTCCGTTCGGCGGCGACAATCACACCGACACCGGCCTCGCCCACGAGGCCGAGGAGATCGTGAGCGGCGTCGATCGAGTGAGCGGCCTGCTCGCGGGCCTGACGAGCGCGGGGCTCCAGGACCGGGTGACGCTCGCGCTCTCCAATGTCTTCGGCCGGACCTTCCGTGACTCGAAGGACGGGCGCAGCCACAACGCCGACCACCACGTCACGGTGATGATCGGCAAGGGCGTCAAGGGGAGCGTGATCGGCGGGCTGCGCGACCTTGGCGCCGGCAAGGACTTCGGCGCCTCACCCATCGACTCTTCCACCGGCGCGGCCGCGGCGAAGGGCGATATCCCGGAGAACCAAACGCTCGAATCGATGGGCAAGACGCTGGGCGCCGCGCTCGGGGTCGACGCCGGTACGCTGGAGTCCCGGATCAAGGGCGGGAAAATCATCAGTGCTGCGCTGGCCGCCGGCTGAAGAGGCTGTCTCGGAGCAACCGGAAGACGAACCGTTCAAGGGCGCGCGCCTCCAGGGCGTCAAGGCCTTCAACCGCGAGGCGGTCTATCTCTGCGAGGAGGCTCGAGCCGGCGAGGGTCGGCGTCCCGCTCAGGGCTCTTCAATCGGCGGGGCTGCGCCGTCGCCGTGACGGTGCCAGTGGCCGTCGGCGTCCTGGATAAGGACGTTGCCGCCGCAATCGGCCGCGCGCGGGGGCACCGTCCCGGGGGGCGGCGGCGGGACCATCTCCACGAAGAGCTCGGTGCATCCGCCAGGTGCGTTGTCGGCGATCTCCTGGGCACGCAGCTCGGCCTCGGTGGGCGGGGCGCTCGCGGTCCCGCTCCCGCCGTTCACCTCGACATGGTTGTGCCGCGACGCCGCAGCGGCGATGGCCGCCACACGCGCCGTCGTCACGGCGACCGCGCCCACCACATTGAGCACCTGCCCGGCTCCCTTGCACCCGAACATGCAGGCGAGGAGGAGCATCAGGGGGAGGACTTGAGCCGGTTTGACACGCATCGCGTGGAGCGCGATTGCAAGCGGCTGGCCAGGTGGATTCGTCGAGAAATCATGGTCCTTCGTGACCGCAGCATCACAGTGGTTCGCCCCGCGGGTGTTGCTCGGCCGTCACAGCGCCGCGAAGGCCGGACCGCAGCGCCGGCGCGATCGGCCTCGATTCACGGTGAGCTCGCGCCGGCGAGCGCGCGCACGGCGTGCTCGACGCCCACGACGACGCGGGCCAGCGCGCCGGGGTCGACGCGGGCCGGGACGTCGGTGGGCCGGTGGTAGTGCGGATAGCGGAACAGGGCCGTGTCGGTGACCATCAGCCCTGGCCAGCCGTGGAGCCAGAACGAGGCGTGATCGCTGAAGTCGACGCCGACGGTGTGATCCGGGAGCGCCACGCCCTCGGACGGGATCGAGGCCACCTCGCGAAAGCTGCCGACGACGTCACGCACCAGAGCGCGGCTGTCGATGTTGCCAATGAAGCCGATGAAGTCCCCCTTGTCCGGGTACGCCAGGCCCATCGGGAAGGGGTATTGCTGGCTGTACGGCGCCTCGGTGAAATAGCCCATCGTCTCCAGGCTGACGGCGCCGACGACGATCACGCCTCGCTGCGCGGCCTCGCCGGCCCAGACGCGGCTGCCCATGCGCTCGGTCTTGAAATAGGGTGGCTCTTCGTTGACGAAGAAGACCAGCGCTATCGTGCGCTCCGGGGAGGAGCCGTGGAGTCGACGCGCGAGCTCGAGCAGGGCGACGACGCCCGTGCCGTTGTCGTTGGCCCCAGGGCTGCCACGGACGGAGTCATAGTGCGCGCCGACGACCAGCGTCGCCTCGGACCGCCCCGGGATCACCGCTTCGATGTTCGAGCACGGCTGTCCATCGACAGCGTATGTCCGTCGGACTGGCACGTTGCCCGACGCGCGCAAACGCTCCTCGATGAGCTGGGCCGCGCGCTCCAGCGCCTCGGGCCTGCGCAGGTTGCGCTCGCCGATGTCACCGGCGAGGGCCTGGAGATCGACGCGCAGTCGCTCGGCGGCAGAGCTTTCGACGGGCGTGAGCGGCGCGAGCGGCGGCGTCGCGGTCCGCCCGGGCATGGACATCATGCAGCCGTAGACGAGCGTGCCGGCTCCGCCGAGGGCGGCGAGCGCCAGGGCGACTCGGATCCATGGGAACGGAGGGCGGAAGGGTCGCGGGGCCATGCTCCGGGGCGGACACGCGCCGAGGCCGTTAGTTTCGCCGCGACCTCGAATGGATGTCCCTCCCTGAGCGCCGGAGGCGCGATTGGGGAGGGACCGACCGCGCGGAGGCCGCAGGCCGAGCACGGGCGAGGGTGGGCAGCAACTCCCCCTCTGATCCGTGCTCGCTCCGGGATTCAGGGCTTCGGGGCGGGGCTCGCGGGCGCGGGATCAGTGGCAGTCGCGCCGGGCTTGATCAGCACGGCGGACGTGGTTCCTTCGTCGTCTTTGCCCGCGCTGGCGGGCGCGGCGTCTTCTTCCACGGGCTTGGTGACGGCCGGGGCCTCGTCCGGGGCGGCTCCGGTGATGACTCCGCCGCTCCGCTTGGCGACGTCGGCCGCGCGGGCGGTCGGCACGTAGACGACGCAGCGATCGCCCTCGCAAAGAGGGCTGGTGCGCGAGCGATGATTGATGCGCTCCATCTGCCCCATCGAGAGGCCATAGCGGCCCGCGACGGTGCGCCAGGTGTCACCCTGCTTGGCGACGACCTCGACCCGCGAGCGGCCGCGGAGCGACTCGAAATGAGCGACGAACTCCGGCGTCCCCGAGGCGAGGATCATCGCGTCTTTCTCGGCGAGGACCAGCGCGTCGGCGGGTATCTTCTCCTTCGACGTGAAGATCTGGAGCGTCATGCCATCGTGCAATGCGGCGGAAGGATCGATGGCATTCCAGCGGGAGATCTCGTCGGGAGAGACGCTGAAGACCGCGGCCAAGGCGCGGAGCGTGTCGCCGGGGATCACGCGGTAAAAGACGCGCTCGCGATCGACGTAGGTGAAGGCCTGCGCGGGCACGACGACGGTGGGTTTGCCCGTGGGCGCGTCGTAGACATCCGAGGCGGCCGAGGCCGGGACGAAGATCACCGTGCCCGGGCGGAGCGACTCGTCACGACGAACCCCGTTGAGGCTCTGCAGCGCGTAGCGGGCGACGCCGCGACGCTGGGCGATGTCCTCGAGCGACTCGCCCCAGCGGACGGTGTAACGATCGAGCTTGCCGTCGCCGTCGACGAACGCGCTCAGCGATTTGGCGGCCTTCGATGCGGCGCCGGCGGGGACGCGCACGTTCCAGGTGAGATCGCTCTTGTCGCCCGCGGCGAGCGGCGGGGCGCGGCTCGCGAGCATCTGCGGGTTGAGCTCTTCGAGCTTCTCGACCGACGTGCCCGACGCCAGCGCGAGGGCCCGGAGCGAGACCCCCGTGCCCACGGCGACCTTGTCGAAATTGATCGCCGGATCGAGCTCGAGATCGTCGCAGCCGAAGATGGCCTTGTTGCGGGCGACGATGGCCATCGCGACGATCTTGGGGACGTAGAGCGCCGTCTCGAGGGGCATGCCGGATTCGAGGCGCGAGAGCTCCCAGAAGTCGTTGGTGTTGTACTTGCGGATCGAGGCGAGGAGGCCGCCGTAGCCCATGTTGTAGGCCGCGAACGCCAGCTCCCAGCCGCCGAAGCGCTGGCGGAGATCGGCGAGGTAGCGCGCGGCGGCGAGGGTCGAGCGCTCGGGATCGAGGCGCTCGTCGATCCAGCGATCGACGGTGAGCCCGTAGATGCGCGCGCCCTCGGGCATGAACTGCCAGAGGCCGGCGGCGCCGACGGGGGAGCTGATCGAGGCGTCGAAGCCGCTCTCGACGAGGGCGAGCCAGACGATGTCTTCGGGGAGGTTCTGCTCGCGGAGGATGCGGCGGATCGAGCCGCCGTAACGCCCGCTGCGGCGGAGCCAGCTCTGGACCATGGAGCGGCCGCGGGGGTTGTTCTTGTAGTACTCGAGGTAGCGCACGACGCGGCCGTCCCAGCGGACGGGGATGTCGGGCATCGCGAGCTGGCGGAGCCAGGCGAGATCGGGCGCGGGCGCGGCGTCGGCGCTCTGCGCGGCGATCGGGGCCGCGGGCGGGAGGCCGGTGGCGAGGAGCTTCGGCTCGCCGCGATCGACGAGGGGCGAGCCCTCCGCGAGCCAGGGCGCGCCGGCGCCGGCCGCGTTGCTCGGGAAGAGCGCGAGGTCGAGCTCGCGCATTGCTTTGAGCTCCAACGATTCGTGGACGCCGTGGCTGGAGGTGCCGGCGATGATCCGGCGCGTGGCCTCGTCGGGCTGGCCGGCCTCGGCGCCGGGCTTGCGCGGGGCCTTCTTGCCGCCGCCGCTGCCCTTCTTGCCCCCTCCCTTCGCCGCTGCCGCGGGAGGCCTGGCGATGGGCTTCGCGGGCGCCTTGCCGGCGCCGGGCTTGGCAGCCGCGGGCTTGGGCTTGACCGCGCCCTTGGGGGCGCCCTGCGCGAGCGCCTCGGTCGGGGCGACGAGGGAGAAGAGGGCGCCGGCAACAACCAGCGCGCGGGCGGCGCAAAGGATCCGCATTGGGCGCGGATTGTGACCGATGTCAGGCGGGATGGGTCAACTTTGGCGCGAAAACGTGAGACGCGGTCCGCGCGCGGGAGCGACGCGGGATCACTGGAGCGTGGCGAGGTAGTCGCCGATCGCCGGCAACGCGAGGCCTTCGGTGACGATCCCGGCGCGGACCGCGGCGCCGGGCATGCCGTAGACGACCGCCGTCTCTTCGCTCTCGGCGATGACGGTGCCGCCCGCCGCCCGGATCGCGCGGGCGCCGACGCAGCCGTCGTCGCCCATGCCCGTGAGGATGATCCCGATCGATCGCGAGCCCGCGACCTGGGCGACGCTGCGGAGGAGCCGGTCGGCGCTGGGCACGTAGCGATCGTTGGCGTTGGGCGCGGCGATGCGGAGCCGCATCTCGTTGTAGCCGCCGGTCGCGCCGAAGCCGCCGGTGACTTCCATGCACATTTTCCCGGGGCAAACGTAGGCGCGGCGAGCGGAGACGATGTCGCCGTCCTGGGCCTCGACGGTGCGGATCGCGCCCTTCTTGTCGAGGCGCTCAGCGAACGTCTTGGTGAACTTGTCGGGCATGTGCTGGGCGATGAGGATCGCGCCGGGGAAGCGCTCGGGGATGCGCGAGAAGAGCTCGAGCAGCGCGGAGGGGCCGCCCGTGGACGAGGCGATCCCGACGACGTAGCGGGGGACGCCGCCCGCGCGGGCAGGCGGCGCGTCGGGCGCGCGGAGCGGCGTGGGCGTGCTGTGGCGCGCGGCGGAGATCGTCGACAGCGGGCGCAGGTGCCGGACGAGGAGGACCTTGCCGAGGATCTCGCGGCGGATCGGGCCGTCGGGCGCGAACTGGCGATCGGGCTTGGCGACGAAGTCGATCGCGCCGAGCTCCAGCGCCTTGAAGACGTTCTCTTTGTTCGAGTAGCTCGAGATGACGATGACCGGCGTGGGCTGCCTGGCCATCAGGATGCGGAGGAAGGTGAAGCCGTCCATCCGCGGCATCTCGAGATCGAGCGTGATGACGTCGGGCTTGAGCTGGGCCGCGAGCTTGAGGGCCTCGTCGCCGTCGCCCGCCTTCCCCACGATCTCGACGTCTTCGCTCCCGGTGGTGAGGATCTCGGAGATGTTCTTGCGGTTGTACGCCGAGTCGTCGACGACCAGGACGCGGAGCGGGGAGGCAGTCACCACGGGGAACCTATCCTACCTGGAAGACGGATCGAACGTTACCGCTTGTCGCTGCCGGCACCCGGCGGGGAGCTCGGCTTCACCGCGGGCGATCGCGGCGCCGCCGGCGTGGGCGCGATCGGCGCTTCGAGCGTGCGCGGCGCGCGCGTCTGCGAGCCGCCCGACATCGGCGAGGTCATGCGGCCCTCACCGGCAGCCGGATAAAATGAGGCGCCGAGCCGCGTCGCGGTGATGGGCTTGCGGTAGACGAGGTCTTCGCGGAGGTGAACGAGCTCGAACGCGGTCGAGACGTTCAGCAGCGACTCCGAGTGGCCGAGGAGCAAGAACCCGCCCGGGAGAAGTCGATCGTAGAACATCTCGATCACGCGACGGCGCGAGGCCTCGTCGAAGTAGATCATCACGTTGCGACAGAAGATCACGTCGACGCGGCCGACGACCGAGGCGCGGGCGCCGTCGAGGAGGTTGAGCTGGCCGAACTGGCAGAGCGCGCGGAGCTCGTCGGCGACGTGCATGCCGTCGGGGCGCTCGACGAAGTAGCGGCGCCGCATGTCGACCGGCGTCGCGCGAAACGCCGACGGGCCGTAGACGCCGCGTCGCGCGGCGATGACGCAGCGGCGCGAGATGTCGCTGCCGAAGATGCGCACGGTGCGCCCGGGGAAGAGCCCCGCGTCGCGGGTGAGCATGGCGATCGAGTAGACCTCTTCGCCCGTGGAGCAGCCCGCGCTCCACACGTTGAGGCGATCGCGCGCCGCGGGGCCGGAGCGGAGCATCGGGAGGATCTCCTCCCGGTAGGCGCGGAGCTGGTAGGTCTCGCGGAAGAAGTAGGTCTCGTTGATCGTGATGAGATCGGTGGCCTCGTCGAGCTCGGCGCGGCCGCGCTCCTCGAAGCGGAGGAGCTGGTAGTACTCGCTGAACGAGTGGAGCCCGAGCGCGGAGATACGATCGCGGAGGCGACGCTCGACGATCGGCTTGGCCTCGGGGCCGAACAGGATGCCGCAGTGCTCGTTGAAGAGCTCGCGCAGCAGCCGGAACTCGGCCATCTCGAGGTGAACGTCGCCGCCGACGGGCACTACCGGTCTCCCTCTCCGAGGCGCGAGAGGCCGCGCGGCGGCGTCCCCTCGTGCGCGGACTGGGGCGGGCCCATGGAGCCGAAGCTGCGCGAGCCCGGGGACAGCGCGCGATCGATGGCGTTGCGCACGTCGCGATCGAGCTCGACGAGGCTGCGGCGCGTGAGGCGCGCGCGCGCGCCGGCGAGGTCGACCTCGGCGAGCAGCTCGACGGCGAGGAGGCGGACGCCGGGCGACGGGTGATCGAGGCAACGACCGAGCGCCTCGCGGCCGAGCGCCGTCTCGGCGAGCTTGAACGCTGCGGCCTTGGCGACCGAGGCGTCAGGGTGCTCGAGCGCCGCGGCGATGGCGTCGCACGCCGCGAGCGTGCCGGCGGCGATCGTCTGGCCGAGGGCGTCGACGGCCGCGAGCGCGACGGCGCTGGGCGCCCCGCGCGCGAAGAGGGCGAGCACCGAGATGAGCTCGGGCGGAGGCGGCGCGGGCGGCGCGGATCGGCGCTCGGAGTACGCGAGGCTCATCCCCTCGCCCACGGCGCGCACGGTCGTGGCGACGAGCTCGGACGCGCCGGTGCGCTCGACGAGATCGAGGATCTCGCTCGGCGACGGCGAGGCCAGCGCGACGCAGCGGCGGCCGAGGGCGCGCGCCGCGGCGAAGCGGACCTCGCGCTCCTCGTCGGCGAGGGCGAAGCTCAGCACTTCCATCGCCGCGGTGCCGCCGATCTCGGCGACGGCGAGGACCGCGGCGCGCCGCGCGTCGGTGTTGCCCGTGGTGGCGACGTGGGCGAGGAACGTGGCGTCGTCGCCCTCGTCGGCGCCGAGGCCGGCGAGCGCGCCCATGACCAGCGCCGCGGCGAGGTGGTGCGGCTCGCTCTCGACGAGGCGCGCGATGTGGGCGCGCGCGGCCTCGGGGAAGCGGCCCGAGAGCGTGGAGAGCGCGGCCTCGGCGGCGGCGGCGATCGCCCGCTCCTTCGAGAGAGTCCCCGCCGCGGCGAGCGCGAGATCGGACTCGTCGCCGAGGCGCGCGAGGGCGTTGAGCGCCCCGCTGGCGACGTCACGCGCGTCGTCGCGGGCCGCGCGGCGGAGCGCGCCGAGGACGCCCGTGGCGACGGCGCCGCGGTGGTTCGAGGCGATCTCGGCGAGGACCTCGACGAGCTGGGCGCGCGCGTCGACGGGCGCGGCGGGATCGTCGAGGTGCGCGAGCATTGACGGCAACGCCGGCGCGCCGAGCACGAGCAGCGCGTTGCGCGCGGCGTCGGTGAGCATCTCCTCCGAGAGCGCGGCGAACGCGGCGCCGGCGGCGGCCTCGGCGCGAGCGGCGGCCGCGAGGCGGAGGGCCATCGCGCGCAGCTCCGTCGGTTGCGTGACGTCGGCCGCGAGCTGCGCGAGGCGCGCGCCGAGCTCCGGCCCCTCGGCGCGGAGGGCGGCCTCGACGCGCGCCGAGAGCGGGCCGTCAGCGAGCTGCGCGAGCGCGGGCAGCGCCTGCGTGAAGCCCCCGGCGCGCGCGCGGCCGAGCTCGCGCGCGACGGCCTGCGCCGCCTCGGGGCGATCCGAGAGGGCCGCCGCGGTGATCGCGGCGCCGCGCAGCATTGGATCGTCGAACAGCGGCGCGAGGCGCTCCCACGGGGTCGCCGCGCGCAGCGCCGCGAGGCCTTCGAGCGCGGTGAGGCGCACGAGGCGATCGCGATCGTCGAGGCACTGCAGCAGGATCTCCTGGACGTGCGCCGGGGCGATCACGCCGAGCTGCGCGATCGCCAGCGCCGCCGCCGCGCGGACGTTGTCGTCGGCGTCGCGCGCGAGCAGCGCCTCGAGCGGCCCGAGCGAGGCCGGATCGCCGCCGCCTCCGAGCGCCTCGATCGTCAGCTTGCGCCCGTCGGCGTCGAGCTCGCCGAGCGCCGCGAGGAGCCCCGTCGTCGCGGCCGACCCCGTGGCCGCGAGGACCTCGACCGCGGCGTTGCGGAGGCCGACGTTGTCGCCCGCGCGGAGGACGTCGATCATCGCGGCGACGAGGCCGGGCTCCGGCGGGATGCCGCGGGCCGCCACCGTGGCCTCCTTGCGCACGCGCCAGTCGTCGTCGCCGAGGGCGCGCACGAGCAACGGGATGGCCTCCGCGGGGTCGAGCTCGGCGAGGCGCGAGGTGGCCAGGCGGCGCTCCTCGGCGTTCACGGACGCGAGGGCGAGGCGGACAGACTCCGAGTCGGAAGGACCCATGTGGCCTCCTAGACGACGCCCGAGGCCGAGAGGGCTTCGAAGATTTCGATGAAGCGCCCCGTCTCCAGGACGAACGTGAGCCGCCCGTTGTGGGTGACGACGCCGGCGATGCCGCGCACGTCGCGGTTGCCGCCGACCTCGGGCGTGGGCCGGATGCCGTCGGCCGCACCGAAGACCTCGGTGACGGAGTCGACGATGATGCCGACCGATCGCTCGCCGCCCGCGTGGAGCAGGATCCACTTGGTATTGCGACCGTTCTCGGCGCGATCGAGGCCGAAGCGCGCGCGCAGATCGATCACCGGGATGACCTCGCCGCGGTGATCCGAGACGCCGGCGACCTCGAACGGCATGTGCGGCAGCGGCGTGACCTCGAGAGGATTGACGATCTCGCGGACCCGCCCGATGTCGACGGCATAGGCGACCGGGCCGACGACGAAGCCGACGAGGTTCTTCTGGGCTTCGGTGCGGTGACGCGGGCCGGTGTCGGACATCGAGTTCCCCTGGAAGCTCAAGAAAAGCCGAGCACGGCGCGGAGGTCGAGGAGGATGACGACCGAGATGTGCGACTCGTCGTCGGTGCGGCCCTCGACGCTGCGGCGGCCTCCCGCCGCGAGCCCCGAGCCCACCGACGGCCGCGCGATCCCCTCGATGTAGGGCGCGACGTCGCCGCCGAGCGCCGCGGCTGCCGGCTCTTTTTCGCTCTCCGAGAGGCGGTACACCTGGAGCACCTCGTCGACGAAGAGGCCCAGCGTCTCGCCCCCGCTCGCGTCGGCGAGGAGGATCCGCGCGCGTCGCGTCGGCGTCGGCTCGGCGAGGCGGAGGCGCCGTCGCAGATCGACGACGGTGACGAGCTGCCCGCGCACGCTCACGATCCCCATGATCGCGTGGGGCGCGCGCGGCACCGGCGTCAGCGGGGGCGGCTTCAAGATCTCGCGCACGAACGACACCGGCGCGGCGTACACGTCGCCCGCGAGGACGAAGGCGAGGTACTCGGTGCGCGGTCCGCGATCCGCGGGGCGAGCGCGACGGAGCCCCGCAGGAGAGCTGCCTCGACGGGCGAGATTAGCCATGACTGCCTCGTGACGCGATCATCGGGCGGACGCGCTCGCCACCGGGCGCATGAAGCTCGTCGACGAGCGAGGGCGCGTCGATGACGAGGGCGATGCGTTGATCGCCGAGCTCGCTCGCGCCGGCGAACCCGCGCACGCCCTTCAGCGACGGGCCGAGCGCCTTGATCACCACGTCTTGCTCGCCGACGAGGGTGCCGACGACGAGCCCCAGCCGCCGCGCGCCGACGGCGGTGACGACCACGTATTGCCGCGTGGAGGCGGGCCGCGCCGCGGGCCGCGAGTCGGAGCTGGCGCTGCCGGGGGCGCCCGCGCCCGAGCTCGACGGCCACCCGTTCGTCGTCGGCTGTTTGGCCTGCGTCTCGAGCTCGAACAGCCGCGCGAGACGGCAGAGCTGCAGCGTGCTCCCGCGCAGCGTCACGACCTCGCGGCCGTCGATCACGCGCACCGCGGCCGGATCGAGCACCACGGCCTCCTGCACGTTGGCGAGCGGCACCGCGAAGAGCCGGTCCTCGACGAGGACCACCAGCGCGCTGATGATCGCCAGCGTGATCGGCAGCGTGACGGTCATCTTCGTGCCGATGCCCTGCTCGCTCTGCACGTCGATCACGCCGCCGAGCTTGCCGATGTTCGTCTTGACGACGTCCATCCCCACGCCGCGGCCGGAGGTCTCGCTGACCTCGCTCTTCGTGGAGACGCCGGGGATGAAGATCAGGTTGAGGATCTCGGCGCGGCTGATCGATCGCGCGTCGTCGGCGGAGATCACCCCGCGGCGCACGCTCGCTTCGAGGAGGCGCGACGTGTCGATCCCGCGGCCGTCGTCCTCGATCTCGATGACGACGTGGTTGCCCTTCTGGAAGGCGTTGAGCGCGATGGTGCCGAGCGCCGGCTTGCCCACCGCCTCCCGCTCGCCCCGCGTCTCGATCCCGTGATCGATGGCGTTGCGCATCATGTGCATGAGCGGATCACTCAGCTCTTCGACGATGAGCTTGTCGACCTCGGTCTCGGCGCCCGTGATCACCAGGTTGACGAGCTTGTCGGCCTCGCGGCTGATCTGGCGGACGACGCGCGCGAGCTTGTCGAACACCTGCCCCAGCGGGACCATCCGCACCTCGAGGATGCCCTGCTGCATCGCCCCGAGGTGCCGCTCGAACGTGCGCTGGAGGCGGTGCACGTCGGCCGCGAGATCGCGCTCGATCCGCTCGGCGCGGAGCCGCTCGACCAGGCGCGCCATCGACGTGCGCACGATGGATAGCTCGCCGACGATGTTCATCAGGCGGTCGAGCTTGTGGATGTCGACGCGCACCGTCTGAGCGACGGATCGCAGCGTGCCGAGATCGCCCTTCGGACCGTGGCTCACCTCGTCGTGGCGGGACGGCGGCGCGAGCGACGGCACCCCGAGGCCGCTCGCCGGGAGCGGCGTGTGCTGCGGGATCCGCACCGACGATGGCCCGGTGTTGCCCGACGATCCCGAGCTGCCCGCGCGCCGCGGGATCTCTTCCAGATCGACCCCGCCGCTCGCGAGCGCATGGCGGAGATCCTCGGTCCCGACGGCCGAGGCCATGAGGATGTCGAGCTCGATCGAGTCGGCGTCGGCGCCGGCCCCCGTCGGCAGGTAGGTGATGATCTCGCCGTGCGGCTTGGCCATCGCCTTGAGCTCGTCGAGCGCCTGATCGATCGTCGCGAGCTGGAACTGCACGCGCAGCCGGTAGAGCCGGAGCCCCTGGGCGATGTTGGCGCGCAGGCGGTGCTCTTCGTACTCGGTCAGCACCGCGAGCAGGCTGGGATCGAGCTCGTAGCGGCTCGGCGCGGCCGCGGCCGCCGCGACGCCGGCGCCGCCGTTGCGGTTGAGCTCGCGCACCAGCTCGTCGACCTCGGGGATGACCTGATCGCGCCCCTCTTTTTCGGCCTGCAAGATCAGGCCGTAGAGCTGCACCGATCGGAAGAGCAGATCGAGCACGCCCGCCGTCAGGTCGACCTTGCCGAGGCGGAGCTTGTCGAGCAGCTCTTCGAGCTCGTGCGAGAGCGAGGCCATGCGGGTCGCGCCGAAGAGCCCGGCGAGCCCCTTCAGCGTGTGGACCGCGCGGAACACGTCGTTGATCAGGCTCGGATCGAGGCGCGAGGCGCGCAGGCCCTCGTCGAGCGCGAGCAGATCGCGCCCGAGCCCCTCCACGATCTCCTGGGCTTCGGAGAGGAACTCCTCTCGCGCCCGATCGCCGCTCTCGGCCATCAGGCTCGGCTCCGCGCGGCGTCGCCGCCGGACGAGCCGCGCCCCGAGAGGCTCTGCGTGACGGCGTGCCGGATCGCCTCGGGAGTGAAGGGCTTGGCGAGGAACCCGTCGGCGCCGAGGGCGAGCCCGCGCTCCCGATCGCGCTCCGAGGCCTGCGTCGAGATGATCAGCAGCGGGATCTCCTTGTAGAGCGGGCTCTTGCGGACGAAGCTCAAGAGCTCGAGCCCGTTGATGTCCGGCATGTTGATGTCGGTGATGACGAGGTCGTAGGCGGCGCGCGGCAGGAGCCGCAGCGCGTTGAAGCCGCTCGCGGCCTCGACGATCTCGCCGTCGTCTCCGAGCGCCGGGAGGCCTTCGAGCGCGGCGCGCACGTAGGTCCGCATCGCTGCGGAGTCTTCGACGAGGAGTATCCGGGCCATGTCGTGGGCAGACTACCCGGATTGCGCGTCGCCGGCCAAGGTAGCTCGCGACGATGTTCCCGAGCGCGCGTCTTCTCTGCCCACCTCATGCGACCTCGGACCCAAATGCGGAGCAGGCGGGAAATTGAGTCCAGCGCCACGGAGATCCCCCGCGCGGACGTCCGACGTTGTTGACAGGCCCGTCTCCAGGCGGGCAACCTCGGCGTGTGAGCCGATCAAACCGCCTGTTCCTAGCCGCCGTCGCTGCCCTCTCGCTCCTCGCCAGCGCCTGCGGCGGGGTCAACGTCAAGCTCGTCAATTCGGCGCAGAAGAAGCCCAACAATGTCTGGGTGTTCTTCACCGTCGACCGGGGCAAGAACGATCCCGTCGGTGGGCTCGCCGCCGAGGATTTTGCCATCTACGAGGACGGCGATCTCGTGTCCAAGTTCGAGAGCAAGCAGACCATCCAGAACCCGGAGGTCGCCGCGGTCATGTACACGATGCTGCTGGTCGACATGAGCGGCAGCATCACCGAGTCCGGCGCGGCCGACACGCTCGTCGACGCGAGCAAGTCGTTCGCCGATCGGCTCGGGAAGTCGCAAAAAGTCGGCGTCTTCGCCTTCGACGGCGAGGAGAAGCTCCACTCCGTCGTCCCCTTCACCGAGGCGCAGGGCCAGGTCCAGGGCGGCCTCGAAGGGCTCCGGAAGTACAAGGCCAAGGACCCGTCGACGAACCTCCACGGCGCCGTGATCGAGGGCCTGCGCGAGCTGAAGCGCTCGCTCGACAAGGAGCGCAAGCCGCTGAAGTTCGGCACGCTCGTGCTCTTCACGGACGGCACCGACCGCGCCGCCCGCCACACGCGCGACGAGATGAAGCGCGAGATCGCCGAGGAGAAGTACGAAAACTACGAGATGCTGGCCATCGGCGTCGGCGCCGAGATCGAGAAGGCCCACCTCGAAGACGTGGGCCGCGACGGGACGGAGCTGGCCTCCGATCAGGCCAAGGTCAAGGAGGCCTTCGACCGCACCGCCGCGCGGATCGAGGCCCACACCAAGCGCTTTTACCTGCTCTCGTACTGCACCCCGGCGCGCAAGGGCGATCACGAGGTGAAGATCGTCGCCAACGCCAAGAACCCCAACGGCTCCGGAGCGCTGGAGTGGAAGTTCAACGCCGATGGCTTCGGCCCGCCGCCCGACTGCGATCCGAACGCGCCTCCGTCGTTCGACATGAAGAACGTCACCACGGCCGACGAACGCAAGGACGCGGCGACTCCCACCGTCGGCGTGAAGGCGAGCGTCAAGGCTTCTGGCACGGTGAAGTAGAGCGCAGACTCCACCGCTCGTGCCCGGGGTCATCCGGGCATGGGCGGCGCGAGCAGGGCCGTCGATCGCGCCGCGAGCGCGCCTCTCCCGCCCAGCAGCGCCGCCGCGCACGGACTGACCACCAGCGCCAGCTCCGGTCCTATCGACTCCGAGGTTGCCACTCTCGCGCTCGCGGCCGCCGCCTCGGCAAACGCGGCTTCGGCCACGGCGACGAGGGAGGGGTCGCGCTCGATTGTCCACCTCACGAACCGCCAGGCCGGCTCGGCGTGGCGCGCCTCTGAAGCGCGCGAAGGCGGCGATCGACGTCGTGGACGAGCGCGAGGGCGACGAGGAGCTGGATCCTCCGCGAAGCGGCGACCCGTTGCAGGCGCATCGAAGCGCGGTACGCGACGCCCTCACGGCTGGCCATATCGCCGTTCGTTCCGCCCGACGCAGCGAGCGTGCCTGAACCTCCCGGACGAACGAGGATGAGCCCTCCACTGGCCAGGTGCTCCGAGGCGCCGTTGGTGTTTGACGCGATCGCGAATTGAACTACCATGCCGGCTTCGTCGAAAAGCGTGCAACAGCGCTGTCATGCACGCTGGACGAAAAGGAGAAACGATGGATTCTTCTCGCTGGACGGGGGCGGCCTGGCTCTCCTTGGTGGCGGGCGTCGTGCTCGTCGCGGCATCGTGTGCGACCTCGCCGGTTCAACAGGAGGGCGAATCGAGGGAGGATATCAACGTCGGAGTCGAGCGCCTCGGCTCGCCGAGACCGTGCAAGAACGGCGCGGGACCGATCGAGTTCACACGGCGGGACTTCGCCACGGGCAACGGGCCTTCCGCCGTCGCCGTCGGGAATTTCAATCGCGACAAGAAGCTCGACCTCGTGATCGCGAACATCGTCGGCGGTGATGTGAGCGTGCTGCTGGGCAACGGCGACGGCACCTTCCAGCCCGCGATGAGCTTCGCTGTCGGCAACGGTCCCGTCTCCATCGCGGTGGGTGATTTCAACCGCGACGAGAAGTCGGACCTCGTCGTCGCCAACCAGAACGACAGCACGGTGAGCGTGCTCCTGGGCAAAGGCAACGGCACCTTCCAGCCGGCGATGAGCATCACCGTCGGCGGCGGCCCCACCTCCGTCGCGGTGGGCGACTTCAACCGCGACAAGAAGCTCGACGTCGCGGTCGCGAACCTCTTCGACAACACGGTGAGCGTGCTCCTGGGCAACGGCAATGGCACCTTCCAGCCTGCGATGGTGCTCTCCGGCGCCGGCGGTCCCAACTCCGTCGCGGTGGCCGACTTCAACGGGGACAAGAAGCCCGACCTCGTGACCGCGAACCAGATCACCAACGACGTGAGCGTGTTCCTGGGCAACGGCAATGGCACCTTCCAACCCGCGATGAGCTTCCCCGCCGGCGTGGTTCCATTCTTCGTGGCGGTGGCTGATTTCAACGGCGACAAGAAGCCCGACCTCGCCGTGGCGAACCTCCTCGGCGACGATGTGAGCGTGCTGCTGGGCAACGGCAATGGCACCTTCCAACCCGCGATGAGCTTCGCGGTCGGCTCTGTCCCTTCGTCCCTCGCGGTCGGCGACTTCAACGGTGACAAGGTGGTCGATCTGGCGGTCACCAACAACGGCGACAGTACCGTGAGCGTGCTCGCGGGGAACGGCGACGGCACGTTCCAGCCCGCGACGACCGTCAGCGTCGGCTCCGCCCCCACAGCCGTCGCGGCGGGCGATTTCAACCATGACAAGAGGCTTGATCTGGCCGTCACGAACCTCCTCGACAACACCGTGAGCGTGCTCCTCAATACCTCCTGTATTCCCCACGGCCACGATTGTCCGTCAGAGCCGGGAGACGATGACTCCTGGGACGAGAGCGACGATAGATAGGAGTACCCGCGCCGCGCGCCGGTTGGCAGCGCGGAACCGCGCGAAGCCGGCTGCTCCGGCACGGCTCGGGGGCTCTGCGCCTCCGTGGCTGCCGCTCGCGGGAGGCGCCGCCTTGCAGCATCCACCTCCCCTTGTTGGCGCCGCGAGGTCGCGACCACCCGGATTGCCTTCGGAGGGCCATCTCATTGGTTCGAAACCAATCCGACCCCCCCTCGGAGGGCCTCCGGATTGGTTCGCGATCGACCGGGAGGCCCTCCGAAGGCCGATCCGGGTGGTCGCGACAACCCGCGCCAGGCTCGCCAGGGCAAACCGAAACGGCGAGGCTCCAGGGTCGACCCGGGCGATGGCCAGGGGCGAGACTGTTGGCCGATGTCCACGCTCGAGGTATGGCCTCGTCCATGTCGACGTCTCCGGCCTCTTCCCGGTGGTCCAGATCCACTTGAACGGCTGCAAAGGAGGCTCTTTGACAGGCTCCAAGGGAGCGAGAGGCGCCCGATGACGTCGCCGGTCGCCTCTCCCGATCTCGCTCTCGCTCTCGCTCTCGCGCTCGATGCGCTCGAGCGCGTGACCGAGCAGATGGCGAGCACGCTCGATCTCGACGAGGTCCTCGCGGCGATCACCGGCGGGCTCGTCGAGGATCTCGGCGCCGCGCTCGCCCGCGTCTGGCTCGTCGAAACGTCGACCGACGACGCGCGCTGGCTGCGCCTCGCCGCGAGCGCCGGGCTCTCCTCTCGACTCGATGGAACGCACGCGCGCGTCCGCGTGGGCGCGCTCAAGATCGGCCAGATCGCCGCCGAGCGCCGCGCCGTCTGCCTCAACGGGCTCGCCGACGACGCGCGGATCACCGAGAAATCATGGGCCAAGCAGCACGAGCTCGCCTCGTTCGCGGGTTACCCGCTGCTCTTCCGCGGCGAGCTGCTCGGCGTGCTCGCGATGTTCGCCCGCCGCGAGCTCAGCGCCGCCGACGTCGCACGCCTCGCCCGCTTCGCGACGCTCGCGGCCATCGCCGTGCAGAACGCGCGCACCCATGCCGAGCTCGCGGCGCTGAAGGCCCGCCTCGAGGACGAGAACGGCTATCTCCACGAAGAGCTGCGAAACGAGCGCGCCGGGGCCTCGATCCTCGGCTCGAGCGCGCCGCTCCACGACGCGCTCGAGAAGCTTCGCCAGGTCGCGCCGACGGAGGCGACGGTCCTCCTGCTCGGCGAGACGGGCACCGGCAAAGAGCTCTTCGCGCGGGCGCTCCACGACGCGAGCCGGCGACGCGACGGCCCGCTCGTGAAGGTGAGCTGCGCGGCGATCGCGCCCTCGCTGATCGAGAGCGAGCTCTTCGGCCACGAGAAGGGCGCCTTCACCGGCGCGCTCGCGCGGCGCCTCGGCCGCTTCGAGCGCGCCCACGGCGGCACGCTGTTCCTCGACGAGATCGGCGAGCTGCCCCTGGAAACGCAGGCCAAGCTGCTGCGCGCGCTCCAGGAGCACGAGATCGATCGCGTCGGCGGATCCGCGCCCGTCGCCGTCGACGTGCGCGTCGTCGCCGCGACGCACCGCGATCTCGAGGCCGACGTTCGCGCCGGCCGCTTCCGCGCCGATCTCTACTACCGGCTCGCCGTCTTCCCGGTCACGATCCCGGAGCTCCGCGCCCGCCGCGACGACATCCTCGTGCTCGCGAGCGCCTTCCTCGATCGCCACGCGCGCGCGCTGCGCAAACCGCTGCGAGGCCTCACCGACGAGGCCAGAGCGAAGCTCGTCGCGTACTCGTTCCCGGGCAACGTGCGCGAGCTGGAGAACGTGATCGAGCGCGCGGCGATCCTCGCCCGCGGCGAGTGGATCGGCCTCGCCGAGCTCCCCGATCTCGACGGGCCGCGCGGCGACGCGCCGCCGCCCTCGATCAGCGCCGAGGCCACGCGCCGGCTCGAGGACGTCGAGCGCGCGCACGTCGAGCGCGTGCTCCGCGACTCCGGCGGCGTCATCGAGGGCCCCGCGGGCGCCGCGGCCGCGCTCGGCTTGCGCCCGAGCACGCTTCGCTCGCGCCTCGACCGCCTCGGCATCGCCCGCAAGCGCCCGCGCTAGCCCACGATATCCCGTGGCCACCGCGCTCGGTCGTGGCCTCGTGGGGCCCGCCCGGCGGCTTTCCGCGGCTTTTCGCGCGGCATCCCCGTTGCTCTGTTCGCCACACATGAAAGCATCGACAGCGGAGATCTCCTCGGCACAGGGCCACGAAGCGCCCGCGCGGATGTCGCGGGCCCAGCTCGCGGGCGCGCTCGCGGTCGCCCTCACGCTCTTCCTCTTCGAGGCGGGGCCGATCTGGCGGCATCCCTGGGACATGGAGCTCCTCAATCGCGCCATCTTCTGGAGCTACGTCGCCCTACCGCTCCTGGTGATTGGCTGTCTCGCCTGGTCGCGACACCTCTCCTGGAAGGCCTTCCTCGTGGACACGCTGGTGCTCACGCTCGTCAAATACACCTGCACCTTCGCCTTCGCCCTCGTGCTCTGGGAGGTGACGCCCTTCCCCGCCCGCGCCCACGCGGCGGCCCTGCCGCACGCCGCGCGCCTCGCGGTCACCGAGTCGAGGGCGGCAGTCACGCCGATCGATCCCGCGACGACCGGCGCCGTCACGGGCACCGTGCTCGACGCCGCGGGCCACCCCGTTCCGGGAGCCCTGGTGTGGATCTCCTCGGGCCTCGAAGACTACGTATTTGCCCCGCCGACCACGCCTGTCACGATCGACCGCGCCGACCACGCCTCACCGCCCGCGATCGTGGTCGTGCAGGTCAATCAACCGGTCCTGGCGCGCTCGACCGACGGCAAGCTCCACACGTTCATCGCCGTGAAAGACGGGAAAACGCTCTTCAACACCCCTTTGCTCCCCTCGGGCGACCCGAGCCATCCGACCTTTGGCGAGGCCCGAGGCCTGGTCACCGTCAAGTGCAACATCCACCCTTCTCCCGCGGAGGCAGAGGGGCAGATCCTCGTCGTGGCACACCCCTTCTTCGCCTGGACCGACGAGCGCGGCCACTTCGCCTTTCGCGGCGTGCCGGGAGCGCGGGTGAAGCTCACGAGCCTCGTCGACGGGCGGAGCGGAGTCGAGCGCGCGGTCGACGTGGTGCCGGGCGGCGACGCCGCCGTGACGCTCACGTTCGGCGGAGAGGAAGCGCGCGCCGCGATCGATCGATGAGGTCTCGATCGACCGTTGCGTCCGCGCCCCGCGACCCGTGGCGCCGGCGCAACGGCGATGCGCCCACGCCACGAGCCGTGCCCTGTGAATGCGACGATTTGCCGCATTTTCAGGGCAAAACCACCGCGGCTCGCATCCTGCTAGGGGGCGAGCATGGCACTCCTTCGCTCCGCCTGGTCGCGTAGTCTCCTGGCCTGTGCATCGACGCTGGCGGTGGTGGCCGGCTCCACGGCGATCGCCAGCTGCTCGAGCGGCGCCGCCCCGTCGTCGACCTCGACCTCGACCTCGACCTCGACCGGAGGAGCCGGCGGCGGCGGCGGCGCGGGCGGCGGAGACAGCGTGCCTTTCCAGGCCGACGGCCCCGAGGTGTACGTCGCCAAGGTGAAGAACATCCTGGTCGGGCTGCCCCCGACCGACGACGAGGTGAAGCAGGTCAAGGCCAATCCGGAGGCGCTGAAGACGCTGATCGACGGATGGATGACGCTCCCCGAATACCAGGAGAAGATGCAAGTCTTCTTCGAGCTCGCCTTCCAGCAGACGCAGATCACCTCGGCGGACTTCATCGACATGATCGGCAAAGCGGGGCTCGGCCCCGGCGGCGGCGTCCCGAACCTCGTGCTCAATGTCCGCGAGAGCTTCGCCCGGACGGTGCTCGCGCTCATCGACGAGGGCAAGCCGCTGAGCGAGGCGATGACCACCAAGCGACTGATGATGACGCCTCCGCTGATGGAGCTCTATGCGTTCCTCGACACGTGGCACGTCGGCGACGACTCGACCTACAGCGACGCGTTCGGCGACGCGCACCCCAAGCTGAACCTGACCATCGAGGCCGCGGGCGGGCCCATTCCCCTCGCGCAGACGCTCGATCCCACCGACGCTCAGCACTACATGCACTGGTACGATCCGGACATCCTCAATTTCACGTTCCAGGGCGTGGCCGAGACCAGCTGCGGAGGCCTCGATCCGGTGGTGTTGCCGGCGACCTCGTACAACATTCACTGGCTCCTTTACGGCGGGGTCGAGGGTCACAAGGGCAAGACGGTCTCCTGCGGCGGTCGCGGCGGGGCGACGTCGCAGTTCAGCGACGATGATTTCAACGCCTGGAAGATGGTGACCATCCGCCCGCCGGCCGCGGGCGAGAAGCCGACCAGGTTCTTCGACATCCCGGCGCTGCGCGCGGCGAGCGAGCTCGTCATCACCACGCCTCGCCCGGGCTTCTTCAGCACGCCGGCGTTCTTCGCCAACTGGTCCACCAACACCAGCAACCAGATGCGGGTCACGCTCAACCAATCGCTCATCGTCGCCACGGGGATGTCGATCGACGGGACCGATCCCACCATACCGACGTCGACTCCGGGCCTCGACGCCAAGCACGCCATGCCGGGGACCGCGTGCTTCTTCTGCCACCAGACGCTCGATCCGACGCGCGCCATCCTCTCCAGCACCTGGACGTACGCGTACTCCACGCAAGACCTCCAGGCCCAGATCAACCAGAAAGGCCTCTTCGCCTTCCAGGGCGTGCAGAAGCCGGTCTCCAGCATCGACGACTTCGCGGACATCCTCGCGACGCACCCGGCCTTCCCCACCGCCTGGGCGCAGAAGCTCTGTTACTACGCGAACTCGAAGCCGTGCCTCGAAGACGATCCCGAGTTCCTCCGCGTCGTGAAGGTGTTTCAAGGCTCCAAGCTCTCGTGGAGCGCCCTCGTGCGAGAGCTGCTGTCGTCGCCGCTCACCACCAACGCCAGCGCCACGAAGACCACGGCCGCCAGCGAGACGGTGGCAGTCGCCCGGCGCGACCACCTCTGCGCCGCGCTGAACTTCCGGCTCGGGCTCGTCGACGTGTGCGGGCTCCAGGTCGTGGCCAAGGGCAAGGCGGGCAAACCCACGCTCATCGCGCAGATCGTCGGGGGTTTGCCGTCCGACGGGTACGGGCGCGGAGCCACCGCGCCGATCCTCCCGAACGATCCGACGCTCTTTTACCGGGCCGGGCTCGAGAACGTCTGTGAGGCCGTCGCGGCCAAGGTCATCGATGCTCCCGTGGACCCGAACGCCCCGATGGCCAAGCACTGGGTGAGCACGGGCACGCCCGACGCGGCCATCGCCGATTTCGTGGGGACGATCATGGCGCTCACGCCCTCGGACGCGCGGGCGACCCCGGCGGCGGCGCTCCTCAAAGGCCACTACACGGCGGCGCTCGCGAGCGGGGAGAACGCTTCCAGCGCGCTCAAGTCGACGTTCGTCACCGCATGCCTGGCGCCCTCCGCCATCGGCATTGGAATGTAAGGAGCCCGGTCATGAACATCAGCCGACGAAATGCCCTCATGTCCACGCTCTTCGGGGCGGGATACATCGGACTCCGCGCCCTCGCCACCGGCCTGCCGGCCTCGCTCCTGCTCAATCCCCGCCAGGCGCTCGCGGGCGATCCGCCCACCTGCGCCTCGAAGGACAAAGCGCAGTTCATCATCATGAGCACGTCGTCGTCCGGGGATCCGATCAACGCCAACGTGCCTGGCACGTACGTGAACGGCGTCCACCACACCGACGATCCGCTCCTGACCAAGACGGCCTTGAAGCTGTCGGGCCAGTCGTTCGACGCCGCGGCGCCCTGGGCCACGCTGCCCCAGGCCGTGCTCGATCGCACGACGTTCTGGCACCTGATGACCAATACGCCGATTCACCCCAAGGAGCCCAACGTGCTCGGGCTCATGGGGGCCATCGCCCCGGCCGAGATGTTCCCTTCGCTGCTCGCCAAGCACCTCGCCCCCTGCCTCGGAACGGTCCAGTCGCAGCCGATCACCCTGGGCGCCACGTCGCCGAGCGAGGGGCTCACCTACGATGGCGCGGCGCTCCCGATCATCCCCCCTCTCGCGCTGAAAGCCACGCTGGCGAACCCGATGGGGCCGCTCACCAACCTCCAGAAGCTGCGCGATCAGACGCTGAATCAGCTAAACGATCTCTACAAGACGGGCGCGAGCCCGGCGCAGAAGCGTTACCTCGACTCGCTCGCGACGTCGCAGAGCGAGGTGCGGAACATCAAGCAAGATCTGCTGAGCGCGCTCGACAGCATCACCGACAACTCGGCCGACTCGCAGGTCCTGGCGGCGCTCACGCTCATCCAGATGAAGGTCACGCCCGTCATCGCCATTCACATCCCGTTCGGCGGTGACAACCACCACGACACCGGCCTCGCGCTCGAGGCGGCCCAGACGGCGTCGGGCGTCGCGACCATCGTCTCGCTGATGAAGCAGCTCAACGCCCTCGGGCTCCAGGACAGCGTGACGTTCATGTCGCTCAACGTCTTCGGTCGCACGCTCGGCGCGTCGAGCACCGACGGGCGCCAGCACAACGCCAATCACCAGGCCTCGATCACCATCGGCAAGCCGTTCCGCGGCGGCGTGATCGGCGGCGTCGGCCCCATCGACGGCGACTTCGGGGCGCTCCCGATCGACGCGAAGAGCGGCAAAGGCATGGCAGGCGCGGGCATCTCCGCGGTCGACACGCTGGCCTCGTTCGGCAAGACGACGCTCTCGGCGATCGGCGTCGCATCGAAAGACATCGACTACCAGATCGCCACGGGCAGCGTGATCACCGGCGCCCTGGCGTGAGCTCGGGAGCGCTGGCTCCCCGCACTTCTCACCAGGCCGCCGCGCCTCAACGTCTCAGCTCTCGCCGACGCCTTCGGCCGCAGCGCGCAGCGCCCCGGCGAGCTGCCCGCACGCGCCGCCGACGTCGCGCCCGCGCGGGCGGCGCACCAGCGTCGTCACCCCGAGGCTCGACAGCCGCGCGACGAACGCGTCGATGCGCTCCACCGTCGGCGGCCGCAACGCGGGATCCGGCCCTGGATTGCAGGGGATCACGTTGACGCGACAGCGGAGCCCCGCGACGTACGCCGCGAGCAAATCCGCGTCGTCGATCGCGTCGTTGACGTTGTGGAACAGCACGTACTCGAACAGCACCTTGCGCGACGCGGGCAGGTGCTCCTCGATCGCTGCCCGCAGCGCCGCCATCGGCACGCGCGCGTTCACCGGCATGATCGCCGTGCGCCGCGCGTCGTCGGGCGCGTTGAGGCTGACGGCGAGCTCGGCGCGGCAGTCGCGGAAGAAGGCGGGCAGCTTGTCGGCGACGCCGACGGTGCTCACCGTCACGCGCGAGGGCGCGAGCTCGAACGCCCGCGAGTCGGTGAGGAGGCGGATCGCCCGCGTCACCTCGGCGAGGTTATCGAAGGGCTCGCCCATGCCCATGAACACCAGGTTGCCGATGCGCGGCGCGCCGGCCGCCGCGCGCGGAGCGAACACCCGCTGCGCCACCCGGACCTGATCGATGATCTCGCCCGCGGAGAGCTGCCGCAGCAGGCCGAGGCGCCCCGTCTCGCAGAAGGTGCAGGCGCGCGCGCAGCCGACCTGGCTCGACACGCAGAGCGTGGTGCGCGCCGGGCCGGGGATGATCACCGCCTCGATCAGCGCGCCGTCGCGAGCGCGGAGAGCGAGCCGGATCGTCGTGTCCTCCGAGGGCGCCTCCGAGGCGATCGTGAGCGAGAGCGATGGATCGAGCTCGAGCAGCGTCGGCCGGGCCCAGGCGCCGACGCCGATGGCGAGCAGCGCCTCGTCGGTGAACGCGCCCTCGTCGCGGTACACGTGACGAAGCACCTTGGCGGCCGTCGCGCGCGCGGTCGAGGCGACGCCGCCCGCCCGCTCGAGCAGGGCGGCGAGCGAGGCCGCGTCGTGCGACGCGAGGAGGTTCTCCCCCCGGACGGGGGCGCGCGGCAGCGAAGAGCGACGTTCCAGCACGGCCAGCGGTGGTAGCACGCCGCGCCCACGGCGTCCGCGCGGCCGCAAACGCAGCGTCACCGGCTTGTCAACGAGGTTCAGAAGCTGTGGATAACCCGGTGGAGAACCCGTGGAGCTCATCCATATCGAGGGCACAACCTGTGGACAAGCCGTGGGCAAGAATCGGGAGGGGTTTCGCCCATTTTTTCGGTTGCAAACAGATGTCAAAAGAGAGACCTTGGCGCTCGAAGCTCCGCGGCAAACACACCGCGGATCGAACGAACGCAGGAGTCGTCCGGGGCGCTGCCAACCCCGGTCCACAACCAGGCTTTCAAGCCATCTTGTTCACCGGATTGTTCACCGGATTGTTCACCGGCGCTCGCGCCCTTGCTCCCCCTGATCACGCTCGTCCGTCGCGGCGAAGGTCCGGGCAAGGGTGCAAAGGCGCAGGTGTACTCTCCACAGGCTGGTGACAACCTGTGGAGAACCCGTCCATGACAAAGGGCGATGGGGGTCGCCCGCCGAGGCGCGGAGACCACGCCTTTGCCATCCTTTGCAGCCGTCACGTTGAATCTCGTCCGGTCCGCGCCGTCGCTTCGCTCCACGCGCGTCCTCGTTTGTTCTCTCGGATCGCCGGGCATGCGCAGTAGAGTGCCGCGCGATGGCGACCGAGGCGCAGCACCCGTGAGGCATCGTCGATCCGCGCTCGCATGGGCTGCTCTCGGGGCGACGCTGCTGCTGGCCGGCTCGACGCTCGCCGGCCCGAAGGACGCGCAGGCCGAGGCGGCGCGCAAGAAGGCGCTCGAAGAGGACTACCTCGAGACGCGCTTCGACGACGCCGATCAGCGGCTGCGCGCGGCGATCAAGGCCTGCGGCGGCGACGCGTGCTCGCCCGCGATCACGGCCAAGCTCTACATGGCGCTCGGCAGCGTCCTCGCGGGTGGCAAGAAGGAGCTGTCCGACGCGAGCGACGCCTTCGTCGAGGCGCTCTCGCTCGATCCCCGGGCCAAGATCGATCCCGATCTCGCGTCGAGCGAGGTCTCGTTCGCGTTCGATCAGGCGAAGAAACGCCTCGGGATCGGCGGGAAAAAAGGCGGAAAGAAGGCGCCCGTCGAGGCCCCCGATCCCGCCGTCGAGAGAGACTCGCCCGAGCCGGTGATCGAGAAGAAGAAGCCCGCGACCGACGAGGGCGATCTCGACAAGCCGCCCGAGCCCCGCCCCGAAGCGCCGCCGCCTGCCGAGGCCAAGCGCAACTGGATCACGCTCGCGTTCTCGCCCGACGTGGCCTTCGTCGGCGGCGACGACGTCTGCAGCAAGGACTCGCAGGCCAGCTCGCACCTCTTCTGCCTGCGCAAGGACGGGACGCACTACGTCGGCACGCCGACGCCCGGGAACGCCGACAAGATCAACACCGGCGCGGTGCTCTCGACGATGCGGATCACCCTCGGCTACGACCGGCTCATCGGCGAGCGGATCACCCTCGGCGCGCGCCTCGGCTTCGCGTTCAACGGCGCGCACGACGGCGGCGCGAGCTTCCTCCCCGTGCACGTCGAGGCGCGCTTCGCCGTGTGGCCCGGGGCCAACCCGTTCGTCGGATCCGGGGTGCGGCCGTTCCTTTTTCTCGCGGGCGGCGTCGCGCAGATCGACTCCCGCGTCGACGTCGACCTCCTCGAAGACGGCGCGACCTGCGGCGCGAAGAAGCCCAGCGACACCGGCAGCGACTGCACGAAGCCGAGCCGCGACGGATTCCTCGAGCCCCGCAAGCAGACGGTTTCGGCGTACAAGCAGGCCGGCCTGGCCTTCGCGGCGGGCGGCGTCGGCGTCCAGATCGCACCGAGCCCTGGCATCGCCTTCCACCTCGCGGTACGCGGGGGCATCACGTTTCCCTCGGTCGTTCCGGTCATCACCCCGGAGGCCGGCTTCGCCCTGGGGTTCTGACCGAATGAGCATACCGAGATCATCCCGCGCGCAGGCCGAGTCGACGCTGCGCAACGCGCGCATCGTGGCCGCCCTCGATCGCGCCATTTCCGAGGGGAACACGGCCGATCTCTTCGATCAGCTCTCGCGCAACTCCGGCCTGCCCGGCCCGCGACCGAACCTCGATCTCGCCCGCGTCGTCGGCCTCACGATCGCGCCTCACGGGCGCAAGGGCGATCCCTTGCTGCGCGAGCTCATCGCCGACGAGGGCGAGTTCCCGCGCCTCGTCGCCGCGATGACGCTCGCCGCGCGCTACCTCGCCGGACACGAGCCCAAGGCCGCGCTCGCCGGCCTGCAAGACCTCGCGGAGGACGCGCGCTTCGCCGTGCGCCAGGGCGTGATCGAGGCGGTGCGCACCCTGCTGCTCGCGAAGGGCGACGCCTTCGTGGGCGAGCTCGCCGCGTGGACCGACGGCTACCTCCAGGCCCACGTCGTGCTCGAAGCGCTGACGGATCGCACCATCCTCGACGCGCTCCACGATCCCGAGCCGATCATTGCCCGCCTCGACGAGGCGTTCGCGCTGGCCGACAGATCGCCGCGCGCCGCCGAGCGATCGCAGGGCGTCCGCACGCTCCGCGATCTGATGCCGAAGCAGATCGCCGCGCTGGCCGCCCGCTTCCCCGAGACGATCACCTGGATCGAGCGCGTCTCGAAGATCCAGCGCCCCGAGTCGCGCAAGGTCGTCGACGAGGCCATCGGCGCCCTGCGCAAGGATCGCATCTCCAACGCCGAGGCCAAGCGCCTCGTCGATCTTCTCGTCGCCAGCGCGCGGCCCGATCGCAACGCCGCCAAGATCGTCCAGGGGACGCGCAAGCGCAGCAAGGGTCGGCGCTAGGGCGCCGATCAGCTTTAAATGCCAAAACAAAGACCGGAAATTTAACAGGGAGGCGAGGAGACGGGGAGGTGAGAGGAAGATTGGGAAAGATTTTCCCTCGGGTCTCCCAGTCCTCCTCGCCTCCCTGTGAATTCTCCGACTCTTCAACCTGTTCGGTGCTCCAGCAGCGATCCTACGCGGCGCCCCTGGCGCGAGCCGGGTCCGCCGGCTCCTCGATCAGCCCGAGCACGACCAGATCGCGCAGGTAGGCGTGGATCGCGCGCTCGTCGAGCCGCGGGATCTCGACCGGGCCGCCTCCGATCTCTTCGAGCCGCTCTCGCAGCTGCCGGGCGTCGAAGCGGGTCTCCGCAGAGGCCGGGATCGGCTGCGCCCACTGGTGCAGGATCGGCAGCGCCGAGCGCTGCTGCAGCGGCGGCGGCAGGGCCAGGAGCCGCCGGCGAAACTCCGCGAGCCACGCCGCGTGATCCGCCAGGCGCGTCACCGGGTAGCCCGCCGACGCGATCCAGTCGACCAGCGTATCGAGCGAGACCCCGTCGTCCCACTGCGCGTTGACGACGTGGTACGTCGCGAACGAGGGGCGCGGCGCGGCGCCGATCGCGGCGATGCTGCGCGCGACGAAGTCCACCGGTAGCCCGTCGAAGTGTGCGCGGCGCGCGTCGCCCGCGTAAAACGAGCGCGGCGCGAGCGCGGTGACGACGACGCTGAAGAGCAGCCGGGTCAAGAAGTCACCCACGTTGACCTGCCCGACGTACTCCCGGCTCGGCAAGATCATGCTGCACCGGAAGACCTCGACCGGGACCGCGAGGCGCTCCGCGAGCTGCCGGAGCAGGATCTCCGCCGCCCATTTGCTGGTGCCGTAGCCGACGGCGTAGCCCGAGTCGGTCGGGCGCTCGCGAGAGAGCGAGCGCGCGTCCTCGTCCTCGCGGATCGGCTCCCGCTGCCCGACGCCGGCGGCGACGCCGACCGTCGAGACGAAGCGAAACGCCTTGATCCGTCGGCGCGTCGCGATCCGCATCAGCGTGGCCGTGCCGAGCACGTTGGGCTCGAAGAGCTGCGGATACGAGAACGCGTGGTTCACGAGAGCGCCGTTGTGAACGATGGAGTCTACCTCGTCGCAGAGCCGGTCGTAGACCTCCTCGGTGAGGCCGAGCTGCGGCTTCATCAGATCTCCCTGGAGCACGGTGAGCCGGCCCCGGGAGAGCGCCTGAAACCGCGTCCACAGCGCCGGATCGGAGGTCTTGTACGAGGCGCGCAGACGCTCCAGGGCCTCCGCGTCGCTCGACGCGCGCACCACGCAAACCACCTGCCCGCCCGAGCGCGACGCCCGCTCCAGCAGCGTGAGCGTGAGGAAGCGACCGAGGAAGCCGCTCGCGCCCGTCAGGAGGGTGACCCTCGGCTCCTCCGGCAACGCCGACGCGGGCAGGGCCTTTTGCGCCGCCTCGAGGTCGCTGGCAGAGAGGAAACGATCGAGCTTCAGATCGTCGGCGCGGACGATCGTCGCTCCGGCGCCGTGGATCTGTTCGAAGGTCGCCGGGCTGCCCGGGCGCGGGCCCGACAGGCGCTCTTCCACGTGACGAACCAGGCCGCTCACGCGGAGCGTGGGATCGAGCAACATCCCCACGGGCACCTCGACGCCGCAGAGATCACGGATCAGATCGGCGAGGCGAACCGCGCTGAGCGAGTCGCCGCCGAGCTCGAGGAAGCTCCGCGTCGTGCTCTCGAGATCGACGTCGCGGAGCCCCAGAGTGACCTCCATCGCCTTGCGGACGCGATCGGCAACGGTGCCCTCGCCGCCCTTCTTGCCGGCCAGATCGTAGAGCTCCTCGATTTGCCGGCGCTCGATCTCTTCGTAGAGGCGCTCGAGGCGCTCCCCGTAACAGGCGCGCAGCCGCGGGCGCATCGGCTTTCCGCTCTCGGTGAGGAGGCCTTTCTTCTGCGAGAACGGCTCGGGCTCGAGCAGGAAATCGCGCGGGATCTCGAAGCTGTTCAGCGGCTCTTCCCGGGCGATCCGGGCGAGATCCTCGCGGATCAACCCCTTGACGGCCGCCTCGTCGGACGCGACGTTCCGCGCGCGCAAGGCCGTCTCGACGGCGGCGCGGTCAGGCACGATGACGGCGAGCAGATAGGCCCGCAGACTGTCGCCGTGGAGGTACATGTGCTGGATGAACGGGCTGCCCGCGGCGTAGATCTCCTCGAGCCGCGAGGGGCTCACGAACTCGCCCTGAGCGAGCTTGAGGACGTTCTTCTTGCGGTCGATCCACGCGAACTCGTCGGGCCCACGCTGCTCGACCACGTCGCCCGTCATCAGGAATCCATCCTCGTCGAAGAGCCCCCGCGTGGCCTCGGGGTTCCGGTAATAGCCGGGGATCACCCGCGGTGATTTCAGGCAGAGCTCGCCCCGCGCAAAGGGCACATCGGTGACCCGATAACCGAGCTCGGGCACCGAGACGAGCTTGATCTCGCTCACCACCTCGCTCATGATCCGGTCCTCGAAGGAGATCGGGCCGGCCTCGGTGGATCCATAGGTGTCGAAGAGCGGGATCTCGAAGCAACGCTCGATGAAATCGCGGACCTCGGGCGCGGTAGGCGCGGTCCCGGCCATCGCGTAGACGAGCCGATCGCCGAGGAACGAGCCGCGCATCTCGCCGATGATCTCGTCCTCGATTCGCGCCCTCGCCGCCTCGTCGCTCCGATCGACCCCGCGCTCCGCGGCGCGCTTCACCGCCTCGGACTGGAACCGCTGGTGGATCATCGCCGAGACGCGCGGGATCAGCATCAACGACGTCGGCCGCGTCCGCCGGATATCCTCGAAGAGCGTCGACATGTCGCTCCGGCTCACGAAGCTGGTCCGCCCCCCTTCCCGGATCGAGCGGATGATCGACGCCCGCCCCGCCAGGTGGTTGAGGGGCATGTAGTTGACGAAGACGTGGGGGATCGGCGGGAAGCGGCCGAACGAGGGGGAGCGCCAGAACGAGCGCCACAGGCTCTCCGGGAACATGGCCCCTTTGGGCGAGCCGGTGCTGCCCGAGGTGTACATCAGGGTCATCAGCGGATCAGGCCCGCCGTCGTGCCTTTGCGCCGGCTCGACATACGGAACGAGCCCGGTGTGGCGGCCAAGGTGCTCGATCTCCGCGAGGCGCACGACGGTGAGCCTGGCACCGTGCTCTTCTTCGAGCGATTGCCGGGCGAGCTCCCAGGCCTCGAACGCGTGAGGATCGCGATCGTCGACGTCGATGACGACGAGGCTCGCGACCGATGGACAGTCGGGCAAGACCGAGGCGAGGAGCTCGATCTGCGCCAGGCTGCACACCACGCAGCGGAGCTCGGCCTCGTCGATCAGGTTGCGAAGATCGGCCCGCGTGATGGTCGTCTGGATCGGGACCGAGACGGCCGCGAGATAGAGACAGGCCAGATCGGCGACCACCCAATCGACGCTCCCGAAGCCGCAGATCCCGACGAACGCGCCGGTGTCGGCGAGGCGCTGGTGGCGCAGCCCGCTCGCGGCGGCCTCGATCCGGCTCCAGAGCCGAGCATAGGTGGTGAATTCGAGATCGTCGGAGGCCGACGGGCGCGCTTCTGCAAAGCAGGTTCGCTCCGCGTAGAGCTCGCAGGCCCGGGCGAGGCACTCGATGCTCGACCGCGCCTCGGCGAGCAAGCGCTCTCGACTTTCGCCGAGCGGCACGAGGCGCTGGAGCTCGTCATCGTGCTCGGTCATCCGGCGGCTGCGCTCCAGCGCGCTCGTCAACAAGCTGTCTCGGTCTCTCCCGGTGCTCATCGGCTCCTCCGCGTGTTCGCGGCGGTGACCTTGGGCTGCACGGGTCCGAGCGCAAGCGCGCGGCCAGGCCGAGCGTCAGCGCGCCATGCGGGCCACGAAGTCGCGGATCCCCGCCTCGACGGATCGAGGTGTTTCCAGGGCGATCTCCAGCGCTTCAATCGCGGCGCGGCCACCCTCTTTGCGGTGGTGCAGCGCCATCGAGTCCAGCACCTGGGCTCCACACCTCGCTGTCGAGGCCGGCGGCGACCCGCCGAGCGCGCGCTCTGTAACGGAAATTGAAGGATATCCCGAGCAAGCGCAGTCGATCCGTCACGACGTAGTGATCGACCTCGCCCGGCACGGGATCCACCGCGACCACCAGTGGATTGAGGCGCATGAATGTCGGAGGATCGTCGAGCACGGCGAGCACCGCCGCGGGAGGAGCGTCGACGCGGACCTCGGTGGTGAACGAAGAGGTGGAGAGAAAGATCGCGGGCGGCACGCGCCGGGCAGTCTACACCGAGATCGTCGCGGGCGACGTGGTATGCCTGGATCTCATGGCCCAGACGCTCCCCGATGTCCCCCCCGCGCTGCCCGTGATCGCCCCGACCGAAGAGGCCTGGCGCGCGATGAGCCCGGCCGAGCGCGAGAGCTTCCTCGTGCGCGTCCTCGACGCCCTCTCCGATCCCGCCGCGGCCATGACCGAGGGCCGGCGTCACAAGAAGGCCAAGACTCGTACGATCGACGCGCTCGGCCTGCATTTCAGCGCGATCGGGCGCGCCGTCTACCTCGCGGAGGAGATGGCCGTCATGTACCCGGGAGAAGCCGTCTTCTCGCCCGACGTGCTCGCCGTCGTCGGTGTGGTCGAGCCCGAGGACGACGCGCGCATGGCGTGGGTCGTCGCCGACGAAGGCAAGGGGCTCGATCTGGTGATCGAGGTGCTGCACCACGGCAGCCGCAGCAAGGACCTGATCGACAACGTGGAGCGCTACGCGAAGCTCGGTATCCCCGAATACTTCGTGTACGACCGCCTCCACCAGCTCATCTACGGGTATCGCCTCACCGGCGAGCACGCTCGGCGCTACCAGCGAATCGTGCCGCAGTTCGGCCGTCACGCGTCCGCCGTGCTGGGTCTCGACCTCGCCATCGAGGGGGGCACGCTGCGGTTCTTCAACGGCACGGCCGAGCTGCCGGGGAGCGGCGATCTGATCGGCCGGCTCAACAGAATGGTGGCCGATCTCGAGGCGCGGGCCGAGGACGCAGCGGCGCAGGCCACGCAGGCGCAGGAGCAGGCCACGCAGGCGCAGGCGCAGGCCACGCAGGCGCTCGCGGCGCTGCGCGAGGCGATCGCGGCCCTGCTCGGCGCCCGCGGCATCATTGTCACCGACGGAGCCAGAGCGCGGGTCGCCTCCTGCTCCGACGCGGCCACACTCCAGCGCTGGCTCCTCCGCGCCACGAGCGCCGGTGTCGTGGACGAGGTGTTCGCCGACTGAACCCGGGCCGCGTGCCTTCAGGTGACCCGCTCGCCACGGGCCATGTCGATCGCTAATTCCCTTGGAATTCAGGCTCGCGCTTCTGCATCCAGGCGGCCACGCCCTCGAAGCAGTCACTGGAAGTGAGGCACTTCAACTGCCCCTTCTTCTCCAGGTCGAGGGCGGTGTCGATCGTCCCGCCGAGGCCGGCGCGGACAGCGCGCTTGATCTCCGCATAGGCCAGCGGCGGCCCGGCAGCGAGCCTGTGGGCGAGCTTCATCCCCTCTTCGCGCAGGTTGGCCGCGGGGACAACGCGGTTGGCCAGGCCGAGCGACTCCGCGCGCGCCGCGTCGACCGGATCGCCGATCAAGATCATCTCCATCGCTCGGCCGATACCGATGAGCCGCGGCAGCCAGAAGGTGCCTCCGCCGTCGGGCATCAACCCGATCTTCACGAACTTCTCCTGCAGATAGGCCCCCTCCGCGAGGACGCGCAGATCGCAGGCGAGGGCGATGTCGCAGCCGAAGCCGACGGCGCCGCCCTCGACCAGCGCGACCACCGGCTTGGGCGCGCCGACGATGGCGCGGATGATCGCGTGGTACGCGTCGAGCGT
>JANYGI010000148.1 GCA_025362495.1 Byssovorax sp. | reverse complement strand
CAGGCCTGACGGGAAAATTTCTCCCCGAGATCTCCCCACGACGACCGGCGCGGGCAGGCTAAAGATCGCCCACGTATGCCCTCGAAGACCTCCGTCATTCCGAACTTCCGTGGCCTCTCGGTGGCCGATCGTCGCCGCGTGCTCGCCGCCGTCGCCGCCGTCGACGAGGCTGAAATCGAGGGCGCCGTCAGCCAGGGCGGCCTCGAGATCGCCACCGCCGATCGGATGATCGAGAATGCGATCGGCACCCTGGCGTTGCCCTTCGGCATCGCGCTCAACGTGCAGGTCAACGGCACCGATTACCTCGTCCCGATGGCGATCGAGGAGCCCAGCGTCGTCGCGGCGGCCTCCAACGCCGCCAAGCGCGTCCGGGCCTCGGGCGGCTTCCAGGCCACCATGGACGAGTCGCTGATGACGGCGCAGATCGAGATCCACGACGTGCCCTCGGCCGCGTCGGCGCTGGTCCGCGTGCGCGAGGCGCGGGCCGAGCTGCTGGCCCTCGCGAACGCGGCGATCCCCGGCCTCTGCGAGCGCGGCGGCGGCGCCCGCGACGTGACCGTGCGCGATCTCGGCGAGGGGTTCGTCGTCGTCCACGTCCTCGTCGACTGCTGCGACGCGATGGGCGCCAACCTGCTCAACACCGTGGCCGAGGCCCTCGGCGATCGCGTCGCCGAGCTCTGCCAGGGCGAGCTCGGCCTGCGCATCCTCTCGAACTACTGCGATCGCCGCGTCGCGCGCGTCACGGCCCGCGTCGCCGTCGCCGACTTTTCCTGCCAGCACACCTCGGGCGCCGAGGCCGCGCGCGGCGTCGTCAACGCCTCCCGCTTCGCCGAGCTCGATCCCTACCGCGCCGTCACCCACAACAAGGGGATCATGAACGGCGTCGACGCCGTCGTCCTCGCCACGGGCAACGACTGGCGCGCCGTCGAGGCCGCGGCTCACGCCTACGCCGCGCGCAGCGGGCGCTACTCTCCGCTCGCCACGTGGCGCCTCGTCGACGACGGCAAAACCCTGGAAGGCCGCCTCGAAATCCCGCTCTCGCTCGGCATCGTCGGCGGCGCCCTCCGCGCCCACCGCGGCGCCCGCCTCGCGCTCCAGCTCCTCGGCGCGACGCGGTCGGCCGATCTCGCGATGGTCACCGCCGCCGCGGGCCTGGCCACCAACCTCTCGGCCCTCCGCGCCCTCGCGACCGAAGGGATCCAGCGCGGCCACATGGCGCTGCACCACCGCGCGACCCCGACCCCGCCTTCGCGCTGATCCTCGGGGACGAAGGGCGCTCGTCACGGTACGATGACGCCCATGCGTCGATTGCTCGTCAGCTCGCTCTTTCTCGCCGCGGCGTCGGTCATTTCGGGCTGCGGATCGGACCCCACGGGCACGGGCACGGGCAGCGGAGGCGGCGGCGCGAGCTGCCCGGCGGCCGTCACGGGGAGCGGGTCGAAGATCGCGCACGTGATCCTGGTCGTGCAGGAGAACCACACCTTCGACAACCACTTCGGGAGCTACTGCACGGCGAAGGCCGGATCGAACCCGACGTGCAACGACGGGCCGGCGTGCTGTGAAGCGGCGCCCGCGAAAGAGCCCTCGGGCGCGTCGCCCATCGTCCTCGACGACGCCTCGAACGCCGCCAAGGATCCCGACCACTCGGCGTACTGCGAGGGCAAGGAGATGAACGGCGGCGCGATGGATCGGTACATCGCCGGCGTCGATGGCTGCTCCGATCCGGGCAACTTCGCCGTCGCGGGCGACGCGGTGAAGATTTACCACGATTACGCGGCGAAATACGCGATCGCCGACCGCAACTTCCAGCCGCTCGTCGGGGCCTCGTCGGCCAACGACATGTACTTCGCCGTCGCCAAACAGGTCTTCAACGACAACACCGTGAAGCCCGACGCGCTCGGCTCCGACTGCGATCTCGCGCCGACGACCAAGGTCTACGACGGGCAGACGGTGTTCGACGTCCTCGTCGCCGCCGGCAAGACGGTCCGGGTCTACGCCGAAGGGTTCGGGCGCGTGCAGAAGGCCGGCGCGGACAGCTGCCCGCACCCCCCGAAGGACTGCGCCGCGAACCTGCCGACGTACCCGTGCCTCTACGAGCCGTCCGACATCCCGTTCCTTTATTACAAGCAGTTCAACCACGACGCGGCGCTCGTCCACGACTACGCCGACGTCGCCGCCGACATCACCGGAGGGACGCTGCCGAACGTGTCGTTCGTGAAGCTCCTCGGCTACCACAGCGAGCACCCGGGCTACGGCTCGGCGCTGAGCGTCGGGCCGGCGATGGTCGACGCGCTCGTGCAGCAGGTCGAGGCGAGCTGCTACGCCGACGACACGCTGGTGCTGATCGCCTGGGACGAGGGCGGGGGCTACTTCGACCACGTGAAGCCGCCGCCGGACAGCGCCGTCGACGGCCAGCCGTACGGGACGCGCGTGCCGCTGATCGCGGTCGGCCGCTTCGCGAAGAAGAACTTCGTGTCCCACGTGCAGCTCGAGCACTCGTCGATCGTGAAATTTCTGGAGCTCAATTTCACCGGAAAGACCGGGCAGCTCGGCGCGCGCGACGCGGCGGTGCACAACCTCGGCAGCCTGCTCGACGCGAAGGAGACGGGGATCACCATCCCCGACGACTGAGCGCGATGAGCCGCGATCGGCGATGATCGCGCTGGAGCCGGAGAGCACGTGAGCACCTCGAAGAGCATCAAGCGGATCGGCGCGGCGTTCGCGCTCGCGCGGATCGTGGCCATCAACGTCCTCGGGATGGTGTTCGCCGCGGGGGCGGCGATCCACGTCTACAACCGCCAGACGAGCCGGCACGCCGCGCCGATCGCCCGCGGCGTCCTCGCGGCGCACGCAGTGCCGACGGCGAGCGCCCGCGGCGCGCTGCCGGCGATCGACCTCGAGATCGAGATCGAAGCGCCGTCGCCCGATGGCTCCGGTCGTGCTCCAGCGTCGCCGGGCGTCAACGAGGCGATCCGACGGTGACGGCGGGCGTTCGCGCCGGGCTCGGTCGATCGCGGTTGGTGGTGCCGCGCCCCGCGGCGGCAGGTAGTATGCGCGGCCCCGGATGACCGCGCGCTTCTTCGACCCACTCCTCCGCGCCGAGCTCTCCGAGCTCCAGCCCTACCAGCCTCACGCGGGCGCGTTCGAGGTGCGCCTCGACGCCAACGAGTCGCCTCCGCTGCTGTCCGCGGAAGCCATCGCCGCGCTCGCGCAGGCGATGATCCCCGCGCAGTACAACCGCTACCCGGATCCGCGCGCCATGGCGCTGCGCGAAGCGATCGCCGCGCAGCACGGGGCCAGCCCCGACGAGATCCTGGTCGGCACCGGCTCCGACGAGATCATCGCGCTGCTGCTGACGGCGCTCGATCGGCCGAGGCCGCGCGCGCCCGCGCCGGCGATCGTCACGCCCTCGCCGACGTTCGTGATGTACCGGCTCAGCGCCCGCGCGCGGGGCTTCAAGGTCGTGGAGGTGCCGCTCGACGCCGCCTGGGATCTCGACGCCAACGGGATGAAGCGCGCCGTCGATTTCGCCCGGCCGAACCTGATCTTCGTGGCCACGCCCAACAACCCGACGAGCACGCGGGTGAGCGTCGATCGGCTGCGCGCGGTGATCGAAGCCGCGCCCGAGGCGCTGGTCGTGGTCGACGAGGCCTACGTCGATTTCGCGGGCGCGGGCGCCGAGGCCCAGGGCGCGCTGCGCTCGGCGTACCCCAACGTCGCGGTGCTGCGGACGCTGTCGAAGGTGGGCTTCGCGGCGCTGCGCGTGGGCTGGCTCGTCGGTCCGGCCGAGCTGGTGCGCGAGATCGACAAGACGCGCCAGCCCTACAACCTGCCCGCGCCGTCGCAGCAAGGCGCGACGTTCGTGCTGCGCGAGCTGGGCGCGGAGATCGCCCGGACCCGCGACGTCGTGGTGGCCGAGCGGGCGCGGCTCTCGACGGGGCTCGCGGCCCTCGGGTTCAGCGTGACGCCGAGCGAGGCGAACTTCGTGTGGGTCGAGTGCGAGCGCCCGGCGAGCGAGGTCGTGGGCGCGCTCGCGCAGCGGGGGGTGCTCGTGAAGAGCTTCCAGGCGTCGGGTGGCCGGCTGTTGAAGCGGATGCGCGTCACGGTCGGGCTGCCCGCCGAGAACGATCGCCTGCTGCACGAGATCGCCGCGTGCCGCTGAGATCCGCGCTCGTCGCGTTCATTGCGATCCTCGGCGTCGGCCTCGCCGGGTGCGCCGGGCCGACGGTGACGCGCGTGGTCGACGGGCGCGTCGTCGAGGGTCGCTTCGTCTCCGACTACGCGTACGCGCTCTACGGGCGGGCCGCGTACGAGGAGGCGCAGCTCGGGCAGATCGACGACGCGGGCAGCCTCGGCGGTGAGGCGCGCGCGGGCAGGAGGGCGCTGGCCGCGCTCGAGGCCGCGGCGAGCGAGGACGACGAGAGCGCGCACCTGTGGACGGCGATCGGGGCGCTCCGCTGCCGGCCTCCCGGGGCCGATTTCGAGGGCGCCGAGGCCGCGTTCGAGCGGGCGCGCAGGCTCGATCCCGAGTCGGCTCCGACGTTCCTCGCGGTCGCGCGCTGCCGGCTCGCGGCGTCGACGGCGGCGCGTGATCCGGCGCGCGCGGCGGCCCTGCTGGGCGAGGCGATCGACGACGCGGGGAGAGCCATGCGGCTCGATCCCGACGACCTCGGCGCGGTGAGCCTCTCGGCCTCGCTGCTGGTGCGGCGCGGTCGCGAGGACGAGGGCCGGAGGCTGCTCCGCGCGGCGACGATCCGCGCTCCAGGATCGACCGAGGCGTGGCTCGCGCTCCACGCGTTCGCGCGCGCCACGCACGACGACGCGCTCGCCGAACGGGCTGCGCGGCAGGCGCGGGCGCTCTCGCCGCGGCTCGCCTCGTCGCTCGAGGCGGAGATCCCCGCGCTCGGGCCGCTCGCCGAGGTCGACGAGGCGCTCGGTCGCGACGATCTCGAGGCCGCGCGCCGCCACGCGAAGCGCGCGCACCTGACGCTGGGCGAGCTCGCCGTGCGGGCCGCGGCGCTGGGCCACGCGGCCCCGGCGCGCGCCGAGGCCGCGGTGGTCCTCGCGGCGGATCCAGCCGATCTCGACGCGAGGATCGCGCTGGCGGTCGCCGCGGATCTCGCGCGCGATCCCGCGGCGCTCGCGCTCGCGATGGACGCGATCCCCGCGCCGCCGGCCGCGCTCACGGCGCCCTCGCCGCTGGCGGGCCTGCTCTTCGCCGAGCTGCTCGCTCGCCGCGTCGACGCCGTCGCGGCCCGCGCGTGGCTCGCGGCGCTGCCCGCGGACGCCCCCGCGCGCGCCGCGCCGGACGCGCTGTGGACCGCCGTGAGCGCCCGCGTCCACGCGCGCCTGAACGAGCCCCGACCCTCGCCGATCGCGCGGTGATCACCGCCGAGGAAAAAGCGGTGCTAGGCTCGCGGGCGATGAAGAAACGGCTCGGCCAAGGCGCCCTCGTCCTGTCGCTCGCCGCGTGCGGCAACAACGCTCCCCCCGACGCGACGCCGGCGGCCTCGGCCAGCTCCGCGCCGCCGGTGACGGCCGCCTCGGCGACGCCCGCTCCGAAGCCCAACGCCAAGGTGAACACGCACGGGATCCCGATCGGCGTCCCCTACCCGGCCGACAAGATCCTCGAGGCGGTGAACCCCAAGGGAGTCGATCCGTACAAGGGCCCGACGGGCACGCTCAAGGGCACGATTCACATCACGGGCGACGCCGCGCCGAGCATCACCGGGCTGAAGATCCCGAGCAAGTGCGGCGAGGCCTCGGCGACGTACAGCAAGCTCTTCCGCATCGGCCTCGACAAAACGCTCGCCGACGCGCTCGTCGCCGTGACCGGATTCGAAGGCGTCGTCCCCGCCGAGGGCGAGGCCATGAAGACGACGATCCACGGCTGCGCGACCGCGCGGCGCACGATCGCGGCCACGTACGGCCAGCGCGTCGAGGTATCGAACCTGGATACCGGCGAGGAGTACATGCCGTACCTCGCGGGGGCGCCGACCGAGGCGATCCTCGTCGCGGTGCCGAACGGGGCGCCGGTGAAGCTCTACCCGCAGCAGCCGGGGCACTATCAGATCCGCGACATGCTGCCGAACCCGTTCCTCACGGCGGACGTCTTCGTGCTCTCGTACGCGACCCACGACGTGACCGGGCTCGACGGGCAGTACGAGATCAAGAACATCCCCGTCGGCAAGGTGACCGTCAACGCGTTCCTCCCGGTGCTGCTGCGCAAGGCGGCCGAGCAGAAGATCGTCGAGATCAAGGCGGGTGAGAACAAGCTCGATTTCACCATCAAGTTCGACGCGAAGAAGGACCTCGAGGGCGTGTCGCTCACCGCGCCTCCGCCCGCGAGCACCGTCGCGCCGACCCCGCCGGGGACGCCGCCCGCGCCCCCGATGTGATCGCTACGCCGGCGCGATGCCGAGGTGATCGCGCCAGTAACTCGTCACGAAGATCTGCTGCGGATCGAGCTCGGCCCGCAGCGCGAGGAAGCGCTCGAGCATCGGGATGGTGGCCCGGTAGTGCGCCCGCCACTCGGCCGAGGCCGGCGGCAGGTACTTGCCCCAGTGGGGCCGGACGTCGAAGCGCTTCAGCAGCTTCCAGAAGCGTGGATAGAAGCGATCCGTGGGCTTGCCGGCGTTCCGCGCGAACCAGAAGACGTCGACGCGGAGCACGGCGCCGCCGTACGCGGGGCTCATCCAGAACGGGCTCGCCGAGCTGGCGTAGAGCTCGCACGAGAAGGCGCCGGTGTGCTCGTACGCGACGCGCGCGTCGTCGTCGCCGGCGTAGAGCTCGCGCAGCGCGCGCATGACCTCGGTCGTTCGCTCGATCGGGACCCACAGCTCGGTGAACTCGGTGGGCCAGAGCTGGTCGTCCATCTGGTTGTCCATCGGCAGGCCGCACATCCAGGTGTCTTGCCAGGGCTCGTCGCCCAGCGCGACGAAGGGATCGAGGACGCTGTCGATCACGTAGGGGATTTCGCGCTCGAGCCAGCGCGCCAGGAGCTTCGCGGGGAAGCTCTCGAGGGCGCCGGCGAGGAGCAGCTCGATCAGCTTGGTGACCGCGCCGGCGAGCGAGCTCGGGAACGAGCCTTCAATCGTGGCGCGCGCGACGTCGAGCAAGCCCTGGCCGCGCTGACTCGCGGCGGGATCGGCGTCGTAGCGCGCCGTCTGCTGCGCGAGCGTGGTCGCGAGGCGCCCGCGGATCCATGCGAGCACGTCGCCCATCGTGTAGCGCGGGCGCGCCCGCGCCCGCCCCGGGTACGCGTTGGCGTTGGCGTCGGGCGCGCCGTCGAGATCGCCCTCGAGGTGCGCGTACCAGCCGGTGAGCTTGCCCGGCACCGAGGCGAGATCGTCGAGGTTGCCGATCAGCGTGTAGAAGAGCGAGCCGGCGAGCGAGGCGAGCTCGGGCGCGTTGCCGAGCTCTTCGTAGGGTGCCGGCGTGAAGTCCGGCGTGGGCGCGACCCGTGCGGCCTGCCACACCTGCATGCGCTCGAAGCCGTACTGCGGCCACCACATCAGGCGGGCGTACGGCGTCTCTTTCAAGAACGCGGCGAGGCCTGGTTTCTCGGGGGATCCTGGGCCGAAGAGATCCATCGCGGCGCCAGCGGCGCTGGTCGTGACCTGCCGGCCGACGAGGTTGTACGTCGGCCCGACGCGGAGCCAGATCTTCGAGAGGACGCCGAGGAGCCCCATCGAGACCCCGACGGCGAAGAAGAGATCGCGCCGGCGCGGATCGGGATCGTCGCGCGACACGTCGTGGATCGTCCCTGTGCCGTCGATGAAGCGGAAGCGCACGAGGTTGTCGTCGATCGAGTGCTGGACCGAGCCGCCCGAGCAGCCGGTGGCGAGGAAGCCGGAGATGGTCTGGTGGCTGATACCGCCGAGATCGTCGAGCGCGTAGCCCGCGAGCTCTAGCTGGTAATTGAGGCTGTTCTCCCAGGTCGATCGGCGGGTGGGATCGTAGGGATCTTTGCCGAGGTTGCAGCCGGCCTCGACCTCGACGATGGCGCGGCCGGGGGCGGCGGGATCCGGCGTGATCGCGAGCTTGCGGTAGCCGTCGAGCATCACCTCGAGGTGAGGGCCGAGCGGGACGCCCTCGCCGTCGAAGCCGTCGTTGTAGATGGCGGCGCTGACCGAGTGCGAGGAGCCGCGGACGCGGAGCTTCTTGCCGGTCGCGCCGGCGTGGAGGACGAGGCCGCGCAGCTCCTCCTCGGTCGTCGGGTGAAAATAGCCGTCGGCGCCGCGCGAAATGATGCCCATCGAGACCTCCCGGGTGTTGCCCGTGGACTATCGATGACGCCGCGTTCCGTGGTCAACAAAGGACCACGGAACCCGGGTGGACGACGACGCTGAGGTGAGGCTGGGGTGAGGCTGAGGTAAGAAGGACGGCTGCCGCGCGGAGAGCGGCCGAGCGCAGATCAGGGCGCCAGGGCGGCGCGCACGGCGACCTCGAGCGAGGTCGTCGGGAAGAGGCCGAGCGCCACGACGGCGACGGCGGCGAGCACGAGCGCGCTCGTCACGTAGCCGGACTTCATCGGCCTCGCGAAGGGCGCGCCGGGCGCGGGCTCGCGCATGTACATGAACACCAGGACGCGCAGGTAGTAGTACGCGCCGAGCACGCTGTTGAGCAGCAGGATGACGCTGAGCGGGTAGAGCCCCGCGCCGATCGCGCCCTTGACGATGTAGAGCTTGCCGAAGAAGCCCGCCGTCGGCGGCACGCCCGCGAGCGAGAGCAGGAAGAGCGAGAACACCAGCGCGACCGCCGGGTGACGCTTCCCGAGGCCGGAGAGATCTTCGTAGGACACGGCCTCGGCGCCGCGGCTACCGCAGAGGATCAGCGCGCCGAAGGCCCCGATCGTCGAGACGGTGTACGCGAGCAGGTAGAACATCACGCTCGCCTGCCCGTCCTCGTGGAGGCGCATCGTCGTCGTCACGCCGACGAGGATGTAGCCCGCGTGAGCGATGCTCGAGTACGCGAGCATGCGCTTGACCGACTCTTGCCGGCCCGCGATGAGGTTGGCGACCGTCATCGTCAGCACGGCGAGCGTGGCGATGATCGGGGGCCAGCCCGCGCCCCACGACGACAGCTCGGGCTGCCCGAAGGCCACGAGCAGGACGCGGAGCATGGTGGCGAACGCCGCCGACTTCACCACGACGGCCATGAAGCTCGTCGCCGGGGTGGGCGCGCCCTCGTAGGCATCGGGCGTCCACATGTGGAACGGCACCGCGCTGATCTTGAAGGCGAGGCCGACGATCATCAGCGTCACCGCGATGAGCACGAGACCGTAGTTGAGGTTGCCGGCGACGAGCGCCGCGCGGATGCCGGCGAGATCGGTGTGCCCCGTCGCGCCGTAGATCAGCGCCGCGCCGTAGAGCAGGAGCGCCGCCGCGAACGAGCCGAGGAGGAAGTACTTCATCGACGCCTCGGTGCTGCGCGCCGAGCCGCGGCGGAAGCCGGTGAGCGCGTAGACGCCGAGCGACATGATCTCGAGGCCGAGGAAGAGCGTGAGCACGTCGCCCGCGGCGGCGAGGATGATCGCCCCGACCGACGAGAACGTGAGCAGCGGGTAGAACTCGCCGCGATCGATCCGGTGCTCGGGCAGGTAGCCGCCCGCGAGGAGCGAGGCGAGGCCGCCGCCGACGCAGATCGTGAAGGCGAAGAAGAGCGTGAAGCGATCGATGATCAGCCAGGGCGCGAGGTCCTGCGAGCCGTCGAGCTTCTCGGGGCCAACGAACCACACCGCCGCCGCGAAGATCGCGCCGGTGAAGAGGGTGATCGCGGTGCCGAGCGCCAGCTCCGACGAGGGGCCGGCGCTGCGCGACTCGTGCTCTTCGCGGTGGTGCGAGAAGGCCTCGGCGAGCATCAGCAGCGCGCCGCCGAGGGCGACGACGAGCAGCGGCGAGATCGAGAGGTAGAGGCCGGTCTTCACTGGGCTTCTCCTTCGCCGCGCGCTTGCTTGTCGTCGTCCGCGGGCTTCTCTTCCTTGAAGCCCGGGGCGCCGCGGAGGAACTCGGGGGCGAAGTTGTCTTCGGGCAGCATCTGCGCGTTCTTCTCGTCACCGAAGCGGATGGACTGCTCCGACGCGTTCTTGAACTGGTTGTATTCGAGCTGCACGGCGTCCTTCATCCGATCGAGGAAGATCGAAGGGAAGAAGCCGATGACGAAGATCATCACGATGAGCGGCGCCACCGCGAGCGTCTCGCGCACGGTGAGGTCGGGCAGGTGCTTGTTCTTCGGGTTGGTGAGCGGGCCGAAGAAGATCTTCTGCGTCACGCCGAGCATGTAGACGGCCGCGAGGATCACGCCGGCCGAGGCGCCGATGGTGTGGATCCCGCTGAAGGTGCTGAGCCGCTCCGAGGTGTACGTGCCCATGATCACCATGAACTCGCCGACGAAGCCGTTGGTGCCAGGCACGCCGATCGAGGCGAAGGTGACGATGAGAAACAGCGCCGCGTAGATCGGCATCTGCTTCGCGAGGCCGCCGAACTCGTCGACCATGCGGGTGTGGCGGCGGTCGTAGATCACGCCGACGAGGAGGAAGAGCGCGCCGGTGGAGACGCCGTGGTTCACCATCTGGAGGACGGCGCCCTGCATGCCCGACGGGCTCACGCCGAAGAGGCCGAGCATGACGTACCCGAGGTGGGCGACCGACGAGTAAGCGACGAGGCGCTTCACGTCCTGCTGCTTCCACGCGACGAGCGCGCCGTAGATGATGCCGCCGAGGATGGCGATGCCGGCGAGGTTCGCCGCGAAGCTCGACGCGGGGCCCGGGAAGAGGCCCATCGAGAAGCGCATGTACGCGTACGTGCCGAGCTTGAGCATGACCGCGGCGAGGATCACCGAGCCGCCCGTGGGCGCCTGCACGTGGGCGTCGGGCAGCCACGTGTGCAGCGGCCACATCGGGACCTTGATGAAGAAGGCGATCGAGAAGGCCCAGAAGCAGAGCCCCTGCGGCGACTTCGTCACCTGCCACGCGTTGTTCCAGCCGCCCGCGGCCGCCGAGGGGCCGGGCAGCACGACGCGCGAGAGCGCGAGGTAGTCGAACGTCCACGTGCCGGTGAGCTTCTGGTGCGTCCACACCAGGTACACGATCGCCGCCAGCATCAGCATCGATCCGGCCATCGTGTAGAGGAAGAACTTCACCGAGGCCTTGACCTTGTCGGCCCCGCCCCAGATGCCGATCATCACGTACATCGGCACCAGCATCAGCTCCCAGAACATGTAGAACTGGAAGAGATCGAGCGACACGAAGGCGCCGAGCATCGCGCCCTGCAGGAGCAGGAAGGCGAAGCAGAACTCCTTGATCCGCGTCTTGATCGAGCCGAAGGCCGCGTAGACCGCGATCGGCGTCATGAAGGTCGTGAGGAGGATCAGCCAGAGGCTGATCCCGTCGACCGCCACGTGCCAGCGCACGCCCATCGCCGGGATCCACTCGTGAATCGAGACGAAGTGCCAGCCCGTCGTCATGGGCACGGTGAGCAGCATCAGCGAGAGCGCGAAGCCCAGGCCGAGCACGCCGAGCGTGAACCCGCGCAGCAAGCCGAGGAGCTGGCGCGGCATGAAGAGCACCGCGGCGGCTCCGAGGAGCGGCAGGAAGATCAGGACGTTGAGCAGGTGCGGCCACTCGCTCGCGACGGCGTGCGCGGCGCTCGCATCTTCGGGCCAGAGCGCCTGGATCGAGAACACGAGGAACGCGGCGATGAAGCCGAGCCCGGCGCGCAGCTTGGTGCTGTCACGGCGCGGGATCGCGGCGCCCACGATGCCGGCGATTATCGCCGGCCAGTAGCGGAAGAAGGCGTCGCTCATTGGTGGAGGCCTCGGAGAAGATCGGGGATCTTGTCGCCGGGGATGACGACCTTGCCGCCGGGAGCGAGGTCGTCCATCGGGTTCGCGCCGGGCGTCGGCGCGGCGGCCTTCTTCCCGGGGCGGGCGACGGTGATGGTCTGCGTATCGACGCCGTTGAAGGCGTTCTTGACCTGGAGCACGACGTCCTTCTTGTCCCCGGGTTGAAGCGGGATGGTGATCTCTCGGGTCGCGGAGAAGTCGCTCGTCGGGGCCAGGCCGGGGCCGGCCCAGTTGTACGAGTAGCCAAACCCCGGCGCGGCCGAGACGACGACCTCCCCCGTCTGCTTGAGCTTGGTGTCGTCGATCGAGGTGACCGCGTGCGGTCGCACGAGGAACCAGCCCACGCCGGCGAGGCCGATGACCATCGACGCGGAGTAGGCCTGCACCTTGCCGGTCTGGAAGGCGCGCAGCACCGTGCCCGCCGCGCCGACGATGGCCGCGCTGAGCTTCGCGAGGATGCCGTCGACGATCCACGTGTCGGCCATCTGGAAGATGTCGGCGAGGGCGTCGACCATCCCGATGACCGTGGCCTCGTAGAGCTCGTCGATGCGCCACTTGTCGTAGATCAGCTTGTAAAGGCGGGGGAAGCTCTTCGCGAAGGCCGTCTCCTGCGCGCCTTTGTTCTGGAGGTAGACGTAGGCCGCCGCGCCGATGCCGGCCACGAAAGCGAGGATGCCCGGCACGAGCATCATCATCTCCTTGCCGTGGGCGGCCGCGCGCTCGTGCACCGCGACCTCGTCGGCCTTGAACACGCCCTCGAGCAGGTGCCCGAGTGGCGCGACATGGATGAGCTCGGCGTTGAGGAAGCCGGCGAGCAGCGCGAACGCCGCGAGGACCATCAGCGGGATCGTCATCGCCAGCGGCGACTCGTGCGGCTCGGGGCCGTCGCCCTTCACGTCGTCGTGGGGCGCGTCGTGGTGATCGTCGTGGCCGTGACCCGCGTGCGGATCAGTCCAGCCGCGGACGATCGTCCAGCCCTTGAAATCCCCATGAAACGTGAGGAAGTACGCGCGGAACATGTAGAACGCCGTCATCGTCGCGGCGACGATGCCGACCCAGTAGATCGCCACGCCGAGCCACGTCGGCCAGGCCCACGGGACGAGGCCGTTCACCGTGCGCGGCGCGGCGATCTCGTTCGAGAACGCCTTCCAGAGGATCTCGTCCTTCGACCAGAAGCCCGCGAGCGGAGGCACGCCGGCGATCGACAGGCACGAGATCAGGAACGTCGCGTGCGTGATCGGGAGGTACTTCCGGAGGCCTCCCATGTTGCGCATGTCCTGGGATTTGTCGGTGTCGTGGATGCGCACGTGCATCGCGTGGATCACCGAGCCGGCCCCGAGGAAGAGGCAGGCCTTGAAGAACGCGTGGGTGAACACGTGGAAGAAGCCCGACGCGAACGCGCCCATGCCGACGCCGATGAACATGAACCCGAGCTGGCTCACCGTGGAGTAGGCGAGGACCTTCTTGAGATCGTGCTGGAAGAGGCCGATCGACGCGGCGAACAGCGCCGTCGCTGCGCCGACGACCGCGACCGTGGCCATGGCGGCGGGCGAGAGGATGAACACCGCGCCCATGCGCGCGACGAGGTAGACGCCGGCGGTGACCATCGTCGCCGCGTGGATGAGCGCGGAGACCGGCGTGGGGCCGGCCATGGCGTCGGGGAGCCAGATGTAGAGCGGGAGCTGCGCGCTCTTGCCAGCGCAGCCGAGGAACAGCGCGAGCCCGACGAGCGTCGAGGCGTAGACCATCACCGGCTCTTTCGGGAGGATCACCGCGGCGACGAACGAGGGCAGCGTGTCGGCCGAGAGGTTACCGATCGGCCAGATCTTCACCGGGACCGAGAGGTTCGTGGCGGCGAGATCGATGCTCGAGAAGCGCAGCGTGCCGAGGTAGTAGACCAGCATCGACATCGCCACGAGCAGGCCGAAGTCGCCGATGCGGTTGACGATGAAGGCCTTGCGCCCCGCGCTCGCGTTCTTGGTCTCGCCGAACCAGAAGCCGATCAGGAGGTACGAGCACATGCCCACGCCCTCCCAGCCGACGAAGAGGAGCGCGAGGTTGTCCGCCATGATCAGGACGAGCATGGAGAAGCAGAACAGGTTCAGGTACGCGAAGAAGCGGTGGTAGCCCTCGTCCTTCCACATGTACTCGCTCGAGTAGAGGTGGATGAGGAAGCCCACGCCGGTGACGACGAGCATCATCGTCGCGTTGAGGCCGTCGATCGCGAAGCTCACGTCGATCGGGATGGCCTGCTGCATCTTCCCGGTGATCGTGAACCAGTGCCACGCGTTCCACGCGAGGTGCCCGCCCTCTTCGGCGGCCTCGCCGCGCGGCAACATCAGGAACGTGAGCAGGCTGGCGAGGAACGAGCCGCCGATGGCCGAGAGGGCCATGAGGCGGACGCCCTGCTTGCCGAGCCGCTTGCCGAAGATGCCGTTGACGAACGCGCCGAGCAGCGGCAGCAGCAGCACGACCGCGAGGAGCGAGAAGTTCGCCGCGGGGAACTGAGATTTCAAGGCTTCCACGCTAGTTCCTCAGGAGGTCGGCTTCGTCGGAGCGCACCGTCTTCCGCACGCGGAAGAAGGCGAGGACGATGGCCAGGCCCACCGCGGCTTCGGCCGCGGCGATGGCGATGACGAAGAAGGTGAAGATCTGCCCGGCGTGCGACTCGGTGTGGACGCGGTTGTACGCGACCAGGGTGAGGTTCACCGAGTTGAGCATCAGCTCGATGCTCATGAGCAGCACCAGCAGGTTGCGGCGGAGGAGGAAGCCGACGGTGCCGACCAGGAAGAGGGCGGCCGCGACGATCAGGTAGTATTCGAGCGGGATCGACGTCACTTCGCGCTCTCCTTGGGCAGGGCGTTGGGGCCGGCGTCGGGCGCCTGGGGGTGGAGCGTCGGATCGATTTGCTTGCCGCGCGCGACCGCGACGGCGCCGACGACAGCGACGAGGAGCAGCGCGCCGCTGAGCTCGAACGGCGTGAGGTCCCCGGTGAAGAGCTCGTGGCCGATGGCCTCGATGTGGCCGAAGCCCGCAGGCGCAGGCGCGAACTTCGTCGCCGCGCCGGCCATCCGCGCGAGCAGCACCAGCGCCGTCCCCGCGGACGCGAGGAACACGCCCGCCGCGAGGTAGCGCGAGATCGCCGTCTTCGTGTCGCGCTCCGACATGGCCGAGGGGCCGAGGAGCATGATCACGAAGATGAAGAGGATCACGACGGCGCCCGCGTAAACCAGGATCTGGATCGCCGCGAGGAACTCGGCCGAGAGCAGGAGGTACATCCCCGCGACGCCGACGATCGACGTCAGGAGCCCCATGGCGCTGCGGATCGGGTTGCGCGCGGCGACGGTGAAGACGCCCCCGCCGAGGACGAAGAACGTCGCGACGGCGAAGAAGACCAGCTCGACGACATCCATCGATTTCATTCCGCGGCCCCGGCGAAGTGCCCCGGCAGCGTGAGCCGATTGGGCGACGATTTGCCTCTGGTCAGGATGTACTGCTCGAACTCGCGGCGAAACTTCTTGAGGAAGCCGAGCGCCGGCATCGCGGTGCCCTCACCGAAGGCGCAGATGGTGTTGCCCATGATGTTGTCGGCGATCTCGCTCAGGCGATCGAGCTCTTCGATCGAGGCCTGGCCGGCGACGATGCGGTCCATGATCCGGAAGATCCAGGCGCTGCCCTCGCGGCACGGCGTGCACTGGCCGCACGACTCGTGGCGATAGAAGCGCATGAGGTTGTGCATCGCGAGCACCGGGCAGGCCTGGTCGCTCAGCACGATCGCGCAGCAGGTGCCGAGCATCGTCCCGAGGGCGCGGAACGTGTCGACGCCGAGGGGCACGTCGAGAACGCTCTTCCCATTCCAGGGGAAAAGAGGGCTCTTCTCGTTCGGCGCGCTGACGAGATCGTCGGCGCGAAGGATGGGGCACGACGAGCCGCCGGGGATCACCGCGAGGAGCTTGCCGCCCTTCACCCCGCCGCCGAGATCGTAGATGAGCTCGCGCAGCGTGAGGCCGACACAGGCCTCGAACACGCCCGGCGTGTTGACATGGCCGCTGACGCCGAAGAGGCGCGAGCCGCCGTCCTTCAGGTTGTGCAGCTCGCTCAGCTTGGAGAAGGCGTCGCCGCCCATCTCGAGCGCGGTCGGGACGATGGCGATCGTCTCGAGGTTGTTGACGGTGCTCGGCATGCCGAAGGCGCCGGCCTGCGCCGGGAACGGCGGCTTGAGCCGGGGCTCGCCGCGCTTGCCTTCGAGCGAGTTGAGCAGCGCCGTCTCCTCGCCGCAGATGTACGCGCCCGCTCCCGTGTGCACGAAGACCTCGACCGCGTAGTCGCTGCCGAAGGGGTTCTTGCCGAGGTAGCCCTTGGCCTTGGCCTCGTTGATCGCGCCCCAGAGCCGCTCTTTCGAGAGGTGCAGCTCGTCGCGCACGTAGATGTACGCGGTGTGCGCGCCGATGCCGTAGCAGCCGATGATGCAGCCCTCGACGACGGAGTGCGGGTTCTTCTCCATGATCGTCCGGTCCTTGAAGGTCCCGGGCTCGCCTTCGTCGGCGTTGATCACGAGGTAGTGCGGCTTCTCGGGCTTCGGCGGCCAGGGCATGAAGCTCCACTTCACGCCCATCGCGAAGCCGGCGCCGCCGCGGCCGCGGATGTTGGCGGCCTTCATGTCCTCGATCAGCGCGTCGCGGGTCATCCCGCCGAGGACGCGCTTCGCCTGCTTGTAGCCGCCGTCGCGCTCGTAGGCGCTGAGCGACCACCCGTCGGGCTCGTTGTAACGGCTGGAGAGGTACTTGGTCTGGCGTAGCATCGGGGTCAGGACCTCGTCAGCCGATCGAGGATCGTGTCCACGTCGGCGAGCGTCAGGTTCTCGTGGTAGTCGCGATCGACCTGCATCATGGGCGCCTGCCCGCAGGCTGCGAGGCACTCGGCGGTGCGCAGGGTGACGCTGCCGTCCTTCGTGGTGCCGCCCACGTGAACGCCGAGGCGCTTTTCGCAGTGGTGAAGCAGGGCGTCGGCGCCGTTGAGCGCGCAGCTCAGCGTGCGGCACACCCAGACCTGGTGGCGACCGACGGGCTCTTTATTGAAGAGCGTATAGAAGGTCGCGACGCCCTTCACGTGCGCGGCCGAAATTCCGAGGCGGTGGGCGACCCACTCCATGATCTCCTCCGAAACCCAGCCATTCTGCTCCTGGCAGAGGTGGAGAACGGGGATCGTCGCCGCCATGCGGTTCGGATACCGGGAGAGGATCTCGGCGAGGTGCGATTCGCGCTCGGGAGTCAGAGCGAAGGTCATGAGGGAGCCGATGGAGGTGCGTGGTGTGGACAGCGTGACCGGGCGGCGAGCCCATCCGCGATCCCGGCTCCCCGAGCAGTCGCCCGGGGGAGCAGGAAGCGGTCGGTACCGAGGGACCTCGGCCCGAACCTCCGCGCAGGGGCGCGGTGACGTGGGCCACGGGCTTCGGACGCGCGCGGACGCTAGTGACCCTGACCCCGGGGTGTCAAGGGCGGGCTTGGCCGAGATCGGCACCGGACGCGAGCAATGCGCGGGAACGAGAGTCGACAGCGTCACCCGCCGCGCGCGTCGTGCGGCGAGGTGAGCGCGGCGCCGGTCGCCTGACGCGAGGTGACGGAGCGCGACGACATCGCAGAAAATGCGGCGTTCTCTCAGGCTTTGCCGCGCGGCGCCGTTTTCCTTCGCCGCGGCTGCGCTTTCGCTTGTGAAACAGCCAGGGCTTCCATTACCCTCCGGCCGACTTCGACGTGGGTCGGGGGATCCGTGCGTGGCTTTCTCAAGCCCTTTGCTCCTCGCCAATCGAGGGGCACCGCCGCGCCCGATAGCCAGCGTTTGCTGACGGAGGTAGTGCGTGTTCTGTCCGAACTGTGGGACGCAAAACTCGGAAACTGCGTCCACGTGCACCAAGTGCGGTTTCAATCTCAAAGGAGCCGCCGCGCCGAAGTTCAAGGGCACCATGCTGATGAATCAGCAGCCCGGCGCTCCCGCGCCTGGTGCCCCCGGAGCCCCGATGGCTCCGCGCCCCGGCGCGCCCATGGGGCCGCCCCCGGGTGGCCCGCTCAACCAAGGCCTCGCCGGCACGGTCGTCGGCGTGCCGCCGGCCGGGCTCGGTGCTTCGGCCGGGTCGCCTGCGGCCCCACCGCCCCCTGCGCCTCCTCCCCCCGGCGGCTACGGCGCGCCCGGCGGGTACGGTGCGCAGCCGGCGTTCGGCGGTGCGGCGGGTGGGCCCCAAGGGTCGTACTCGCCTCCCGGCGCTCCGTCCGGCGGCGTCAACCCGCTCGGCGGCACCATGGCGATCGACCAGATGCCGGCCTTCAGCCCGCCTCCTGGCCCGCCGATGGGTCAGCCTCCCGCGGCGTTTCCCCCGCCTCAGGGCGCTCCGCCCGGCGGTGGCTTCGGTGCTCCGCCTCAGGGCGGCTATGGCCAGCCCCCCGTGGATCAAGGCTTCGGCCAGCAACCCCAGGGCGGCTACGGCCAGCAACCGCAGGGTGGCTACGGCCAGCCCCCGGCTGATCAAGGCTACGGCCAGCAGCCGCAGCAGCCGCAGGGCGGCTACGGCCAGCAACCGCAGGGTGGCTACGGCCAGCCTCCGGCCGATCAGGGCTACGGGCAGCCGCCGCAGCAGCCGCAGGGTGGCTACGGTCAGCAGCCCCAGGGCGGCTTCGGCGGCCAGCCGGATCAAGGCGGCTACGGGCAGCCGCAACAGCAGCCCCAGGGCGGCTACGGCGGCCAGCCCGGCCAGGATCCCATGGGTCAGCAGCCTGGCTACGGCGCGCCTCCGGGCGGTGGCTACGGCATGCCCCAGGGCGGCCAGCAAATGAGCGCTCCCGGCCAGTTCGGCGCGGGCCCGATGGGCGCGCCCGGCGGCGGCATGGGCATGGGCGGCGGGATGATGGGCGGCGGCGGCGGTGGATTCCGCGGCCAGACCCGCAACCCGGTCATGACGCTCGTCATCTCGCTGGTCTGCTGCGTCTACGGCATCTTCCAGCTCTGGACGATGCTGAACGAGCTGCAGCAGTACACGAAGGACGAGAGTTTCAAGCCCTTCTACATGTTCATCCCGGTGCTCGGGATCTACTTCCTGCTGATCAAGGTGCCGGAGCAAGTCGGCAAGGCGAAGCAGATGGCCGGCTCGCGTAACCCGCTGCCCGCCAGCATCGTCCTCTACTTCTTCGTCTCGTACTACGCGCTCGCGAAGGACCTCAACGAGGTCTGGGACCCGCAGAGCAGCAGCTGAGGAACCACGGCGGAGCCGGGCTGCCCGATGGACATCGCCCGTCCCTCCGCCGTAGCGCCGCCCCCTCCGGGTGCGCCGTCGACGCCCTCCGTCGATCGTTTGAGCTCAAACCAATCCACGCCTCTCCAGCGCGCCGCGCGGCTCGGCCTCGTGGCGCTCGGGTTCACCGCGGCCGTCGTGTTCGACGTGCCGCTCTGCCCGTTCGCGATCCTGACGCGGCACCCCTGCCCGGGCTGCGGGCTCACGCGCGGCACGCTCGCGCTGCTCCACGGTCACGTGACCGAGGCGCTGCGCTTCCACCCGCTCGTGCCGATCGTCGCGCCGCTCGTCGCGCTCGCGCTCGGGTGGAACGCGATCTCTTACGTGCGCCGCGGGCGGTGGTCGGCCGTCGAAGGCCTGCGCGGGCGGTGGCTCACGAGGGCGGTCGCGACACTCGGCGCGCTGATGCTCGCGGTGTGGGTCGCGCGGTTTCTCGGTGCGCTCGGCGGCCCGGTGCCGGTCTAGCCGACGCGTCCACGCGCTCGAGGCGCGGCAGCGACGATCGATCCTCGGGCGCCGCCACCTCACCGAGACGGCGCGAGCCCGCCTCGCGCGCAGCCGCCTCGCGACGCGGCGAGCGATCCCACGCGCCGCGACGGGGCGCCGCCTCCATCAGTACCTCGTGAGCGCGCGCCACCGAGACGCCGATCTGATCGAGCTCCTCGTCGCAGAGGTTGCGCTTGGCCTTCGGGAACGCCCAGTCTTCCTCGGCCGACGCGTGCCGCAGCGCGAGCTCGCGCACCATGTCGAGCCGCGCCTCGAAGCGCAGATCGGTCGCGCGCGTGCGGAGCAGATTCACCGCCGCGAAGCGCAGGAGCGCGTGGTGCTCGAACACCTCGTAGAGCCGGCCGCCGTCGCCGATGCGCGCGCGAAAGGCGGGGTAGAAGCAGCGCTCTTCCACGCGCGAGTGGGCCTCGATGGCGCGCACCACCTCGGCGACGAGCGCGGTGCGCTCCCCGGGGCTCGTCGCGACGGCGACACGGTCGATGAGGCTCGCGACATCGCGATGCTGCTGCTCCAACAGATCGAGTGCATCCATGCTCCCTCCGAGCCCGTGACGTCCGCGTCGACAGCGCCTCCGTCCCCACCTGGCTGGGGTGTGCAGCGCCTGCACGCACGAGCGAAGCAGGCCGATGCGTTGGCAAGGTTCAGGCCGCTGGCCGCGAGGTGGTCACGCCGCGCACGCGAGACGGCCGAGCGCGCTCCGCATCTCGGCAGCCCCGGAAAATCTGGCGTCCGGGTGCTTCGCCAGCGCACGGGCGAGGATGCGATCGAGCTCCATCGGGACATCCCGTCGGGCCCGACGGACCGGCACCGGGGCCGAGCGGACGATGGCCACCAGCACGTCGCGCGGGGTCGGACCACCACCGAACGGCGGCTTGCCCGTGAGCGCATACGAGAGGAGCAGCGCCGCCGCGAAGAGATCGCTCTGCGCCGTGATCGCTCGCCCGGCGAGGGCCTGCTCGGGCGACATGAACGACGGTGTCCCGAAGAGCGACGCGCGCGCGCCCGATCCCGCGTCGCGCGCGAAGCCGAAATCGAGCAGCACGGCGCGCTCGACCGACGAGCCGGGCGCGCGCGCGAGGAACACGTTGTCGGGCTGCAGATCCTGATGAACGACGCCCGCCGCATGGAGCGCCGCGAGCCCCGCGAGGACCTGATCGGTGATCGCCAGCGCGCGCGAGAGCGGCAGCGGCCCCTCGCGACGAACCAGCGCGCCGAGCGTCGCTCCGTCGAGCAGGTCCATCGTCAGCCACGGGCGCCCGTCGGCGAGGCGGCCGTGATCGAGCACCGAGACGACGTTGGGGTGATTGACGCGGCGGGCGTAGGCGATCTCCTGAGCGAAGCTCTCGCGGTGCCCGGCGTCGCCGGCGAGCGAGGGCTTGAGCACCTTCAACGCGCGCGTCGGCCCGCCGAAGCGAGAGCGCGCCGCGTAGACCACGCCGATGCCGCCCTCGGCGACGAAGCGCTCGACGATGAGGCCGCCGACGATCTGCCCGAGCAACGCCGACGCTGACGCCGCTTCGAGCGAAGCAACGGGAAGGCAAGGTCGGGCATCGCAGGGGTGGTTCATGAGGGCTCGTCAGGAAACGCCTGAAAGTGTTTACCTGAGCGAGCATCAGGGCAAGGCAAATAATCCTTGAATTTCGAGGACGAACGCGCTTTCGCCGCGAACGGACCAAGCGATCGAGCTCGAACGGATTGCGCCCCACGCTCGCAGCAGAATCAGTCCCTCGTCGACGTCGCGGAAGGTGATGCAGGCTCCAGTTCGGGCGCGATCGAGTACGCGATCGCGATCGGCTCGGGATCGTCGACGCCCTGGGCGATCTCCACGCCGAGCGTGATCGTCGTCGCCGGCAGATCGATCCCCAGCGCGCGCGCCCACGGGTACGCCTTGCTCGACGATCCGCGAGCGAGCATCGACGAGCCGCCGCCGTGCCGTACCGGCAGCGTGACGCGCGTGAGGGCGCCGTCGGCGGAGCTGACATTGCCGCCGATCGCCGACGTCGCGAGGCTGTCGAAGCGCGGCCCGAGCAGCGTCACCAGCTCGCCGCCGTCGCACGCGGACGAGGACGCGCACGGCTCGCGGAACGCGTGGAGCAACCCGCCGGCGAGCGGAGCTGTCGTCACCGCGCGGCGCTCCACGACGTGCGCCGAACAGGTGCGCGGATCGAACCAGGCGGACGTCACCTGGTAGACGACGACGTGCTCGGGCGTGATGGTGACGGACTCCCAGCGCGCCGGCAGGAGCTTCTGCGGAATGCTCTGCGGGCCGCCGCACGTGAGGAACATGCCGCCCACGGAGTCGGGCGCGATCGCCGCTTCGCCCGCGCCGATCTTCAGCCGCGCCCACGTCGACGTGACGAGGCCGACCCGCACCGCCGTGGGCACGTCGAGCTTGGCCGGCCCCTTCCAGGTGGCGTGCCAGTCGACCTCCAGCTCCGTCGCTTCGATCCCGTCGGCGATGACGGGCGCGTGCGCGCCGTCGAGAATCGGCGGCGGATCGAGCGCCGGCAGATCGGCCACGCGAAACGACGACGGGATCATCGGCAGGCGCCGGGCTCCCGCGTCGTGCTGCGTCGCGACGTCGGCCGCCTTCTGCACGAGGCTCGCCGCGGCGAGATCGCTCGGCGTCGGCGCGACCGCGGGCGCGACGAGGTGCGCGGCGAGCGGCGCGGTGACCGGCGATCGCGCGGTCGACACTGCGTGGCTCGCGATCACACCCATCGGCAGCGGCGTCGCGGCGCAGCCGATCCCCAGCGTCGCAGCGCCGACCGCGGCGGCGCGGACGAGCGTCGCGGAGCCTCGCAGCGAGGCGCGGCTCACAGCGTCTCCAGGTACGTGCGGAGCGCCTGCGCGTCGCGACGCGACAGATCGAGCGTGTGCCCCATGCGGCCGTCGGCGCCCGCGAGCAGCGCCTCCAGCGTGGCGTAGCGCCCGTCGTGGAAGTACGGCGCCGTCCCGCCGACGAAGCGCAGCGACGGCGTATCGAAGGGCACGTCGCCATCGGCCGGGACCGCGCTCCCGATGTCGTGCGTCGCCGCGTCGGTGTCGCCCTCGCCGACGTGACACGTCGAGCAGCCCTGCCGCGACGCGTGGAAGATCGCGTCGCCGCGCGTGACCAGCGCGTCGTGATCGGCGTCCATAGGCGCCCCCGTCAGCACCGGCGCGGGCATGGCGCGCACGTACGCCGCGAGCGCGTCGAGATCGTCGAACGTCGATTGATTGTCGGGCAGCCCCACGCCGCCGAGCCGCGCCGTCGTGGTGCCGAGGTGGGCCTTGAGATCGGCGTGCGCGCCCATCCACCCGTACGGCGCGGTGCCCTCGATGCGACCGGCGAGCATGATCGTCTGGCGCGGGCCCTCGGGCGTCGACCACGTGAGCGCGTCCTCGCGACCGTCGGGGTGACAGCTCGCGCACGCGCGCCCGTCGCCCGAGATGTGTCGATCGCCCACCGCATGAAAGAGCCGCCGCCCCCACGACTCGCCCGAGGCGATCGTCGACCGCGCTCCCGGCGCAGTAGCCGCCACCGTCGTGACCGCGTTGCTCGCGAACGTGACGACCGCGATCTCACGATCGAACTGCGACCACACCACGGCGCGCCCGCCGCGATCGTCGACGGCGACGCCGCTCGGGCCCGCCGGCACGGCCCAGCGGCGGCGCTCGAGCCGGCTCGGATCGAGGCCGCGCGTGTCGAGCTCGAGCAGCGCGTCGGTCCCGAGGCACGTCACGTAGAGCGCGTCGCCCGCGGGGCTCACCGCCGCCGATCGCGGGAGCAAGCAGCCGCCGTCGTGCTTCGCTCCATCGGCGAGCAAGGCCCGCGTCAGCGGTCGCTCGGCGGCGCCGTCGATCACACTCACCAGCGGGAGCTCTGCGCCCATCGCCATGGTCGCGCTCCCGTAGCCGCTCGATCGCGTCTCGGGCTGCCCCGCGTCGACGCTGACCATCGGCGCGAACAGCCGCGCGCGCGGCGCCTTCCACGGCGATCGCGCGGGCTTCGTCGGCGGGATCGTCACGTCGGCGGGCGGCGGCCTCTCGGTCACGGTCGGCGCCTCGGCCACGGGATCCGGCGGCGCGGGGATCGACTTCGCGAGCGCGAACCCCTGGCACCCATCGCGCATCTTCGTCGACTTGTTCAGCCCTTTGACCCGCAGATCCAGCTCGCGCACCGCGTGCTTGCCCGCGCCCAGATCGACCACGCTCAGCTTCGCGCCGACCACGTGGGCCACGAACGCCCGCTGCCCGTCGTCGTCGATCACCACGGCGCGAGGCTCGCGCGCGAGATCGACCTCGAAGCCCGCCTCCAGCGTCGCCGCGTCGAGCGTCGAGAGCTTCCTCCCCCACCCGCTCGTGACCACGATCCGCGCCTCGTCCGGCGTCGCCGCGAGGCCGACGGGCTCGATCGCCACCGGCGCGCCGCAGCGCCCTTCGAGCGGCACCTCGGCGCCTCCGGCGGGCTCGAAGATCTCGACGCGGTTCCGATCGCGGAGCGCCACGGCGACGCGGCCATCGGCGAGCACCAGCACCTGCGAGGGCGATCCACCGAGCGGCGTCACCGCTCTCTCGATGCCGGCCTCGACGTCGAAGGTGCGCAGCGCGTCGGTGTCGGCGTCGGCGACGTACGCGAGGAGTCGATCCTCGATCCGCGCGAGCGCCACCGTCGATCCCTGGCGCGCAAGGCCGACCCGCGCCGCGCCGACGCCGGGATGTCGCCGCGCGCACGACACGCCCGCCGCGACCGCATGCGCCGTCTCCGCGGCGCGTGCCAGCGGAAGCGGCGCGCCTCCACACCCCGAGGCCAGCACGCCGAGACCTACCAGACTCACGCTCCGAGCTCGCATCGTCGCTTCCTTTCGCCGGCAGGACGCGCCGGCACGGTGGCTTCCGGGCACCGACAAACGCCCGGGGTCGTTTGTTCATTCTTCCGCCTTGCTCGGCGGGCCGGCCGGCGCATAACCACGCCGGCATGCGCGCTGACGATCCGGCCATCTTCGACGCGGTGGTGATCGGGGCGGGCTTCGGCGGCCTCGGCGCCGCGGTAGCCCTCGCCGAGCGCGGCGCCCGCGTCGCCCTGGTCGAGTCGCTCACCTACCCTGGCGGCTGCGCCAGCACCTTTCGCCGCGGCGGCTACCGCTTCGAGTCGGGCGCCACGCTCTTCTCCGGCCTCGCGCCTGGCCAGCTCTTCGGCGACTGGATCGCCCGGCACCATCTCGACGTCACCGTCGATTGGCTCGATCCCCTGGTCGAATTGCGCACACCCGATCTCCACCTCGAGGTCGGCCGCGATCGCGACGCCTTCCTCGCCCGCCTCGCCGCCCTCCCCGGCGCGCCGGCCCCGCAAATCAAAGGCTTCTTCGCCTACCAGCGCCGCATCGCCGACACCCTGTGGAGCGTCTTCGAAGATCCGGCGATGCTGCCGCCGCTCAGCGCCTCCACGCTGCTCCGCCACGTCGCGCGGATCCCCCGCTATGCCGCGCTCTTACCGCTCCTCGGGCGCCCGCTCACCGCCGTCCTCGCGCGCTTCGGCCTCGAGGGCTTCGCTCCGCTCCGCCAGTACCTCGACGGCCTCTGCCAGATCACCGTCCAGTGCAGCGCCGCCGAGGCCGAGGCTCCCTTTGCACTGGCGACGATGGATTACTACTGGCGCGGGACAGGCCATGTGCGCGGCGGGATTGGCAATCTCGCCGAGGCGCTGCTGGGCGCGGTGCGGACGCTGGGCGGCGAGGTGCGCCTGGCGAGCCGGGTCAAGGCGATCACCCCGATCGGGGGCGGACACCAGGTGGACACGCGCACTGGCCCGCTCCACGCCCGCCACGTGATTGCCAATCTGCTGCCCGCCGATCTGCAATCGCTCCTCGATCCCGGGTACGGCCGCGTCCCTCGCCTGGCCGGCCTCGGCGCCCAGGTGGCGACGGGCTGGAGCGCCGTCATGCTCTACCTCGTCGCCCGCGCGCCCGAGGGAGCGTCACCCGGACCGCATCACCTCGAGATCGTCCAGGATCCGGGCCAGCCGCTCACGCTCGGCAATCACCTCTTCGTCTCGATCAGCGGCGCCGCCGACGAGGGCCGCGCGCCCGCGGGACACCGCACGATCACCGTGTCCACCCACGTCCCGCTCGAAGCGCACCGCGGCCTCTCAAAGGACGCTCAGGCGGAGTATTTCGCCGGGATCCAGGCGAAGATGCGCGAGGGACTGGCCCGCTTCGCGCCGGAGTGGACAGCGGGCGTCGTGCACGCGATGACGGCCTCGCCGCGCACCTTCCAGCGCTTCACGGGGCGCGCCGCGGGCGCCGTGGGCGGCATCCCCCGGCGCAGGGGCCTCGGGCAGTATCTCACGGCCTTTCCGCGGGCGATCCTCCCCGGCCTCTGGATGGTCGGAGATACCGTATTTCCCGGCCAGAGCACGCTGGCCACGGCCATCGGCGGCACGCGGGTCGCCGCCGCCGTCGCCGCGGATCTGGGCCTCGGCGCCGCCGCGCTCGCGCCGCGGAGAGTGCCTATTTGACGCCGAGCACGAGGCGCCCCGCGTCGGCGCGGGCGCACACGCGGACCGCGGACGGGGCCGACGGGATCTGGCCCTTCATGGCCAGGAACGCATCGATCAGGTTCGGCCACGTGCCGGCGAACGTGACGCCGAACGCGCCCCAGCCGGCCTCCTTGAAGCTCACCAGCGTCTTCTTCGGATCGGTGAAGCCCGGGCCCGGATCGCCGAACGCCGCGCGCAGGGCCGGGAGCAGCTCGCCGAGCACGGCCTCGCCCGCGGCGCAGCGCTCGGTCGCGAAGGCCTTCTCCACGGCCGGCCGCGACGCCTTCGTCAGCGCCCAGGTGCCAATCAGGGTGTTCGGCTGCGACTGCAGATCGATCACCAGCGTACCGTCCTCAGCGAGCCGCCGCGCCGGCGACGCGAGCTCGAGGTTGCGTCGGGACTCCTCGGCCCCGACCCTGGCGATCTTGCTGCGCATCGAGGCGTCGACCGCTGCGCCCGCCAGGGCCTCCACCGTCTTGCCGTAGCCGCGCGCTGCCGCGTCGTCCCCGAACGCCACCGCCTCGACGCAGATCGAGAGCGTGGCCGAAGGATCGAAGCGCGAGCAGCGATCGCCCGGGCCGCCGCGCGACGCGTGGAACGGGACGAGCGTCGCGATCACCGCGGGATCCGTGCCCTCGACGAAGAGCGGCATGGCCACGTCGACGCGCAAATCGGCGCCGTCGGCGTAGGCAGCGACAGCCACGTACGGGCCCTGCGCGACGCCGAGCGGCGCGTCGGCCCCGAAGCCCGCGCAGGCCGCCGCGCCCGGGCACGCGCTCATCTCCGTCCCGTGCGCGATGGCCTTCACCAGCGCCGCGGCCGCGACGGCGGGGCTCTTGCCGTTCGCGAGCGGGACGAGCAGCCGCACCAGCGTGGCGTCCTTCGCGTGGGCGTGCATGACCTTCGCCGCCGACGCGCCCGACCCGTCCTTGCCGACCGCGTCGACGACGAGCCGCGCGCTCTTCTCCGACGCTGCGACCATCGCGCCGAGCACGGGGCGGCGCGGATCGAGCCCGAGCGCGCCCATGATCTCGTCGGGCGTCCGGGCGCCGAAGCCGCGCGTGAAATCGCGAAGGATCTCCTGCGGGACGACGCCCGTGGCCACGGCCTTCGAGAACGCCGCGAGGCGCCCGGAGAAGTACGCCGCGGCGCCGGGCGGCAGCTTCGCCAGCGCGTCGGGCGCGACCGGCAGCGGCGCGACATCGACCGCGGGCGCGGTGGCCCCGGCGACGGCGAGCGCGCTCGGCGCGGGCGAGGGGGGCGCCTTCTCCGCGCCGGCGGCGACCGTCGGGGCCGGCGTCGCCGCGGTCGCGTCCGCGAGGACAGGAGGCTTCTCGGCCGCGGGCGCGCACGCGGCGAGGAGAACGGCAACCGCGGAGAGGCGAAGGAGATCCGGTGAACGCATGCGCGCCTTCATGCCCGAGCGCCACGCGCGCCACAAGGCGGTCGCCGCGGAGCGCGTCAAACACTCGGCGCGAACAGCGCTCGCAGCGCCGGCTCCTCGCGCTTCGCCCGCGCCGACAGGGCCTGGAGCCCCACGATGGCCGCGACTGGCACGCTCCGGGTCAAGATCACGCCGTTCTGGCTGCGAAACAAGCCGATCCCGAGGGCGAGGAGCCGCGCCGGACTGACCTCGATCATCACGTCGACGCTCGACCGTTTACCCACCTTGCTGTCGAGCGCGTCGGTCAGGTGAACGTGGGTGCGGGCCTGCGGGACGATGCCTTCCCGCGCGATCCCGCGCAGCGCGTCGACCGCGGTGCCATGCCAGATTGGCCCCTCCCCGACGAAGCGATGCCACGACGCTTCGAGCGCGTCGTGGGTCACGGGCATGCCCACCGTCGAGTGGCCCTGCGAGGCCCGGATCTCTTCGCCGCGCAGATCGAGGCGTGATTTGCTGTTGAGCTCGACCACCTCGGTGAGCTCGGCGCGGGTGAGGCGCAGGGTGCGGAGCACGTCGGCCACCGCGACCCACCCGGCCGCGTCCATGGCGATGCCCTCGGAGGGCGCCCCGTGGCGGAGCAGCCACGAGAGCTTCTTGCTGGTCTCGGTGTGTCGATCGCGGGCCATGACAGACTCCGTTCCTTCGGGTTCGTGCGCGAGGTGGCTCCCTCGCCGCCCGGTCAACCTAGCTCGTCCGGGATAATGAGGAACTATTTGTTCTGGATGGACCATAGCGTCACGTTATAGCCTCGCGGGCATGCTCCACCTCGACTGGCTCGAGGCCTTCACCGTCTTCGCCGAGCACCTGAGCTTCACCCACGCGGCCAAGGCGCTCCATCTGTCGCAGCCGGCGCTGCACGTGCAGATTGGCAAGCTCGGCGCCGAGCTCGGCGTGCCGCTCTACGTGCGACGCGGGCAGCGGCTCGAGCTCACCCGGGACGGGCAGCGCGTGCTGGTCTTCGCGCGCGAGATGGGGCAGCGCGAGCGCGCCTTTCGAGACGAGCTCCGCGTCGGCGAGAGCCTGCAACCGGTGGCGCTCGCCGCGGGGGAAGGCACGTTCCTCTACCTGCTCGGGCCGGCGATCCGCGCCTTCACGGCCGCAGCGCGCGCGCCGTTACGGCTCCTCACGCGCGATCTCGACGCCACGCTCGCGGCGGTGCGCTCGGGCGAGGCCCACCTCGGCGTGGCCCCCGTCGACGGCGCAGCGCCGGGGCTCACGATCGATCGCCTGACCGAGGTCGCGCAGGTGCTGGCCATCCCCGCGGCGCACCCGCTCGCGCGGAGGCGATCGATCAAGCTCCACGATCTCGAGGGCGCGCGGCTGATCGTGCCGCCGCCCGGGCGGCCGCACCGCGCGGCGATCACCGCGGCGTTGCTCCGCGCGGGCGTGACGTGGGAGCCCGCCGTCGAGGCGACCGGCTGGGAGCCGATGCTCCATTTCGTGGCGCTGGGCGTGGGGATCGCCATCGTCAATGCGTGCTGTCGGCTGCCGCGCGGCCTCGTGGCGCGCCCCGTCCCGGAGCTGCCCCGCCGCACGTACAGCGTGATCCGCCGCAGCGACGCCGCGCTCGAAGGCGCGACGTCGGAGCTCCGTCGCCTGCTCCTCGCGCACGCGACCGACTGGCGCTCGCGATCTCGCAAGGCGGCGCGGGCGCGACCCGAGCAGCCCGCGTCAGAGCGCCGGTGAGGGTCTATCGATGGATCAGACGAAGACCGAGAGATGCGCGGCCGGCGTCGGCGTCGGAGTCGCCGTGTCCACGACGGGGATCGCCGGAGCCTCAGCCGCGGGCGGCCGGGGAGCCAGCGTGGCCGCGGCGACGAACGTCGCGGGATGCGCCGTCGGCGCCGTGGAGATGATCTGCGCGGCGCGCTCGGAGGCGGCGCGCTCTTCGCGGTCGATCTGCAGTGTCGCCTCGGTGGGCGCCTGCGAGGTGATGACGCCAGTGTCGGGATCGCGCCGGGCGACGACGACAGAGCGCGTCTGCGGATCGAACCGCATCACCGGAGATGGAAACTGGATGGGCGAAACCATGAGCAAACGGCCTCCGTGTGTCGGCGTGACGCTGGATCTGAGCCTCCTCTACCAACGACGGCGCACGCCGGGTCTTGAGCGATATTCGCGTTCAGCCTGAAAATACTGCGAGACGCGAGTTCTTCCCGACAGAAACTGCCTCCGCGGCGCGCCCGGACGTGAGCGCGCTCAGGGCGCTGGAGCACCCCGTGATCCGTCGCGGCGGATGGCGTCGCGAGCGCGCGAACCACCGCCGGTCCGGCGTCGAGCGCTGGAGATCATTCCCACGCGCCAAAGAGATAGAGTAGCTTGCGCGCCCGTGATCCGGAAGCCCATCCACCTCACACCTTCATGCCTTTCACTCTCCTTCGAGGGCGCGTAAGGACATGTCGTTCATCGAGCTCGACGCGCCTCGCGCCGTCGCGGCGCGCGCGCTCTGCACGCTGCTCGCGCTGATGATCGGCGGAGGCCTCCTCGTCGCGGCCACGCGCCTCGGGCGCAGGGCGAAGGGGCCCGCAAAGGCCGCCGCGAGCAGCTCCGGCGTGCCGCTCGGCCTGCGTTACCTCACGCTGATGGTGCTCGTCGCGCTGATCATCGGGCCGGCCTTCCTCGGAGGGTGGGTGTTCGTCGCGTCGATCGCCGCGCTGGCCCTGCTCGGCCTGCGCGAGGTCTGGTCGCTGCTCGAGGCCGCGGGGACGCCAGCGATCCGCGTTCCTGGCTGGATCTGCGGCGTCGCGCTCGTCCCGGCCGCGGCGCTCGGCGGCCCTTCGGCGCTCGCGCCGGTGCTCGGCCTCGGCCTCGGCTTCGTGGCGGTGTGGGGCCTCGCCGGGGGCACCGCGCAGCTCCCGCAGCGGGTCGGCGGCACCCTGCTCGGCGTGATCTACGTGGGGCTCCTCTGCGCGTTCCTGGTCCTCCTTCGCGTCGGGCCGAACGGCTTCGGTCGATTCCTGTTCTTCCTCGTCGTCATCCAGCTGGCCGATCTCGGAGGCCTCTTTGGCGGAATGGCCTTTGGACGCCACAAGCTCGTCCCCGCGCTCAGCCCCGGAAAGACGTGGGAAGGCCTCGCGGGGAGCCTCGTCCTCGCCACGGCCGGAGGTGCCTTGTTCGCCTTCACCCTCCCCGAGCTCGGCCCGATCGCACCGGCGCTCCTCGGGGTGCCGCTGGCGCTGACTGGCCTCCTCGGGGATCTCCTCGCCTCGGGCTTCAAGCGATCCGTCGGCCTCAAGGATTTCGGGACGACGCTGCCGGGCCACGGGGGCATCCTCGATCGCTTCGACAGCTACCTGATCTCGGCGCCGTTCGCGTGGGCCCTGTTCGCCCTCCTCGACCGCCTCGAGCCCCACCGATAGCCGCGAACGCGGCGACGCACGCCACGATCGTGATCGAGGGTCCGATCGAAATCGGCGGCGGCGCTCCGGAGCTGGTAGGGTGCTCCGCCCCATCGCCCATGAATAGCCAGCTCGACCTCCTCCTCTCCGAAGGCATCATCTCCGAAGTGCTCGGGCGGCTGAAAAGCGGCAAGGAAGCCGAGGTTTTCCGCGTCGTGTACCGCGGCAACATCGTCGCCGCCAAGGTCTACAAGGACCGGCAGCAGCGCAGCTTCCAGCACAACGTCGCCTACAAAGAGGGCCGCAAGGTCCGCAACAGCCGCACCCAGCGGGCGATTGACAAGGGCAGCCGCTTCGGCCGCGACGAGGCCGAGGACGCGTGGAAGTCGTCCGAGGCCAACACCCTCCAGCTCCTCCACCGCCAGGGCGTGCGCGTCCCGACGCCGGTGCTCTTCTACGAGGGCGTGCTCCTGATGGAGCTCGTCAGCGACGCCGACGGCGACACCGCGCCGCGGCTGATCGAGGCCGCGATCGACGCCGAGAACGCCGGCCCGCTCTACCGCGATCTCCGCAGCCAGATCATCAAGGTGCTCTGCTGCGATCTGATCCACGGCGATCTCTCGCCGTACAACGTGCTCCTCGGCGTGGCCGGCCCCACGATCATCGACTTTCCGCAGGCGATCTCCGCGGCCCACAACTCGCAGTCCGAGGGCTTCTTCCAGCGCGATTTCGAGAACATTCACAGCTTCTTCGCCGAGCACGACCGCCGCCTCCTCGCGGCCCGGGGCGACGGCCGCGAGATCTGGCGGGCCTACACGCGGCGCGATCTCTCGCCCGACTACGTGCCGATGACGCGGGCGCCGGCGCCGCCGCCGCCCCCGCCGCGCCCGCAGCAGCAGGGCGACTACGGCGACCAGCGCCAGGGTGGCCCGCGGTACAACAGCCCCCGATCCGGCGATCCGCGCTTCAACGATCAACGGCCCGTCCAGCCGCGCTTCAACGATCAACGGCCCGTCCAGCCCCGCGTCGACGAGCCGCGCTTCAACGATCAACGGCCCGTCCAGCCCCGCGTCGACGAGCCGCGCTTCGACGATCAACGGCCCGTCCAGCCCCGCGTCGACGAGCCGCGCTTCGACGATCGACAGCCCGTCCAGCCCCGCGTCGACAAGCAGCGCTTCGACGATCGACGGCCGGCCGACCCGCGGCCGAGCCCGCCGAGGGTCGACGATCAACGGCCCGCGCAAGCGCCGATCGTCGATCCGCGGCCCGCTCTTCCAGCGATGAGCGAGGAGCGGCCCAGTCCTCCGCGCGGACCCCGGCCCGCGGTCTCCGATCGCTTCGCCGAGGAGCGGCCCAAGGATCACCGCAACGACGCGCCGCGCGGCGGCGGCCAGCAGCGCGTCGGCGATCAGCGTGGCGGCGGCGGCGGCGGCGGTCAGCAGCGCGGCGGCGGGCAGCAGCGGAGCGAGTCGCGATCTAGCGGCCAGCGGCACCCCGGACCGCGCCAGTTCGATCAAGCCCCCTCCGAGCAGCGCCCCATCGCGGCGCAGCCTCCGGCGGTGGCGCCCGCGGAAGGGGCGCGAAGCTCGGAGTGGCCGTCACGACCTCGCGTTTACGAGCCTCCCACCGGCGCGCCGCGCCCCCCGCCTGCGCAGCGCGAGGCGACAGCACCCGACGCCGAAGGCCGCCCGCGTCGGCCCCGATCACGGCGCCGCTGACGCGATCCGCGCGTTTCTTTCCGGTGTAACCGCGCGCGAAACCCCCGTATGGTCGATCCTCGCCCGATCCGGTAAACCCGGGAACATCGGCGCGAGGAGGACGCCATGGCCCACGCCAGGGTCTCTCTCCGCAGGGACCCTGAACGAGCGCCTCGCGGCGCCGGGAGCGATCGGGACATGAAAGCAACGTTGTCGGTGGTGCTCGCGTCGCTCGTCCTCGGAGCGGGTTGCGGCGGAGCCGAGGTCGGCGCGGGCTCGGACGAGAGCGACGGCGCGCTCGGCACGGCCAGAGAGGCCGTGAGCGGCAAGAGCCTCTTCGAGTCCGGCAAGTTCGGCGGCAACGGGCGCACCTGCCTCACCTGCCATGGCGCCGAGACAGGCACGTTCTCGCTCGCCGAAGCCCAGGATCGCTTCGACGACGACCCCACCGATCCGCTGTTCCGCGCGCTCGACAGCGACGATGGCACCGGCGCCTCGTACACTCGACTCCTCAGCTTCGGTACGGTGTTCGTTCACGTGCCCATCGCGCCCGGCGTCGTCGTCAGCGACGATCCGACGGCCACCAGCGTTCGCCTCGAGCGCAGCGTGCCTTCGACAGTCGACCGCCCTGCCCTCGATCCGGTCCTGATGTGGGACGGGCGCGCGCCCAACCTGCAGGCCCAGGCGCTCGGCGCGACGACGACGCACATGGAGGCCACCGAGACGCCGTCGGCCCAGAACCTCGACAAGATCGCCGACTACGAGAAGACGCTGTTCTCGTCGCACGCGCTGAAGAAGTTCGCGCAGGGTGGCCCGGCGCCCGTCCTGCCGCCCGGCGACACGGCCGCCCAGAAGCGTGGTCGCCTGTTCTTCCTCGATATCCCCTTCAGCCCGCCCAGCCTTCATGGCTTCTGCGCGAGCTGCCACTCGGGCCCGATGCTCGACACCACGAACCAGTACAACCCGCTCCAACCGGCCGGGCTCCACTTCTCCACGGCCCTGATCTCGGAGCTCAACACCCGCAATTTGCCGGTGCGCACCTACCTGTTCCCCGTCCCCGGCGGCGTCGCCCCGGTGACGACGCCCGATCCCGGCCGCGGCCTCGTGACTGGCAACATCGCCGACGCCAACACCTTCAAGATTGGCACGCTGCGGAACATCCGGAACACCTCGCCGTACTTCCACGACGGCTCGGCGAAGTCGCTGGAAGAGGTGATGGCCCAGTACCAGACCTTCGTCGGCATCTTCACCGGTCTCCAGTTCACGCCCGAGGAGATGAGCGACATCGTCGCTTACATGAAGGTGCTTTGACACGAGGCACCCGCGGATAGCCTGGCCGAGCGTCGGACTACCGATTCTCCTCGCTCGCCCGGCTGACCGCGCTGTCACTCTCCTTCTCGCGCGAGCGCCGGTGCTCCTCTTGCATCGGCTCCGGGCACAGGGAAGGAGCGTGGCAGATGCTGGCGCTGAGCTATCGCGGACCGAGCCGGGTGGTCGTCGAGGAGAAGCCGGACCCCCGGATCGAGCACCCGAATGACGTGATTCTCCAGGTGACCCGCGCGGCCGTGTGCGGCTCGGATCTCCATCTTTACCACGGGTTCGTGCCCGACACGCGCGTCGGGTCGACCTTCGGCCACGAGTTCACCGGCGTGGTGGTGGAGGCCGGATCGAGCGTGGAAACGCTGAAGGTCGGCGACCGCGTCCTCGTGCCGTTCAACATCGCGTGCGGGACGTGCTTCTTCTGCGAGCGCGAGCGGACGTCGGTGTGTGAAAACACCAACCCGAAATCCTCTCTCGTGGGCGGCGTCTACGGATACTCGCACACGACGGGAGGCTACGACGGCGGGCAGGCCGAGCGCGTCCGCGTCCCCTTCGCGGACGTCGGACCGATGAAGATCCCGGACGACATGTCCGATGAAGACGTGCTGTTCTTGACGGACATTCTCCCGACTGGCTATCAGGCCGCCGAGATGGGCGACATCGCGCCGCAAGACACCGTGGTCATCTTCGGCAGCGGGCCCGTCGGGCTGTTCGCGCAGCGCAGCGCCTGGCTCATGGGCGCGCGGCGGGTGATCGCCGTAGATCCCGTCGAGGAGCGCCTCGATTTCGCGCGGCGCCACAACCACGTCGAGACTGTCAATCTGCGCGAGGTGAAGGACATCGTCGGTCACCTGAAGAAGCTCACCGAGGGGCGCGGCCCCGACGTTGCCATCGACGCCGTCGGGCTCGAGGCCTGCGGCTCGATCTTCCACGACGTGCTCGGAAAGAAGCTGATGCTGGAGGCCGGCGCGCCGACCGCGCTCAACTGGTCGATCGACGCAGTCCGGCGCGGAGGACGGGTGTCGATCATCGGGGTCTACGGCCCGCCGTGGAACCTGGTCCCCATCGGCTCGGCGATGAACAAGGGGCTGACGATCAAGGGCGGCCAGTGCGACGTGAAGCGCTATCTGCCCCACCTGCTCGAGCACATCCGCAAGGGCAATTTCGAGCCCAAGGCGCTGATCACCCACCGCTTCGCGCTGGAGGACGCGCCCGAAGCCTACCGCCTCTTCGCCTCGCGAAAAGGCGGCGTGATCAAGTGCGTGCTCATCCCGCCCGGCGCGACCTGAGCGCGGCCAACCACGGAAGGAGGATCGAATGGATACGGAGAAACGAAGGCGGGAAACGATGCCATACTGGGGCGCCGATCGCCGGATCGAGTCCCGTCCCGGGGTTCCGCGCGAGAGCGCGCCACACCCGCTCGCGGGGGCGCACTGGACGGTTCCAGAGCAGCAGACTCCCACGAGAGAAGTCCTGCTGCGGGCCGGCCTGGAGAAGCCGACTCCGGTGTTCGGTACGGCCCAGCCGCCTCACGGCCTGAGCGGTAAGCTCCGGCGCGCGGCCTACGGGATCCACGACTGGCGCGTGGCTCACTGGATGATCCTGCTGCTCGCGGATCGCGTCGACGTGGTCGAGAGCTGGATCGGGCGGATCTTCCGGAGGCGCAGCGCGCACTAGACACCTGCCGGCCAGGCCAGAGGGCCCGCGCCGGCAGCGTTGCCGTCGTCCGCCGCGCGGCCTAGGTGGCTGTGCGCGCGGGCGGCGGCGCCGCGTCGAGGGCCGCCTGCTCTTCGTCGGTGAACACGCGAGATCGGGTGAGAAACCGCATCCCCTCGGGCGACTCCAGCGAGAAGCCGGCGCCGCGCCCGGGCACCGCGTCGATCACCAGCTGAGTGTGCTTCCACAGCTCGAACTGGGCACCTCCGATGTAGAGCGAGGCGCCCTCGATCTCCCCGAGCAGCACGTCGCGCTCACCCAGGCGGAACTCGCCCTTCAGGTAACACATCGGGGCGCTGCCATCGCAGCAGCCCCCCGACTGGTGGAACATCAGCGGGCCATGAACGGCGACGAGCTTCTGGATAGTGCGAGAGCATCATCTTGTGGTTCTCGCGGCCGATGCCGGAGTGCTTGTAGCCGCCGAACGCCGCGTGCGCGGGATAAAGGTGGTAGCAGTTGGTCCACACCCGGCCCGCCTGGATGGCGCGGCCCATGCGATAGGCCGTCGACCCATCGCGCGTCCATACGCCGGCGCCGAGGCCATAGAGCGTGTCATTGGCCTGCGCGACGGCGTCGGCCTCGTCCTTGAACGACGTCATGCTCACCACGGGCCCGAAGATCTCTTCCTGGAAGATCCGCATCTTGTTGTTGCCCTGGAAGATCGTCGGCTCCACGTAATAGCCGCCCGCCAGATCGCCTTCGAGCTCCGCTCGACGACCGCCGGTGAGGACCTTGGCGCCCTCCTTCTTGCCGATGTCGATGTAACTGAGGATCTTCTCCAGCTGATCGTGCGAGGCCTGCGCGCCGAGGTTCGTCGCCGGATCGAGCGGGTTACCGGGCTTGACGCGGCGAGTGCGCTCGACGGCGCGCTCGGTGAACTGGCCGTAGATCTTCTCGGCGACGAGCGCGCGCGAAGGACACGTGCAGACCTCACCCTGGTTGAGGGCGAACGTCGCGAAGCCCTCCATCACCTCCTGCGCGTAGTCGTCGTCCTTCGCGAAGACGTCGTCGAAGAAGATGTTGGGGGACTTGCCGCCGAGCTCCAGGGTGACGGGGATCAGGTTCTCGGAGGCGTACTGCATGATGAGACGGCCAGTCGTCGTCTCGCCGGTGAAGGCCACCTTGGCGATGCGGTTGCTGCTCGCGAGGGGCTTGCCGGCCTCGACGCCGAAGCCGTTGACGATGTTGAGCACGCCGGGCGGGAGGAGATCGGCGCAGAGCTCGGCCCAGACGAGGATGCTCGCGGGCGTCTGCTCGGCCAGCTTGAGGACGATGCAGTTACCGGCGGCGAGCGCGGGCGCCATCTTCCAGACGGCCATGAGAAGCGGGAAGTTCCAGGGGATGATCTGGGCCACGACGCCGAGCGGCTCGTAGATGTGATAGGCCATCGTGTTGGCGTCGATCTCGGCGGCGCTGCCCTCCTGGGCGCGAATCACGCCCGCGAAGTAGCGGAAGTGGTCGACGGCGAGCGGCAGATCGGCGGCCATCGTCTCGCGGATGGGCTTGCCGTTGTCCCACGTCTCGTGGAGCGCGAGCATCTCGAGGTTCGCCTCCATGCGGTCGGCGATCTTGTTGAGGAGGTTCGATCGCTCGGTGAGCGAGGTCTTTCCCCAGGCGGCGCGGGCCGCGTGCGCGGCGTCGAGGGCCTTCTCGATGTCTTCGGCCGTGGAGCGCGGGATCTCGCAGAAGGGCTTGCCAGTCCCGCCATCGTTCACTGCGAAGAGCGTGTTACCCGCGGTTACATAGATGGTTCCGTCATCGGCGAGAGCCGGCGCTGTCGCGGGGCTCAACCCTGTCGACAGCGCCCACTTCTGGCTACCATCCGGGTTGATCGCGTAGATAGTGCCATTGTCGTCGCCGGCATAGATCGTACCGTCCGCGCCGATCGCCAGGCCGACGCTGGGCAGTGCTCCCAGGGGGAACACCCACTTCATGGCGCCCGCCGGAGTCACCGCGTAAAGATGCTGGTCGTCCGACGCGATGTAGACAATGCCATTCTTGTCGATGACGGGTGAGGTGCTGAAGCGGCCCTGAGCGGAGAAGGTCCATCGGATGTGGCTCGTGGCGGGACCGATGACGTCGGCGCGGCCCGCGCGGCCGGAGCAGCGACCACGCAACGGCCATGGCGCGCCGACCTGGGCGCCGGCCCCGCAGCTCACCGACGGGCCACCCACGACTGTCGCGGCGCCGAGCGCGTCGCAATCCCGCGTCGACGAGGTGACAAGGGGGACAGACCGTCGCTCTGGTGGTGACGAAATTCAAGAGTATCTCCATCGCAGGCAAGGCCATGGCTCCTGGTGGAGTTTGGTGCCAACCGCGGCGCTCCACCGTAGCGGGGGCGCGCCTGCCGAACAAGCCCGTTGCGGAATCATCGATAGTTCCATGCCTCGACCGGGGCCGCCGTCTGGCCAGGCTCGCGCTGTGACTCGTGTCCGGCGCCGTTCGTGTTCCGGTGCTCCGGGCGCCGCTTGCCCTCAGCAGACGGGGCGTTCGATCTCTGCTACGTGTCGGGTGACGCAATGACATCCGAGCCTGTTTTCCAAGCGCCTAATCCCGTCACGGCCCGAGCGCAGGCGCGCGTCGGGCAGACGTTGCGCGGCAAATGGCGGCTCGACAGCCTCTTGGGCATCGGCGGCATGGCGGCGGTTTACGTCGGCACACACCGCAACGGGAAGCGCGGCGCCGTGAAAATGATGCACGTCGAGAGCGGGTGGAACGAGGAGGCTCGCGCCCGCTTCCTCCGCGAGGGCTACGCCGCCAACCGCGTCGATCACCCCGGCGCGGTCAGCGTGCTCGACGACGACGTGGCCGACGACGGCTCGGTCTTCCTCGTGATGGAGCTGCTCGATGGCGAGACGCTCGAGGCGCGCTCCGTAGCACGTCCGGGCCAGCGCCTCGAGCTTGGCGAGGTGCTCGCCGTCGCCGACGATCTGCTCGACGTGCTCGCCGCGGCGCACGAAAAGGGCATCATTCACCGCGACATCAAGCCCGAGAACGTGTTCTTCACCCGACGCGGCGAGGTGAAGATACTCGACTTCGGCATCGCCCGGATGCGTGAGGAGGCCGGCTCAGCGAAGATGACGGAGGTCGGCGCAGCGATGGGGACGCCGGCATTCATGCCCCCCGAACAGGCGCTCGGGAAATGGGACATTGTCGACGCGCGAACCGACCTCTGGGCCGTGGGCGCGACCATGTTCACGCTGCTCACGGGCCAGTCTGTTCACAGCGCCGAGACGGTGCAGCAGCTCATGCTCGCGGCGATGACGAAGCCCGCCCCCGGCCTCTGTTCTCTGCGACCCGATTTGCCGCAGGAAGTGGGTCAGGTAGTCGATTGCGCCCTGGCGTTCGACCAGGCTTCCCGCTGGCCCGACGCGCGGACGATGCAGCAGGCCGTGCGCGCACTTCGGACTCGCTTCGGGGACGCTGGCGCACCCGTCACGCGCGGCTCGCTCGCCTCGCACCCGGGCTTGCCGTCCGTCGAACCGGGGCGCGCTGCGGTGGCGGGCGCGAGCGCCCGATCGACCCTCGCGCTGAGCCCGGTCGAGGCGCCGCGCCGCCCCCGCAGCACGGCACCATGGATCGCGATTGCGTCGATCGGGCTGGTCGTGGTGGGGGTCGTCGGCTGGCTCAGCCTCGGCAAGGTCAAGTCGTCGGACGCCGCTCGGATTGCGATCGAGGCGAGCTCCCACCCTGCGGCGTCCGCCTCTCCCTCGGCCGGGCTGCCCATCGTCTCCCCTGAGCCGGCCGCGACGACGGACGTTCCCACGAGCGCGACGACGCTTCCTGTCGCAGCGACCCGCCCTTCGGCCGACAGCTCCGCGGTGAAGCGCGTGGGCGGCGCCAAGCCTGCTGCGTCGTCCACGCGACCCGCGGATCCGTTTTCTCGCCAGCACTGATTTTGATCGAGGCCTGCACACGATGAGAACGATGAGACCCCGAAGGATCACCTCTGCTCTCCTGATCGCCGCCGCGCTGCTGACGCCGATGCGGGTCCTGGCTCAACCCGGCGATGCCACCACGGCGAGCTCGCTCTTCCTCGCCGGCCGGCGGGCCATGGACGCCAACGACTACGCCCAGGCGTGCCCCCAATTCGCCGAGAGCTACCGGCTCGATCCTGCGATAGGCACGCTGTTCAATCTCGCAAACTGCGAGGACAAGATTGGCCACCTGGCGGACGCCTCCACCCATTTCCGCAGCGTGCTCGAGCAGCTCCCGACGAAGGACGACCGCGCGCCGATCGCGCGCGCACGCCTCGCGGCGATTGAGCCCCGGCTCTCGCACCTGACGCTCTCGCTCGACCCGGACCAGCCGGCGGGCGCCGCCGTCGCGCGAGATGACGTACCGATAAGCCCCGCAGCGCTCGGCGTGTCCCTCGCCGTCAACGCGGGCGATCACGACGTGGTGGTCACCGCGCCGGGGCGGGAGCCGGCGCGCACCCGCATCACGATGAAAGAAGGGGAGCACCGGGAGGCCTCGCTTCACGTCGGCCCGAAAGCGACCTCGGTCACCTCGCACTCAGCTCCTGTCACCGGCACTTACGAACCCGCGCAGATTGCCAGTCACAGCAACGAGAGCGCGCGACGCACTCTCGGATTCGTGCTCGGCGGCGTGGGGATCGTGGCGCTCGGCGCTGGAGCAATCACGGGGATCATGACGCTTGGCAAGGCGAGCATCGTCAAGGACCCCTCCCACTGCAGCGCTGCTCTGCGCTGCGACGCCACAGGAGTCGACGCGGCGAGCGCCGGAAAGACGCTGTCGGTCGTGAGCACGGTGACGATCATCGCGGGCGCGGCGGCGGCAGCGACAGGCGTGGTGCTGGTGGTCACCTCGCAGGACAAGGCGCCTGTGACCGCGGCCTTCAGGGTGTCACCCGGCGGCGTCCGTCTCGAGCTCGGCGGGAGCTGGTGACGACGAGGAACCCTCGCTTCAGCTCCTGTATTTCATCCATCAACCGTAGCACTTCGTCTCCTTCGTAGCGGTGGCCGCCCTAGCCCCGATTATCCGTCGGACAACATGATGTTGTTCGAGAATCATGGCCGGTGGTTTACGGAAGGACGATTGTAAACGTTCACGACCCGGATGGCCGGCATACGCCGCGTGAATTGAGGATGTAGGAGCTCAGGCGGGCAGCAGCGAGGGCGAGGTCGTGCCGTGAAGAGCGGCCTCGCACGCAGCGGTCATACAGTCGAGCACGTTCCACTGTTGCAGGCGCAGCGTGGTGACGACGGTCAGGATACGTTCGACAAACCGACTTCCGTTGGGACTATCGGTTCCGAAGCTGCCTTTTCGCCACAGCACACCTTGACGGAGAATTCGCTCCGCGAAGTTGTTCGTGGGCTCGACCCCTTCGATGGATACGAAGGTCCAGAGGGCGGGCTCCAAGGTCAAAAATTCGCGACACCGTCCCGCGACGAGGCCGGACGAGCACGAGGTTCCCTACTGGAGCCGAGCGACGACATGCACTCGCGACGATGCCATGAGCTTTTGAAAGTCTGCCCGCGACAGCGTGCCGTCGCGCACACGATGCCACCAATGGAACATCGTCTCGGCGAGCAACTCCAGCGATCTTCCGATCGCGGTTTCCTCGGGGCCGTGGTCCTGAAACCCGATGAACTGTCGCAACAAATGAGCCCAGCAGAGCTGCCTTCGCAGGACGTCGACCCACGAATAGACACTCCAACGATCGGTGATCAGGATCCCGGCGAAGGTCGCACCGAGCAGCTCCTTGGCGACCTCGGAACAGCGCGTCTTGCGAACGAGGAAGATCGCCAACGACGAGGCGACCGCGCCCCACAACCAGGAGCGTTGACGTCGTTCGTACCAGCCCGTCTCGTCCGCGTGAACCACCGGCAGACTGGGGAAGGCCTTTTTGACCTCCTCAACCGGCGCTGCGATCGCTTCGCCGGCGACCTGTTCCAGGTTCGCGATGCTGCCGAGCGCGATGGGGATCCCGAAGAAGTCCTCCACCAAGAGCTCGATCTCGCGCTTCGACATGCGGTAGTCGCCGCTGCACACGGCGACGATGGCTTGCAGGCGCGGACCAAACTGGCCTGTCGGAACGCCCGCTGGCAACGACGCACGCGTGGACGTCTTGCACTCGGGACAGCGCAACGCGTGGAGCTGATACTCGTCGACCGTTGCGAGGACCTTGGGAACGTCAACGACCTGATGACGGTAGGGATCAGGATCGGAGCCGACGAGCGCTTGGCGACATTTCCGGCAAGCACAGGGCTTGAGAATCTGCAGGCGGGTGACCTACGCGGGTGGAACCAGCTCCCGGGTATGTTTCACGGTACCCGTTCACGCCCCTACGCGGCGCGGCGCAGCGGGCGCACGGATGCTTCGATGGGTAGTATCGAGGGCCCGGGGTGATTCCGACGGGCAGCGAGGCAAGAGTCACGCATGAAGTCGAGAATATGGCGATGTTGCGGGCGCAGCGTGGCGTGGATAGTGAGCATCCGTTCCACGAAGCGGCTCCCTGCGGTGGAATGCGTTCCGTAGCTGATCTTCCGCATGATCACGCCGTGACGAACCACCTGTTCGGCCCCATTGTTCGTCGGCTCGACGCCTT
>JANYGI010000116.1 GCA_025362495.1 Byssovorax sp. | reverse complement strand
CGAGGCGGCGCGGGCCGGCGAAGCGGGACGAGGCTTTGCCGTGGTGGCCGAGGAGGTGCGCAACCTGGCGCTGCGCTCCAAGGAAGCGGCGAAGAAGACCGAGGTGTTGATCAAGGACTCTGTCGCTCTCGCGCTGCGCGGAGAGGGCATCTGCACCCAGGTGAACGAGAACCTGGAAGAGATCGTGGCCTCGGTCGGCAAGGTCTCGTCGGTGGTCGGATCGATCGCCACGGCGAGCGACGAGCAGGCGCGGGGGGATAGCGCAGGTGAACACGGCGATCTCGCAGATGGATCAGGTGACGCAGCAGAACGCGGCGAGCTCGGAGGAGTCGGCGAGCGCGGCCGAGGAGCTGACCGGGCAAGCCCAGGAGCTGTCGAGCCTGGTGCGGCAGTTCCGGCTCCGCCGCGACGGCGCGAGCGTTCAAACGGCCACTCGCCCCCCGATGCGAGCCCCGGCAGCGTCGAGCGCGCGCAAGCCGATGCGCGGCGCGACGACCGCGCGGAAGCCCGCCGCGCCGGCCCTCGATCACCGCGGCGCTCACCCGGCGCGGGCGCTCTTCCCGCTCGACGGCGACGTCGCCCTCGGCGACTTCTGATCGATACGGCGAGGGCCGCTCGCCGCCTCATCGCCGTCTCGTCCTCGCTCAGCGCGACGCCCGACTGACCATCACGCCGGCTTCTGGAAGAGGACGACCTTGTAGCTGTCAGTCCCGTCCTTCATGTTGGTGTACAGCTTGGTCCCGGGGTTGCGATAGAAGTTCTTCATCGCGAGCGCCGCCTCCTGTCGTCGCCTCTGGCCGACGAGGGGGATGCGGAACCCGAAGAAGCTGTCGATGGCCGCGTCGACGTACAGGTCCACGCGGCGCTGGTCCTCGTCCCGGGCGATCACGGCCTCTTTCGTCACGTCACGGACCTCGACGAGCTTCATGCCGAGGGCCTCGAGGACGTCGAAGCAAGGCTTCCACGTGGAGTCCGGGATGGCGTTGCCCCAGACCAGGTAGCCACCGGGCTTGAGCAGGCGATAGGCCGTCTTGAAGAACACCTTGTCTTCCTCGGTGGCCCGCCCGGGCTGCTCGGTGACGTGGGTCTCGTTGACGGCGACGAAGTCGGCCACACCCTCCTTGATGGGCATCTTCGTGGCGTCGGCCCAGGTCGCGACGAGGCGACCGCCGTGCCGCGGGACGAACTTGCGCTTGCACGTCTCGATGGCCGCGCGCTGCATGTCGACGGCCTCGTAGGTGCAATCGGGCAGCACCTCGGAGCAGGCCAGGTTGGCGCCGGCGCCGGTGCCACAGCCCATCTCGACGACGTGAACTCGGCCGTTCTTCTCGCGCAGATACTCTTGCACGGCCGCGAACTGGTAGAGCCCGGTGTACGCGTTCTTGCCGTAGCGCTCGGGATCGGTGGGCTTGGTCGGGCACGGGCCCCACGCCGCGGGCCACGCGTAGCCCCAGGTGTTGAACGTCAGCTCGTAGCGCTCGCCGGTCTCGCTCGGGACGTCGCCCACGGAGCGATAGAGCGAGTAGAGGAGCGAGTAGATCGACTGCTTGTCGTAGTCGCTCTCGAGGACGTCGCCGTCGGTGATCGAGATCTTGTTCTTACGGTCGACGAAGCCGCTCAGCACCCACGCGCCAAGGATGAATTGCAGCTGCGTGCGCGAGTAATCCGCTTTTCGGTCCAGCGCGGTGAGAATGTCCAATTTGTTACCTCGGCGTTCCTGATCGGGCGACGGTTCCCCCCTCCCGCGGTCAGTCGAGCCCGAGCGACACGTCGTCGAACGAGCTGAACACGGGGTTCCTGCCACTTTCAGCAGGAACGGAACCAAGCATCCTTCGTACCGCAGTCCCGGCACCACGGGGAAATTGAATTGCTCGTGATTCGATTTCGAGTGCTCGCAACAAGAAGGTTTCACCGCGGCGCGGTGCTGGCGGCGCCGGCGCCGCTCGGCTCAAGTTCCTGGCATCGACGCCGATTCGTCTCTCACGGCGCGAGCGCGCTGCCGAACCTCGCCTGTCCGAAGGCGCTTCGTACCTGGCAACGACATGGAACCTGCTCTCCTCCGCGCGTTCTGCGATCTGGTCCACGAGAAGGCCGGTATCACCCTCACCGAGTCCAAAGAGCCGCTGATCACGGCGCGGCTCGCGAAGCGGCTCCGCGCCCTCGGCCTCACCGACGAGCGCCAGTACCTGAACGTGCTCGAGGGCCCCGCCGGCGACGACGAGCTTGTGCATTTCCTCGACGCCATTTCCACCAACTTCACCAGCTTCTTCCGCGAGCCGGATCATTTCGAGCACGTCACGGCGCAGGTCGGAGCGTGGCTGTCGGAGGGGCGGCGCAAGTTCCGCTTCTGGTCGGTGGCGGCGTCGAGCGGCGAAGAGCCGTACACGCTCGCCATCGTCCTCGCCGAGGCCTTCGCCGGGCGCGACATCGACTACCGGATCCTCGGCACGGACATCTCGACCCGCGTGCTCGCCCTGGCGCGGGAGGCCACGTACACCGAGGCTCAGATCGAGCGCGTGCCCGGGCCATTGCGTCACCGCTACTTCGCCCGGAAGACGAAGGCCGGGGCCGGGGGCGGCACCTATCAAGTCGTCCCGGCGCTCCGCGAGAGGACGACGCTGGCGCGGCTGAACCTGGCCGCGCCGCCGTTCCCGATGAGCGGACCGATGGATATCGTGCTCTGTCGCAACGTGATGATCTACTTCGATCAGCCCGTGCGCCAGGCGCTCGTGGTCGAGATCGAGCGGATCATGGCCCCTGGAGGACTCCTGATGATCGGGCACTCGGAGACATTGAACGGGATCCGCACGGGCCTCCGGCCGGTGCAGGCCTCCACGTTCCAGAAGCCCGCTTCGAGCGAGCAACGACGCATGCCGGCTCAGCGCGCCGCGGCAGGAAGGTAGGCCGCGTGGCCCTCGTGACGGTGGATATCTCGGACTACCAGATCGCCGACGCCGCTGACGACGTGCTGGTCACGTACGCGCTCGGCTCGTGCATCGCGGTGGTGGTCCACGATCCGGTGAAGAAGATCGGCGGCATGATTCACTACATGCTCCCGCAGTCGTCGGTGGCTCCGGCCAAGGCGGTGCTGAAGCCGGCGATGTTCGCCGACACCGGCGTCCCGCTCCTGTTTCATGCCATGTACGACCGGGGCTGCGTGAAGAAGAGCCTCGTCGTCAAGGTGGTCGGCGGGAGCAAGCTCTACGAGGACAACGGCACGTTCGACATAGGGCGTCGCAACTACGTCATCGTACGTCAGATGCTCTGGAAGGCCGGAGTGATGATCTCCGCGGAGGACGTCGCAGGGGCGAAGTCGCGGACGACGAAGCTCTACGTCGGCTCGGGCCGCGTGACCGTTCGCTCGGCGAACGAGGAGATGGATCTGTGAATAGCATCGCTTTCGGACCGCGCGGAGGCAGGTCATGAGTCAAAGTGTTCTCATCGTCGACGACTCTCCGCTGATGCGGAAGATGCTCCGGCGCGTGTTCAGGATGGCGGAGCTCGAGTTTGCCTCGATCCACGAGGCGGGCAACGGGATAGAGGCCCTCGCCGTCTTCGCGACGGAGCAGGTCGATCTGGCCTTCGTCGACATCAACATGCCAGAGATGAACGGGCTCGAGCTGATCCAGCGCCTGGCCGAGACTGGCAAGCTCCAGACGACGAAGGTGGTGGTGATCTCGACCGAGCGGAACGAGGGCCGGATCGATCGCCTGAAGCGCCTCGGAATTCATTATCTCCCCAAGCCCTTCCGACCGGAGGACGTCTGCGTGATGATCGACCAGATCCTCGGTGAAAGCGAGATTCCGCGATGAGCACCAGTGTTACCGTGGAGACCCTGTCCGAGGTGGCGGCCCAGGTCCTCGAAGACGTGGCCTTCGTGTTCACCGAGCCCGCGGCGGTCGCGGCGCCCTGGAGCGGCGGGGCCATCGAGGCGACACTGGCGTTCTCCGGGCCGGAGCGAGGGGCGCTGTTCGTGCGCGCCAGCCCCGGCCTCGCGGCGCTGTTCGCCGCCAACATGCTCGGGATCGAGATCGATGATCCCGAGGTGACCGAGCGGACGCAGGACGCCGTCGGCGAGATGCTCAACGTGGTCGCGGGCTCGCTGGTGGCGCGGGTGTTCGGCACCAGCGCGCTGGTGCACCTCGGCGTGCCGCAGGTCCGCGCGACGGCGTCGTCCGACCCGGCGGCGTCGCCCTTCTCCGTCGCGCTGATGACCGACGAAGGCGAGCGGCTCGAGCTCCAGATCCTCGCCGGGGAAGCCTGAAATGATCCGCGCCGAATTTCCCAGCCTGCGGCCGACGCCGAAGGTGCGGGTCCTCATCGTGGACGACTCGCCCTCGATCCGGGCGCAGCTCGAGCGGGTGCTCTCGCGCGATCCGGGCATCGAGGTCGCGGGCACCGCGCCCGACGCGTACGCCGCGCGTGATCAGATCGTCGAGGCCGAGCCCGACGTGATCACCCTCGACATCGAGATGCCGAAGATGGACGGCATCACGTTTCTGGGGAAGCTGATGCGCTTCCGCCCGACGCCGGTCGTGGTGGTCTCGTCCCTGACGGCGCGCGGCGGCGTGCTGGCGATGCAGGCCTTCGACGCCGGCGCCGTCGAGGTCGTCTCGAAGCCGGGACCGGGCTACTCCGCGGCGGAGATGGCGCAAGATCTCATCGCCGCCGTCAAGGCCGGGGCGCGCGCCATGCAGTCGCCGCGCGCGCGCGCCGTCGAGGTGGCCCCCGCTCCGGCGCGCCTCGCGACGCCGGTGCTCGCGCTGCGCCAGGTGATCGCCATCGGCGCTTCCACCGGCGGTACGCAGGCGATCGAGAAGCTCTTGCGGGTGATGCCGCCGGGGTGTCCCCCGATGGTGATCGTGCAGCACATGCCGCCGGTCTTCACGCGATCGTTCGCCGATCGCCTCGCCGCCACCACCTCGCTCGACGTGCGCGAAGCGGTCGACGGCGATCTGCTCGTGCCGGGCTGCGTGCTGATCGCGCCCGGCGGTCAGCAGATGACGATCCGCTCGGTCTCCGGGATCAAGCGCATCGAGCTCCGCGACGGCGCGCGCGTCAACGGCCACGCGCCCTCGGTCGACGTGCTCTTCAACTCCGTCGTCGAGACGTGCGGGCGCAGCGCCGTCGGCGTGCTCTTGACCGGGATGGGAAGCGACGGCGCGCAGGGCCTCCTCGCGATGAAGAAGGCCGGCGCGACGACCCTGGTGCAGAGCCAGGAAGACTGCGTCGTCTTCGGCATGCCGAAGGTGGCCATCGATCTCGGCGCCGCCGACGAGGTGCTCTCGCTCAAGCAGATGCCAGGCCGGATCCTCGCCGCCGCGTCGCGCCGCTGAACGGCCTCTCGCTCTCTCTCTCAGTTGTGGAGCTTGGTGAGCTCGGTCCCGCCCGGGTACCAGTAGCTGGTGTACTGGCCGTAGCCGTAGACGCTGATACCGAAGGCCTGGTTGCTGGTGATGGTGTGGTTGCCCGAGCCGGCGTTCGAGAGCGCGGCGCGCGCGACGGCGAAGCCGCTGTTGCCGATGGTGACGAAGCCCGGGACGACGGCGCCGTCGAGCGTCACCGGCACGCCGACCGCGGCCGTGATGTTGACGTAGTTGCTGCTGTAGTTGGTGGGCGCATGGAAGAGGTAGCTCTTCCGGTACTGATCGCTCGGGATGGCGATCGAGAGCGACGGATCACCGATGTTGCCGCCCGCGTCCTGGCCGGTGAAATACGTGGCCACGAGGACGGGATCGGTCGCGTTGATCTGGAAGTCGGCCGTGGTCCCGGCGATCTCGGCCCACTGGCCCGCTTGCGCGAGGAGCGAGGGGGCGCCGGGCTGCGGCGGATCGTAGGTGATGGCCGTGTTGGGCTTGGTGGCGATGATCCGCACGAACTGGGTCTTGGTGGTCGCCGGCGTGGTGGGCACGAGCGGCGCCGTCACGAGGTACGAGAGCGAGAGCGCCTCGAAGGGCAGCATCGACTCTTCGAGGTGATCGCAGTAGCCGGTGGTGTCGGGGATGTAGATGCACTGATGCCCGCCGATCACCTGGACGGGCTTCGTCGCCGACACGAGGGTGCCAGTCACGTCGTCGGGATCGCTCTGGCTGGTGCCGCCGTTGGTGACGATCTCGATCACGTCGCCCGCGTTGAGGGTGACCGTGCCGTTGCCGCTCGCGGGGATGCCGGTGACGCCCGGCTTCACGGTGCCGCCGCCGGGCGCGGCCTTGACGGTGACCACGGTGCCGTCGTCCCGCGCCGTCACGGCGTAGAAGCCGGATCCGCCCGCGAAATGGTGGCGCGCGGCGACGCGGTAGGTGCCCGTCCACGCCGACGTCGGCAGGAGGATCGAGGCGTCGTTAGAGAACGAGAAGGCCCCGTTCAGCGTGTACTCGAGCGGGCTGAACTGATAGACGCTCACCGGCTGGGTCGACCGGAGCCGATAGGCACCCTGGGCCACCTTCACCGACGCAGGGAAGGGGATGATCGAGCCGCCGGAAGGGCCCTTGAGCGTGAGGTCCCACGGCAGAGTGACAATCTGCACGTTGTTCGGCGCGACCGTCACCGTCTGGACGACGGCCGCGCCCTTGGTGATCGTCACCGTCGCGTTGCTGGCCGAGGTGTTCGACACGGCGACGGCGAAGTGGAACTGGGGATCGACGAGGTTCGCCGTCACCGTGGGGAAGTAGTCGCAGCCGAGGTAGCTCGTGCCGAGCGAGGCCTGGCTGCACACGCCGATGCACTGGCCGGTCTGCGGGTTGCACGTCATCCCTTCGAGGGGATCGCAGCTCTCGTAGGTGTAACCGAGGCCGTTCGAGCAGTACTGGCCGAGGGTGCCATTGCAGGAGCCCGTGCCGGCGGTGCACGGCACGCAGCCGGCGGCCTCGGGGGCGCCGTCGCAGTCGTCGTCGAGGCCGTTGCACTTCTCGGGGACGGGGATCACCTGGCCGACGCAGGGCGACCACGCGGTGCCGCTCGGGAGGCAGGTGAGCGTGCCCGCGACGCAGACGCCGACGTCCTGCGTGCCGGGCGCGCCGGTGTAACAGCTCTTGGTGCTGCCGGGCGCGCAGGCGCAGGGGCCGTCCTCGAGATTGTTGTGCTCGCAGCCGTCGGCGGGATCCAGGTTGCAATCGTCGAAGCCCGGGTCGCACGTGAAGCCACACTTGGCCCCGGTGCACGTGGGGATGGCGTGGGCGGGCAGGGGACACGCGGTGAGGCAGTCGCCGCAGTGGGTGACGCTGGTCTGGAGATCGAAGCACGAGGCCGCGTTGCAGCAGGTGTCGGCGCCGGCGCACCCTTGCGTGACCGAGCAACCGGCGACGCACGCCTTGTCCTGCGCGCACACCGAGCCGAGGGGACAGTCGATGTCGACGATGCACCCGACGCACTGGTTCGTCGCGGGATCGCAGACCGTACCCACAGTGCAATCGCTCTGATCGGTGCAGCCGACGGCGCACGCGTTGGCGGGCGTGCAGTACTGGCCTGTGGGGCACATGTCCTGCTTGGGGGTGCAGGCGACGCAGTCGCCCGAGGCCACGTCGCAGAGCGGTTTGGCGCTGTCGGGGCAGTCGCCGGGGCCGGTGCAGCCCGGCGCGCCTCCGGTGCTGCTGCTGCCGCTCGTCGCGCTCGCGACGGTCCCGCCGGCGCCGCCTGCGCTCGAGGTCGATGCGGTCGACGGCGCCCCGCCGGAGCCGCCCTGACCCGTGCTCGTGGTGCCCGCCGACCCGGAACCGCAGGCCGGCGCGGCCAGAGCTACGGTGACCACGAGAGCGGCGAGGAGCGGTGACCGCGCAGACGAAGAGAGGTGCAGCATGCCGCGAGCATAGAGCCCTTCCCGGGAGCCGCGGTGCACCAGAATACCGGCTGGTGAAATTATTTTCAGCTGACCGTCCGAGCGCCAACCGTTTGTCGGCGTGTGTCGGCGTGGCGTCTCAGCCTTCCGAGCCGCCCTCGTCGACCCATTTCCGCGCGCTGTCGCTGGTGAGCTTGAAATTCGCCGCGACGCGCGAGCGGCTCACGGTCGCGCCCGCGGCGTCGAACACCGTCACCATCGCGTGAGGATCGTCCTCGTCGGGGACGACGTCGAGATCGACGCGCACGCGCGCGCCGGTCGCGCTCACGGCCGTGACGCTGCGGTGGAGCTGCGCGCGGCGCTGCTGGGCGTGCCGCGCCAGGATCTCGTTGGCCGTCTTCGTCAGCGTCGCGAACGCGCTCGTGTCGATCGGCTTGGGGTTCTTCTTGTCGCGCCCCATCGTCCAGGGGCCGACGAGCGCCGGCTCGGTCTCGCCGTCGCTCGTCATCTCGACGGCCCACCCGTCGTCGTCTTCGTTCTTGATGATCCGCGCCGTCCACCCGTCGGCCTTCCAGAGCTTCGGATCCTGATCTTCGGGGCGGATTGGCCGGCGCCGCCCCGCCCCGTCGCTCGCGTCGGCGGCGGTGTCGTCGGTCTCGTCGTGGTCTTGGTCCATGGAATCCTCGGTGCGACCCGTCTTGCCCGGCATGCCCCGCGATGTCCAGCGACGAATGGACATTCTCTGTCCGCCGCGCCTTCGCCGAGGCGAGAGCACGCCTGTCCGTCGGGGCCGAGCCCCGGAAAACCGCGAGCCGGTGAAGGACGTGAGTCCGCGCGGACAGTCGGCTCTTTCGCGTCGTCGGGACCCTCGGGTCTCTGCGTGTCCTCCGCGGCTCGGCGGGGCTCTGTCACCGGCGGTGACGACTGCCCGGGGCGCGCTGCTTGCGTTGGCGGCGTAGCGACTCGGCCGCGGGTGTGGCCCGAGATCTGTTGAAAGAGGGAAGCATGAAAACGACCATCCGGGGCTCGATGCTGGTTGTGGGGTTGCTCGCGGCGATGGCGCCCATCGGCTGCGCCGAGAGCGAGGCCGTCACCGACGCCGCCGCGGCGTGCACGCGCTACGAGCAGGGCGATATCCTCGACGTCGTGGCGAGGACCAGCTCGTTCAGCATCCTCGGCCGCGCGATCGACGCCGCCGATCTCACCGAGACGCTCCGGGGAGAGGGCCCGTTCACCATCTTCGCGCCCACCGACGAGGCGTTCTCGAAGCTGCCGGAGGGCGCGCTCGAGCAGCTCCTCCGCCCCGAAAACAAGGGGCAGCTCCGCGACGTCCTCCTCGGCCACGTCGCGTCGGGTCGCCTGAACACGAGCGCGATCCGCACCATGGGCGCCGTCGTCACGCTCGGCGGCGAGCAGCTCCCGATCGAGGCCACGCCCGACGGCTTCATGATCGCTTCGTCGGAGGTGACCGATCCCGAGATCGTGGCCAGCAACGGGGTGATTCACGTGCTCGACGCGGTGATCCTCCCCGAGGAGCAGGCCACGCCGCCGCAGGAGATCGCGACTCCTCAGCAGCCCTCGGTCGCTCCGCCGCAAGGCACCATCCCCATGCCGCAGGAGCCCGGGAACCCGCAGGAGCCGTTGACGCCGCAGCAGTCCGGGAGCCCGGAGCAGCCGTTGACGCCGCCGCAGCCCGGGAGCCCGCAAGAGCCGTTGCAGCCCGGGATCCCGCAGGCGCCGATGACGCCGGAGCAGCCGGTGATGCAGCAGCAGCCCTACCTGTCGCCGGAGCCGACGCTGCCCGCGCAGACCGGCATCTCGATGCCGGGCATGTCGGAGCCGAACCCCCTCGATCCCTGAAGCTGCCTTTGACGCGAGCCCGACCGCGACTCCGCCCCTCCCCGGGGTGCAGTCGCGGGCGACGCGATCAGGGCTTCGACGTGTCGGGCACGAAGGTCTCGTCGGTCGCCGGGGCGGCGCTCACCGCGCCCCGCGGCGTCCACGAGTCCTTGCCCCACCACGGCGGCGTCTGCCGGCGATTGAGCGTGTTCCCGAGGCGATCCCAGAAGGTGAACACCGCCGCGAAGTTCGAGTTCTTGAGGCCGAACGCGTGGTGGAGGTTGTGGTCCTGCGGCGAGAGCATGATCGCGTTGCCCGACCAGTTGAACGACGAGTGAACCAGGGTCGCCCAGACCATCAACAGGATGTTGAGCGCGTACACCGTGGTCAGGTGGAACGGGAAGATGAACAGCGGCACCGTGTACGGCAGGATCCCCGAGAGGATGGTCTCGAAAGGATCGATGGCGATCCCTGACCACGGCACCGGCGGCCGGCAGCTGTGGTGTCGAAAGTGGGATTTGCGATAAACGTACGGGATGTGCAGCACCAGGTGGGTGACGTAGAAGACCGCGTCCCAGCAGAGGATGTAGAGCGGCAAGCTGATGACCCAGTACAGCCACCCTCGCTCGGCGACGTCGTTGTACATCCGCCCGATGCCGTAGCGCTCCGACGTCATCGCGAAGCCCTGGATCACGGGCGAGCCGAACACGAGCGAGATGATCCCGAGCTTGAAGTCGTGCTTGACGACCGAGCGCGCGACTCCGCGGCTCCAGAAGCGCGCGACGACGCCGGCGCTGACCAGGTAGAGGACGATGGCGAAGGCGCCGCTTATCGCCGATCGGAGCAGCCAGGTAGAGATCATCGATTTCATTCCCCGGGCCAGCCGCATTCGTCGCGGCGGCGCGTGGTGAGGATCGGTCAGCTCGGGCGCTCGTGTCAACGCGATCGAGGCGGAACGGCGCGCGATCCAGGCGCGGACGTCGCGTGCGGGTAGCGACGCGGAGAGCCGCGCTCTACGGTGCCGGCCGTGCTCGCGCGTGCCCGAACCCGATCTCGCTGCGCGCTCGTGGTCGGCCTCGTCGTCTCCGCGGCGCGGGGCGCTCACGCCGCCGGGCCGGCCTCCGCGGGCCCGGCGCTGCGCTGATCGGCGCCCCCGGAATGCCCTGCTGAAACGCAGCTCCGCGCGGAGATCGATCGCCTCGTCGCGCGGCCGCGGTCCACGTCGCGGGCGATGACCGAGGTCGACGCGCAGATCACTCGCGACGCCGTCGGGCCCTATCACCTGCGCCTCGTGATCACCGATCCCGAGGGCGGGATCCGCGAGCGCCGCGTCGACGGAGCGACCTGCGCCGAGGTCGCCGGCGCCGCCGCGGTGATCCTCGCGCTCGCCAGCGACGACGACGCGCCCGCGCCCGCGGAGGCCGCGCCGATCTCGCCGCCGCCCGTCGCGTCGCCGCCATCGACGAGCGGCGACGTCGATCCCGCGCCGCCGGTGATCCCGCCCGCTGCGGTCGACGCGTCGAGCCCCCGCGTGTGGGACGTCGCGGTGATCGGCGGCGTCGATTTCACGTCGTTGCCCGGGCCCGCGCCGGGTTTCGGCGTCGGCGTCCGGCTCGCCGTCGGCCCGAGCCGCCTCGAGCTCCGCGCGACGGCGTGGCTCCCCGAGCGGGCGAGGCTCGCCTCGCGCACGGCCGTGGGCGGCGACATCGCGCTCTACGCCGGCGCGCTGCGCTACTGCCGCATGCTCGTCGAAGGCCGGATCGATCTCGGCCCGTGCGCGGGCTTCGAGGCCGGCGCGTTCGTGGCGTCGGGCGTCGGCGTCACCACGCCCACCACGGCGACCGGACCGTGGCTCGCGCCGGAGCTCGCCCTCCTCGGCGCGGCGCACCTCGATTCGCGCATCGCCCTGACGATCGAGCTCGACGGGCTCGTGGTGCTCGCGCGCGATCGCTTCGTCGTCACGCAGGCCGGGCAGGTCTTCCAGCCGCCGCAAGGGACGGCGCGCGCCCTCGTCGGGCTCCACGTCCGATTCCCGTGATGGATTCCACGGCGCCCGGACACTCACGGCCGATGGCTGATGGGGAGTGTACTGACATGGAGGTAGTTTCAATGAAGAGCTCGTCTCGTCGCTCGGGCTTCAACGCCATCCTGGCCTCGCTGATCTCGGCCGCCGCGCTCGGCTGCGCGCCCACGGTGAACCTCGGCGAGCTGCCGCAGGCCTCGTCGGGTGGGACGTCCACCGGAACGGGAGGCGGCTCGTCGGGGGATCCATCGCTGTCCGGGACTGCGTGCGGCGTCGTCACCACGCTGGCCTCGGGCCTCAATTTCCCGGCTTCCATGGCGATCTTCGGGGACACACTCTACGTCGTGACGGACGATCCCCAGGGCACGCCCGAGGGCACAGGGCTGGTGTTGAGCGTGCCCATCACCGGCGGAACCCCGGTGGTCCTGGCGAGCAACCAGCTTCACCCGCAAGGCATCGCGGCCAGCGCCAGCCGGGTTTACTGGTCGAGCGGCGACGAGGTGAAGACGATGCCTGTCGGCGGAGGCCCGGTGACGCTGATCGCCGGCGGCCAGAGCAGCGCCGGGAGCATCGTCCTCGACGCGACCAGCGTGTACCGGGGCAACCGCGGTGACGGCCGGATCATGAAGGCGCCGCTCTCCGGCGGCGACGCGACCACGCTCTTTTCGCCCGGCAGCAGCGGTGTCATCGGCTCGCTCAACCTCGCCCTGGACGCCGAGAATGTTTACTGGTCGGCGACGGGCGAGCAGCTCGGCTCGGGCTCGGTGATGAAGGCGCCCATCGACGGTGGAGCTGCGACGACGCTGGCGTCTGGCCTGTCGAGCTGGGGCGCCGTCGCGGTGGACGCGACGAACATTTACTGGACGGACGACGTCACGCTCCACGCCGACAACACCCAGGGGCCGGGGAAGGTGACGAAGCTGGCTCTCGACGGGAGCAGCGCCGCGGTGACGCTCGCCACACAGCGCTTCCCGCAGGCGCTCGCCGTGGACGGCACCAGCGTGTACTGGGGCGGCGGCGTGGTGGACAGCACGGACACGGACCTGATCTGGCCGACGTTCATCACCCGCGGCTCGTCCTCCGGCGCCGCGCCGACGACGATCGTCGACACGGTGATCGAGGACGCCGGCCTCGTCGCGTGTCCCAACGGCGTCTGCTGGACTGACGCCGTTCAGGGCAAGGTGATGCGCTTCGAGGCGTGCGCACCCTGAAGCGTTAGCGGAGCGACGGTCAATCCGTTAACGGCGTCGCTCCACGCGTCCATCGCGGGGCGGTGCCGTTCCGCATTTTCCAGGCCTTTCCGCATTGGCCTATCGCTTGCTCACTCCCTGGCAGCGCGGTCTCGCGCCCCCCTCGTGCAGGGCGACACTCGTCCCCAGGGAAGGACCCATGAATCTGAAGCGAATTGCCCGGCTCGGGCTGGTGCCTCTTTTTGTCTCCGCGCTGATGGGCTGTGCGCAGGAACGCGCGCCGATCACCAGGGTTCAGCCCGGCGCCCTCGATAAACACTTCTTCGTCGGCGCGAAGCTCAGCGACGGGACGGATGACCCCGAGTTCTACTGGCGCAACTACGTGGTCGACGGGTCGGCCAGCCAGTCGCTCATCGGCGTGGGATCGTGGAGCGGTGTCGACCGGATCCGCTGGGAAATCACCGAGGATCTGCTGATCGGGCGCAAGGCTTACCAGATCTCCAAGGGGGCTGACGACCGGGGCACCGTGGCGAAGGATCCGAGCGGCGCCATCATCGCCGCCTACAAGATCAGGAGCCATTTCGACATCCGCCGGACCTACAACCCCACCACCGGCGAAGAGGGCAACATCATCGAGGAGAACACCACGGATCGCCCGTGGAACGAGCGCGAGAGCATGCGGATCGACTGGTCGCAGAACCTCGTCGACAACCCGATGTGGGGCGACATGTTCCTCGGCAAGATCTTCGGCAAGATCGACGTCACGCCGCTGGCCTTCGACGAGACCGATCCCACGAAGGACGACGCTCCGCACTTCGACGCCGACAAGGGCTATTTCGACGTCACCAACCACTTCTCGATCGCGCCGGCCGAGGCGGCGTCGCCGTTCGGCGGCGGGGGCACCGTGCCGACGTGCGCGCTCGTGGGCATTTACACGGGATCGGCCACCTACGATTGCAACGCCCAGGAGGCCGTCGTCCGCAGCTCGTACCTCAAGATCGATCCCGACGACGACTTCGAGCCGCTCGAGAACACCACCGCTCCGCTCGACGTGATCGGCAATCCCGGCGGCATCGGCGACAGCCTCGAGGTCGGCACGGTCACGCCCGGACAGCAGGGCTGGGATCCCGGCTATGGCTACGTCGACAAGCTCTATCATCGCTTCGCCCACATCCACGACAGCTGGAAGAAGAGCCACCAGGACGGCGTCTCGTGTGCTTCGGGCGACGACGCCGACGGCGACGGCACGGCCGACGCGTGCGCCAACGCGACGACGGGCTACCAGGGCAGCACCGGATCGCAGTGCGACGTCTTCGCCGGCAAATGCACGATCCCCTACCGCGATCGGCAGATCAAGACGATCGGCTACTGGGTCAACCAGGAGATGCCGGACGAGCTCCAGGATCGCCTCGGCGGGCACGGCGACGTCCTCGCCCGCGGCGCGGCCGAGGATCTGGCCCACTCGTGGGATCAGCTCATGAGCAACGCCATCGCCTCGGCGCGCGAGGTGGAGTGTCGTCGCACCGGCGGAGAGCGCGCCTGGTGCCACGATCAGTTCTTCGCGCCGGACAAGGTGATGCTCAGCTACGGCGCCTGGCTCGTCGATCAGCCGAAGGAGCCGACTCCGGCGCTGACGCTCTGCCACAACCCGGTCCGCGCCTACGATCGTCACGACACCTGCGGGGAGACTGGCTATCAGGCCCGGGTCGGCGATCTCCGGCACAACTTCCTGTTCTACTGGCCGCACGAGTCGCGCGCGCCCTGGGGCGGTATCGCCGACTGGAACGCCGATCCGATAACAGGGCGGATCGTGGGCGCGGCGGCGCAGATCATGGGCCGATCGGCGACGTACGCCGCGGCGATGCAGCGCGACACCTTGCAGCTCGCGATGGGCGATCTCAGCGCCACCGATCTCACCGACGGGGCGCCGGCCGCGACGTACGCGCACTATCTCGAGAACGGGAGCACGCCGGCCGCGCTCTCGGAGGCCGAGCTCGAGAAGCGCGTCGGCGCCGTCGACGCCGTGCACGCGATGCAGACGGCGAACGCTGCCAAGCTCGCCGGGGCGACGGTGGCCGAGCAGTACAGATCCTACGTGACGATGCAGAAATCGGCCTCGGCCGATCCGCTCGAAGCCTCGACGTCGCAGCTCGAGTTCGACGCCGTGGTCGCGCCGCTCAAGGGCACCGTCCACGAGGCGCAGATCCTCGATCCGCACTGGATGGTGGGCGCGCTCGGCCTCGATCCGAGCACGCCGATGAGCGAGGCTGTGCTCGACAAGGCCTCTCCGCTCCGCGGCCTCGACAGCGGGCGGATCAACGCCTGGCACGATCTCGTCGAAGAGAAGCTCCGCCTCCACGGGGTCTGCTTCATGGACTCCGAGGCTCCGATCCTCGGCAGCGTCGACCTCGCAGGCCTGGCGAAGCACTTCCAGGACAAGTACGCCGGGATGGATAGCAAGGCTCGCGGCGAGAAGATTTACCACGATCTCTGGATCGAGGCCTTCAAGGGGATCGCCATCCACGAGATGGGCCACTCGCTCGGGATGCTCCACGAGTTCGCCTCCTCGTGGGACGCGCCCAACTACAACCCGCAGTACTGGCAGCTCCGCACGGGCGAGGGGAAGGCCGCAAAATCGTGCGAGGGCAAGCCGCGGAGCGGCGACGCCGACACCTGCATGGGCCCGCGCTACCTCGATCCCGAGACGGCCGACGAGCAGGGGATGGCCGACGAATCACGTCCCGGCGTGCTCTATTTCGCCAACTCGTCGGTGATGGAATACCAGATCGAGCGCTTCGGCGAGACGGTCGGCCTCGGCACCTACGATCAGCACGTGATGAACGCGCTCTACGGTCGCGTGCTCGAGACCTTCGACGACGCGGCCCACGGCGGCCTCGACTCCAAGGCTCAGCACTCGTTCGCTCCGCGCCTCGAGAGCCAGCTCTCGGACGAGGATCGGGTGATGCGCACCCACGCCAAGTTCGGGCCGGGCACCTGGCCGACGCACTACACCGAGGTTGCCCGCGGGATGAAGGTCTTCGACGCCGCGCGCGACTGCCGCGACGCGACGGCCGAGGAGAAGGCCATCGGCGAGTGGCGCATCGTCCACGGGAAGGTCTGCGCGCCGGCTCCGCGCGATCACGCCGCGTGGCGCGATTTCCAGAGTGACGCGCTCCCCGGCAACAACGGCGAGGCGCCCTTCTGGCATACCGGCAAGGACGCGAAGACGGGCGCCGATCAGGTGCGCTGGTTCTACCGCTGGGGCACGAACCACAACTCGTACTTTCACGTCAACGACAGCGACGCGGGCGCCGATCCTTACGAGGTCACCGTCAACACCGTTCGCAAGTTCGACCTCGGGTATCCGTTCGGGTACTTCCGCCGCCAGAACCGCGAGTACCAGTTCGAGAACATCCCGGCCCAGGTCGCCGACCGGTACTTCGAGCGGATCCGCTCGTATCACTGGCTCGTCGCCAACTCGACGGCGTTCTACCGGCAGTTCGGCGCCCAGGCCTTCGACGAGATCGCCTCCGAGGACGACTGGCACCGTCCCGGCCTCGTGGCCGAGACCGAGATGTTCAACTTCCTGACGCGGGCTGCCCTGATGCCCGAGCCCGGAGCCTACGCCGCCGGCGCCAAGGGCCCCGGTCAGGATCACGCGATCTACGACCTCGCCACGGGCAATTCCAAGGCCTTCACGATTGGCATCGTCGACGGCCGCTACATCGGGGAAGAGTACGACAGCGGCCCTGCCGCCGGCGGCTCGTGGGACTACCTGCACTGGATGAAGCACGCCGGCTTCTCCACCGAGAAGACGCTCGCCATGCGCGCCCTCACCGACGGTCGGCCCACGCTCTTCACCATCAGCCGCGAGAACTTCCTCGACGGCCGCGGCGTGAAGATCAACTTCCGCAACGATCTCGGGCCCGCGCTCGATCGCCTCGTGGGCGGCATGCTGGCGGAGGACTGGGACACCGTGGCTCCGTTCGTCACCGCCGGGGCCACGCCGTCACCGTCGTTGCTCGATCTCACCGCGCCGACGCCGAAGCGGCCGAGCGGCGCCAAGGTGCTGTTCCCGAACATCGGGTACAAGCAGCAGCTCGGGACTCTGCTGTTCGTGGAGTCGTTCTCGCGGCTCAACACCGACATGAACCTGGTCGACAAGGCCCGGATCTGGATCGACGGCCAGGTGGGCGGCGTCAACGTCGACGCGGCCGAGCAGGCGCGCTTCCGCGATCCCGCGACGGGCTACACCTACATCGCGCGCCGCTACGGGGCCGAGCTCATCGACGGCAAATCGGTCGATCGCGGCATCGCCTCGCGGATGATCGAGCATGCCAATCAGCTCCTGATGGCCTCGTACGAGCCCCAGAAGGACGCGCAGGGCAAGCCGATCCTCGACGCGTTCGGAGCGCCGATGCTGGTCCTCGACGCGAACGGCCAGCCGGTGGCGCTCGATCCCGACGCCAGCGCCATTGGCGCTCTGACCCGGTACATTGGCCTGCTCGACGCCGCCCACCAGATTGGCCACGAGCTCGGCTATGGCCCTCTCGGCGGCGGCGGCGCCGAAGATTGATTCCCACGCTCGGCGGGCGGGCGTCGTCGGAGCCGTCGCGTCGGCGCACCGGAGGGGCAGGGCGCGCGTGCCCGACGACGGTGACTCCGGTCGGCGCGGCGCGCGAGAGCGCGGTGGTCGGCGCGAGAGATCCGGCGCGTCACCGCGCGAAATTCTTCGAGGTCGCGAGAGAAACGGCTAGATTGCGCGCATGCCGCAGAGCCTCAATCTGTCCTTCGCCTCGGCGCACGACTCGCTCTCGGTCCGGCACTTCACCGCGACCGAGCGGATCTCGACGCTGTTCGACGTCTCGGTGATCGGGCTCTCGCCCCTCGATGATATCGATTTCGAGACCATCATCGGCCAGCCCGCGACGCTGCGGATCGAGCACGCCAGCGTCGACGCAGGCGGGCTGGCGCGCGAGTGGCGGGGGATCTGCTGCCACTTCGAGCAGCTCCAGGCCGAGGCGACCGGGCTGTCGTCGTACCTCGTTCGCATCGCGCCGACGATGTGGATGCTGACGCAGCGACAGAACAACCGGATCTTCCAGCACGCCACGCTGCCGGAGATCGTCGGGAAGATCCTCCACGAGTGGGGCATAGAGCACGAGCTCCAGCTCGACGCGACGATGCACGCTCGGCGCGAGTACTGCGTGCAGTACGGGGAGACGGATTTCGCCTTCATCAGCCGCCTCCTGGAGGAGGCGGGGATCGCGTACCGGTTCGCGTTCGACGCCGCGAAGGGCACGTACCCCATCTTCACCGACCAGCCGCAGCGGCGAGAGCCGCGCGCGGGCGCCCCGCTCCGGTTCGTGGACCACGCGCGCCTCGAGCTCGACCGCGAGATCATCACCAAGGTGCGCGTGGCGCGCGAGATCCGCCCGGGCAACGTGACGCTGCGCGACTTCGAGTTTCGCGGGAGCGTCGAGTATCCGCTGTTCGGCAAGGCCACACCGGCGGATGGGGTCGAGGGCCCGCTCGAGCAGTACGGGTACGCCCCCGGCGCCTTCCTGAACGAGGGAAAGCCAAGCGCGGTGCACGCGGCGCGCGCCGACGAGAAAGAGGGGATGGCGCTGGCGAAGCGCGGCCTCGAGGCCATGCGCGCGACGAAGGAGATCGTCTCCTTCGAGACCAACGCCATCGATCTCGCGCCGGGCGAGGTCTTCTCGATGAGCGGCCACCCGAAGACGGAGATCGCGGCGCCGAAGCTCCTCCTCGCGATCGAGCAGCGCATCGACGGGACGGTCGGCGGCGAGTGGTCGGTGAGCGGGCGCGCGGTGCCGGCCGCGACGCCGTTCCGGCCCGCGAAGGTGACGCCGCGACCGCGGATCGGCGGCGTGCAGAGCGCGATCGTGGTCGGCCCGAAGGGCGAAGAAATCCACACGGACGAGCTCGGCCGCGTGCGCGTGCAGTTCCACTGGGACCGCGAGGGCGTGCGCGATGACCACAGCTCGTGCTGGGTGCGCGTGAGCCAGGGCTGGGCCGGGACCGGCTTCGGGATGATGGTGATCCCGCGCGTCGGTCAGGAGGTCACGGTCAGCTTCTTCGAAGCGGATCCCGATCAACCGGTGATCATCGGCCGGGTGTACAACGCCCGCAATCAGGTGCCGTACAAGCTGCCGGACCACAAGACGCGCAGCGGCTGGAAGACCCAGTCCTCGCCCAGCACGCCGGCCGCGCCCGCTTACAACGAGCTGATGTTCGAGGACAAGAAGGGCGCCGAGCTCGTCAACCTGCGCGCCCAGCGCGACCTGCACAAGCTGGTGAAGGCCAACGAGATGGAGCGCACCGGCGCCGATCGCACCGTGGCCGTCGGCAAGAGCCGCACGGCCATCGTCGGCGCGGCGGACTCGACCTTCGTCGGGACGCGCCACGTGGTCACGGTCGGCGCGACGCCGACCAGCTTCGAGATGACCGACAAGCGCATCGTCGCCACCACCGGCGAGGCGACGATCACCTTCCACGGGCCGGACATCGCGCTCGAGGCCAAGGGGAACATCACCATCGTGGCGCACGAGGGTGACGTGATCATCCGCGGCGGCCCCAACGTGAAGATCAACTGCGATTGAGAGAGAGCGCCCAGTGACAGTCGAGATCCAGATCCCGTCGTATGCGGGCCACGGCATGTCCGTGCGTTCGATCGACATCGCCGAGGGGCTGTCGTCGCCGTTCGAAGTGGCGTTCGCCGCGGTGACGCCCGACAGCGATCTCGACTTCGAGCGCCTGATCGGCGCCGAGGCGACGCTGCGGATCGACGAGGGCTCGCTCGGGCGTCGCGCCTTCTCGGGCGTCGTGTCGTTCGTCGAGCAAATGGAGGTCGAGCCCGGCGGCCTCACCACCTACATGCTGCGGATCGTGCCGCGGCTCTGGCTGCTCTCGCAGCGCCGCGGTCACCGCATCCTCCAGCACCAGACCGCGCTCGAGATGGTCCAGGCGCTGCTCGCGGAGTGGAAGATCGAGGTCACGACCCTCGTCACCGAGGAGCTCCTCGCGCGCCACGAGGTGCGCGTGCAGTACGGCGAGAGCGATCTCGAGCTCTTCGATCGCCTCCTCGAAGAGGCGGGCATCAGCTACTTCTTCGACGATCAGCGGGGCGACGGCGCCTCGCACCTCGTGCTCGCCGACGGCCCCGAGCGCGCCGAGACGCGGCATGCCGGCGTGAAGTTCACGAGCGAGCTGAGCCCGACCCAGGCGCTGCCCTTCGTCGCCGACGTGCGCGTCGCGCACCAGATGAAGAACGGCGCCGTCACGATCGCCGACTACGATTTTCGGCGGCCGGACTTCGCGCTCGCTTACCGAGCCGAGGCGGCGGGACCCGGCGAGGCGAAGCTCGAGCGCTACGCGTATGCGCCCGGCTCGGCCATCGCCGACGTACCGGCGGCGTCGATCGCCGCGAACGATACGCCGGTCGCCGACGATCAGAGCCACGCGCGATCCGACGAGCACCAGGGCAACGCGCTCGCCGAGCGCCGACTCCAGGCGGTGCGTGAGGATCGCCGCCGCGTCGAGCTCGCCACCAGCCTCGTCGATCTCGCGCCCGGGAGCGTCTTCACGATCGCCGGCGCCCCGCGCCCGGAGATCGCCGTGGACCAGCGGCTGCTCGTCACGCAGACGCGGATCGACGGGCGCGTCGATCAGACGCTGGTCGTCAACGTCGTGGCCGCGTTCGCGTCCGCGAAGGTGCGCCCGCCGCGCCGGGTGAGCTGGCCGCGGGTCGAGGGCATCCAGAGCGCCGTCGTGGTCGGCCCCGCGAGCGAGGAGATCCACACCGACGAGTTCGGCCGCGTGCGCGTGCGCTTCCACTGGGATCGCGAGGGCATCCACGACGACCATCGCAGCGCGTGGGTCCGCGTCGACGACGGCTGGGCCGGCGCTGGCTTCGGCATGATCGCCGTCCCGCGCGTGGGGCAAGAGGTGCTCGTCGCATTCTACGAGGGCAACCCCGATCAGCCGATCGTGATCGGCCGCGTCCACGACGGCGAGAACCCGCTCCCGCACGGCCTGCCCGCGGGCAAATCCCACAGCGTCTGGCGCAGCTCGTCGTCGCCGAAATCGCCTGGCTACAACGAGATCTCCTTCGACGACACCGCCGGGCGCGAGCGCTTGTCCCTGCGGGCCGAGCGCGATTTCGAGAAGGTCGTGCTCCACGACGAGCGCGAGGAGATCGGGGGCGACCGCGTCAGCGTGATCGGCGCGCACCTCGGGACGACGGTGGCCATCCAGGACGCCATCACCGTCGGCAGCATGCACGAGCTGCGCATGGCGGGCATCACCGACGCGCACGTCGGCGCGATGGGCCAGCCCGACCTGAAGCCGATGGACACGCGGCGCGAGATCATCGCCAGGCGGATCACCATCACCACCGGGGGCGCGACCATCGTGCTCGACGGGCCCAACATCACGGTCACCGCGCAGCACGAGGTGAAGATCAAGGCCGGCGGCACCGTGGTGATCCAGGGCATGCCGTACGTGCAGATCAACCCGCCGAAGATCACCAAGGCGGCCGACGCGGCGAAGCCGGCGACGCTGATCGATCATCTGGTGTGGTTCCAGTTGCTCTTCGAGGGGCTGCCGCTCGCAGGCGCGCGCGTGCACGTCGAGCATGCCGACGGCACGACCTCGCCGCGGCAGGTGACGGACGGCGCCGGTCACGTGCGGCTGCCCGTAGACAAGGCCGGGCCGTACCACGTGAAGATCGGCGATCCGCCGGCGACCCCCGCCGCGATGGTCGTGAAGGCCGCGGCGCCCGCAGCGAAGCCCGCGTCGGCGCCGGTCGCGAAGTCGGCTGCGCCGGCTGCGACAGCCGCGGCGCCCGCGACGAGAGCCGCCGCGCCGCCCGCGGTGATCCCTGTGGGCCACACCCCGGCGCAGACCGCGCCGAAGGCCAAGCCGACCGTTCACGTCGTGCCGATCGTGGTCGAGGTCCTCTCGCCCGCGCCGGCCACGAAGTTCCCGATCGAGCCGGGGACCTACCTCGGCCCCGATCCCGCGATGCCGTCGATCGAGCTGAAGGCGCGGGTGCTCGTGCAAGGGAACGAGACGACCGTGGGCACCGTCCGCTGGGAGGCGACGATCACCGGCTCGTACCGCGTGCGCGACGCCGACGCGGACCGCGGCTACCGCATGCAGGAGTTCCGCTTCGCGGCCGGCACCTTCACCACCAAGCCCAACGAGGCGAAGACGGTGCTGCTCGCGCCCGCGGAGCTCGTCGGCGGCGATCTCGAGCTCAAGGCGACGTTCGAGGGCGGGCCCGAGCTCGCCAACGTGACGCTGGTGAAGGTCGTGAACGGCTTCAAGGTCGTCGGCCAGAACGTCGCGCGCGCGGCGGTCGAGGCGATGATCGTCGACAAGGCCGGCGATCTCGCCTGGCTCTTCCTCCGCATGTTCTGCCACGAGTCGAACCACTCGCTCGCGCAGTTCAAGAACGAGGCGCCGCTCTACGGGCCGCCGTCGGGCGTCGGCATCGTGCAGCGCGATCCGACCGCGGACGAATGGCGCTGGCCGCCGAACCGGATCACCACGCCGAGCAACCTCTTCCCGCGCATCTTCTGGAACTGGAAGCGGAACGTGAGCGAAGGGATCAGCAGCTTCCAGAACGTCTACATGGAGCGTGGTCGCCACGATCTCGCCAACCTGCGCGAGGCCAACCCGGGCCTGCCAGAGGCGCCGCTCGGCGTCGTGATCCGCGCGGCGATCCGTCGCTACAACGGCGGACGAGAGTTCAGCTCGGATGGGACGCACTACGTCGTCGATCCGCACACGCCCGCGGATCGGGTCGGCTACGTCGACGAGGTCCTCGGCGATCAGCACGGCGAGGCCGCGCGCCACCCCGTACCCGCCGACGCGCTCGCGCGGATCTGGCCCCCTCCGCCGCCGCCTCCCGCGCCTCCGCCCGCGCGGCGCCGCTGAGGGGCGTCGGTCGAGCGCGCTGCGCCCTCCGCGCAGCGCGCTCGACCGCGATCAGATCGAGAGCGTGAACGTCGCCAGCTCGAGCGAGCTCTTGAGGTTGGCCGCGTGGGCGGCGCTCGTCCCGGCCTTCGTTTCCAGGGCGCTGACCTCGTTCGCGAACGACGTCGTCATGAACGACGGCAGGTAGCGCCCCTCCATCCCCGCGGGGGATCGCAGCTTGTCGCGGAGGATCACGCTCGCGGACTTGCTGCCCTCGGCCGGCGTCGCGCCGACGAGGCGGGCCCACTCGGCGTAGTTGCGCACGTACTCGCTGGAGACGACGAGGTAGGGGATCTTGTTCTTGTTGGCCGCGCCCCGGTAGAGCTCCATGAAGCGCTTGTAACGGACGGCGGCGGGATCCGGCACGCGCGCGCCGGCCTTGTTCCTGATGAAGTAGTGGTGGTGGAGCACCGTGCAGCCCGTCGACCAGCTGCCGACGGTGCCGCCCTCCGCGCCGAAGTGCATGTGGATCGACGCGTTGTCTTCGACGCTGGCGAAGCGCCAGTTGGTCGCGTTGTTCCTGGCGCTCGCGATGTCGTTGAAGGTCCGAGCGCTGCGCGTGCAGTCGCGGGCCAGCGCCATCTTGCCCATCGTCTCGCTGAAGAGGTGCAGGCAGATGTCGCTGCCGGGGTAGCGGCTGCTGATGTGGCCGCCGGGGCGCCCCGAGTAGAGCTTGCCTTCGAGGGTGACGGGGACGCCGAGCGCGCTCTCGCCTTCGCCGGCGTCGATGGTGCACTCGAAGACCTCGACGTGCTGGGCCTTCGCCGGCGTCGAGTCGGTGTAGGCGATGAAGAGCAGATCGTTCCACGTCGTCGCATGGGCGAAGTTCGCGTCGCGCGCCTCGGTCGTGAAGGTGACCTTGTCGGCGTGCCCTTCGCCGGCCTCGGCTTCGAGATCGTTGACGGAGCCCTTGCCCGAGAGGCTGGCCTCGCGCACGCCGAGGATGGCGATCTCGGTGGCCGCCGTGGGCAGCGTCTGGCCGAAGGCGCGGAACACGAGCTCGACCCAGTTGTGCACCGTGGTGAGCGTCACCTGCGCCGTCGGCGTCGTCGGACGGACGAGGTGCACCTCGTGCTGCGCGGGGGGCGTCGCCGGCGGGGCCGGCGCGTGGACGACGTGCGTGACGGGCGCAGCCGGCGGGGCCGCGGCGGGCGCGCTCGCTGCAGCCGGCGCCGCCGCCGCGGGGGCGTTCGCGCGCGCAGGGGCCGGCGCGGGCGCCTTGGCGATCGGGGCCGCCTCGACGTGCGAGTGCGCCGGAGCGACGATCTCGCCGCTCGACGCGCCGTGATCCCACGTCCCCTTCTGCAGCGCCTTCTGCACCATCACGGTGGCGCTGGAGCAGAGGCCGCTCAGCGTCGTGCTGCCGGTGATCGTGCGGTGCTCGTCGTCCTTGTGCGGGCAGCTGATCCGCACCTTCACCTCCTCGATCGCGCGGTCGAGCGCGTCCGACACCTGCACGAACAGCGACTGCGCGTGCGGCTCGGCCTTCGCATGCCCGCCGCCGCGGTCGCCGATGAACACGTCGGGGCTGCCCTCGACGAGCTGCCCGTTGCCGGTGTGATGCGACGTCTCGTCGCCGAGGCGATGCGCGGGGATGCCGTTGATGAGCACGCCGCGGCTGCCCTTCTCGGCGCGCCACTTTTCGCCTGGATCGCCGACGCGCAGCGCCGCGTGGCCGTTGATCAGGACGTCCGGCGACCCCTGCTTGCCATGGCCTTGATCGGCGCCGTGCTTGGCGAGGTCACCTACTCTTCCGGCGAGGGGCATTCGTCGTGGCTCCGTCTCGTGCGTGGGGCGTCAGTGCAAAACACGAAGGGCGAGCTCGTAGTAGCGGAGCCGCTCGGCGTAGTGGTTGTAGCCACCGTTGATCCGCCGAGTGATCGCGCGGAAGTCTTGTTGATCGGCGAGCAGGTTGAGGCCGTGCGTCGACCAGAACCAGCACGCGGTGCGAAACGCGACGCTAGGGTCGACCGCCATCTCGGGCTGGCCCTCGAGATCGAGCCCGAGGGCGCGCCCGCACGCGCGGTAGTTGTTGCGACCAGTGAGCTGGATCGGGCCGCGCCCCTTGTAGCGCGGGCCATCGCCCGGGTTCACGTTGCCGAGCTCGCGGGCCTTTCGCGGGTTGCGCGAGAGGTCGTACTCCATGCCCGAAGCGAACTCGTGGAACCACGCGAGCTCGCCGCTCTCGTGGGCGACCTGCGCGAGGAACGCCGCCTTGCGCAGGCGCACGTTGATCGTGAACTCGGCCATCGCCTGGTTGAGCGGCTCGAGGTAGCGCTGCACTTTGGTGCTGGAGAGCTGCGTCATGATCGCGCGGAGGTCCGCCGCGCTGACGAGCGTTGCTCCGGCTCCGCCGCGCGCCGGTCGAACGTCGATCGAGGGGGCGGCGGGCGCGGGCGCGATGTGCTCCGGTGGGCGAGCGGGGCGCGCGGCGGGAGCGGGCGCCGCGTGGGGCGGAGCGGCGTGGCCCGCGGGCGTCGGGGCGCGGGGCGCCGGCGTGCTGTGCGTGGTCGCCAGCAAGCTCAGCGTGGCGCGCAGGCCACCGGAGCCGATGCCCGTGCGCGCCTCGTCGACGCTCGGAAGGTCTGTTTGCGAATTCGACGTCGGCATGAAGGGCAGCCTCTCGGGCAGCGTACATCAAGTGAGACACGGCGCGGATGCGTGTGAATGGAAGTTGCGTCGCGGTGTCGACATCAATTGCGCCGTCGCGATTGCGCCCGCCCGAGCAGCGGAGCAGGGTGCCGCGCCCCATGGATGTCGTCTCGCTCTCTCCGGTCCGCGTCGCGTCGCTCCTGTGGCGCCCGAGCTCCGGCGGCTTTGTGCTCACCGTGGTCTGCAAGGCGACGTACGAGCTCCGCCCCGTCGAGCTCCGGTTCGCGCGACAGCAGGACGATCCCAGCCACGGCGACGGCTTCTGGGACGACGATCCGAACCGCAGCGTCCGGGTGCCCAGCGATTTCGCGCCCTTCAAACCGCGCGCCGACGTGATGGTGGTCGGCAAGGCATTCGCGCCCAGCAAGACGCCGGTGCGCTCGCTGCTCGCGCGGCTCGGCCTCGCCGGGATCGACAAGACGATCGAGGTGTGCGGCGACCGCGCGTGGACACCCGAGGGCGGCCTTCGCGAAGGGCCCCCGTTCGTGAGCATGCAGCTCTGCTACGAGCGCGCCGCGGTGGGCCCGGACAACCTGGTCGGGGTGCGCGTCGATCCTCGGTCGGGCGGGCCCTTGCCGAACCTGCAGATGCCGCCGGGCCCGAACGGCATGCGCCCGGACGCGATGGCGCCCGTCGGCTTCGGCCCGATCGCCGCGAGCTGGCCGTCGCGCCGGATCCGCCTCGGCGCCGCGGCCGCTTCGTTCCCCGAAGGCCGGCTCGACGATTACCTGCTCCCCGACGACTTCGACGCGTCGTTCTTCAACGCCGCGCCCCCGGACCAGCAGACCGATCGCATCGAGCCCGGGGCGGTGCTGATGCTCGAGAACCTGACGCCGCAGCATCCCCGCCTCGTCACGAAGCTCCCCAACCAGCGGCCCCGCGCGTTCGTGCAGCGCAACGGCGGCCTGGAAGAGGTGAGCCTCGCCTGTGACACGCTGTGGATCGACACCGATCGCGGCGTCTGCACGCTGACGTGGCGCGGCCAGATCGGCGTCCACGGCCCGCACGACGAGGGGCGGGTCGTCGTGCTGCTCGAGCAGCTGGCTCGCCCGCTCACGTGGGCCGAGATCCAGCAGCAGTGCGGCGTCGAGGCGGCGCCGATCGAGCGCGCCGCCGCCCACGCCAGCGACGATCACGGCACCGCGGTCCACGAGATCTCGGCGATCATGCGGGCGCCCGTCGACACGGCGCTCCCGTTTTCCCAGGCGACCGCGGAGCCCTACGTCGCGCCACGCGCGGCGACGAACCGCCCGCCGCCGTGGCTCGAAACGAGCGCGATCGTCCCGGCGCCGGCGCTCGCGATCAACAGCGGCGACACCCTGCAACCGGGGGCCTTGCGCGTCGATCCTTCGTGGCCGCGCGACGGCGACGCGCGGCCTCCGCCGCCGATGTCGACCCCCGCGCTCCCGCAGGCGCCGCCGCCGCGCGGCGTCACGTCGTGGAGCGAGGCCGCGGCGCCGCTCCCCTCGCTGGCGACGTCGACGTTCGCGCCCCCGCCTTTCCAGGCGCTCCCGCCGCCCCTGCCGGTCCCGGCGTTGATCCCGGCCGCGCCTCCGCCCGTCGCCCGCGCGGCCTCGGTCGACATCGTCGAGCTGGTCGCCTTCGATCCGGCGACGCCGGATCGCGCGCGCCTCCACGCCCCCTGGCAAGAGCTCATCGCGGCGATCCAGCCGGTTCCGGCCGAGATCGCGTACGACGACGACCCCGCCGAAGAGCCGCCGGAGGTCAAGGACCGACGCGACGTCTTCGGAGTGCTCACCGACGCGGTGGCGTCGAGCCTCGACGAGCTCGACGCGGTCGTCGCCGCGGCGACGTCGCCGAGCGGCTCGTTCGATCCACCGCTGCTCGTGCTGCGCGGCGAGCTCGAGCTCACCTTCAGCGATCTCGAGAGGTTGAAGGCCTCCCTCGGCGCCGTCGCGCCGTTCACGTCCGGTCCCGACAAGCGGCTCAAGGACACCTTCGAGGCGACGACCGAGGCGCTGAAATCACCCTATCTCCCGGGCTCGGCGCGCGCGATCGAGGGCCTCACCAACCGCCTCCGCGACGCGTTCCCGCAGGTCGCCTCGTCGCTGCCCGCGGGCTACCTCGATCAGCAGATCGAGCGGATCCTCGTCGAGCAGCGCCACCATCAAAAGCGCACCATCCTCGGCAAGTCGTGGGTGCGCGCGCTCCTGTGGCAGCGCGGCGGCGTCGCCGTTCCGACCTACGTGCCCGACATGATCGCCGCCAAGCTGCCGCTCTACGCGCGCTTCCCGGCGCGGTTGATCGTCGAGGTCAACCTCCAGCAAGACCAGTACGAGGCGCACCCGTGCGCGCTCCTCTGCCTCGCGCTCGCGCGCGTGACGCCGGCGCGCGCGCCGGGCCGTGGGCGGCCTCCGAACGGGGGCTGACGGCGCGGCGGCCACCCGCGGTCGGCGGCCGCGGCGCTCGCGTCGCGCGCCTCTCGACGCGGCCGGCGATCACTGCCGACCTGCCGACCGACGACGCCCGGCTGGTCGGTCGCCCGCGGGCACGACCGGGCATGGCGGCGCGCGTCGCGGGCTTGCTCATCGTCTCGGGCTCGTGCGAGCCTTCGACCCGTGCTCCTCCCGAAGTCTCTGCTCATCGATCCAGAAGTGATGGATCGCGTCTCGCGGATCGAGATCCCGTTCAACGCTTTCGGCGTCGATCCCTACGGGATATCGAAGAAGCACCTGGCCCGGCAGTACACGATCCTCGGGTGGATGTACCGCAAGTACTTCTCCGTGAAGACCTTCGGGATCGAGCACGTCCCGCCGCGCGGCCGGGCGATGCTGGTGGGCAACCACTCGGGCGGCGTCGCGGTCGACGGAGCGATGGTCTGCGCCTCGATGTTCCTCGATCTCGAGCCGCCGCGCCTGGCCCACGGGATGGCCGAGAAGTTCATCAACACCGTGCCGCTGGCCTCGCTGTGGACCAACCGCACCGGCCATTTCACCGGGCTCCCCGAGCACGCCGAGCGTCTGCTCCAGGACGAGCGCCTGTTGATGGTGTTCCCCGAGGGCGCGCGCGGGACGGCCAAGCTCTACATGGAGCGCAACTCGCTCGTGCGCTTCGGGACGGGCTTCATCCGCCTGGCGCTGAAGACGAAGTCGCCGATATTGCCCTTCGCGTTCATCGGCGGCGGCGACGCCATTCCCACGATCATGAACTCGTACACGCTGGGGAGGCTGCTCGGCGCGCCCTACGTGCCGATCACGCCGTATCTCTTCGCCATCCCCCTGCCGGTGAAGCTCGAGATCCACTACTCGGCCCCGATGTTCTTCGAGGGGACCGGCTCCGAGGACGACGAGGTCATCAACGGGTACGTCGAGCGGGTGCGCGACCGGATCGCGTCGCTGATCGAGTACGGCAGGAAGCACCGCACCTCGGAGGTCGCGAAGGCGCTCGGCTCATGAAGGTCCTCATCCCCGGCATTTCCAGCAAGATTGGCAACCTCGTCGCGCTCGAGCTCCTGGCGAAGGGCCACGAGGTCATCGGCATCGACAGGCGGCCGTGGATCGAGGCGCCGAAGGGCGTCGAGATGCACGAGGTCGACATCCGCAAGCGCGCCGCGGAGGACGTGTTCCGGAAATCGCGCCCCGACGCCGTCATCCACATGGCGACGGTGACGCACCTCGTGGCCCGCAGCGAAGAGCGTTACAAAATCAACCTCGGCGGGACGCGCGCGGTGTTCGATCACTGCCGCGCTCACGGCGTGGGGCAGGTGATCTTCGTCGGTCGTCACACCTACTACGGCGCCGCCCCGGACTCTCCGCTCTACCACTCGGAGGACGATCCGCCGATGGCCGTGACGACGTTCCCCGAGCTCGCGGATCTCGTGGCCGCCGATCTCTACGCGACGACGGCGCTATGGCGTCACCCCGAGCTGATCACCACCGTGCTGCGCATCTGTTACACGCTCGGCGCGACGCGGCAGGGCACGCTCGCGACCTTCCTCCGCGGCCCGCGGGTGCCGGTGATCCTCGGCTTCGATCCGCTCTACCAGTTCATGCACGATCTCGACGTGGCGCACGCCATCGTGCTCGCGCTGGAGAAGAAGATCCGCGGCGTCTACAACGTCGCCGGGCCGCAGCCGGTGCCGCTCTCGGTGCTGGCGCGTGAGGCGGGGCGCTCGGTGATCCCGCTGCCCGAGGCGCTGTTCACGATGCTGCTCGGGCGCTTCGGCCTGCCGAAGCTTCCGCCGGGCGCCATCGCCCACATCAAGTACCCGGTGGTCGTCGACGCCGCCGCGTTCCGCGCCGCCACGGGCTTCGTGCACACCATCGACGAGGTCCGCGCCGTCCACGAGTACCGCGACGCCTTCCCGGTGTAGGTCGGCGCGACGCTTCCGTGCTTTGCGGTGGTGAGCAACGGAGCGGGGCCCCGATCATCGAACGCGATCGACGGTGCCATGCTCATGGATGACCCTTCTCCTCCGTCCCGGAACGTTAGCGATCGTGTGGCGACGTCGCGCACGGGCCGAGTCGTCGGTACTCTCGCCGCATGCATCGCGCTCCTCGGCATGGCGTTCGGCGTGGGGTTCGGGCTGGCGCACCGGCGGGCAGCACCGACGCCGGGAGACCGCGTTTTCGAGGCGATCGTCGCGGCGCCGATGACCGCGATGGAGGCCGAGGCGGCGCCGCCGATCGCCGCCGTCGCCCCGCTCGCGGCGGCGCGACCACGAAGGCCGCGGCCCGTCGCGATCGTGACGACGGCGTTGCCGGCGAAGGCGACGGTCGCTGCGCTGCCGCGCGAGGCGATGCCGCCGCCCTTCGCCGTGATGCGCTGAGGCCGAGCGGCAGGGCCGGCGCCGAGCTGCTTCCCGCTTTGCGTGGCAGCGACTCCCGTACTACGCGGGGCAGCATGGAGATCCCGGCTTGAAGCGCATTCTGATTCGCGTGCTCATCGCCGCAGTGATCGTCGGGCTCGCGATCGGCGGCTACTTTCTCTACGGGAGCCTGACGCGCGAGCCCGAGATCACCTACCGCACCGCGAAGGTCGAGAAGGCGCGCATCTCGGCGAAGGTGAGCGCCACCGGGACGCTCTCGGCGCACGTCACGGTCCTCGTCGGTAGCCAGGTGAGCGGGCGCGTGCTGGAGATCGGCGTCGACTTCAACTCGCCCGTGAAGAAGGGGCAGCGCATCGCGCGGATCGATCCGCAGCTCTACCAGGCGGCCCTCGCGCAGGCGCGCGCCAACGCCTACGCGGCGCAGGGCAACCTCGAGAAGGCCAAGGCCCAGGCGCTCGACGGCGATCGGCAGCTCGTCCGCGCCAGGGCGCTCCGCGCCGAGGGGATCAACACCCAGGTCGACGTCGACGCGGCCGAGACGACGGCGGCCGTCGCCAAGGCGCAGATCGACGCCGCGAAGGGCGCCGTCGAGCAGGCGCGCGCGTCGGTCGAGCAGGCCCAGGTCAACCTCCAGTACACGGACATCCTCTCGCCGATCGACGGCGTGGTGATCTCGCGCGCGGTCGACGTCGGTCAGACGGTCGCGGCCTCGCTCTCGGCGCCGACGCTGTTCACGATCGCCCAGGATCTGCGGCAAATGCAGGTCGATACCAGCGTGACCGAGGGCGACGTCGGCAAGCTCAAGGCCGGCATGGCGACGACGTTCGTGGTCGACGCGTACCCGACCAAGAAGTTCAAGGGCACCATCCGGCAGATCCGCAACTCGCCGGTGTCGGTGCAGAACGTCGTCACGTACGACGCGGTGATCGACGTGGAGAACCCCGATCTCGAGCTCAAGCCCGGGATGACGGCCAACGCGTCGATCGTCTACGCGGAGCGCGTCGACGTGCTCGCCGTGCCCAACGCGGCGCTGCGCTTCCGGCCGCCGGCGGCGCTCGTCGGCAGCGCCGCGCCGGCGCCGTCGTCGAGCTGGGGAGGCGGCGGAGGTCGACGAGGCGCGGCGTCCACAGCGGCGCAGAGCCCCGATCCGCCCGTGGATCCCGCCGCGAGCGCGACGCCGGTCGTCCTCACGGGGCCGCTCGCGAGCGTGAAGCCGATCGGGACGGCGATGCCGCTCGCCAGCGCGCTCGCGCTCGCCAGCGCCAGCGCGATCGCCACGGCGTCGGCCCCCGCGGCCGATGCGTCCGCGCCGAGGCCGCGCGGCGGCCGATCGGCCGATCCGGCGGCGTCGGGCGTCGGCACCGATCGCCGCTCGCTCTGGGTGATGCGCGGCCCGAAGCCCGTGCAGGTCCCGGTTCGCACCGGCCTCACCGACGGCACCGTCACCGAGATCCTCGAGGGCGATCTCCACGAGGGCGACCTCATCGTGATCGAGGCCGTCACCGCCGACGACGCGCCGCTGCCCGCGTCCTCGAAGCCGAGCGCGCCGGCCGCCAACAGCCCGCGCATGCGGTTCTGACGCCGGCGGTACGACGTCCGCGGATGGTCCAACGAGCGGTTGCGCGTCCGCGGCGCAGGGTGCTCTCCTGAACGCGGATGACTGCGCACCTCGTGATCAAGGTGGCGGGCGGGGAGCACGTCGTGGTCCTGGGGCCGATGAACTCGCTCGGCCGCCACCCGAACAACTCGATCCAGATCCTCGACAAGATCGCGTCGAAGGAGCACTGCCTGATCGAGCGGCGCGGCGATCACTACGTGCTCCGCGATCTCGGCAGCCTCAACGGGACGTTCATCAACAGCGTCCGCGTGCGCGACGAGTCGCTGCTCGTTGACGGCGACGAGATCGCGATCGGCTCGACGCGGGGGATCTTCCGCTGCGGCGCGCCGGCTGACGCCGCGGTCGACAGCATCAGCGCCATCTCCAGCGTGCCCGGATCGCTGCGTCCGGCGTTCCCGGACGAGCGGCTGCTGGCGCACCTCGCGACCGACAAACCGCTCTACCGGCCGGGCGAGGTGCTCTACGCCCGCGCCGCGCTGCTCGACGCGCTCACGCGCGCGCCCGCGAAGCGCGCCGGCAACCTGGGCTTCGAGGTGCGCACGCCCCGCGGCGACGTCGTGGTGAGCCGCCCCGCGCCCGTCGCGCGCGGCGTCGGCGCCTTCTCGTGGGCCATCCCCGACGACGTGCCCGGCGGCGAGTACGTGCTCTTCGCGCGCTGCCCGGCCGAGAGCTTCCCGCCGGCCGAGATCGCGTTCGCCGTCCGCCCGCTCCGCGTGCCGCACCTGCGCCTCGAGCTCGAGCTCGCGCGCAAGGCGTACGGGCCCGGCGAGGAGGTGATCGCGGCGCTGTCGGCGGTGCGCGTCGAGGGCGGCGTCCCCGCGACGGCGGTGGCCACGATCGTCGCCGTGGTCGATGGACTCGAGGTCCACCGGAGCGAGGTCGCGCTCGACGCGGCGGGGATCGCCGCGCTGCGCTTCCGGCTGCCCGCGGAGATCGACGCGGGCGACGGCACCCTGGCCGTGACGGTGCAAGACGGCGGCGTGATCGAGCTCATTTCGCGGGCGATCCCCATCAATCGGCAGCGCCTCGTCCTCGCGTTCTACCCCGAGGGCGGCGAGCTCGTGGTCGGCCTCGCGGGGCGCCTGTATGTCGAGGCGCGCACGCCGCGCGGCGCGCCGGTCGACGTCGCGGGGCGCGTGCTCGACAGCAGCGGCGCGGTCGCCGCGCGCTTCCGCACCGAGCACGAAGGGCGCGGCCTGATGACGCTGACGCCGACCCGCTCCGGTCGCGCGTACATCGCGCTCGTCGACGAGCCGGAGGGCGTGGCGGAGATCTTCCCGGTCCCCGAGGTGAAGCGCGACGGCTTCGCGCTCGCGGCGATCGACGACGTCACCGGGATCGAGGAGCCGGTGCGCTTGCGGGTGACGGCGGCGACGTCGGGCAAGGCGCGGATCACGCTCTCGGTGCGCGAGCGCGAGGTCGCGGCGGTGCGCGTCGATCTGGTCGCGGGCGAGGCGCGCGAGGTCGCGCTGACGCCGCCGGGGTCCGCGGACGGCGTCCTCCGCGCCACGGTGCTCGACGCCGCGGGGCTGCCGCGCGCGGAGCGCCTGGTGTTTCGACGGCCGTCGCGCGGGCTCCGCGTCAGCGTCGAGATGCGATCCGAAGGGCCGTCTCCGCCGCGCGGCGAAGGGCCTCCGCGCGCCGGCCTGCGATCCCCGGTGCTGCTCCGCGTGAAGACCACCGACGAAGGCGGCGTGCCGTGCTCCGCGACGGTGACGCTGGCCGTGACCGACGACGCGCTGCTCTCTGCCGTGCCGCCGCGCGAGCGCGCCGCGAGCCTCGCCGAGCAGGCCTTGCTCGGCGGCGAGGTGCTCGATTTCACGGACCCATCCGCGTACCTCGGGCCGGACGAGGCCGCGCCGCGCCGGCTCGATTTGCTCCTGGGAACACAGGGATTCCGGCGCTTCGCGTTCCTCGACGTCGACCGCTTCGGTGCCGAGCACGGCGACCGCGCCGAGCGGGTGATCGCCCGGCGGCGCGCGCCCTCGCCGGCCCTCGCGCAGGCGGCGTTGCTCCTGCCGAAGGGCCCGAACGCGCCGCGCATGATCGAGGTGAAGCCCGCCGAGGCGCGGACGCGCTACCTCGTCGCGCCGGCGCGCGTCGCCGGCCCGCCGCCCCGGTTGATCGCGCCGATCCTCCCGCCGGGGTGGTCGCCTCCGCACGGGCGCAAGATCGCGCCGCGTCCCGAGCCGCCGCTGCTCGTCGTCCGCGAGTACGCGCACCGCGCCACCGCTCCCGGAGGCGGCGCCCCGGGCGACTTCGCCGAGACGATCTACTGGCACGCCGGCGTGACGACCTCGCCCGGCGGCGATGCCCAGGTGACCTTCGATCTCTGCGACGCCGTGACGACGTTCCGCGCGCGCGCCGACGCCTTCTCGGACGCCGGCGCGCTCGGCCACGGCGAGGCGCTCCTCGAAGCGACGCGCCCGTTCTCGGTCGAGCCACGCCTCCCGGTCGAGGTCACCGCCGGTGATCTCCTCGACGTCGCGATCACGGTCACCAACGGCACGGCGACGCACGCCGACGTCAACGTCTCGCTGTGGGTCGTGGGCGGCCTCCTCGCGGGCCGCGACGCCGTGCCGCTCTCGATCGGCGAGGGCCACCGCGAGCGCGCGCGCCTCCCGCTCGCCGTGATGAAGGGCAGGGGCGTCTTCCCGGTCACCGTGCGCGCTTCGGCCGGGCTCCGCGGCGACGAGGTGACCCGCACGATCTCCGTGGCTCCCGCGGGCTTTCCGCGGACGGTCGATGCGTCGGGGCGCCTCGATCCCGATGGCGCGGCGGTCCACGTGATCCGGCTCCCCGCGGCGATCGAGCCCGGCTCGATCGCCACCGAGGTCGTGCTGTACCCGTCGCCGCTCGCCACGCTCGCGCAGGCCCGCGAGGCGCTCGCGCAGGAGCCCGGGGGCGGCTTCGAGCACGCGGCCTCGACGGCCCTCCTCGACGCGTCGACGCTGCAGCTCCTGCTCGCGCGCCCCCGCACCGAGCCGCGCACTCTTCAGCGCGCCGTCGACGCCGCCACGCGCAGCCACGCGCGCCTCGTGGAGCTCGAGCGCAAGGACGGCGGCTTCGAATGGTTCGGCGGCGACCCAGGTCACGCCGCGCTCACGGCCTGGGGGCTGCTCATCCTCGCGCAGATCGGGCGCGTTCTGCCGGTCGATCCCGCGCTGGTGAGCCGCACCCGGGCGTGGCTCCGTTCGCAGCGCGATGGTCGCGGCGGGTTCCTCGGCGCTGACGACGACGAGCACGCGGCGCTCGTTGAAGCGTACGTCGTCTGGGCGCTCGGACGCGCCGGCGCCACGGATCTCGACCCCGATCTCGCTCTCCTCGCAGAGCGCGCGCTGGCGAGCGACGACGGGTATCACCTGGCCCTCGCGGCCAGCGCCATCGTCGATCGCCGGCCGCCGGGCGACGCCGCGCGCGTGCTCGAACGGCTCGCCGACAAGCAGGGGATCGACGGCGCGGTGCGCGGCGCGGCGACGTCGATCACCCGCGCCGGCGGGGAGAACCTCGTCGTCGAGACGACGGCGCTGGCGATCCTCGCGTGGCTCGGCGCGGGCGAGCCGGGGCGCGCCGCGCTGGGCGTACGCTGGCTGCTCGATCACGGCGAAGCCGGCCGCTTCGGCGCCTCGCAGGCCACGGCGCTCGCGATCCAGGCCCTCCTCGCGTTCGAGGCGACGCGCTCGCGGCCGAAGCACGCGGGGGTGATCCAGGTGCTGATCGACGGAGCCCCGTGTGTCACCGCGCCCTTCGGCGCCGACGTGTCCGCGGCGATAGTGATGCCGTCCTTCGCCGGCTCGCTCGGCCCCGGCGATCACGAGCTGACGATCCGCCTCCGCGGCGGCGCCCCGATGCCGTACACGCTGCGCGTCCGCGCGAGCACCGCCGACGCGCCGAGCGCGCCGATGTGCAAGGTCGCGCTCACCACGTCGCTCGATCGCGCCGAGCTGCCCGAGGGCGAGAGCGTCGAGCTCCGCGCCGTGCTCGCCAACGTGACCGGCGAACCGCTCCCGATGGTGACGGCGATCCTCGGCCTCCCCGCGGGCCTCGCGGCCGTCGCCGCCGGCCTCGACGACCTGGTCGCGCAGGCGAAGATCGACGCATGGGAGCTGCGCGGTCGCGAGCTCGTGGTCCACCTCCGCGCGATGGCGCCGGGCGAGCGCCGGGTGCTGGCGATCGCGCTCCTCGCCGCGATCCCGGGCACGACGACGGGCCCCGCCTCGCGCGCGTACTTGCAGTACACCGACGAAGAGAAGCACTGGACGGCGCCGCTCCGCGTGCGGGTGTTCGAGCCGCGCTGAGCTCCGCGGCGCGCCTCGCTCGACGCTACGGGATACAGCAGACGGTGGTCGTCGAGGGACCTTCCTGGAGCGTGCCCTTCGGCATCCCGCCGTCGGACGGGCAGCTCCCGCTCTTGGTGATCGCGATCTTGATCGAGCTCGCGGCCGCCGAATTCACGCACGAGCCGTCGTTGGGTACGTCCGTCAACGACGTGGCACACGCGCCGTCGCTGAACAGCGTCGTCGTGGCGGTGCAGGTCGCGCTGCCGCCCCCGCACGTGCAGACGCCGCAGCCGCGCGTGTCGATCACGTCGTTCACGTAGAGGTGCTTGGTCGCGAAGGCGCCGGGGCAGGCGAGATCGCCGCTGCGGTAGATGCACAGGCCCGAGCCGAACGGCGCTCCCGAGACCGCGGCGCACGCCGCCTTGTTGCCGCAGCCGCCGCCGAGGCCGCCGCCGCCGCACGCGAGGCCGGTGCCGCCCCAGTCCGGCGGAGGCAGCGTCGCCGCGCCGCCCGAGGGCGCGCACGCTCCGGTGAAGGCGATGGGCGCGCCGGCCTGGTAGCTCGTCACGCCGGAGGGCGGGCTGAGCGGGCCGCACTGCCCGGGCGTCGGCTGCGTCGCGAAGCCCTTCTGGGTGGCGCACCCCGCGGTATCGAGATCGAGCGGCTTCGGGGTGCACGTCACCGTCGGCGTGCTGCACGCGCAGTCGCTGCAGATGGCCGGGGTGGGGTTGAGATCGCGGTTGCCCTCGTAGCTCTTCATCGGGTGCTCGCCCGGGCATGCGCCGGGCTTCGCCGCGGGATCGCCGTCGTAGAGTACGACCGGGCCGCTCCACGCGGCAGGCGCGTCGGCGACGCAGGTGAAGCCGCCGTTGCAGTCGCTGTCCGCGCAGTCGACGTCGCCGTCGCCGTCGTCGTCGATGTTGTTGAGGCAATCCTCGGTCGTCCCGCTGGCCGTGCTGCTCGCGGCCGAGCTCGACGCCGACGCGCTCGACGACGACGCGCTCGCGGACGAGGACGCCGAGCTCGACGCGCTCGACGACGATGCGCTCGACGACGCCGACATTCCCCCCGCTCCGCCCGCTCCGCCCGCGCCGCCCGAGCTCGAGGATCCCGTCGCCGCCGCGGACTGCGTCGGATCGAAGCGATCGAAGCTCTGGGTGCAGCCGACTGCGAGCCCGGAGGAGATCAGCGCGACGAGCATGACGAAGGAGCAAGAGCGCACGGTGGACCTCGGTCGCGGAAAGCCAGGGACGGCCATCCTCGCACGAGCGCCGCTGCGCCTCCACGTTTGCGCCCGCCGCCCCGCTCCGCTACGAGTCGCCCCCGTGAAACGCACCCTGCTCGCCGCCCTCGCCGCCCTCGCTCTCGCCGCTTGCGGCGAGCCCGCCCAGCCGAAATCGCCTGCCGATGGAGCGCCCGCCGCGTCGGGCTCCGCGGCCGTCGCGCCGCCCGCCGCCGGGGCGGCAACGCCGGCCGTCGCGATCCCTCCGGCGATCCAGGCCGTCCTCGCCGCGCCCGATCGCGCCGACGCCGATCGCGCGCTCGACGCCGGTCGTCACCCCGCCGACATGCTCGCGTTCTTCAAGATCGCCCCTGGAATGAAGGTCGCCGAGCTCGGCGCGGGCGGCGGCTACACGGCCGAGATCCTGGCGCGCGCGGTGGGTCCGACGGGCGCCGTCTACGGCCAGAACAATAAATTCATGCTCGACAAGTTCGCCCAGAAGCCGTGGACCGAGCGCCTGGCGAAGCCGATCCTGAAGAACGTGGTCCGCGTCGATCGCGAGTTCGACGATCCGCTCCCCGCCGAGGCGCACGATCTCGACGTGGTCTTCATGGTGCTTTTTTACCACGACACCGTGTGGCTCGAGACCGACCGCGCGAAGATGAATAGCGCCATTTTCAAGGCTCTCAAGCCCGGCGGCGTCTTCGCGATCATCGATCACAGCGGGCGCGCCGGCACCGGCACGAAGGAGGCGAAGACGCTCCACCGCATCGACGAGGAGGCCGTGAAGAGCGAGATCCTCGCCGCGGGCTTCAAGCTCGGCGGTTCGGCCGACTTCATGCGCAACCCGGCCGACGCGCGCGACTGGAACGACTCGCCGATGGCCGCCGCCGACAAGCGCGGCACGAGCGATCGCTTCGTGCTGAAGTTCGTCAAGCCGTGAGCCTCCGCCGCGATCGCGCGCTGCCGTGAAGCGGCGCGCGATCGGTCGTCTTTGACCCCTCGCGCTGCCCGGCCTAGCGTCGCTTCATGGCGCACGCGGGAGCTCTTCCCTGACCAGCACGGCCGTCCCCTTCGGTCGCTATCGCCTGCAAGAGCGCCTCGCCGCGGGGGGCATGGGCGAGGTGTTCCGCGCCGTCGCCGTGGGCGAGAGCGGCTTCGAGAAGCCCGTCGTCGTCAAGCGCATCCTCCCGGCCCACCTCGGCCGCAGCGATCTGGCCGAGCTGTTCATCGCCGAGGCCAAGTTGATGACGCGCCTCGCGCACCCCAACATCGTGGAGGTGCTCGATTTCGGCCGCGGCGAGGGCGGCGACTACTTCCTCGTGCTCGAGCTCGTCGACGGCGTCGATCTCGCGCGGCTCCATCGCGCGTACACGGAGCGGGGCGAGCTGCTGCCGATCCCGCTCGCGCTCTTCCTCGTCGCCCAGGTGCTCCGCGGCCTGCACCACGCGCACGCCAAGTCGGGAGGCGAGGGCGGCTGGCTCGTGCACCGCGACGTCAGCCCCGGCAACGTGCTGCTCTCGACGGTCGGTGAGGTGAAGGTCGCCGACTTCGGGGTGGCGCTGATCGCCCGGCCCGAGGACGCGGAGCGCGGCCCGCGCGCCAAGGGCCTCGTCGGCAAGCCCCAGTACATGGCGCCCGAGCAGTACGACGGCGACGACGTCGATCCGCGCGCCGACCTCTTCTCGGTCGGCGTCATGCTGTTCTTCCTGCTCACTGGCGCGTTTCCGTTCGAAGGCGCGACGCTCGCCGAGCAACAAGACGCAGCGCACCGCGGCGACTTCGGCCGCGCGCGCGATCACCGCGCCGAGGTCACCCCGGAGATCGACGCCCTGGTGCGCCGCGCCCTGGCGCCGTCGCGCGGCGATCGCTTCCCCGACGCCAGGGCGATGTCGACGGCGATCGAGGCGCTGAAGGCGCACGGCCAGACGCTCGCGGGCGGTGACGACGTGGCCGCCGCCGTCGAGGCCGCCCAGCGCGCGCAGCCGGCGCGGGGGCGGCGGGTGATCGCGCTCTCGGGCGCGGTGCGCACCGACAGCGACGAGGCCGACAAGCCGGCGAGCCCCGAGCGCGAGCTGACCCGGACCCGGGTCGACGGCGGCGTCGGCTCGTTCACGATCCGCGTCGCCGGAGCCGACGCGCCGCCGACGCGCGACGACACGGGATCCTCGCGCCGCGCTGTTCCGACCACGATCGCCGATCCGGCTGAACCGGCGCCGTCGACCCCCGCGCCGATCCCCCCGCCCGCGCCGTTCGCCCCGACGATGGAAGACCCGTCCGCGGCCCCGGTGATCCCGCTGAGTCCCGCGCCTCCGCTGGTCCACGCGCTGGCGATCGTCGCGGTCGCGCTCGCCCTGGCCATCGTCGTCGGCCTCGGCAGCCGCGCTCTGCTCACCCCGGCCCGCGTGCCCGTTCTCTCCGCGTCGACCGAGCCGCCCGAGATCGATCGCCGCGGACGCCATCGGCGCGCGCCCGAGGATCCTCCGCCGCTCATCGCCGCGTCCACGACCGCCTCGGCGGACGTCGCTCCACCGCTCGCGCCGGCGCTTCCGCGATCGATCGCGCCGCGCGCCACGACCGCGGCGACCACCGCGCCGAGCGTGACGCCCGCGGACGGCTGCACGGGCGGCGTGCGGATCGCCTCCACCGGGAGCTGGATCGTGAGCGGCGGTCCGCAGTCGGTGCAGAGCCCCGGGGTCTACACCTGGCGTTGCGGGACGTTCGCGCTGCTCGCCATTTCGAGGGCCGACGCCACACAACACAAGCAGGCCAGCGTCACGGTCCGCGCCGGGGGCACGGCGCTCGTCGACCTGCGGTGAGCGCCTCCGCACCCGTGATAAGGTCGTCCGCGTGAGCCTCTTGGAATCGAGCACGCTGATGGTCGCCGGCCCGAGCGGCCCGGTGATCAGCGCGCCCCGCTATCGCGTCGTCGTCATCTCCGGCCCCGACACCGGCGAGGGCGCCGTCTCGCAGGACGGTCGGATGACGATCGGCACCGCCGAGGGCGTCTCGCTGCGCCTCAGCGATCCCACCGTCAGCCGCTTCCACGCCGAGCTCGAGGCCACCGCGCAGGGCCTGGCGATCCGCGATCTCGGGAGCACCAACGGCACCCGCTTCGGCGCCGCCGCAGTGCGCGAGATCGTGGTCCAGAGCAGCCTCGAGATCGACGTCGGCCGGACCCGCCTCCGCGTCTTCCTCGGCGCCGATCGCGCGCCGATCGCCACCGCGAGCAGCATCTCGCTCGGTGGCCTCCTCGGCGCCTCGGCGGCGATGCGCGCGGTCTACGACGCCCTCGAGCGCGCCGCGCCGACGACGGCGCCCGTGCTGATCACCGGCGAGAGCGGCACCGGCAAGGAGCTCGCGGCCCGCGCCGTCCACGCGCGCAGCCCCCGCGCCGCGCAGCCGTTCGAGGTCGTCGACTGCGGCGGCCTCCCGCCGACGCTGATCGAGAGCGAGCTCTTCGGCCACGAGCGCGGCGCGTTCACCGGTGCCATGGGCGAGCGCGAGGGCGCCTTCGAGCGCGCCGAGGGCGGCACCATCTTCCTCGACGAGCTGGGCGAGCTCCCGCTCGAGCTCCAACCGAAGCTCCTCCGCGCGCTGGGCGAGCACGAGATCCGCCGCGTCGGCGGCAAGCGCACCCGCAAGATCGACGTCCGCGTCGTCGCCGCGACGAACCGCGATCTGCGCCGGCAGGTCAACGCCGGGCATTTCCGCGCCGATCTCTTCTACCGCCTCGCGGTGATCCAGGTGCAGATGCCGCCGCTGCGCGAACGCCTCGACGATCTCCCGACGCTGGTGCGCGGCCTGCTCGAAGGCATCGTCAAGGAGCGCGGCCTCGACGTGCACATCGAGCCCGACGCCGATCTGCTCGACTCGCTCGCGCGCCACGCCTGGCCGGGCAACGTGCGCGAGCTGCGCAACTACCTCGAGCAGCTCTTGATCCTCCGCGTTCCGCCGCCTTTCATGGCCGATCCGTCGTCGACCGGATCGGGCAGCCTGCCCCCGCCGTCGAGCCCGGGCTCGCTCCCCGCGACGTCGTTCGACGGCCTCGCCGAGCTGCCGCTCCGCACCGCGAAGAGCGAGCTGCTCGAGCGCTTCGAGCGCCACTACGTCGCGCGCCTCCTCGACCAGACGGGCGGCAACGTCGCCGAGGCCGCGCGCCGCGCCGGGGTCGATCGCGTCACGCTCTTCCGCACCATCCGCCGCTACGGTCTCCGCAGCGAGGAGCCGTGATCCTCCGGCGGATCACCCGCAAGATCGCGCTGCTCGTCGCGATCCTCGTCCCCGGCGCGCTCGGCCTCGCGTGCCCCGCGAAGGATCTCGACATCCTGGTCTCGCCCGGCGGCAAGGCGATCCTGTTCGGGAGCTGCGTCGAGCCGCGGGCGTGCACCGCGAAATCGAAGCCGGTCTGCGACATCAACAAGACCTGCGAATGGGACGGGGCCGTCTGCCGCGGGGCGTGCCGCATCCCCGGGAACGCGCCCACGGCGCTCGACGGCCACCTCGATCTCCAGGTGCTGCTCTTCTCGAGCAACCCCGCGAGCCTCCGCAAGACGAGCGCGTGCGTCGCCGTCGCGTGGTGCGCGGCCGACGATATCGCGTGCCCGAGGAGATCGATCAACGCGGCGATCACCGCGGCGATCGCGTCGGGACCCGAGCTGACGTTCGCCGGCTTCGACGATCCCTCGGCCGGCTTTGCCGCCCTGGCGATCTTCGAGCGGCCCGCGACGTCGGACGGCAGCGAGCGGCCGAGCTGCACCCCGACGAGCCTCGTCGCGTGCGCCGGTCTCGACGTACCGTTGAACGAGGACAAGCTCGATATCGAGTGCTCGTCGTGTCAGAACGGCTCGCACGTGGCGGGCGGCGAGAACACGCGCCCTTGCCCGGCCAACCTGCTCAGCGCGCAGGGGTGCTTCCTGCGCACCTGTTTCCTGGCGATCGGCGGCGCGGCCACGGATTAGCTACGGACACCCACCCGCCGGGCAGATCCGCAGCGATCGGTTCGAGCTCGCGACCACGCCGGCCGTGATCGCCCCGCTCACCAGGGCCGCGCCGCCGAGCGGCCACACGTACCATGGGATCCCACGCGACGGCGCCTCGCAGGTCTCGCCCAGCGCGTCGCACACTCGCTTGCGCGTCGTCGCCTCGTCGTCGCCCTTCTGCAGCGACGCCGCGCCCAGCGCTTGCCCGGACACGGCATCGACGAGCCGCAGGCGCAGCGCCGCGCCCGCGGGCTCGAGGATCACCGCCTGCTCCGCCCGCGACCACACCGCGCGCGCGAGGCGCAGCTCGGCGTCGTTCGGCCGCGTCACCGAGCCCGCGACCACGGCCGAGAGCTGCTCGCGCAAGGTCTCGCGCCGCGCCGGATCGAGCGGCAGCCGCACCACGCCCGACGGCTGCAGCACGGTGAGCTCGGTGCGCGGCTCGAAGCGAAAGCGCCGCGTCGTGACGAAGTGATCGCCGAGCCGCACCTCGACGTCGAGCGGCGTCGTCCCCGCGGCTTTTTGCCCGTCGATCCACACCTCGGCGCCCGGCGGAACGCTCTCGATCCGCACGCGCCCGCGCGATCGCGACAGCACCTCGGCGCGGGCTTCGCCCTCGGCGCGCTCGGCCTCTTCGCGATGGAGCCCGAGCTGGATCGCGCGCTCGTCGAGGAGCGCCGCGGCCAGGAAGTGCGGCCGCGCGTTGGCGAGGCTCTGGTTCAGCGTCATGCATGCGCCGATCTGCACGTGCAGCTCGCGCAGCAGGCCGAGATCGTCGATGCGGGCCAGCACCTCGACGGCGTCGCTCATCGCGCCGGCGGCCTCGCGCACGCAGTCGTCCCATGCGGCCTCGCTCTCGAGCTTCTGCGCGCGCCCGAGGGCGAGGCGGATCGACGCCGCGCGCTGCTGCGCGGCCACCCTCTCCGGCGACACCGAAGCGGCGGGCGGCAGCGCGAGCTCTTCGCGGACCGCGCGCCGGCTCACCACGATCTCCCGCACGCGCCGCGCGACGCCGGGATCGACCGCGCCCGCCGCGTCGATCACCACGGGAGGGCCCGCCGCGAGCGCCGGCGGCGACACCGCCGCGAGCGTGGTCGCGAGCGCGAGCGCGAGCAGCGCGCCCACCCGCCTTCGCGCGCGGCCTCGGCCCAGCTCCGTTCGATCCTCGCCGCCCCGCATCTTTGCCGGCCACAGTACCAAAGCCCTGAAGCGATCGCGCCTTCGATTCGATCCGGGCTGATCCGCGCGGGGCAACCGCGCCGAGGCGAGCGTCCTCACCCTCGTCAGGCGCTGCCCGGTGGGATTCGAAGCCCGTGTTTCCCGCGGTCTGCGGAGGGGATTGAGGCGAACAAAGCCAGGGTGCTACGTTGGCGCTCGGGGAGCTGCGATGACCAACGCGCACGACGACAACGACAACAAGGGCCTCGATCTGGGCGAGTCCGACGACGCCGAGGAGCGCCGCCGCGACTTCCGCCACCTCGCCTGCTTCCCCGCGCACCTCCACGCGGGGCCCGGCGTCGCGCGCTCGGCGTTGATCCGCGATCTCAGCGTCTCGGGCGCCCTGCTCCTCACGCGCGCGCGCTTCGACGCCGGCGCGCCGATCGAGCTCTCGCTCTACATCGACGAGAGCCCCGAGGCCTACAAGATAGGCGGCCGCGTCGTGCGCAGCGCGCGCCGCTCCGGCGCCCTCGCGCATCCCTGGACGATGAGCCTCGCGGTCCGCTTCGATCGTCCGCTCACCGAGATCGAGCCGCAAATCAGAGCCCTCGCCGTACGTCAAGCCGCGCTTTTCGGGCGCGATCCAGGTAAGTAACGGCGGTGCTGCTCCGCTCCCTCACCCCGCTGCTCCTCCTGGCGTCGACGGCGACCGCGCCCTTCCAGTGCGCGAAGACGAGCGATCCCAACCTGCGGATGGAAGAGGATCCGTCGCAGGTCCTCTACGATCTCGCCGACGCCTTCCACAAGAAGAACGACGAGCACGCCCGCGCCGAGACGCTGCATTTTCTGATCGCGAAGTACCCGTCGAGCCGCTACGCCGAGATGGCCCGGCAAGATCTCGCCGAGCCCGCCGCGAAGTAACGTGGAGCCGCCGCGCGTCGTGCAGATCACGGAGGCGTCGGCGCTGCCCGAGCCTCTCCTGCTCGCGCGCCTCGCCTCGGTCGCCACGCTTCCGCCCGAGCAGCGTGCTCGCTTCGCCGTTCAGCTCCGCGATCCCGGGCTTTCGAGTCACGCGCTCGCCGATCTCGGCGTCCGGCTCCGCGCCGCCACCCGCTCGCTCGGCGCGTCGCTGATCGTCAACGATCGCCTCGATCTCGCGCTCGCGCTGGGCGCCGACGGGGTCCACCTCGGCCGGCGCTCCGTGTCCATCGCGGACGCCCGCGCCGTGCTCGGCCCGTCGGCCTGGATCTCGGTCGCGTGCCACGACGTTGACGACGTGATCCGCGCGGCGACGGAGGGAGCCGACGCGATCACGCTGTCACCGATCTTCGCCTCGCCAGGGAAGGGGACACCGCTCGGCCCCGCGGCGCTCCAGATCGCTCGCTCCGCGCTCGGCGGCCGCCGCGTCGCCCTCATCGCGCTCGGCGGCGTCGACGTCGCGACGGCGCCGAGCTGCTTCGAGGCGGGGGCCGACGGCGTCGCGTCCATCCGCGCCGATCTCACCGCGCTGCTCTGAAATACGCGGCGATCTCGACGCTCCGTCGCGGTCTTGCTACGTAGCGGCGACCATGAACGATTCCAGGAAGACCCCGGTGTTCTCCCCCGTCCGGAGCGAGCTCGATTTCCCCGGCGACGAGTCGAGGATCCTCGCCTACTGGAAGAGCCACGGCATCTTCAAGAAGACGCTGCGCGCCGAGACCCGCGCCACCGGCCCCTCGAAGGGCACGTTCGTCTTCTACGAGGGCCCGCCCACCGCCAACGGCATGCCGCACAACGGCCATGTCCTCACGCGCGCGGTCAAAGACGTCTTCCCGCGTTACCAGACGATGCGCGGGTTCGACGTACCCCGCAAGGCGGGCTGGGACACTCATGGTCTCCCGGTCGAGGTCGAGGTCGAGAAAGAGCTCGGCATCCACGGCAAGGCGGCGATCGAGGAGTACGGCATCAAGCCCTTCATCGCAAAATGCATCGACTCGGTGTTTCGCTACACCGACGCCTGGGAGAAGCTCACCGACAAGATAGGCTTCTGGGTCGATCTCGACACGGCCTATGTCACCTACCACAAGAGCTATGTCGAGAGCGTGTGGTGGGCCCTCTCGGAGCTGCACAAGAAGGGGCTACTCTACCGCGGACACCGGGTCTCGTGGTGGTGGCCCCAGGGCGGTACGGCCCTGTCGGCGCTCGAGGTCGGCCAGGCCTACAAGACCGTCGACGATCCCAGCGTCTTCGTGGCCTTTCCCCTGGTCGACGATCCCGAGACGGCCCTCGTGGCCTGGACGACGACCCCCTGGACGCTGCCTTCCAACGGCTACGCGGCCGTCAATCCGAAGTTCGATTACGTGGTCGTCGACGCCGGCTCACGCAAGCTGATCGTCGCGGCGGCGCTGCGCGAGGGCCTGGCGAAAAAGCTGAAGCAAGAGCTCCCGGTGGTGCGCGAGCTCAAGGGCGAAGAGCTGGTAGGCAAGCGCTACATCCCGCCGTTCTACACCTTCTCGAAGGATCTCGGCGGTCGCCACGCGGCGCTCAAGGCCGGCGGCGAGGCCTCGTTCTACTGGCGCGTCCTCGCGGCGGACTTCGTGACGCTCGACTCCGGCACAGGCGTCGTCCACCTCGCTCCGGCCTTCGGCGAAGACGACTTCGAGGCTCACCGCGCTCAGCTCGCGACCTACGTGAGCCCCGACGAGGTGCCCTTGATCTGCGCCGTCAAGCCCGATGGAACCCTCGGGCCCGAGGCGGGCGCCTTCGCGGGCATCTACGTGAAGGACGCCGATCCCAAGATCATCAAAGATCTCGCCGAGCGTGGGTTGATGGTCTTCGAGGAGAAGTATCGCCACGAGTACCCGTTCTGCTGGCGCGCCGACACCGATCCTCTGATCCAGCTCGCGCGCCCGGCCTGGTACATCCGCACGCAGCAGAACAAGGACAAGGCGATCGCCAACAACCGCGCCGTCAACTGGCTGCCCGAGCACATCAAGGAGGGGCGCTTCGGTGATTTCCTCGCCAACAACGTCGATTGGTCCCTGTCGCGCGAGCGCTACTGGGGGACGCCGCTCAACGTCTGGACCTGCGAGAAGAACGCCGAGCACCAGCACGCGCCGGCCTCCGTCGCCGAGATCGAGGCGCTGAACCCGAGCGCGTTCGACGCCTTCCGCGCGGCGCGGATCGCCGATCCGAGCCTGAACGAGCACCTCATCGTTCACAAGCCCTGGATCGACGAGGTCACGATCCCGTGCCCGCACTGCGGCGCGACGATGCGCCGCGCGACCGAGGTCATCGACGCCTGGTTCGACTCGGGGAGCATGCCCTTCGCCCAGTGGGGCTATCCGCACGTCGAGGGCTCGAAGGAGCTGTTCGAAAAGGCCTTCCCGGCCGACTTCATCAGCGAGGCCATCGATCAGACGCGCGGCTGGTTCTACTCGCTCCTGATGATCTCCACCCTGGTGTTCGACGAGGAGACGCAGAAGAAGCTGGCCCTCGCGCACGAGCGTGCCTATCCGCACCCCTACAAGACCTGCGTGGTGCTCGGCCACGTCTGCGATCGCGAGGGGAAGAAGGAGTCGAAGTCCAAGGGCAACTACACGCCTCCGGAGGTGATCCTGGAGCGCGTGCGCATGGAGTTCGCGGCCGTCCCCGCCGAGATCGCGAAGGTCAAGGACGCGAAGGACGGCGTCGCGTACATCGCTCGCGAGGACTACGAAGGGCTCGATCTGAACGGCGACTCGGCCAGGGTGGTTCTTTACCGCGCCGATCGCGAGCCCGTCGCGATGGAGCTCCGCCCGAGCAAATCGCTGCCGCGGCGCAAGGTCGCGCTCGCGCCGGCGGATCTCGCGAAGCTCGAGCTTTCGCCGGGCGCCGATCCGATGGCGGTGAAGCCGAACGACGTGCCGGGCCTCCCGCAGCCCGAGCGGGTCTACATCGAGGATCCCGCGACGCCGGCCCCGGGCGCCGACGCGTTCCGCTGGTTCTTCTACGCTTCGTCGCCGCCGTGGACCAACACGCGTCACTCGCTCAGCGGCGTCCGCGCGCTCCAGAAAGAGTTCCTGGTCAAGCTGCGCAACGTGTACTCGTTCTTCACGATCTACGCGACGATCGACGGGTTTTCGCCTGCCGAAGGCAACCCCGCCGCGACCGCGACCACGCCTGAAGCGCTCGCCACGAGCGTGGGTTACCGCAGCGCCAAGGATCGCTCGCTGCTCGACAAGTGGATGCTGTCGGAGCTCGCGCTGGCGACGCGGCAGATCACCGAGAACCTCGATGCGTACCACCTCTACGAGGCCGCGCAGCGCCTCGTCGACCTCGTCGATGCGGTGTCGAACTGGTACGTGCGCCGCAGCCGCGCGCGCTTCTGGGCGCCTGTGAGCGCAGGCCCGGCGGTGCTCACCGACAAGCGCGACGCGTACTTCACGCTCTACGAGGTGCTGGTCGGGATCTCCAAGCTGATGGCGCCGTTCACGCCGTTCTTCGCGGAAGAGCTGCACCAGAACCTGGTGCGCGGGCCGTGGCCTACGACGCAGCCGGAGAGCGTGCACCTCTGCGCGTACCCCGAGCCGCACGCTTCGGCGATCGACGACGCGCTGGCCCTCGAGATGAGCGCGGTCCGCGAGCTGGTCTCGCTCGGCCTCCAGGTGCGCACCGTCAACAAGCTCAAGGTCCGTCAGCCGCTCTCGCGCGCCGACGTGGTCGTCTCGACCAACGCGCTCGCGGACGCGCTCCGGGCCCACGCGCCTTTGATCGCCGAGGAGCTCAACGTGCACGAGGTCCGCTTCCTCCGCCCCGGCGAGGAGGGCGGCGAGGTGCGGTATGTGCTCAAGCCGAAATTCCGCGCCCTCGGGCCGAAGCTCGGCAAGAAGGTCCAGCTCGCCAAGGCGGCCCTCGCGAAGGCCGACGCGGCCGCGCTGCGCGCAGATCTCGCCGCCACGGGCAAGACGTCGATCGATCTCGAGGGCGAGCGCTTCGAGCTCGGGCCGGAGGAGATCGAGGTCGTCGTCGAGGCCGCCGAGGGCTTCGCGGCGGCCGGCGGCAAGGCAGGTGTCGTCGTGCTTCACATCGCGCTGACGGACACGCTCAAGGACGAGGGCCTGGCGCGAGAGATCCTCTCGCGCGTGCAGGGCGTGCGCAAGGAGCTGAGCCTGGGCTTCACCGAGACGATCCGCCTCGCGGTCGACGGCAGCGAGCGGGCGCGCCGCGTGGCCGAGGGCGCGCGGCAAACGCTGATCGAGGAGTCGCTGGCCTCCGAGGTGGTGATCGGGGCGGCCGCGTTCGAGGGGGAGCGTCGGGAGGCGAACGTGGACGGGGAGGCCGTGGTGATCGTGGTGGGCCGGAACGGGTGAGGCCCGCATCGCCAGCGTAGCATGAGCTCAGCCGAGCTCCGCTACGCGTCGGCGCTCGCTCCCGCGCGCGAAGCGCCAGAGCTTGCTCGATGCGCGCAAACGAGCGAGTCGAACGCGCGCCGATCGACGCGACGCTCGACAGGAATGCTCGATTTTTCGGAGAACCGTATCGTGGCATCGTGGCATGAGCTGTGCTCTGCCACGATGAACGCATAGCTGACCCTGTGCTCTCGTGCTCTCGCTCGCTGCGAAGGCGCGCTCGTGGTCACTCCAACCCCCTTTCCTGGGAGGTAATCAAATGTCCATTTCATCTGCACCGAACGCGCAGCGCGTTCCGGTTCGCGTGCTCTCCGCCGTTGTGTGCCTGACGGCAATCGCGGCGTGTCTGGCCATCGAAACGCCCGCACAAGCCGACTTCGCGTCCCACGACAGCTCCTGTCATCATCCCCCGATCCCGCTCCCCGACCCCGTCATCACCGGAATGACGTCGTTCGACGCATCGAAGCTCGAAACCCCGGAGAGCATCGCGATCGACTCTCACGGCAACAAGTTCCTCAGCTTCGCGTTGACGGGCGAGATCCGCAAGATCAACTCGAACGGCAACCAGTCCACGTTCGCGATGCTGCCCATCGGCGCCCCGCCGCTCACCACCTGTGGCCCCTTCATTGGCATCATGGGCGCGCTGGCGATCGATCCGAACGACAACCTCTACGTCACGGTCGCCTCCTGCGTCGCGGCGAATCGAGGCATCTGGAAGGTTGCGCACAACAGCGGCGCGATGTCTCTGGTTGCGAGCCTCGGCCCGAGCGCCCTCCCGGACGGGATTGCCTATCGCGATGGGCTTCTCTACGTCGCGGACGCGGAGCAGGGCTTGATCTGGCGCACCCGCGCCGATGGCACCGAAGCGGCACAGATATGGGCCGACGACCCGCTGCTCAAGCCCGGCCTCAACCACATCTACCCGGGGCCGAACGGCGTACAATTCTTCAACGACGAGCTCTACGTCGCCAACTCGAACCAGTTCGAGATCCTCGCGATCCCGCTCCGGCGCCACGGCGCGGCGGGGACGGTGCGCGTCCACGCGACGGGCATCGCGTGCGATGACTTCGCGTTCGACGTGCTCGGCAACATGTACTGCACGACGGACCCGTTCAACACCCTCGTCCGCATAGCGCCTGACGGTACCTCCGAGGTGCTGTTGACGGCGGCGGACGGGCTCGATGGGCCGACCGCGTCCGTGTTCGGACGGGGCAAGAACGATCGGCTCGATCTCTACGTGACGAACGGTTCATTTCCGTTCTTCAGCACCACCCACCAGCCTTCGCTCATGGTAGTCGACGTCGGAATCGCGGGCGCCCCGAGATAGCGAAAAATCGGACCATGTCAGAGCGGTTTCCTCGAAAGCTCCCGCGACGGTCGGGCGAGACGTATCCGCTTGGCAGCCCGCATCTTCGCATCGCCGTCCATGCTCTCGTAGGCCCATCGCTTCCGCGCGAGGTGGGCAGTGTGAGCCTGCTAAAAAATCCCCGTGGCCTCTCGATTTTTTACGGTTGGAATCGGATGCTATATCCGGCCTTGTAGTCGGCCCTGCGGAAAATCTCGCATCCTAGATCCAATGTGCGACCACCAGCTGCAATCGTCGCATACGCGTGCCACGTGCAAACGCGCCGACGCCCCACATCTCGATTCGCGGACGGTCGGCGCGCGTGTCCCCTCGGCGACGACTTGGTGGCTGCGGCGAGCTTCAGCAACGGGGGCTCGCTGGAACGGCTACCTTATCACACATGTGTCCGGTTCTGGAGTCTCGCATCTCGCGCACCCAGTCTTGGCTGACAGGTGCCTCGAATTTCCTATGACCGGAGCCAACCCCGTGATACGGCTCCCGAAAGCCTGAATTTTCATGAAAAATCTTCGCAGCGGGGCGTGCACTCACGGCACAGGAGCGGGACATGAAGAACATCGCGTTCAAACTTATCGGAAACGTGGTCGTATCTGTCCACAATGACCGTCCGATGACCGATACGGAGTGCCAAGCGTGTCTAGCTTTCCTGAAGACCGTGGACCCTGGCAACCTGCGAATGCTGGTTGTGACCAGCGGGGGAGCACCGACCGCGGCACAGCGCAAGAGCTTGAATGATGTCATTCAAGGCAAAGAGATGATTTCTGCCATCGTAACCGACGCGGTCGTAGTCCGTGGCGTTGTCACGGCGATGGGGTGGTTCAACAGAAAGATAAAGGCGTTCAATTTTCAGGAGTTCGACAGCGCGTTTCGTTATTTGGGGCTTGCCGAAGGGCAGTTTTCCAGCTTTCGAGGCGAGGTTCAACGACTTCAAGATGAAGTGCGCGTGATTGCTCCACCCGCTGTTGGACGCGGACAAGTCGGCTGAGGTAAGCCCGCGGCGGTCGGTCGCCTTGTTCGCTGTTGCGATTGGGCGCGCCGTGATGTGATGCTGAGAAACGCTGGACGGAGAATGACGATGCTCTTTCGCGACGTCGGGATTGTCGGGACAGGGTTGTGGGACGGCGCGCCCACTGGGAACGACTTCTTCGGGGATAGCTTCGGGGCACGTGCGCAGGTCAAGGATCCTTATCATGGGAATCGCGGATCTGACGGCAGCTTGCGCATCGCGGGAATGGAGCTTGCCCCGTGCGAATATCCACGGACTCTTGCGGCCATCGATGCGGGGTTCAGGGATCCGTTTCGCGGCACCAAGCAACGACGCTACTTCCCGCCGGATCTCAAGGTTTCGGACGCAGAGACGGAAGCCGCGCGCAACGCCATCGCGGACGCGGGGATAGGTGCGTCCGACATCGATGCAGTGCTGGTTCAGTCGTTTCTGCCTGATGAGCTTCAGCCGAAGAACGCCGCCAAGATTGCGTACAACCTTGGTATTACGCGCGCGCCGGCCTGGGAGGTTGATAGTCTCTGCAACTCTTCACTCACCCAGTTCAGCATCGGAGCGTCGCTAATTCTTTCCGGGTTCGCTCGTCATGTCTTGTGTGTCCAGTCGGTGGCCTACTCCCGAGTCGCGGACCCGAGCGTATCCTCGCGCGTTCAGGAGGGCGACATGGCAAGTTCATTTGTGCTTGGTTCGTCGCCGGGCACGGCCGCCGCTTCATCATGGCGCACGGATGGGCGCCTCCACGGAGCTATCAAGCTGCAGTGGTCGCCAGAAGCAGGCGCGAGCGAGCGTAAGTACTGGGAACGTTCGCTCGAAGGGCTCAGAATTCGATTCGATTCGGCGTTGCAGGCACAAGTGATGAGCGAGATCGCCAACAATGCGCGGGTCGTCTGCGGGGAGGCTCTGGAGCGCGCCGGAATACGGACGGAAGACGTTGATGTCTGCTTGCACCATCAACCGATTAATTGGTTCGGCGCGCTTCTCTCGGATGTGCTCGGGCTCGCAGACAATGTCGTGTTCGACACGTTCCAAGAGTACGCCAACATCAACGCGGCCGGCACGCCTACATCGCTCCACCATGCGCGCTTAGCGGGTCGAATTCGTCGTGGGAGCAACGTGCTCATGTTCGGACCTGCCGCGGGCTATACCTTTGCCGCGATGGCAATTCGGTGGGGCGATCGATGAAGCTCGATCATGTCACGGCGATAGTCGGCGACGTGGACGCGGCGGCGAGCGCGCTGGAGCGCCTGCTTGGGAAGAAGCCGACAGCCATTGTTCGCTTGCCTGGTATGGATATCCGTTCGTTCCGTATCGGAAAGAGCGAAATCCACGTCAATGCACCTACTGGCCCTGGCCCCGTCCAAGAGTACTTCCGAAAACATGGTAATGGCTACCACCATGTTGCTCTTTGCGTCGATGATCTGGACGCTACGATTGTCCAGTTGGCTGAGCGCGGCTTTGCTCCGCTCGGTCAACCCATCGAAACGGCGCCGGGGTTGCGAGAAGTGTTCCTCGATCCTTCGACGGCAGGTGGCTTGATGATTCAGCTCGTCGAGCGAAGAACCGAGACGTCCGACCACTATGAAGTCGACGGGAGCGCAGTGGCCCACCTCGTCGATCAATTGCCGCCGGATCTGTGAGCCACATCGTGTTCGCGAATCATGCTCGACGAAGCCCCCCTCTTCGCCGAGCATGACGCTATCTCACCGAAGGCGGCTTGTTCATCCCGAGATCGCTCGGGGTGCCGCACAGTAAGTCCGCACCGAGTTCATCCGGCGGCGGCGGAAGCATCGAGTGGCGGGCGGACGACGGCACTCGCGAAGACAGCGGGACTCGGGAAGACAGCGGCGATCGTGACGAGATGGGCGAGCGCGACGACGGCGGAGGCATCGATCCCGGCATCCGCGATGAAGGCGGAGGAACGGACATGTGCTGAAGCGCCTCCACGCGCCCTGCTCCGCGGATCCGCACTGCGGCGTCGTGGCGGATGTCGAGCACGACAGGGAGGCCCGACGCGGTCAGCTCATCGAGCAACGTAGCAGTAATCTGCCCAGGTCGGTCAATCCGGGCGCCCGGCATCCCCATGGACTTAGCCCATCCGACGAAGTCGACCCACGGCGTGTCCCAGGGAGCTTCGTTGCCGCACAGCTGCTTGTAGCCGTGGTAGACCATGTTGTAGCGCGCGTCGTTGAACACCGCATACACGATGGGCAGCTTGAGCTTCGCCGCGACCAAAAGCTCGCTGCCCGCCATCTGCATGCCACCGTCCCCGCAGATACAAATGACTCGTCGATTGCGGTTCCCGATGGCATGGCCGATCGCAGAGCAGATGCCGGACGCCATGCTCCCGAGCCCCAGATGGATGGCGAACCTCGTCGGACCTTCAGCAGTGAGGTAGTGGAGGGCAAAGAGCATGTGCTCACCGATGTCGGTGATGAAGGTCGCGTTGGAGCCGGCGGCGGTCTCCAGATCGTGGATCACGCGATGGGGCGCGAGCGTCGGTGAATCGTCGACGCGAAAGTCCTCGACGTCGAAGGGCGAGCCCTTGACGGCCTCAGCCATCACCGACGCCGCGTGCGGGTTGAACAGGTTGAGCTCGCGGGCGACGGTGCGTAGGCGCTGCACGAACGGACCCAGATCGCAGGTGATCCCCAGTCGCGTGGGGAAATTGCGATTGAAGACCGTTGAATCCAGATCAACATGGATCAACGAGCCATCTGGGCCAATGGGTGAAGTAGGTCCCACCGACACGTCGTCGAGATCGGTTCCGATCACGAGCGCGACGTCCACGTCACCGGCGGTGTACCGCCGCGCCCACCAAGACCCTGCCATGCCGAAATTCCGCAGCGAATACGGGTGACTTTCGGGAATGAGCCCTTTCGCCTGCGGAGTCGTCACGAAGGGAATCCGTAGGGTCTCGATCATCCGCTGCACCGCGTGCGCATGCGGCCGACACGCGGCACCGACCACAATCAGCGGACGGCGAGCCGAAGCGAGCATGTGTGCCACGTCGATGACCACGTGATCGTCGATCTGACTCGTGATCGCCGTGCGAATACTCTCGACTTGATGCGCGAATTCGACCGGCGATGAGCCGCAGTCGATCGGCACGACCAGCAGGGCGGGGCCAGGGTTCTCCACATTGGTCGCCGCTCGTAGCGCCGCGATTGCCTGCGATGCCGCCGATCGCGGGAGCGCGACGCGCACCGTGGCGCGCGTGACGTTCTTGAGCATGTCTTCGATGCCGATGCCCTCGCGGCCGAGTGACTGAAGGAGCCGGCCACCGGAAGATGCCCACGCGACATCACCGCAGATCACCAGCATCGGCACGCGCTCGAGATGGGCGGAGACGACCCCTGTGATCACGTTCGTGGCGCCGGGCCCTGCCGTCACCACGACGACAGGAATTTTCCCAGTCGCGCGCCAGTATCCGATTGCCGAGAATGCCGCGTTGGTCTCGTGTCGGGACTCGATCAACGTCGAGCCAGGCGACCTCAAGATTGCGTCGAAAAGTGGTATGACAGGCCCTCCGGGTAGACCGAAGTAGGTGTCGATGCCCGAAGCCTCGAGCGCGCTGACGATCCGCGCGGCGGCCGTGTCCACGTCGGGCTCCGGCAGCAGCATCGGATCGGGGAAGTTCACGACCCGCGACGCCGGCGTGATGGATGGCGGGCTCGAATGAGTCACCGCGAAAAACTCCGTGTCGGAGGCAAACTGCTCACTCATGACCACACGTCCTTGAAGGGTTCACATCGGATCCGAAGCAACGGATACGACGAATGTGTTGCCCGGGGTCGCACTGCCCTCGGTTCCAGGTGGCTGCGCGGCGTTGACCTTTGTCAGCTTCGCAATGGCCGTCGAAATCGCGGTTCCGCCGAGGCGGCACTCGACCTGAAGATATTGTTGAAGCTCTCGGTTAACATCGGGCATCAAACAAAGTCATAAACCGGGATCATGTTACGTGCGTATCGAGTCGACCGTCAACTGCGAAATGTGGTGTCGCGGGTGCTGCCGGCGCGTTCGGGGTGAGATGACGTGCGCGCGTGCATCGCGTGCCGCGCCTGGAAACGAGATCGGGCACGGAGGCCAGACCTCATGCGAAGGTTTGGATACATTCTCGGAAGTAGGGTGAGGCCGTCGCATCGCTCGCCTTGTCCCACTGGGCCTAACTGGTCGCATTTCTTCGGTAGCAGAGGCGGATAGTTACAGCTACATGGCACGATGCCGCCGAGGGAAGCTGCGCCGACGCGCGAAGCCAGACGACGGAGCACCTCGTCTCACTGGCGCCAGGCTCTTGCCGTCGGAGTAGGCCCGAGTGTGCGGTCATGACTGGCTCCGGGGAGGGCCCGAAAAAATGTTGAACTATCGAGTAATTGAGCCGCTTCATGAATTGCCGCAACCCCCCGGTATTCCTGACTGTGAGGTAGAGGAAACGCTTACTTCCAGCGCCGGGGCGTGCAGATGCGCTGTGGTCGTCCTCGGTTCGCGGTAGCATCCGCGCCCCGGTATGAGAGCGTGTATCTGGCGGCGAGCTTCGTGGGTCTTTGCCGTGGCGTTGCTCGTGGTGACGGAACGAACGTCCACCGCGCAGGATCGGGCGATTCTCTTCGCCGATCGCGACGATGACGATGCGGATGGCGTCCCCGATGGCGAGCAGCTCGTGGTCGCGACGTCGCCCGAGCTTTTCGTGATCCCGCGCCCCGCTGCGATCCCGGCCAGCGCCGGCTTCGCGCTGCGTGGTACTGCGGTTCGTCTCCTCGCAGACGGCCGCCCGCTTGCGCCTGGAGCCGCGATCCCCGCGCGCGCCCGGCGCATCGAGCTGCAGGCCGTCGGCCCCGGGCGCAGCGAGGTCGACATCTTCGGCCGCACGATCGCGCTCGGCGCCATCGAGATCCGCGCCGTCGACGGGGAG
>JANYGI010000110.1 GCA_025362495.1 Byssovorax sp. | reverse complement strand
AGCTTGCGGTACTTGATCCGCTTGGGCTCGTCGGCCGCGGCGCCGATGCGGCGCTTGAGATCGGCCTCGTAGTCCTGGTAGTTGCCCTCGAACCAGACCACCTTGCTGTCGCCCTCGAAGGCGAGGATGTGCGTCGCGATCCGGTCGAGGAACCAGCGATCGTGGCTGATGACCACCGCGCAGCCCGCGAAGCCGAGCAGGGCGTCTTCGAGCGATCGCAGCGTGTCGACGTCGAGATCGTTGGTGGGCTCGTCGAGCAAGAGAACGTTGCCGCCGCGGCGAAGGAGCTTGGCGAGGTGGAGGCGATTGCGCTCGCCGCCCGAGAGATCGCCGACCTTCTTCTGCTGATCGCTGCCGGCGAAGTTGAACGACGAGACGTAGGCGCGCGACGGGACCTCGCGCTTGCCGACCATGATCTTGTCCTCGCCGCCGGAGATCTCCTGCCAGACGTTCTTCGAGCCATCGAGCGCGTCGCGCGACTGATCGACGTAGGCGAGCTGCACCGTCTCGCCGATGCGCATCGTGCCGCTGTCGGGCTGCTCGAGGCCCATGATCATCTTGAAGAGCGTGGTCTTGCCGGCGCCGTTGGGGCCGATGATCCCGACGATCCCGCCGCGCGGCAGCGAGAACGAGAGGTTCTCGAAGAGCACGCGATCACCGAAGCTCTTCTTGAGCTTGTCGGCCTCGATCACGATCTGACCGAGCCGCTCGCCGGCGGGGATGGTGATCTGGGTGAGATCGACCTGCTTGTCCTTGTCCTCCGCGAGCAGGGTCTCGTAGGCCGCGAGGCGGGCCTTGCTCTTCGCTTGCCGCGCGCGGGGCGCCATCTGCACCCACTCGAGCTCGCGCTCCAGGGTGCGCTTGCGCGACGAATCTTGCTTCGTTTCCAGCTCGATCCGCTTCTTCTTCTGCTCGAGCCAACCGGTGTAGTTGCCCTCGTACGGGTAGCCGGCGCCGCGATCGAGCTCGAGGATCCAGCCGGCGACGTTGTCGAGGAAGTAGCGGTCGTGGGTGACGGCGACGACGGTGCCCGGGTAGTCGTGGAGGAAGCGCTCCAGCCAGGCCACGCTCTCGGCGTCGAGATGGTTGGTGGGCTCGTCGAGGAGCAGCATGTCGGGCTTCTCGAGCAGCAAGCGCGCGAGGGCGACGCGGCGGCGCTCACCGCCGGAGAGGGTGTCGACGATCGCATCGGGCGGAGGCAAGCGCAGCGCATCCATGGCGCGCTCGACCACGCGATCGATCTCCCAGCCGCCGCTCGCTTCGATCTTGTCCTGGAGCTCGGCATACTCCTCGAGCAGCTTCTCCATGTCCGGCGGATCCTCGCCGAGCTTCACGCCGATCTCCTCGAAGCGCGTCACGAGGGCGCGCGTCGCGGCGACCGCGAGATCGACCTCGGCCTGCACCGTGAAGCCGGGCGTGAGCTTCGGCTCTTGCTGGAGGAACCCGATGCGCGTGCCCTCGGCCGCGCGGGCCTCGCCGCCGTGCTCGGTGTCGAGGCCGGCCATGATCCGCAGCAGCGTGCTCTTGCCGCAGCCGTTATGGCCGAGGACGCCAATCTTGGCGCCGGGATAGAACGAGAGCCACAGGCCCTTCAGCACCTCCTTGTTCGGAGGGTGGACCTTGCGGACGTCCTGCATCGTGAAAATGAACTGATGAGCCACGGTTCCCTGCCTTTTCGACGGCGCACGGCCGAGACCGCCCGCCTCCATACGACGAGCGCGCCGGCCGTCATGCGATTGAATGAAGCGACGGTCAAGCCCCGCAGGATGAGGGTGCTTTGGCGGCCGCGAGCTACGCGCCGGGAGCCTTGCGGCGAACCACGGTGAGCACGCGCGCGAGGTCCGCTTTTCCAAGCTCGCGCGTGATCACGAGGACGGCGACGTAGAGCGCCGCGACGGCGACCGCCTCGACCGGGACGAGCACCTTGCCGAGCCACGGGAGGCGCGAACCGATCGCGACCGCGACGGCGAGCGCGAGGAGCACGCGGACCACCGTGGCCGCGGCGACGAAGCCCCCCGCGGCGCGATGGAGCAGGACGCCGCCGCACGCCGCGGTGATCGTCAGCGCCGCGGACGTCGCCGTCGCGGCCTGCACCAGCATCGCCGGGCCGAGCTCCGCGCGCGGGATGAGCAGCGCGCAGCCGCCCGCGATCAGGCCGACGCCGAGCGCCGTGAGCAGCGCCGCTTCGACGGGCCGACCGAGGCCCGAGAGCGCCGCGCAGGTGATCCCGAGGACGCTGAACGCGCCCATGCCGAGGCTCAAGATCCGGAGCGCGTCGCCGCCCTGCGTCCAGATTTCCTCGGGAAAAACCAGGTGAAGCACGTGCGGCGCGATCGCCGAGACAGCGCCGCACATCAGCCCCGTGAGCACGAAGCCGAGGCGGACGCCGGTCATCGTGTAGCCGCGAACGGCCGCGCGATCCCCCTCGGCGCTGGCCCGCGCGAGCAGCGGAAAGAGGATGAACGTGACCGACATCAGGAGCTGGAAGGGCAGGAACGCGAAGAGCTGCACGCCGCGGTAGACGCCGCGCAGGCTGTTCGCGGCCTTGATGCCCGCGTCGGTGACGCCCGCGGCTTCGCCCACGAAACGGCTCAAAAAGAGCAGATCCGTCTGCATGAGCTGGTTCAGGAAATACTGGCTCACGGCGAGCGGGACCAGGTAACGCAGGTACGGCGCGAGCCTGAACGACGTGGGTCCGCGCTCGCCCGTCCCCGCGCGCACCAGCGCGACGGGCACGATGATCGCCGCCGCCGCGATGAAGCCGACGACCGCGCCGAGCACGCCGCTCTTGCCGCTGTGGAGGAAGAACACCGCGCCGCCGACCATCGCGCAGAGGCGGAGCGCGCCGTACCCGATGTCGAGCCCGGCCTGATCGAGGAAGCGACGCTTGCCGTTGAGCGAGCCGACGAGCGGCGCGTAGACGCCGTAGAGAAAGATCACGAGGGCGACGAGGCGGAGCTGCGTGGTGACCTGCGTGGCGCGAGTGAACGAGGCGATAGGCCCCGCGAGCGCCGCGAACGCCGCCGAGACCACGAGCGCGAGCACCGCGTGGACGCGGAGCGCGCGGCGGAGCGCCTGATCGGCCTCGGCCGCGGGCACCTGCGAGACGGCGCGCGAGACGCCCTGGATCGAGGTCGCGACGATGACGTTGTTGAGCACCGACACAGCGCTGAGGATCAGCGAGACCTCGCCGTACCCGTCGACGCCGAGGAGGCGCGGGAGGATGGCTTGCTGCGCGAAGCCGAAGAGGATGAACGAGACCTTGGCGACGGCGATCGCCAGGCCGCCGCGGCCCGCCGAGCGCGTGGTCTCGGCGGTGCTGGGCTCGCCCGCCTCCGTCGTTGCGGGAGGCGGCGCGACGCTGGATTCAGCGGCGGATTCGGACGGGGTGAGGCTCATGGTCTTCTGGAAAACGCGCGCCGGGAGCGCCGCGCGCGTTGTTACAGAAGCCGGTTTGCGAGGGCAACTATGAGCGCCTCACAAAACGTCCCGTCGCCGGCCTGCGGATACGCGGCGCTCGCCTGTGTTGCTCGGATTCGACGTGCATTCGCACGCCTTCATCCTCGCGCCTTGGCGAGCTTGCGTCTCCTTGGCCGGCTCGGTCCCGTTTGTGAGGCGCTCTAACGTCTGGGCCCGGCGCGGCTCGCGGCGCGCGCTTGCGGCGAGTCGTCTGCGGGCGCGGCGTCGTCGCGGCGGCGCACGCCGGAGTCGGCGCGGGGCGTCGCGTCGGAGGGCGGCGTGGGCGCGGAAGGAGCCTCCGAATCCTCGGCGCCGCCGACGCCGAGGAGGCGCCGCACGACGCGCCGGAACGACTCTTCCGACGCGGCCTTCGCCAGGATCGCGGCGATGCCGAGCCGGACCCGGTGCACCGTCGCCAGATCGCGCTCGGTGCGCAGCGCCGAGACGGCGATGATCGGGAGCGTGGCCGCGGGCGCGGTGCGACGCAGGCGCTCGATCACCTCGATCCCGAGGGCGAGATCGACGATCGCCAGCGCCGGCGGCCCGCGCTCGAGCAGGACCGACACCGCCTGCGTCGCGTCCTTCACGATGACCGCGTACAGCCCCTCTTGCTTGAGAATGGCCGCGTAGAGCGCGGCGCGCGCCGGATCCGGATCTGCGATGAGGGCGTGCTGGCCCATGGCTTCTCCCCCCGGGCCGCGCTCGCCGACTCTCCCGATGAGAGACGCGCGCTCACGGCCCAGTCCCCGCCGGGAGCTTCCGGCGGAGCACGAACAGGAACCATGTCGCAGACCCGGCGGGACGTGCACGTCCAAACAGGGGACCGTACGGAAGATCAGGGATCACCCGAGCAACGGATTCCCCCGTTCGGTATCGTGATGTGATGAAGGTTACTTCGTGGTCATCGGAAGCGCGGTGAAGAGGTCCGAGAGATCGGTGGCACTGGCCGCGCCGCCCAGGAAGGGAGAGAGGCCGAAGATCTCCTGGATCGTCCGCACCGTCGAGCTGTGCGTGTAGTGGACGGTGCCGACGTAACCCGCCTTGACGCTCTTCCCGAGGGCGATCATCCCGATCGGGCCGTCGTTGAGGTTCTCGCCCTCGTCCCACGTCAGCAGGAGCGTCGCGCCGCCTTCGTAGGCCTTCGAGGCGAGGATCTTCGGCACGAGATCAGCGAGCCAGTCGTCGCCCTGCTGGATGGGGTTGTTCTGCGGAGCGCAGGTGTCGTGCATGTCGTTGCAGAGGTTGGGCGTGATGAAGCTGTAGTCAGGCAGCTTGTCGTTCGCGAGATCCCCCGCGAGCTCGGTGTAAGGCCGCTCGTGAGCGATGCAGTTCGCCGAGGCGATCTTGTTGCCGTCCGTCACGTCGTCGAAGAACACCATGGCGTTGTGCTTCGGGGCGTACTTGCCAATCGGCTTGAGCGGGCACTCCGTACCGGTGATGTCTTCCTGGTAGGCCTTCCAGGTCTTGCCGGCCTTGACGATCTGGCTGACGAGGTGGTCCGGCGTGGCGAAGTGGTGCGACGCGGGCGGGCTGTCGTCGAGGACGCCGAGGTTGTCGCCGGCCTCGAGCCAGAGGTAGTTGGGCTCGCTCGGGTGGAGCTTCGGAGGATTGTAGTACTGCTCGGCGAGCGCCCCCATCGTGGCGAGCTTGTGAATGTACTTGGCGCTGGGGCTGTCCTTCACGTCGGACCAGATGTGGTTCTCCATCAGCACGATGATCACCTTGGGGTTCACCGCGGGGGCGACGCCGGTCCCGGTGCTCGCCGCCGACGACGAGGTGACGCTGCTGCCGGAGCCGCCGGCCCCGCCGGTGCCGACCGGGGCGCCGCCGGAGCCGCTGCTCGACGCGCTGGTCGTCGATGCGCTGCCGCCCGCGCCGGTGCTCGCCGTCGTGGTGTCGGAGGAGGAGCAGCCGACCGCGGCCGCGAGCAGGGGAATCAGGGCGAAGAGGGGAGCTGTGTTGATGCGCATGGCGCGCGAGGATACACCAGATCCTCGCGCCCGGGGACGGCGGTCATTTTACAGGCGCAGCACCCGAGGCGGTGTGGGCGAGCGCAAATGCGTAGCGATCGGCGCCTTTTTCCACCTCGGCCTTGATGAGGTCGGCGCCGCCATGGCCGCTGTGGCGCTCGATGCGGAGCAGCACCGGGCCGCCCGTCGTCGCGGCCTGGAGCGCCGCGGTGAACTTGCGCGCGTGCATCGGATCGACGCGATCGTCGCTGTCGGCCGAGAGCATCAGGACGGGCGGATAGCTGGTGCCGGCCTTGACGTGGTGATAGGGCGAATAAGCGAACAGGGCCTTGAACTGCTCGGCGTCGTCGGCCGAGCCATACTCGCTGATCCAGGTCTTGCCCGAGCCCGAGAGGTGATACCGCACCATGTCGAGGAGGGGTACGGCGCAGAGCACCGCGGAGAAAAGATCGGGCCGCTGCGTCACCGCGGCGCCGACGAGCAAGCCGCCGTTGGAGCCTCCGGCGATGGCGAGGCGGTCGCTCTTCGTGTAGCCCTCTTTCACGAGATACTCGGCCGCACCGATGAAGTCGTCGAAGACGTTCTGCTTCTTCAAGCGCATCCCGTTCTTGTGCCACTCCTCGCCGTACTCCGACCCTCCGCGGAGGTTGGGCACGGCGTAGAGGCCGCCGCGCTCGAGCCAGGGGTAAATCGACGCGGTGAACACGCTCGTCTCGGAGACCTGGAATCCACCGTAGCCGTAGAGCAGCGCGCGGGTGCTCCCGTCCTTCTTCAGGTCCTTGCGGCGGACGATGAACATCGAGACCCTGGTGCCGTCCTTCGAGGGATAGAACACCTGCTCGACGGTGTACGGGCTGGTGTCCACGGGGACGGTGACCTTGCTGTAGAGCGCCGTCGTCCCCGTCTTCATCGACATCGAGAGGATCTGGCTCGGCTGGACGAACGATTCGAACGAAAAATACGCCTCGTCGTCCTCGCTCCGCCCGATCGGGCCGCCCAGGGTCCCCACGCCGGGGAGCGCCACGTCGCGCACCTTCTTGCCGTCGAGCTCGAAGATCGAGAGCTTGCTTTGCGCGTTCTCGAGATAGGCAATCGCCAGGCGGCCGCCGAGGATGGAGACGCCGCTGCCGGCGTCGATCGTCGCGGTGGGCTGCTCGGGGACGATCTCCTTCCACGAGGCCTGATCGGGCTTCTTCGGATCGGCCCGGAGCACCTTCCAGCGCGGCGCGCCGTCGTCGGTGGTGATGTAGAACTGGTCCTTGTGGGCCTCGACCCAGTAGTGGGCGTTCTTCCCCGCCACGAGAGGCTTCCAGTCGTTCGTCCCCTTGACGCGGAGATCCTTGTAATAAACGTCGTTCGACGTCCACCCGTGCTGCACGGTGAAGAAGAGCCAGTGGCCGTCGCGCGAGACGTCGGCGCCCACGAAGCTCGTGGGGTCGTTGAGCCGCTCGTGGATGACGGCGTCCTTCTTCGGATCGTCGCCGAGCTTGTGAAAGCGCACCTCGGCGAAGCCGGGGCGATCGGCCTCCTTGATCGCCGGATCAGTGGGGATCCAGGTGTAGTAGAATCCATCGTTGGTGGGCGTCCAGGCGGCGCCGGCGTACTTGGCCCCTTCGATGATCTCGGCGTCGCGCTTCTTGCCCGTGGCGACGTCCATGATCTCGAGGTTGGCCTCGTCCGAGTTGTTCTTGTGGACGGCGTAGGCCACCGTTTTCCCATCCCACGAGACCGAGTAAGCGCCGAGCGAGGCGCTGCCGTCGGTGGACCAGGTGTTGGGATCGAAGAGCACCTGATCTGCGCCCTTGGCGCCCTCTTTCCACTGGATGATGGCCTTCTCCTTCGTGGCGAGGCGACGCCGGAAGAAGTAGCGATCGCCGCGGCGGAGCGGGGCCCCGAGGGAGTCGACGTAGAAGAGCTCTTTCAGGCGCGTGGCGATGGCCTCGCGCTCGGGCAGCCGGGCGAGCTCGGCGCGCGCCACGCCGTCTTCGGCCTTCATCCACTCTTGCACGGCGGGGGCCTTGCCGTCCTCGAGCCAGCGATACGGGTCCTCGACGACGGTGCCGTGGAGAGTGTCCTTCACATCGTCTCTGTGGGTCATGGATTTACCCTTGGCGTCTGCGGTGGGCGAGGCCGAGGGGAGGGGAGCCGGCAGCGTGGGCGGGTGAGCGGTGGGCGACTCCGGCGGCGGCGCGGCGTCGGGCGGCGGGCAGCCGGCGAGCGTGGCGATCAGCGAGAGCAGCAGCGGGAGGCGCGCGGATCGGAGCATGGCGCGGAGACTACCCCGCTCGACGCCCCGGGCGCCAGCTCCGAAGGCTCGTGTTCAGCGGAATCGATCCGTCGCCGTGATCAGCTCGTGAACGTTCCCGGGCTCGAAGGCCGAGTGCCCCGCGTCGGGCGCGATGCGCAATTCGGCCTCGGGGAAGGCGCGGTGGAGGGCCCAAGCGCTCTCCATCGGACAGACCACGTCGTAGCGGCCTTGCACGATCACCGTGGGGATGTGCCGGATCTTCCCGATCTCGTCGAGGAGCTGGGTGTCCTTCTCGAAGAAGCCATTGTTGACGAAGTAGTGGCACTCGATCCGCGCGAAGGCGAGGGCGAACTCGCCGCCTGCGGTGCGGGCGATGAGGGCTGCATTGGAGTGGAGGCAGCTCGTCCGACCTTCCCAGATGCTCCAGGCTTTGGCCGCCTCGACGCGGACCGCGGCGTCGTCGCTGATCAGGCGCTTGTGGTAGGCTTGCAGCATGTTGCCGCGCTCTTCCACCGGGATGGGAGCGAGGTAGTCTTCCCAGGCGTCGGGGAAGATGGCGTCGCAGCCGCGCTGGTAAAACCAGTCGATCTCGACCTTGCGGAGCAGGAAGATCCCGCGCAGGACGAGCTCGGTGACGCGGGTGGGGTGAGCCTCGGCGTAGGCCAGCGCGAGGGTGCTCCCCCACGAGCCGCCGAACACTTGCCACCTGTCGATGTCGAGGTGAGCGCGGAGCTGCTCCATGTCGGCGACGAGGTGCTGAGTCGTGTTGTCGACGAGCGACGCGTGGGGCGTGCTCTTCCCCGAGCCGCGCTGATCGAAGAGCACGATGCGATAGGCCGCCGGATCGAAGAAGCGCCGCTGCTTCGGCTCGGTGCCGCCGCCGGGCCCGCCGTGCACGAAGACGACGGGCTTGCCGCGTGGGTTCCCCGACTCTTCCCAGTAGATCTCGTGCAGGTCCGAGACCTTGAGCCTTCCCTGGCGGTAGGCCTCGATCTCGGGGTACATGGTGCGTCGCTCGGCGCTCTCGGTCATCGATCAATCCTCTCCTCCACCGCGTTGCAGTGTTCCAGCGGCGGCGTCAACAGGGGGACACGACCAGAGCGGCAAGATCGGGCGAGTCGGCGCCTTGACGACAGGCAACCGGAGCCAAGAGCGCCTCAGCCGCGGCGCGCCGCCTCGATGGCAGCGACGTCGATCTTCTTCATCTCCATCATCGCGGCGAACGCGCGCTGGGCGACGGCGGCGTCGGGATCGGTGATCGCGTTCGTCAGGGCGATCGGCGTGATCTGCCAGGACAATCCCCACCTGTCCTTGCACCAGCCGCACTCGCTCTCCTGACCGCCGTTGCCGACGATCGCGTCCCAGTAGCGATCCGTTTCGGCCTGGTCCGCGGTCGAGACCTGGAACGAGAACGCTTCGTTGTGCTTGAACACCGGGCCGCCGTTGAGCCCGAGGCACGGAATACCCATCACGGTGAACTCGACGGTCAACACGTCTCCTTTCTTGCCTGACGGATAGTCGCCCGGTGCGCGGTGCACTGCGCCGACGGACGAATCGGGGAAGGTCCTGGCGTAAAACCGCGCCGCGTCCTCGGCGTCGCCGTCGTACCAGAGGCAGATCGTGTTCTTTGCAGGATTGACCATGTCAGCTCTCCTTCGAGATGAGCCGCTCTCGCGACCTCGAGCTCTCTCCCGTTCACGCTCGCGAAGGCTCGCTGATCTTCGCCGCCTCCGCAAGACGGAACCGCCACCGAGATCTTGCGTCGAGGCCTGTTCATCCCACCCTCGGTGAGGCTCGTTTCCTCTCACGGCACCCGACCGCCGCGGCCCGCTTTGCCGTGGTGCGCCCGGGGGAAGCCTACTTTTGGAAGCTCACGTATCCGAGCCTCCGGTGGCGGGGTCGGTCGACACCCGCCAACCGGACCGGAGCTACTTGAGCGGCGGCGGATCGTAGACGTGCTTGACGTCGGCGCCGCCCGCGACGGCGTACGAGCCGGCCGCCCCGTAGCCGTAGGCCACGATGCCAAAGGGCTTGTCGCCCGACATCGGATGAGCGCCGGCCTTCACCGGGCAGCGCCGCGACTCGTAGGTGATACCGTCGATGGTGCCCGCCGGCTCGACGATGCAGCCCTTCGCCGGCGCGCCGTCGATGGTGACGTTCCCGGCGATCTGGGCCGTGATCACCACCCAGCTCTGGGTCCAGCCGTCGGGCGCCAGGAATACGTACTCGGTGCGGTACTGCTCGACCGGGGGAAACACGGTCAGCGACGGATCGCCGAGGGCCGGTCCGTCGACGTATTGATTGCTCACCAGGATCTGCCCCACCATCACCGGCTTGGTCGACGAGACCACGATGTTGTCCTGGGTCCAGGTCGTCTTCACCTCGCCCGGGAGCAGCGTGAACGAGTCCCACGGGGCCGCGAGGTTGGTCGTCACCGTCGCGGGCTCGGCGACGCCGAGGAAGCGGAGAATGTCCGGCTCGCGGAAGCTGCCAGTCGACCGGACAGGGCTCCTCGCGATCACGTAGTGCGAGCCGATCGACTCGACCGGGAACATCTGATCTTCGAGGTGATCTAGGCAGCACGTGTCGCCCGACATCCAGTTGGGCGGCGTCGGGATGTCGACCGCGGCCCCCGGCGCCCCGGCCGTCTCGGTACCCGAGAACACCGCGACGGGCTCCGTCGCCTGGACGATCGTCCCGCTGAGATCGGCGATCGTCTTGGGATCGTCCTGGAAGGTGCCGTCGTCCGTCTCGAGGTTGAGCACGTCGAACGGGCCAATCGTCGCCGTGATCTCCCCGCCGGTCGGCGTCGCCGCGATGGGCGGGTTGCCCTTGATCCGCCAGCCGGCCTTGACCGTCACCTGGGTGTTGGCCTTGACCCCGACCACGGTGACGTACGATCGATCGATGATGGTGCCGATCCCCGGGAAAGCAATCGGCACCGGGTGCCCGGCGCCCCACCCGATCACCCGGTAGAGCTTGCCGAGCGCGTTGGTCGGCAACAGGAGCGAGGCGTCGTTGGAGTAGGCGTTGGCGAAGACGTTGAACTGGTAGACCACGATCGGGGCCGAGGCCGTGATGCGGTAAGCGTTCGACGACAGGCACGTCCCCGGAGAGGCGTAGTCGTTCGGCTTCACCCCGCAATCGAGCTCGCGCGTGGGCAACGTGAGCGCCTGGAGGCCGCCCGCCGGCACCGTGATCTGCTGGACGACCTTGGTCTTGGGCGGCTGGCCGACGGGAGCCTCGTTGATCTCGATGGTGACGTTGGCGACCATCGGGCTCGCGTTGGAGAGCGCCACGCCCCAGGGCGCGCTCGCCGGATCGTTGAAGCCATCCTGTTGATCGAGGTCGACCGCCCAGAACTCGCACCCCACGTTGGAGGGTTGGTCGGCCGCGATCTCGCACGCCGTGCTGCATTTCCCGTCCGAGCACACCTTGCCTGCGCCGGCGTCGCAGACCTCGACCAGCGTCGTCGAGCTCTGCCCGTCGTCGGCGCACTTGTGGACCTCGTTGCCGACGCACACCGTGCCTCCGGGCGTGCACTGCGCGCAGCCGATCCCCGTCGCGCACACCACGGGGCAGTCGACCGGCGCGCCGGGCGTCCCGTCGGCGTTGCAGGGCGTGAACGTCGCGCCGAAGCAGCTGTTGCAATCGTCTGCGCCGCCCGCTCCGGCGGTGCTCGAGCTGGTGGTCGCGGAGCCTCCGGTGCCGCCCGCGACGACGTTGGGAGGCGCCGACGCAGAGCAGGCGAAGCCGAGGACGAAGAGCGGCGGGACGAGGCCGAGGCCGAGCAGCGATCGCATGGCGGCGAACATAGCAAGAAATCGCGCGCGGTGGGGGGCCGGCTGCGATCCCCGGGATCACACCCCCGGGTGATCGCCGGGATCGCACCCGCTGCGATCGCGCCGTTCATGGACGCTCGTCAACCCATCTTCACGGCGCCCATTTCGTGGCATTCACGCTTGACACCGAATGGCATGCGCGGTGCAATCGCACGAGATGATGAACGCCATCTCGCGACGCAGATTCGCTCTCGGGCTCGGCGCCGGCCTGATGGCGACGCCGCTCCTCGGCCTCCTCCGCGAGCCCGCGCGCGCCAGCGCCGGCACGACGGCCCGCCGTCTCGTGGTGTTCTTCAGCCCCAACGGCACAATCCACGAGCACTGGCGCCCCACCGGCACCGAGAAGGCGTTCTCGTTCCCCGCCGGCTCGATCCTCGAGCCGCTCGAGAAGCACAAGAGCGATATCATCATCTGTGACGGCGTCGACTTCCAGGGCGTCGCCAACCACGAGGCCGGGATGGCAGCGATGCTCACCGGCGGCGGCGACGCGACGACGGCGAGCGCCGGGATGTCCGTCGATCAGTTCGTGGCCTCGAAGATCGGCGACGGCGACAAGCTCCGTTCGCTGGAGATCGGCGTCCAGACCAGCGCCTGGGGCGGCAACGTCCAGACGCGGATGTCGTACGCCGGACCGGGCCAGTTCGTCCCGCCCGACGACGATCCCGCGAGCGTGTTCTCCCGCATGTTCGGCGACAGCGTCGGTGATCCGGCGATGGTCGACAAGCTCCTCGCGCGGCGCAAGGCGGTGCTCGCGCTCATCCGCGGCGAGGTCACCGATCTCCGCGGCAGGGTGGGAAAGGCCGAGAAAGACAAGCTCGACGCCCACCTCGAAGCGCTGAAGTCGGTGGAGAGCGGCTTTCAGGGCGCCATGGGCTGCGCCGTGCCGCCGGTGCCCGCCGCGGGCAGCCCCTACGACAACGACGCTTTCCCCACCATCGGCAAGGCCCAGATGGATCTGCTGGTCCTCGCGCTGGCCTGCGGCATGACGAAGGTCGCCTCGGTGCAGTGGAATCACACCGTCGGACCGGCGGTGTTCTCCTGGCTCGGTATCGGCGACGGCCACCACTCGCTCTCGCACAGCGACGACGGGAACGCCAAGGGCGTCGCCGACTTCGTGGCCGCCGAGCGCTGGTATGCTTCGCAGTTCGCGTACCTGCTCGATCAGCTGAAGACCACGCCGGATCCCAAGGGCGGGACGCTCCTCGACAGCACCGTCGTGGTCTGGTGCAAAGAGCTCGGCGACTCCCGGCTCCACGACTGCAAATCGGTCCCGTTCGTGCTCACCGGCGGCGGCTACTTCACCCCGGGCCGCTATTTGAAGCTCAACGGCGCTCCGCACCAGAAGCTCCTCGTCTCCATCTGTCAGGCCATGGGCCTCGACAACCAGACCTTCGGTGATCCCTCGAAGGGCGTCGGCCCGCTCGCGGAGCTCGCGTGAGCCGCCGCGCCCCCACGGTGGATGGAGTCCCCATGACCACGATCAAGCGCTTCAATCGCGGTCTCGGCGCCCTCCTCGTCGGCGCGGCGGCCATCGCCGGCTCGGCCGCGGCCTGCAGCTCCGGCGGCCGCAACGGGTCGACGACGGGCGGGGGCGGCGGCGTGGCGAGCGCGGGTTGCCCCGACGATCTCGCCTTCTTCGAGGCCAACGTCTACAAGCCGATCCTCGCGCAGAAGTGCGCTGTCTGCCACGGCGACGGCGGCCTCGCCGGCGGCACCCGCATGGTGCTCCGGCCCGCCACGGAGGACGGCTATCTCGCCAGGAACTTCGACATGGTCAAGAAGCTCGCGGCCGTCACCGAGGGCGACGTGTCTCTGCTGCTGCTCAAGCCCTCTGGCAAGGCCGAGAGCGGCCATACGGGCGGCAAGGTGGTTCCGTTCGACAGCCCCGAGTACCACACGCTCCAGACCTTCGTCGCGCGGGTGACCGAGGGCAAGGAGTGCGACTCGGTGGTGGCCAGCTGCGCGACGCCCGCGCCGGGCCCGCGCTTGCTCCGGCGGCTCTCACGCAGCGAATACGACGCCACCATCCACGATCTGTTCAACATCGAGTCCGCGTGGGGTGCGTCGTTCACGACGGACATCGTCGTCAACGGCTTCGACAACAACGCGGACGCCCTGCGGGTGACTCCGCTCCTCGCCGATCAGACGCGCAAGGCCGCCGAGGCGATCGCCAGGCAGATCATCGCGACCCCGGGGCAAAACCTGCCCTGCGACGCCGCCACCGGCGACGCTGCCTGCGCCGAGAAGCTCATTGATGCTCTGGGCAAGCGCGCCTTCCGGCGGCCGCTCGACGCCGCGGATCACGCCCGCTACCTCGCGCTCTACGATCTCATCGCCAAGGACGACGGCTTCGCGGGCGGCGTCGAGGCGGTGATCACCGCGATGCTCCAGTCCCCGAGCTTCCTCTACCGCGCCGAGCTCGGCGACGCGGCGATGCCGGCGGGCCCCGAGGCCATCAAGCTGACTCCGTACGAGGTCGCCTCGGAGCTATCGTATTTCCTCTGGGGGACGATGCCCGACGCCGCGCTCTTCACCGCCGCCGACGCGGGCGAGCTCGCCACGCCGGCGCAGATCGAGAAGCAGGCGCGGCGGCTGCTCGCCGATCCGCGCAGCCGCGCCACGATCCAGCGCTTCGTCGAATCGTGGCTGGAGATCGATCGCCTGCCGAACATCCCCAAGGACGCTGTCACGTATCCCGAGCTCGACGCCGCGGCCCGCGTGGCTCAGCGCGAGGAGACTCGACGCTTCGTGACCCACGTGATGGAAGATGGGACTGGCACGCTGAGCGAGCTGCTCACGTCGCGCACGTCGTACCTGAGCCCGGCGCTGGCCAAGCTCTACGGCGTCCCGGCGCCCACCGGCGCTCCCGATGCGGACGGCTTCGCGGAGACCTCGTTCGACGGGACGGCGCGCGCCGGCCTCCTCACGCAAGGCAGCGTGCTCACCACGCACTCCAAGCCGACCTCGTCGTCGCCGATCCATCGCGGCAAGCTGGTGCGAGAGCGCCTGTTGTGCCAGCCGCTCCCGCCGCCGCCCGCGGGCCTCCTGGTGCAGCCGCCGCCGGATGATCCCACGCTCACGACGCGGGAGCGCTACGCCGTCCACGCGACGAACGAGCCCTGCAAGAGCTGTCACCGTCTCATGGATCCTATCGGCTTCGGCTTCGAGCGCTTCGACGGCATCGGCCGGGAGCGCGACCTCGAAGCGGGCCAGAAGATCGACGCTTCAGGCCAGATCGTCTCCACCCCGGGCAGCGACGGGACGTTCGATGGCACGGTCGAGCTCGCCACCAAGCTGGCGGCGAGCCCGGATGTCCACGCCTGCTTCGCGACCCAGTGGATGCGCTTTGCCTATGGCATCCAGGAGAGCGCCGCGACAGCCTGTCTCGTCGACGACCTCGGGCAGAAATTCGAGAAGGGCGGCCTGAAAATCGCCGATCTGATCGTGGCGCTCACCCTCGCTCCGCGCTTCGCCCAGCGCACCACCGACGGCAGTGAGAGCCCGAGCACGAGCACGAGCAGCGGAGTCGGCGGCTCCGCGAGCACGGGAGCGACGAGCGGCGGCAGCTCGACCGCGGGCGCCGGCGGGAGTGGACCGGTGATGTCCGATCTCCTCGTCACCCCGACGATCGATAGCCAGTGGGCCACGGGCTACCAGATGACAGTGAAGATCGAAAACCAGGGGACGGCGCCGATCACCTGGAGTGCCACGCTCCAGATCGACGGCAAGATCACCGATCTCTGGAACGCTTCGTCGACGCCCGCCGGATCGAAGACCACGTTCGTCGGCAAGGACTTCAACGCCACGCTCGATCCGGGCGCCTCGACGAGCTTCGGGTTGCTCGCGACGAAGTGAGGTGCGGCCCCCGGCCTGATCGCCCGGGGTCTGCTGCTTCGCGCCCTCGGGGCGTACGGTCCTTCGTGTAAGCTCCCCCGTCCGAGGAAGCCGCACGCATGGATGTCGTCTCGCTCTGTCCGCTCCGTACCTCCTCGCTCGTCTGGCGTGGCGCCCGGGGCGAGTGGGTTGAAACGGTGGTCTGCAAGGCGACGTTCACGCTCACCGCCGGCGAGGCGCAGCTCGCCGACGCGCAGGAGCCCCCCGACGAGCGCGATGAGCACTGGAGCGCGGAGGCGACGAGCAGCCTCTGCGCGTCGAACGACGTCGTGCCGTGGAAGCGGAAGGCCGAGGTGCTGCTCGTCGGCAAGGCCTTCTCACCCGGGAAAGAGCCGGTGAAATCGCTGGTCGCGAGGCTCGAGGTCGCCGGCGTCGACAAGTCGATCGAGGTGTGGTGCGACCGCGCGCGCGCCGCCGATCGGACGATCCACGAAGGCCCGCGCTTCACCTCGATGCCGCTGGTGTACGAGCGCGCCGCGGGCGGCCCGGCGACCTCGAACCCCGTCGGCGTCGGCGCGACGCGGCTGCCCAATTTGCAGCCTCCCGGCGCGCGCGCCAATGATCCCGGCGTCGTCGTCGCCCCGATTGGCTTCGGCCCGATCGCGCCCACGTGGCCTGGTCGCGCGTCGCGTCGCGCCGTCGACGTGACGTGGCCCGCGGGCGGTCGATCGATGCCCGAAGGCTTCGATCCAGGCTTCTTCAATGCGGCGCCGAGCGATCAACAGATCGACGCGCTCGGCGGGCCCATCCGGCTCGTGCTCGAGAATCTCCACCGTGATCACCCGCGCCTCGTCACCATCCTCCCCGATCTCCAGCCGCGCGCGGTGATCGACACCGGCGGCGGGCAGCGCGAGATCGCGCTCCGCTGCGACACGCTGTGGATCGACACCGATCGCGCGATCTGCACGCTGACGTGGCGCGGGTTCGTGCCGCTGCAGGCGCCGGACGACGAGGGCCACGTGATCGTGGACATGCCCGAGCGCGCGCCCGTGCCGGTGTCGGCGCGAGGCCCGGAGTCGCGCCGCGTCGATCGCGAGCCCGCGCAGCCGCTCCACCTGCGCACCAGCATCGATCTCGAGATCGGGCTCGAGCACACCGCGGCGATCGCGGCGTCGCGCGCCCCGGTGCTGCCGTTCCAGCGCCCGCCGGAGCCTTCGATCCCGGTGATCCCGCCCGCGCCCACGTCCTCCCGGCCGACGCTCGGAGGGCCGATGGGGAGGCTCGCCGCGCCCGACGCGCCGCTGTCGATCGGGGAGGCCGTGGTGCGCGCGAACCAGGGGATGCCGACGCACCTGCGCGTCACGCCCGCCGCCGTGCTCGGCCCACCGCGCGCGGGCGAGGTGCCCGCTCTCGTGCCCTTGCCCGTCGCCGTCGCCGCGCCGGGGCTCGCCGCGAAGATCGGCGCCTGGATCCCCACGGCGATTGGCGCCGATCCCGCCGATGGGCCCGCGCAGAGCGCGCTCGCTGCCTCCAACGCCGCGGCCGGGAGATCGCCTGACGCCGCCGCGAGCGCGGCCTCGTCGTCGTCGTCCAGCGTCGCGCCGCGCGCCCCCGGCGACGCGATGGAAATGGTCTGGCTCGATCCGGATTTCCTCGAGCGGATTCAGCGCAAGATTGCCTGGAGACCGTTCGTGGCAGCGGCCAAGGCCGCGAGCGCGCGCGACGACGACGAGGGTGGTTCGCGCGAGCAGCGCAAGGAGGCGCGCGAGCGGCGCGAGGTGCTCTCGGTGCTGCGTCACGGCGATCCGACCAGCGCTGCCGACCTCGACGATCTGCTCACGCGAGCGCTCGACGCCGGCGCCGTCACACCGCCGCTCGTGCTCGTCGGAGGCGCGCTCGCGTTCCGCTTCGACGAGCTCGACACGCTCAAGGCAGCGATGGCGATCGTCGCGCCCTTCGCGTCCGCCGACAAGAAGCTCAAGGAGCTCTGCGACACCCTTGCTGAGCTGCTCGTGTCGCCCTGGATCGCGGCGGGGACGTCGGGATTCGAGGGCCTGATCCTCCGCCTCCGCGAGGCCTTCGCGCAGACCCCGCGCGGCGTCCCCACAGGCCACTTCGAAGCGCGCACCGAGCAGCTCTTGCTCGAGCGCAGGAGCTACCAGAAGCGCACCGTGATGGGCCAGGAGTGGATCCGCGCCTCGTTCACGCCGGGCGACGGCGGCGAGGCGATCCCCACCTATCTCCCGGCGAGCCTCGCGAAGGAGCTACCCATGTTCCCCGCCTTCCGCGCGCGGCTGATCGCCGAGGTCCGGCCCCGCGTCGATCACGCCGAAGCACACCCGATCGCGCTGCGGGTGGCGGCCCTCGCGCGGCTCATCGTGCGCTCGCGATCCTGATCCCGCGACGGCGCTCCCGGCGTCGCCGAGATGGATCTTTTTACCACCAGGACCGTCGCTCCGAGGGCTCGGGCGATCTCACGCCGGTGCGACAAACCCTGCAATCCAGCCGAAATCGCACCATGGCAGAAGCTTCGTCTCGGGCGGTACGCGAATTGCTCGTCCGCGGCGGTGAAGTTGTGTCCGGTGCAGCGATCTCTCCCGTAGACTCCTCGCGCCCCGCCTCGTCGAGAGCGCGCCCGAGCGCCCTCTCCCGATCGTCGGGCTCTCTCGGAAGGTGCCCTCGATGTCAGTGCTCGATCTCTCCTTCGCGTCCGGCGAAAACACTCTCTCGGTCCGGCGCGTCCAGATCCACGAAGGCATATCGACGCTGTTCACCCTCTCGGTGTGGGCGCGCTCGCCCCAGTTCGACCTCGATCTGGAGTCGCTCGTCGGGCAGCCGGCCGCGTTCCAGGTCGTCCACGGGACCAGGAACGTCGCCGGCCAGGGCTCGCGGCGCTGGTCCGGTGTCGTCAGCCAGATCGAGCAGATCCAGGGCGAGTCGGGCGGCCCCGGCGAGAAGCCGCTCTCCACGTATTACCTGCAGATCGTGCCGCGGCTCTGGCTGCTGACGCAGCGGCAGAACTACCGCATCTACCAGCACCTCTCGATCCCGGACATCACCGACAAGCTCCTCGCCGAGTGGGGCCTCACGGCCGTCTGGCAGATTGACAGGGCCTCGTATCCGAAGCTCGAGTACAAGGTGCAGTATGGCGAGAGCGACTTTACCTTCCTGACTCGCCTCTGGGAAGAGGCCGGTATTGCCTTCGTCTTCCCGGACGACGAGGAGGGGAAGAAGATCGTCTTCGGCGACAAGCTCCAGGAGGGGCCGGTCCGCGAGGGCGCGCCGATAGCGTACGTCGACAACCCCAGCACCGCCGCAGAGCAGGAGTTCGTGAGCAAGGTCCGCCTGGCGCACGAGGTGCGGCCGGGCGCGCACACCATCCGCGACTACGACTTCCGGCGGCCCGGATTCCCCCTCTTCGGCGAGGCCCCCAGGGCGACAGGGATCGAGGCCGGGTACGAGCAGTATCACTATCAGCCGCATGGCCTCCTCGTCGAGCCGGGCAAGGGCGGCGATACGCCGAGCGCCGACGACAAGGGCATCGCCCGGCACGAGCAGAAGGCCGGCAACGAGCGCGCCGATCGCGCTCTGGCCGGCACGCGGACGGGCAAGGTCCTCGTGTCGTTCGAGACCAACGTCGTCGATCTCTGGCCAGGTCGCCGCTTCTCGATGGACCACCACCCCCACGCCGAGCTCGACTCGACCAGGAAGCTCCTGATCACCGAGTTCTCGCTCGAGGCGACGCCTGGCGGCGAATGGCAGATGTCGGCGAGCGCGGTGTTCAGCGAGGTGCCGTATCGCCCTCTCGTGCGGACGCCGAAGCCGAAGATCAACAGCGTCCAGTCGGCGACCGTGGTGGGCCCCGGCGGCCAGGAGATCCACACCGACGAGTTCGGCCGCGTGCGCGTGCAGTTCCCCTGGGATCGCGAGGGCAAGAGCGACGACGGCTCGTCGTGCTGGATCCGCGTGAGCCAGGGCTGGGCGGGCACCGGCTACGGCATGATGGTCATCCCCCGGATCGGCCACGAGGTGCTGATTGGCTTCCTCAACGGCGATCCCGACGCGCCGATCGTCGTCGGCCGCGTCTTCAACGCCACCGAGCGCGTCCCCTACAAGCTGCCCGACCACAAGACGCGATCGACCTGGAAGAGCGACTCGTCCATCGGCTCCGGCGGCTTCAACGAGATCATGTTCGAGGATCTCAAGGACACCGAGCTCGTCTACGTGCAAGCCCAGAAGAACCTGCGCAAGCTGGTCAAGCACGACGAGACGATCACCGTCGGCAACAACCGCCAGAAGCTGGTGATCATGAACGAGACCGAGACGACGGGCGTGAACCGGACCGAGGTCACCGGGGCCAACCGCACCGAGATCACCGGCGGAAACCGGATGACCATGGTCGGTGGCAACCGCGAGAAGCTCATCCACGGCGACGAGATCGAGAAGACCGACGGCAAGCACACCGTGCTCATCGGCTCGGATCAGGACATCACCGTCGAGCAGAACAAGCGCGAGCACATCGTCAAGGACAGCCACCTTCGCGTGGCCGGGAAGCGCAACCAGCGCATCGACGGCGTGCAGTCGCTCAGCGTCGGGCAAGACCAGCAGGAGCAGGTCGGCCGCAACCACGCGCTCAAGGCCGGCAGCGACATTCACCTGGTCGCCGGCTCGAACATGGTATTCGAGTCCAAGGATCTGACGATCAAGGGCCCGGGCGGCTTCATCCGCATCGACGCCGGCGGCGTCACCATCCGGGGCACCAAGGTGTGGATCAACAGCGGCGGCTCGGCCGGCTCGGGCGCGGGATCGCACCCGGAAGAGGCCGAGAAGGCCGAAGAGGCGAAGATCGAGGAGCCCAAGAAGCCCGAGGTCGACAACGTGGCGATAACCGGCCTGGCTCAGTGAGGCTCTGCGCGCCGGGCGCGGGCTCGGCGGGTTCGGGAAGAGAGGAGAGGCGATGCCTCCTGCGGCGCGAATCACGGACATGCACACCTGCCCCAAGGTCGAGCCCGGCCCGACTCCGCACGTCGGCGGGCCGACGATCTCCGGGGAATCCACGGTGATCATCGGGTTTCAGCTCGCGGCGCGGGTGGGGGACTCGCTGGTGTGCTGCGGCCCGACCGACACCATCTCGCAGGGCGAGCCGTCGGTCGTCATCGGCCACAAGGACTCGGCCCGTTACGGCGATCCGACGACGCACGGAGGCAAGCTGGTGTCGGGGTGCCCGACGGTGATCATCGGCTCTTCGGCCCAGGCCGAGGCCCTGAAGACGGACAAGCCCTTCTGCGAAGAGTGCGAGCGCAAGCGCAAGGAGCGCGAGGCCGCCGCGAAGCGCCAGCAAGAGAGGGGCGCGTAGCCGGTGCAGCCCCAGCGGGTGATCGTCGCCATCAAGTGGGGGCCGCTCGACGGGCGCCGCGCGGTGCTCTCGCCCGGCGACGTGCTGCGCGTGGGCCGCGGGGAGCGCGCGGGCCTCGTCGTGCCGCACGATCGGCAGATGTCGGCGCTCCACGTCGAGCTGTCGTGGGACGGCGCCCGCTGCCATTTTCGCGATCTGAAGAGCGCGACTGGCACGCTCCGCAACGGCGAGCCCGGCCTCGTGGAGGGGAATCTCGTCAACGGCGACTGGCTCAAGGCCGGCGAGACGGTGCTCACGGTCCACGTCGAGGCCTCGACACCGTCGCGCGAGATCGACGACGATGATCAGGAGGACGAGGCGCTGCGGGCCGAGCGCCTCTCGCGCAAGGCCCCCGCCGAGGCGGCCCTCGGCGCCCTCGAAGACGAGGCCGCGAGAGCGCCTCTCCATGCCATCGTCGACACGGCACGAGACCGCCGGATCCTCGAGCTTTGCCGCGAATCCGTCGAGGAGTATCGCTCTCTCTACGACGGCGTCGAGGGCGAGACGATGGCCCACGTCGCGCCGTATCTCGTCCGTTTGCCAGCGGGCTCACGCCTCCTCGCCTCGCTGGTGCGCGAGGGCTGGGGGCGGCGCTGGGGGGTTTACCTGACGAGCCCCGCGCCCTTCAGCGAGGTGCGCCGGCAGCTCCGCCGCTTCCTGATGGTCGAGATGGAAGGCGCGCGCGAGCAGCTCTATTTCCGCTTCTACGATCCGCGGACGCTGGCCACGTTCCTCCCTTCGTGCAGCCCGCGGCAAGCCGCAGAGTTCTTCGGCGGCGCGAGCGCCTTCCTCTTCGAGGGCGACCACTTCGCCGTGGTCCGCCATGCCCGGCCGGACGGCCTGCCCGCGAGCGACGCAGCCCGAGACTGAGTACAGGAAACGCCCACCATGCCCGCTCTCGATCTGTCCTTTGCGTCCGGCGAATCCTCCCTCTCGGTGCGGCGATTCGCCGTCCACGAGGGGCTCTCCACGCTCTTCTCCGTCTCGGTGTGGGCGCGCTCGCCGGATCCCAGCCTCGCCCTCGATACCCTGGTCGGCCAGGCCGCCTCGCTCCGCGTCGAGGCGGCCTATGCCAACAGCGAGGCCGCCCCTCGCGTCTGGAGCGGCGTCGTCAGCTACATCGAGCTCGCGCGCGTCGAGGCGTCGGCCAAGGGGCTCTCGACGTATCACTTCGTCATCGTCCCGCGCCTGTGGCTGCTGACGCAGCGGGTGAATTACCGGATCTACCAGCACGTCACCATCCCCGAGATCGCGACCAAGCTCCTCGAAGAGTGGGACATCCAGGCCGATTTTCACCTCGACGCCGGCAAGCATCCGAAGCTCGAGTACAAGATCCAGTACGAGGAGACAGACTACGACTTCCTGAGTCGCCTCCTCGAAGAGGCCGGGATCACCCTGTTCTTCGACGACGCGGGCGGGGAGGAGGCCAGACTCGTCCTCTCCGACGCGCCCCACAAGAACGCGGCTCGCAAGGGCAGCGCGATTCGCTACGTCGACAACCCGAGCAAGGCCTCCGAGAGAGAGTTCGTCACCCGGGTTCACCTCTCCCACGAGGTGCGGCCCGGCGCCCACGTGATCCGCGACGTCGACTTTCGCAATCCCGGGTTCGCGCTCACCGGCGACGCGCCGAGGGCGACGGGGCCGGAGGCCGGCTACGAACAGTACAGCTACCAGCCGGGAGCGCTGCTGATCGAGGCCGGGAAGGCCGGTGACACGCCCTTCGCCGACGATCGCGGCGTCGCCCGCTTCGACAAGCCCTTTGGCGACGGTCGCGCCGAGCGAAACCTCCTCGCCGAGCGCCAGGGCCGCCGCGCGGTGACGTTCGATTCCAACGTCGTCGATCTCCGCCCCGGCACGGTGTTCTCGATCGACGGCCACGCCCACCCCGAGCTCGACGGGAAGGCGCTGCTCGTCACTGCCTTCTCGGTGCAGGGCTCGCCCGGCGGCGAGTGGAGCATGACCGGACACGCCGTCTTCACCGACGTGGCCTGTTACCCGCGCCTGAAGACGCCGCGGCCCCAGGTCGTCGGCGTCCAGACTGGCACTGTCGTCGGCCCCGTCGGCGAGGAGATCCACACCGACGAGTTCGGCCGCGTGCGCGTGCAGTTCCCCTGGGATCGCGAGGGCCAGATGAACGAAGATGCCTCGTGCTGGATGCACGTGAGCCAGGGCTGGGGCGGCCGCGGCTACGGCTTCATCACCGTGCCTCGCATCGGGCAAGAAGTGCTCATCGGCTTCCTCGAGGGCGATCCCGACCGGCCCACCGTCGTCGCGCGCGTCTACAACCAGACGCAGCCGGTGCCTTACAAGCTCCCCGAGCACAAGACGATCAGCACCTGGAAGAGCGACTCTTCCCCCGGCGGCGACGGCTTCAACGAGATCAAGTACGAGGACAAGAAGGACGACGAGCTGGTGTACGTGCAGGCCCAGAAGAACCTGCGCAAGCTGGTGAAGCACGACGAGACGATCACCGTCGGCAACGACCGCATGAAGGACGTCGGCAACAACGAGACCGACACCACGCTCGTCAATCGCACCGAGGTCACCGGCGTCAATCGCAGCCAGACTGTCGGCGAGAACCGGATGACGTTCGTGGTCGGCAAGAGCGAGAAGCTGATCAAACAGAACGAGATCGAGATCACGCACGGCAACCGCAAGCTCCGCGTCGTCAAGGATCTCGACCTCATGGTCAAGGGCGAGAAGCACGAGCGCGTCGAACAAGACGTCCACCTGCGCGTCGACGGGAGCCGGAGCGAGCGGATCGATCAGAGCCAGTCGCTCACCGTCATCGTCGATCAGTTCGAGGAGGTGAGCGGCAGCCACGCGCTCTCGGCCGGCAAAGAGATTCACTTCTCGGCCATCGAGGCCCTCGTCGCCGAGGGCAACGACGTGACGCTCAAGGCCCCCGGCGGGTTCATCCGCCTCAACGGAGCCGGAGTGACCATCTTCGGGACACGGGTCGAGATCAACGTCAGCGGCACGGCGGGGCATGGCCGGGGATCCAAGCCGGTGCTGCCGGACGATCCGAAGAAGGCCAAGATCAAGACCGAGGACGACGAGGATCCGGGAGGCGGCGAGCCGATCAAGCCGCCCGAGGAGCTACCGGACCTCGACTCCGATCTGGAGCAGGCCCAGGGCGGAAGCATCTTCGACTTCCTGAAGAAGAAGAAGAGCAAGAACGTCAAGCTGCCGCTCCACGCCACCAGGTGCCGTGGGAAGATGCTCGTGCAGCAAGAGAAGCCGATGTCGTGCGGCCAGGCGGCGAGCCGGATGGTCATCTTCTCGCGCACCCACCACGACGTCCCCGAGGGCACGCTCCGCGACGAGTCGGAGAAGCGCAAGAATGGCTATGATCCCTTCAACGGCACCTCGACGCTCGACGTGCCGAGCATGCTCGGCGATCACGGCGTGGAGCCGCCGGGCACCTGGAAGCGCGGGGCCACCGTCGACGACATGGAAGGCGCGTTGAAGAAGGGGAAACCTGCGATGGTGTTGCTGCGAGATCCCGGCCATTTCGTGGTCCTCGACGGCATCGAGACGAAGAAGGACGGGACGAAATCGCTGCTGATCCGGGATCCGGCCCTGCCGGGCAAGAAGGGCTGTCGCTCGATCGCCGTCGGCGGGAACGAGTGGAACAGCCGGGTCGCCAATCCCAAGGATCCAGGCTGGATCATGACGCTGCCGCACTGATCGGGAGGATGGCACCATGAACGAAGAGAAATGCATCCGCCTCGGCACGAGCAAGGCCAGCGCCCTGCTCGGCGTCCCGCGCAGCGAGCTGATGACGGCGGTCGTCAGCGCGAAGTTTCCCTGGCTCCGAGAGGGCGAGATCGTCTGGTCACGCACCGCGAGCTTCAGGCACGCCATGCTCTGGATCAAGGACGGCGAAGAGCCGATACGGCTCGACGGCAAGGACCGGATCAGCGCCATCTCCAGCCTGCTCGTCGCGAACGTCGGCTCGCTCCCGGGCAGCCTCTCGGCCGCCGATCTCGCGCTGGCGATCCGTCAGCTCGGCGAAGACCCTCGCGGTCTGCTCGCGGGGACAACGCTGCTCGAGCGGTTCGACGGCGCGATCGACATCTGGCTCACGACCGACGACGACGCCAATCGGAAGCCCTTCCTCGACGCCAACACCGAGCCTGTCCTCCGCACCGCGGGCGATCACGGGTGGGAGCTCGATTTCAATTTCTTCAACCCCAAGGGCGCTGTCGAGGCGTGGCACGTGGAGGGCGATCACGCGGCGATCCAGGTCCTGGAGAGCAAGGAGCGCCTGCCCGATCACACCTTCTTCTGGCCGATGGCCTGATCGCGGACGCGCGCACCCCCGGAGGATCTTCATGCCCGCCAATCTCACGTACTACATCCTGGAAGGGGTGCTCACCGGCACCGCCAACGGGCACATGATCCACGTCGTCGCCGTGAGCGGCGGCGGGGGAGGCAGCAAGGTGCACGGCGGCAACTCCGACACCAACAACCCCTATTCGCAGGGTCTCAAGGAGGTGGACGGCAAGAATCATGTCCACGGGGGGCCCATCCCGGCCGGGCGCTACAAGGTGCTCGCGCCGCGCCACGACCACAAGCTCGGCCTCTCGGCGCAGCTCGATCCCTACGACGACACCCAGGTGAAGCGCATGTACGGGCGCGACGGCTTCTTCATCCACGGCCGCGGCCCGCACGGCAGCGACGGCTGCATCGTCCCGATGGAGCAGTTCGGCGACCTGATGGCGGCCTTGACGAAGGATCGCGGCGGCGTGCTGTACGTGTTCGAGGCGATGGGAGACGCGGCGTTCGCCTGAGTCTGCCACATCAGCTCTGAGGTGCCTTGGCGGGGCGCTCGGCGCGACCGGGCGCCACGCGGCCAATCGCCGAGGCTCGAAGCGAGCTCGCGTGGGCCTCGTACTGGTCCTCCTGGAGCGACACCTCGGCCAGCAAGCGCGCCTGAAAACGCGCGAACATCGGTAGCTTCGCGGCGATCGCCTCGGGCACGTAGACGGGCCAGGGCTTCGAGCTCGGGGCCACGTGGAGCTGGGCGCGCAGGTGCGGGCCGCCGAAGACCTCGCGCCGCTGATAGAGGCGCTTCTCGACGAGCACGCGCTCGGTCTGGTCCTCGAGGTAGCCTGGCGGCACGGCTTTTCGCATCTTGCGGAAGGCGTCTTGAACCCGCGCCGTGAAGCCCTCGATCACGCCTGGCGGGCTGAGGAGATCGGGTGTGCGGAGGAACTCGCGCGCGTCGGCGATCGTCATCTTCAGCGGCTCGTCGCCGGTGGCGAAGGGCGTCACGATTGACAGCGTCGCCTTCAGCGTCGACATCTCGTCGAACGTGAAACGCAGCTCGCCCGCGATGAGCAGGAACGGCGGGACGAACTTGCCGTCGTCGCGCACGGCGTGGTCGACGGCCTCGTTCAACGCGGCCTCGTCGACGGCGTCGCCGCGGGCGAGGACCTCGAAGACATCGCGACGATCCTCGACCGTCGTGGGATCGCGCGCGGTCGACGGATCGTCGAGATCGCCGTCGAGCGGTCGACCGTCGAGCGCGGCGAGGATCGGCTGGAAAACCGGCTTGCGGCGCACCTTCGGGAGCACCTCTGGATCGTACCAGACCAGGTGAAGGGCCTTGCCGAGCTCGAGCTTCGACGCGGGGCGCACCGCGGCTTCGACAGGTGTTATCGCGGGCTCGGGCGTGGGCTCTGGCAATCCCGCGGGGAGCGCCGCGAGCTGGCCAACGGTCATCGCCGGAGCGGCGCCGCCGGCCGGCTCGGGCGCCGACCACAGGCTACCGGCCCGCACATCGATGGTCGCGCGGATCGGCGGCGGCGGGTCTTGCGGGCCGGGCGGCCCCTGGAGCGGGGCCAGGATCCGGCCGACCTCGGGCCCGTACGTGACGCCTATGACGGGCTGGCCGGGGCGCGGCGGAGGCGGAATCACCGGCTTCGGCGCAGGCGGCAGAGGCGTGCTCGGGCGGCTCTGCGGGGCGGGTGGAACCGCCTTTGCGGGAGATCCGATGAACGGTAGCCCCGTCGCCTGGGTGTTGCCGCTCTCGCTCGATCGCGGCTGCTCCGGGGCCGGCGAGAAGGGCAGCACCCGCGGCTCGTCGCGCTTCTGCGCGCGGCTCGCGGGGACCAGGGTCTCCGACGAATCTCCCGGCGTCGTCCGCTGCAATCGACCCAGCGCCGAGGGCATCCTCGCCCCGGTCTGACCGGGGCTATCGAGCGAGATCACCACCCGCCCCGGCTCGTCAGGGTGCTTGACGGGGATCTGCGCCCGCCACGTCAGCGTGCACAGGGCACGATCGGTGTCGATCCACAGCGTGTCACAGCGGAGAGGGACGCTCTGGGTGATGCCTTGACGCTCGACGACGGCGCGCGGCCGGACACCAGGCAGGTTGGTGACGAAGCGCGGGTGATCGGGGTGGAGGTGCTCGAGGACGATCCGCTCGTTGTCGCGCAGCACCTGCACCTGTTGATCGCGCGGAGCGTGGTTGAAGTACCCGGGATCGAGATCGTCGGGGAGCGGCCCGTTGTGGATGTCGATCACGCCTTCACCGTGCGAGCTGCGGCCGAGCTTGTCGCGGCGGGCGGGCCAGCCGGGCGCGATCGGGCCGAACCCCACCGGCTCGAGGTAGTCCGAGGGCGACGTGAGCAGCGTCCCCGGCGGCTGGAGGTTCGGCACGGTGATGCGCCCGTACGCGTTCTTCTGGCCGCGCAGTCCCACGGGGTTGGTCGTCGCGGGGCCGCCCGCGGCGCGCTCGTAGAGGAGCGGCATGCGCGCGAAGAGCGGACCCTCGTGCAGCGTGCCTTCCTGATCGAACGAGCGATCACCGAGCACCTCGATCGACTTGTCGAGCTCGCCGACGAGGAGCCGCACCACGAGCGATCGCACGGCGGCGTGCCCCGGCGCGAAGGCGTGGCCGACGAGCGTGATGTCCGCGCGCGGCTTCATCGGCACAAGATCGCTGGCGAGCCGCAGGCTCCGGTTCGGATCGTCGTTCCAGTGATCGTCCTGCTCGATCGGATCTTCCTGATCGGGCGCGAGCACCGACTCGCCGGGGCGCAGCAGGAACGTGGCGCGGCAGACCACCGTCATCGTCCACACCGAGGCCTGGGGCTGCCAGTGGAGCGACGCGACCGGGAGCGAGCAGGTGGAGACGGCGATCATGCGGAGCGCGGAGACTATCAGCTCCCAAAACGGCGGGACAGCGCCGCGGTCAGGAGGACGCGCCGCGCCCGCGTCATTCGCCCGCCGCGTCGGCCCCCGCGTCGGCAGGAGCGCGCGTCGGCGCCGGATCGGCGTAGCCGAGGAGGGCCGCTTTGACGACGTCACCCTCCTTCGTCGTGCCGCCCTTCCAGTCGGTGAGCAGCGAGGGAAACTTGCAGTCTCCCGACCACCACGCCCACGCCGTCCAGCTCACGTGGTGGGTGTCGGCATAGGCGATGAGCTGCTGATCCCACGCGGCCGAGCAGCTCCCGCTGCCGTCGCCGAACTCCGTCACGATCACCGGCGCTGTCTTGGTCAGGTAACCGAAGCTCCCGCTCCAGCGCGCCGGCTGACGATCGGCGGAGTTGTTGTAAGGATGGGTGGCGTAAAGGATGTTGTGCCCTTGAACCGGGTAGTCCGCGACGTGCGAGAGATCGAAGGCCCAGTTCAGCCCGCCGACGATGATCAGGTTCTCGGCGCCGACGCCCCGGACCGCGTCGTGGAGCTGCTGCATCCCCGCGGCCGCATAGTCGGCCTGGCCGCCCTTCCCGCCGGAGAGCCACACCGCGGGGGGGACGTCGTGAGGCTCGTTGTAAAGCTCGAAGAGCACGCGGCCATCCCCCTTGTAGCGCGCGGCGACCTCTTGCCAGAACTGGATCGAGTGGGCGTCGGCCATCGGTTGCTGGCCCGGCTTGACGGCGAAGTCGCCGCGATCCGACCAGTGGAGATCGAGGATCACGTCGAGGCCCGCGGCCTCGGCCCACTGCACCATGCTGTCGACGCGCGCCGCGTACGTCGCCGAGCGCTGCGGTGATCCAGAGAGCCAGAAGTCCTGGTTCAGCGCCACGCGCACCACGTTGGCGTGCCAGCTCGCCATGGCCACGAGATCGTCGGCGGAGAGCTGGTTGCCGTCCGGGTCCCACTCGAGCGAGGGACGGTCGACGCCGTGGAACAGGTGAGCCTTGCCATCGAGCGTGCAGACGGTGTTGCCGTTGACGTAATAGCCGTCGGGCGCGTTCGCGGGCAGGACCCCGTTCGCGGGAGTACAGCCGGTGATCGCGGTGGCGGCGTCGTCGCCTGGCGTCGGCGCGCTGCCGGCGTCGCAGGCGGCGAGCCCCACGGCGAGCGAGGAGGCCGAGAGCGAGAAGGCGAGGAGCATCGCGCCTGAACGAAATGGCGTCATCTGGTCATGATACGAAATGTGAGGGCGCTGAACACCAATGATCGCGCGGTGTCGCGTTTCTTTGCGAGGTTGGGCGCGGGCACGGCTCCTCGTGTGTGTAGGTTGGGTCACGCAACATTGATCGACGTTGCCGTGGCGGTCGGGCGCCGGGATCGATTAGGGTCCCTTCCAAATGAGCGAAAAATCCTTCCTCCCGATCCTCGGTGGCTCCTCGTGGCGAAGCGCCGCGACCGTTCTCGCGTTCGCGCTGATCACCCCGGCCTGCGGCGGCGCCGTGCAGTCCGGCGTCGCCGTCGGCAAGGTCGGGCAGGGGCTCGGCGAGCACGCCCACGGGGCGCCGCAGGGCGCCGAGGTCTGCGCGCTGCAGGAGGCCCTCTCCACGCCCACGCCGGGCGCCGCCGAGAAGCCCACGAGCGAGTCGTGCGCCAAGGCCGCGAAGAGCGATCAACTCTGGCACCGCGCGCTCCAGGCGCTCGGCGCCTACGGCGAGACCCTCGAGACGATGGCCTCGGGCGCGGGCTCCGACACGACGGGGCAGCTCGAAGCGGCGCAGACCGGCGTGCGCGGCGCCGACTGGATCGACGTCGACAGCGCCTCCGAGCAGGCCGCGCGCACCGCGGTGACGAACCTCGTCAACCAGCTCGCGACGAACCCGTCTAAGGGCGATCTCGGCGGCGCCGTCAAGGCCGCCGCGCCCAGCGTGAAGACGCTGTGCGACGGGCTCACGTCGTACCTCGAGACCCAGGCGCACGCGCTCGCCGATATCGAGAAAGACGCCGAGAAGCGCCGCGCTGCCCGCACCGAGCGCCGCTGCGGCGCGCTCGACACGCGCCCGGTGTGCGTCGGCGACTCGATGGTGGATCGCATGGTGTACGCCAGCGCGTTCGGCCAGATTGCCACGCTCGAGAGCGCCCACCTCGAAGCGCACGACGCCGTCGCCGGCTTCTGCGCGGCGCACCTCAAGCTCGAGGCGGCGGCCACGGCCGGCACGCTCTCGAAGGATCAAACCTACGCTGACGTCGTCGAGGCCGTGAAGTCGGTGCACCGCGCCCAGCCCCAGGTGGGCATGAGCGGCAAGGCCGAGCCCGCGCCCGCGAAGAAGTAGCGATCTCCGGCGCCCGGCGCGACAACACTTCTTCACGCCGATCGAGCCCGATCGCAACGAAGGCCAGTGTACCATCGGGCGCAGAGATCATGACGAAAGCCAGCATCAACCCCGAGAAGGCGCGGCGCGCCGCCAGTCACCCCGAGAGGCCCGGCGAGAAGTGCCGCGCCGAGCCGGGGAAATTCCTCCCCGTCATCGACCGCGACCGCTGCGAGGGCAAGCGCGATTGTGTCGAGGTCTGCCCGCACGGCGTCTTCGAGGTGCGGCGCATCGACGATGCCGACTTCGCCAAGCTCTCCGTCCTCGGCAAGGTCAAGAGCGTCGTTCACGGCCGCAAGACGGCCTACACGCCCGCCGCGGATCAGTGCCAGGCCTGTGGCCTGTGCGTGGTGGCCTGTCCCGAAAAGGCCATCACGCTCCTCCCTGCGTAGGAGTCCCACCTGGGGCTTCTGTCGCGGCTCTTCCCGCGAAGCGGCCCCGGACGGCGCCTGCCGGAGGTGGGGAGATGGTCGCAATCGCTCGCTCGCTCGCCGCATCCAAAGCTCGACTCGAATGTGCCGGTCCGGTCCGGCCATGACGAAGTGGAGTAATTCATGAGCGTGCGCCAGAAGAACGAGCCTGTGGACGGCGGACAGCGCAAGGTCGAGAGCCTCGAGCCCAACCGAGAAGATCCGACCGCCGGATACCTCTCGACCGAGCAAGGTCAGCTCGTCGACGACACGGACAACTCGTTGAAGGTGGGCCCGCGCGGCCCGACGCTCCTCGAAGATCACCACCTGCGCGAGAAGATCACCCACTTCGATCACGAGCGCATCCCGGAGCGCGTCGTCCACGCCCGGGGCACCGGCGCGCACGGCTTCTTCCAGGTGTACGCGCCGATGGCGGAGTACACCCGCGCGGCGTTCCTGCAAGATCCCGCGGTGAAGACCCCGGTCTTCGTGCGGTTCTCCACCGTCGTCGGCTCGCGCGGCTCGGCGGACACGGCCCGTGACGTGCGCGGCTTCGCGACGAAGTTCTACACCGAAGAGGGGAACTTCGATCTGGTCGGCAACAACATCCCGGTCTTCTTCATTCAAGACGGGATCAAGTTCCCGGACCTCGTCCACGCGATCAAGCCGGAGCACGATCGGGAGATCCCTCAGGCCTCTTCCGCGCACGACACCTTCTGGGATTTCGCCTCGCTCATGCCCGAGTCGACCCACATGCTGCTGTGGATCCTCTCGGACCGGGCCATCCCGCGCAGCTTCCGCATGATGGAAGGCTTCGGCGTCCACACCTTCCGCCTCGTCAACGCGGCCGGCAAAGCGCGCTTCGTCAAGTTCCACTGGAAGCCTCTCCTCGGCGTGCACTCGCTGGTCTGGGACGAGGCGCAGAAGCTCGCCGGCAAGGATCCCGACTTCCACCGGCGCGATCTCTGGGAGGCGATCGACAAGGGGGATTTCCCGGAGTACGAGCTCGGCCTCCAGATCATCGAGGAGAGCGACGAGCACGCGTTCGATTTCGACTTGCTCGACGCCACCAAGCTCGTCCCCGAGGAGCTCGTCCCCGTCCAGCGGATTGGCAAGCTGACGTTGACCCGGAACACCGACGACTTCTTCGCCGAGACCGAGCAGGTGGCGTATCACACCGGGAACATCGTCTCGGGAATCGACTTCAGCGACGATCCGCTGCTCCAGGTGCGGAATTTCTCGTACATCGACACCCAGCTCACCCGCCTCGGCGGGCCGAACTTCACCGAGATCCCCATCAACCGGCCGCTCGCGCCGGTGCACAACATGAACCAGGACGGGTTCATGCAGCAGCGGATCAAGGTGGGTCGCGTCAACTACACGCCCAACTCGCTCGGCGGCGGCTGCCCCGCGATGGCCACGATGGCGCAAGGCGCGCTCGTGCACTATCCCGAGCACGTCGAGGGCACCAAGCTGCGCGCGCGGAGCCCGAGCTTCAAGGACCATTACACCCAGGCGACGCTGTTCTGGAACAGCCAGTCGGACGTCGAGAAAGAGCACATCATCCGCGCCGGCCGCTTCGAGCTCGGCAAGGTCGCGAGCCTGGACGTGCGGCAGCGGATGATCGACGGCTTCAACAAGGTCGATCACGAGCTGGCGAGCCGGATCGCCGAGGGCGTTGGTGTCGCGCCGCCCCCCAAGCTCGGCGCCGTGCTCCGCGCGCCGACGCCGCAGGCGGCCGCGGGCGTCGCGAAGGGCAAGGCCTCGAGTCGTCGCTCGGTCGATCGCTCCGAGGCGCTCAGCATGGCAAAGACGGTGAAGAACACGATCAAGAGCCGTCGCGTCGCGATCCTCGCGGCGGCGGGCGTCGCCGGCGGCGAGCTCCGCGTCGTGCGCGCGGCGCTGGAGGCCGGCGGTGCTCATGTCCAGGTGATCGCGCCTCACCTCGGCGAGATCAAGACCGCTGAAGGAGACATGCTGAAGGTCGACGCGAGCCTGCTCACCACGGCTTCGGTGATGTACGACGCGGTCTTCATCCCCGGCGGCGCGGCCAGCGTCGCGGCGATGGAGGAGAACGGTGGGTTCATCCATTTCATCAACGAGGCTTTCAAGCACCATAAACCCATCGGCGCGTCGGGCGAGGGCGTCGATCTGCTGCTCGCCTCCGACATCCAGGGTGTCGATCTCGCCGATCCGCAGAGCGCCCCGCCGCTGTTGACCGATCAGGGCGTGGTCACCACGCGCGACGTCTCGGATCTCGATCCCTTCGCGCAGGCGCTGATCGCGTCGATCATGGCCCATCGGCACTGGGATCGCCCCGGAGCCGAGGCCGTGCCGGCCTGAGCGCCGTCGCTTCCTCTTGGCGTTCGCGCCTGCCGCGTGTATCGCGGTGGGCGCCGCATGACCGCCATCGAGGATGAGACCTTGTTCGGCTGGGACGCGACGCCGGGGATCGTCTCGGTGTGGGCCGATCAGGAGGGACAGGCGCTGATCTGGCAGCGCGCGGGGGCCGATCTCACCTGCTCCCGCGAGCGCTTTCGCCCCTGGATCCTCGCGACGCGCCTCGATGATCTCGGCCGCCTCGGGGAGCGCCTCGCCGAGGCGGGATCTCCCGGGGCGGACAGCGCCGTCGTGCGGTATCGCGCGCTCGACGGCGACGAGGGGTCGTATCGATTCCTGCTCACCGCGCCGAGCGGGCGGGCCCTCGCGCGGACGATCCTCACCGGCGCTTCGGCGCGCCTCGGGAGGCCGATCCGTGGCCTGTTCGAGCTCGACGACTACCACCGTGTCGGCAACGTCGAGCAGTACCTCATGGCCTCGGGGCGCGCGTATTTTCGCGGGCTGCGCTTCGACGATCTCCGCCGGATGCAGCTCGATCTCGAGACCACGTCGCTCGATCCCGAGACGGGGAGGATCTTCCTCGTGGCCGTCCGCGACTCCACCGGCTTCGAGGTGACGCTCGAAGCGCCCGCGCCGGGCGACGAGCCCGCGATGATCGCCGCGCTCGCGGCCCTCGTCCGCGAGCGCGATCCCGACGTGATCGAGAATCACAACCTCTTCGGCTTCGATCTGCCCTTCCTGTGGCGCCGCGCCGAGGAGCACGAGGTCCCGCTCGCGCTCGGTCGAGCGCCCGGGCCCGCGCTGCTGGAGCGCCACCTGGAAGGTCCGGGCGGGAAAAAGGCCCGTTTCACGATAGCGGGGCGCGAGCTGATTGACACCCTCGACGCGGTTCGACGCCACGACTTCGTTGCGCGCGATCTCCCGAGCCACCGCCTCAAGGACGTCGCGCGCCACTTCGGCGTCGCCGGGCCGGACCGCGTCTATGTCCCGGGCCCGGAGATCCACGCGACGTATTGCCGCGATCCCGAGCGCGTGCGGCGCTACGCGCTGGGCGACGTGCGCGAGGTGGACGCGCTCTCGCGGCGGCTCCTGCTGGCGCCCTTCGCCCTCGCGGGGATGGCCCCGCGCCGCTACGAGCGCCTGGCCTCGGCGGGCCCCGCGACAGGCGTGCTCGAACCGATGCTGGTGAGAGCCTATCTGCGCGCCGGAGCCGCGATTCCAGGGCCCGGCGGGGGCGGCGGCGCCGAGCTCGGGCCCCACGCGGGCGGGGCGCTCCACCTCTTCGCGACGGGCGTCGCCGAGCGCGTCGTCAAGGCCGACATCGCCTCGCTCTATCCCTCGCTCATGGGGGCCTATCGCATCGGGCCCGCGAGCGATCGGCTGGGCGCGCTCCTCCACATCGTCGAGCGGCTGCTCACGCTCCGCCTCCAGCACAAGGCCGCGGCGCGCGAGGCCCAGCGCAGCGCGACCGACGCCGGCCACCACGAGGCCATGCAGGCGGCGATGAAGCTCCTGATCAACTCGGCTTATGGCTACATGGGCGCGGGATCGATCGCTCTGTTCGCCGATCGCGCCGCCGCCGACGAGGTGACGCGCCGCGGCCGGGCCATCCTCGATTTGATCATCGACGGCCTGCGGGCGCGCGGCGTGGCGCTGATCGAGGCCGACACCGATGGAGTCTATTTCGCGATGCCCGAAGGCACGGTGGAGGCCGACGAGCGCGCGCTGGTGGCCGCCGTCGCCGCGACGCTGCCGGCCGGGATCCGCCTCGAGTACGAGGGCCGCTACCGGGCCATGTTCAGCTACGAGGTCAAGAACTACGCGCTCGCGGCTCACGACGGCGAGGTGGTCTTGCGCGGCGTGGCCTTCCGATCGAGCCGCGCCGAGCCCTTCGGCGAGCGCTTCCTCCGCGAGGCGCTCCGGCTCACGATGCTCGGTGAGGTGGCCAGTCTACGCGCGCTGTTCCTCGCCACGGTGGCGGCCTTGCAGCGACGCTCGCTCCCGGTGGCCATGGTGGCGACCCGCACGCGATTGACCAAGACTCCGGAGGCTTATCTCGCCACCCGCGCCGGGCACCGCGAAGCGGCCTACGAAGCGCTGTTGACGGCGGGCCGCACGCGCTGGGCGCCGGGCGAGCGCGTGCGCTTCTACCGCGCTCGCGGCGGGATCCACGTGTGGCTCCCCGAGGACGACGACGACGCGCGCCGCGAGGACAAAGCGCGCGACTACGACGTCGACCACTACCTGCGCACGCTCGTCGTCTCCTATGCCTCGCGCCTGCGAAAGGCCTTTGCGCCCGAGGATTTCGAGCGCATTTTCCGGATGGAAGAGCAGATGGGCTTGTTCGACCGCCCGGTGAGCAGCGTGGTTCCGCTCTGGATCCGCTGCCCGCTCTAGGTTTTCCTGCTCGCAGCGCTTCAGGGCACCTGCTTGCGCAGGAAGCCGTACTTCGGGCAGTGGTGGACGACCGACGCGATGTCCTCCGTCCCCATCAGCGTGGGATAGCTGGCGCTGCACGCGTCGGGATCCTCGAGCACCGAGATGATCGAGCCCCAGAATCCATACTGGAAGACGAACTCGGGGACGCCCGGCGTGCCCGCGAGATCGAAGTGCATGAAGAGCGACTCGCCGAAGCTCTTCTTCCAGAGGGCGAAGTACGCGGAGTAGGCGTCGTACATGCGCTGATCGTGCTGCGCCAGGTGCTTCACCGCGAGGTTGTCGTTCCCGGAGATGCCCTGGCCGCCCTCGTACGCGGCCATCTTGACGCCGTACTCGCCGGCGAGCTTGTTGAAGTCGCCGTAGGTCGCTTCCATGGAAGCGATGTTCTGCCCCGCGCTGGCGAAGAGCGCGTCGAGAGAGGCTGTCTGCTTGTCGTCGGGACCGAAGTACGGGGCGATGGCGACGTAGCGCACGTAGTCCTTCGGAGCGCCGTAGTTGTCCTTGATGAAGCGCATCCCGACGTCGCTGTAGGCGGATCCGATGGCCCAGCCGGCGAGCACCGGAGCGACGATGTCGCTCTTGCCGATCGACATGAGCTCTTGCCGGAAAATCGTGGAGACCTGCACGAGCCGGTCGGCCTCGTACTGGCCCACCTTCATGAGTGCCGCCGAGCTCGACTGCCACGAGGGCCCGTAGGTACCCCCGTAGACCCCGGTGTAGCGCGTCGGCTTGGCGCTGGCCGCGTCGAGGAACGATTGATACGCGGTGAAGCCCGTGTTCCACGTCTCGTTGCTCATCTCCACCATCAGCTCGAAGGGCGTCGTGAGGCCGGCCTTCTTGCGCGCCGCCGCGATCCGCGTGAAATCGAGGCTCTGCTTCAGGAACGACGCGAGCTGGTGGACGAAATCGTCGGTCGCGTGCTCGGGGACGTTGATCCAGGCGTCTTTCCCCGTCGTGTTGATGAGCTCGACGATGTGCTCGTAGGCGATCCCGTTCGGCGACGAGCCGAACTGCGAGGCCGCTGGCCGATCCGACCAGTCGGCGAGCTTGCTCCCGTTGATGTTCTCCCACTCCATGAAGCGGAGGGCGCGGAAGGGCTCGAGCAGGTGGAGGAGCTGCGGCAAGAACACCTGCTTTGTGTCGTGATCGAACCCGGGATGAAGCAGGTGAACGGCCTTCACCGTCTGTCCGCCGGCGTTCGTGATCTTCAGCGTCAGCAGGTGCCCGAACGATCCGGGCGCGCCGGTGATGGCGACGTGATTGCGATGCTGGCTCCCCACGGTCGTCCAGGCGTCGGTCAGCTTCCCGATGCCGGAGACGTCGAGCGTGCCAGTGCCCTCGTAGGAGATGGCGTAGCTCCCGCTGGGGAGGACGAAGCCGATATCGGTAGCGCTGGCGCCGGACGCCCCGGCGACCGGATATCCGTCGGCGTCTTTCTGCGCGATCGGCGTGTCGAAGGGCGAGAGCTGACAGGCAATGTCGACGCGCGGGAGATCGCCGGCCACGTTGGTCCCGAGCCACGAGGAGACCGTCGGGGTGACCGGGCCTTCACCTCCGACTCCGGTGCTCCCCCCTCCCGCGCCGCCCGCCGCGTTCGAGGTGGTCGAGCTGGTCGCGGACGCCGCGCCGCCGGTGCTCCCGGCGCCGGTCGCGGTCGATCCCCCTCCGCCGCACGCCCCCGACCAGAGCAGCCCGATTGCAGCCACGATGCCCGCGGAGACCCGGATTGTTCGCTTCATGCCCTGATCTCCTGTTGCGCTTGCTATCGTGCTGGCGGCGTGACCCCGGCTCCCCTCTCCCTTCCCCTCCTCGCGCGAGCTACGATTCAGACCACGCGCATCCGGTTGTTCTTCGGGTTGTGCTCCACCTCGGCGAGCCCGAGCACCTCGAGGACCGGCGGAACGTAGACGCCGAAGCGACCACGAAGGCCCTTCTTGGTGCCGTACCAGCCGCCGACGGGGTTCCCGCCGGAGCGGGCCCAGGCCTCGACGCTGCCATCGGGAGCAGGCTTTTGCTCGTCCGCGCCGCCGAGCGCCATCCAGTCGCCGTGGGCCTTCAGCATCGCGCAGAGATCGTCGATGCAGCGGAGATGATAGCGCAGCTCCGTCTTGCCCACGCGGATGACGAGCGCGTCGGCTCCCTCGTCGCGGAAGGCCTCGAACTCCGAGGTTCCCGGCGGGGTCGTGAGGGTCCACGGGTTGTCGCGCGAGCCCTCCGAGCCCGGGTTGCCCATGGGCTTCTTCGGGGCCTGCGGCTTCGGCGCCGCCTTCGGGGCCGCCGGCTGTGCCGCGGTCTTCGGAGCCGCGGTCTTCGTTTCTGTCGTCTTCTTGGCCGCCATTGTGTGTCTCCTCGCGTTCAGCGCGGCGAAAGTAACATTTCAGTTCC
>JANYGI010000105.1 GCA_025362495.1 Byssovorax sp. | reverse complement strand
GGGCGAGCGGCGGTCCGACGGGAGCGGGCTCGGACTCTACATCGCGAAGAGCATCGTCGATGCTCACGGCGGCGAGATCGGGGTCGAGAGCGAGCCGGGCAAGGGCGCTCGCTTCCACTTCTCGCTGCCATCGCTGTGAGAGCGCCGAACAGACCGGTGGGCGCGGCCTCTCGCGATGGTCCCACGATCGCCATCTCGACACGATCTTGCTTCAGCCGCGAGGGGCTTGCGATGACGGCGATCCGTCGCTTACCGTGGGAATGATGTTGAGAGAGATGGTCGTTGATCTGCGCCGCCCGCGACCGCTGGAAACCCTCGCGAGGGACTGGCCTCCTGACGCTCGTGTCGGCGCTCTCCGCGCTCACCCCACGAACCGCCCACGCCGATGAAACGGTCGCGCCGCCGGCCGCCGTCGAGCTCAAGCCCGTCGCTCCGACACCGCCTGTCGCCCCGACAGCGCCAGTCACCCCGGTGGCTCCGATCACGCCCGAGGATCCAAACCACTCTCCCTTCCGGGTCAACCTCCCGCTCGACGCCGGGATCACGGCCGGAGCCATGGTGATCGGCGGCCTGCCTCGCCTCTTCGCGAACGAGACCATCCGGCCCTGGTGCGGCCTGAACTGCAAGCCTTCCGACGTCAACCCCCTCGATCGCACGGTGATCGGGCACCACTCGGAGGTGGCGTTGCAGTTCTCCAACGCCGGCTTCTTCACGAGCATGGGGCTCCCGTTCGTGCTGGGAGCGATCGATCTCCTCGCGTCCCACCCCTCGGATGGGCTGGCCGGCACCGCCAAGGACGATCTGGTCCTCCTCGAGACGCTCTCGCTGGTGCTCGTCACCAACAACGTCTTCAGCTTCATCATCCGCCGTCCGCGCCCGCGCACATACGATACGTCCCTCAGCGACGCCACCCGGCTCGAGCCGAACAACGCCTTCTCCTTCCCCTCCGGGCACACCGCCGCCTCGTTCGCGATGGCGACCGCGTACAGCCGCCTTTACATGATACGCCACCCGCACAGCCCCTGGATCGCCCCGCTGTGGATTGGCACGTACTCGCTCGCGGCCATGACGGGCGTGCTCCGCACCTACGCGGGCGACCATTTCTGGACCGACGTGATCACCGGCTCGATCACCGGCGTCGGGCTCGGCCTCCTCGTCCCCTGGATGCACACCGCCGAGCTGAAATCGAGCCCCGTCACCGCCTCTACTCCGCTCGATCTTCACGTGCGCTTCGCGCCCATGGTCCTCGACCGCGGCGCCGGCGCCGTGGTCATCGTCGAGTGATGATCGACTGGCATGCTCGGTATCTCGTGCCACGGCTCGCGGCATGAAGGTGATCTTCCTCGACTTCGACGGCGTGCTCGACAGCGCGGCCTTCCTCGCCGCCGGGCCGCACCAGCTCGGCGATCTCGATCCCGCCGCGGTGGCGTGCCTCAACCGCGTCGTCGCCCGCTCGGGCGCGCGGGTGGTGGTCTCGTCGGCCTGGCGACTCCAGTGCTCGCCGGACGAGCTCCAGGCTCGGCTCGCCGCGCGGGGCTTCGTCGGTGAGATTACCCGTGCCCGGCCCTCGGCGGCCTAGCCCGGCGGCCCGGTCCCGAGGTAGTCGGATGAAGCAGGCAGGGGCCGCTCACGGACCTGATGTGCGCGGGAGAGATACCCGCGCTCACGTCATCGCAGAATCATCGCGCGTCCATGGGTGGTGAAATGACCATTCAGCACAGCGCCTGATCTCCACACCGCCAGCGGACGACTCCACTCTCATCGTGCCTTCTGGCCTCCTCGGGGCCTGGAAACGGCCCGGCACGCTCGCTGCACTGCGTGGTTACCGGACCGTAACCAAGAGGCGGCGACCACGCGCCGGCGCGGCGTCGACCCCGGAGGAGGCGTGATGAACACCAAACGATCTGGCCTGCACCGAAGCGCAGCCCGCGTCGCAGCGACGCTCTCGATCCTCGGCCTCGCGGCCTGCGCGCCCGAGTCGGGCCCCGCGGCGGGCACCGAAGAGGTCGCGCAGCGCGACGACGCCGTCTCGGCGGACTCCTCCTACACGGCGACGAAATATCCCATCGTCCTGTGTCATGGCATGGCCGGCTTCGACTCCCTCTTCGGCGTCCTCGACTACTTCTACGGTATCGAGGCCTCGCTCACGTCCGGCGGAGCGAAGGTGTACATCACGCACGTCCCGCAGTTCAACACCTCGGAGGCCCGGGGCGAGGCGCTGCTCGCGCAGATCGAGGACATCGTCGCCGTCTCCGGCAAGGGCAAGGTCAACCTCATCGGCCACAGCCACGGTGGCTTCGACGTGCGCTATGTCGCGGCGGTCCGGCCGGATCTCGTGGCCTCCGTGACGACGGTCGGCGCTCCCCACAAGGGCGCAGAGCTCGCCACGTTCCTAAAGAACAACCTCAAGAGCGGCGGCTTCAACCAGGTCGTGCTGGCCACCCTCGCCGGCAGCCTGGGCACGCTGCTCGGCCTCCTCAGCGGGCACACCGATCCTCAGGACGCGATTGGCGCGCTCGACTCGCTCTCGGCGTCGGGGGCGGCTGCGTTCAACGCCAAGTACCCGGCCGGGCTCCCCACCACCACGTGCGGTCAGGGCGCGGCCACGGGCAACGGCATGCGGTTCTACTCCTGGGGCGGGACTCACCCGCTCACCAACATCCTCGACGTGGGCGACGGGGCCCTCGGCGTCTCGTCCCTCGTGTACAAGGAGTCGAACGACGGCCTCGTCGGGCAGTGCAGCTCGCACTTCGGCACGGTCCTCCGCGACGATTACACGATGAACCACCTCGACGAGGTCAATCAGCTCTTCGGGTTGACGGCCCTCTTCGCCACCAACCCCAAGACGGTCTTCCGCGCCCAGGCGAACCGCCTCAAGGCCGATGGACTCTGAGAGCAAACCGCGGCGTTTGAAGGGGATCCTCGTCCTCGTCGTGGCGCTCGGCCTCGGCTTCGGCGCGCGCCGGCTTCACGCGGAGTCGAGCGCGCCCGGCGGACAGGCCTCCTCCTCGCGCGCGCCGATCGCGGCGCGCGCGGCCCTGCCCGCGGCGGCAAAGCCTGCTCCGGCCACGGTCGACCGGGCCCCCGGGGCCGCGCCGGCCGAGGTCGTCCCATCGTCGCTGCGCGGGACCGAGGAAGACGGCTCGCTCGCCGCGGACGAGAGTGGCAATCTGGTGGTCGGGCCGGAGATCCTGGCCTTCTTCGATTACCACCTCTCGGCGACGGGCGAGCTCCCCGCGGCGGAGATCAAGGCGCGGATCCTTCTGCGGATCCACCAGCGCCTGCCCGAGCGCGCCGCCGGCCAGGCCGCGACGCTGCTCGATCGCTACCTCGCGTACCGCGAGGCGACACGGCGCCTCCGCGACGACGGCGACTCGGCCTCTCGGCTCCAGGCGCTCCACGCTCTGCGGGTCAGCGTCTTCGGCGCGGACGACGCCGGGCGGCTCTTCGGAGCGCAAGAGCGCACGGACGCCGTCGCGCTCGCCGAGCAGCGCATTCACCAGGATCTTTCGCTCACGCCCGAGGATCGCGCCGCCCGCCTCGCGAAGCTGGAAGCCGATCTCCCCGAGGCCGTGCGCACGGCGCGGGCGGCGGCGACTCTGCCGCTCCGCGAGCACGAGGAAGAGTCCGCGCGCCGGGCCGCCGGCCAGACCGACGACGAGATCCGCAGCTATCGAGTCGCCACCGTGGGTGAAGCCGCGGCAGATCGGCTGGAGACGCTCGACGCGGAGCGCGCCTCGTGGAAGCAACGGCTCCAGGCGTTCCGCGCGGCGCGGGCGGCGATCGAGGCGAAGACCAGCGATCCCGGGGCGCGACGGATCGCGGAGGCTCGGCTCCTCGAAGCGTCGTTCAGCCCGCAAGAGCGGCTCCGCGTCGCGGCGCTCGACGCCCTGGCGGCGGAGGGCACGGCGGAATAGGACGGGGTCAGGTAGCCGCGCCGGCAGCTCGCTAAGGCCCCTTCTCGCCGCCGACTGCCACTTTCGCTCCCGCGATCTCCGCGCCCGCATCGAGCACCAGCAAGCGCACTCGGCCTGTCGCCACGAGGCGCTGCTGGTCGTCGCGGATCGAGCACTCCCACACCGGGCTGCGGCGGCCGCGCGAGAGCGGCGTGGCGACGCCGTGGAGCGTGCCTTCGCGGGTCGCCCGCAGGAACGAGGTGTGGTTCTCGAGACCGACCACGCTCTTGCCCTCGCTCATGGCGTGAATCGCCGCGCCGATCGAGGCCAACGACTCGATGATGCCGGCGTAGACGCCGCCGTGGACGATGCCATAGGCCTGCAGGTGGCAGGTCTGGATCGTCATCTCGGCGGCCACCTCGTCGCGGGTCGCGCGCACGAGCCGGAGGCCGTTGGCGCGCGACCAGCCCTCGCCGGTCGCCGCCTCGATGATCTGCGCAAAGTCCTCGGTCTCCGTGTCCGCCATGGCGCGCAGGCTACCACCGGCCCCGTCGAGCCGACGCCGCGCTTCGTGCGCGCCGCCTTCGACTCGACTAGGTTCCCGCCCCGACCATGCCCAGCAAAGCCCCCAAGCCCGCCCGCGACACCGCGTTCCCGACGCACGATCTCCGGCGCGCGCGGCTGCGATTGCCGCTCGCGCTGGTCACCGGCGTGGGCACCGGAGCAGTCCTGTCGTTCGTCTACCCCGACCTCGGCTGGGCGGTTCCGGCCGTCGCCGCGTGGGACGTCGCGGCCGTGATCCTGCTCTCGCTCACGTGGTGGATCATCGCGCGCGCCGACGCGAAGGAGACGCAGCGCCGCGCCGCCGCCGAGGATCCCGGCCGCAACGCCGCGTGGGCCATCGTGCTGCTCGCGAGCACGTTCAGCCTCTTCGCCGCCGTGGTGCTCCTCCGGCGCGCGAAGACCGTGGCGCACAGCGAGGAGGCGCTCCTCGTCGGCCTCTGCCTCGTCGCCGTCGTCAGCTCGTGGGTGCTCAGCCACAGCGCGTACACGCTGCGCTACGCGCACCTGCACTACCGCGACGGCGAGGGCGCGAAGTCCGACGGCCTGAATTTCCCGGGCGACGAGCCGCCGGACGACTTCGATTTCGCCTACTTCGCGTTCACGGTCGGCATGTGCTTCCAGGTCTCCGACGTCACGATCCAGAGCAGCGCCATCCGCCGGACGGTGCTCGGCCACTCGCTGCTCTCGTTCGTGTACAACACCGCCGTCGTGGCCCTGGCGCTGAACCTGGTCGTCGGCCTGGTGCAGTGAGAGGGGCAGCTCAGGCGCCGCCCGCGACGCGCGAGATCCACGCCTCCGCCTCGACGACGGCCTCGCGCGCCAGCGCCGGATCCACCGCGACGCCGAGCTGCTCGAGGGTGCTCAGATCGTGGAGGCGGGCCAGCGCCGCGGGCACCGCCGCCGGCACCTTCCCGTGCGGCAGCAGATCGCGATAGAGGCACGCCACCAGGGCCGCGTGGGTCTCGGGGCGCGGGCCCTCGGCGAGCCCCGCCACCGCGGCGGAGAGCGCCTCGTACGCGGCCCGCACCGCGTCGCCGAAGAACCCGGCGTCGAGCACCACCCGCGCCAGGCGTAGCCGGTTCTGCGCCGGCGCCTCCGGGCGCGGCGGCGACGGCGACGCCTCTGGCTCCGCGACGCTCGGCGCCGGCTCCGGCGGCACGTCGGGCGAGGCGAGCAGCGCGGCCGCGGGCAGCGCGAGGATCGCGCCCGTCGACGCGGCCTCGGGCAGCGCGAGCACCGCCGGGCCCGGCGCCTCGTCGATCGCTCCCTCGGCGAAGGGACGGTTCGCGTCAGGGTCGACCGCCGTCAATACGTCGTGCATCTGGCGGAGGAACACCGAGAAGCTCGGCGCCTCGATCTCCTCCTCGTTCGCCGTCTGGTCCAGCGCCGCCGAGCGCACCGCGCGCTTGCGGCCCAGCGTCCCCTCGATGCCTCGCTCGATCCCCGTCTCCGCGCAGAGGTACGTGACCAGCACGCCGTGGGCTTGCCCGAGCCGGTGGGCGCGCGCGGTCCGCTGATCGAGCCGCGCCGGGTTCCAGGGCAGATCGAGGTGGATCACGAAGGTCGCGACCTGGAGGTTCAGCCCCACGCCGCCGGCGTCGGTCGAGAGCAGCACGCGCACCTCGGGATCGTCGCGGAAGCGCTCGAGCAGGGCGGGCCGCTTCTCGGTCGGGATCGAGCCGTGGAGCATCGCGTACCCGAGGCCGAGGCGATCGAGGCGCTCCGCCGCGAGCTCCAGCATCTTCACCCACTCGGAGAAGACCAGGACCTTGCTCGTCCCCTCGGAAGCGATCTCGGTGAGGAGCGCCTCGAGCTCGTCGAGCTTCGGCGACGAGCGCTTCTTGCGGCCCGGATCGCAGAGCTCGAGCGCGTTGCAGGCCTGCCGCGCCTTGAGCAGGAACATCATCAGGCGCTCGTGCTCCTCCTTGCGCAGCGGGCGGCGCTCGGCGATGGCGAGGAGCTGCGCGGCGTCGGCGCGGTAGCCGCTCTCGAGCTCCATCTGCTCGCGCGACATCGCGGTGTAGCGGGTCTGCTCCATCAGCGGCGGGAGCTGGAGCGCCACCTCGTCCTTGCGGCGGCGGAGGATCCAGGGCGCGACTCGCGCGCGGAGCGCCGAGAGGTTCTTGTAGCCCGAGATCCGGCCGCGCTCGTTCTGCACGTGGAAGTCGAGGTTGAAGCGCCAGAGCGGGCCGAGGATCGTGGGATCGACGAGCTGGAGCAGCGAGTAGAGATCGTCGAGCCGGTTCTCGATCGGCGTGCCCGTGAGGAGGAAGAGGAACCGCGAGGGGATCGCCCGGAGCGTGGCCGCGGTCTTGGTGCGGAAGTTCCGGGCGCGCTGCGCCTCGTCGAGGATCAGCACGTCGGCCGAGAGCTCGCGGAGTATCGAGAGCTCGCGCCAGGTCTGCTCGTAGTTGAGGATCGTGTAGGCCGCGCCGGCCTCGAGCGCGCGGCGCCGCGAGGCCGCGCCGCTGCTGACGATCTCCGCGCGCTCGCCGGTGCAGCGCTCGATCTCCTGCGCCCACTGGTGCTTGAGCGACGCCGCCGTGACGATGAGGATCCGCTTCACCTCGCCGCGGGCGCGGAGCAGCTCGGACGCGGCGATCGCCTGCATCGTCTTGCCGAGGCCCATGTCGTCGGCGAGCATCCCGCGGCCGGAGCGGACGAGGTGGAGCACGCCGTCGCGCTGGTACGGGAAGAGCGGGCGGCGGAGCACGTCCGGATCGATGCGACCGGCGGCGATGGCCCGATCGATCGTCTTGCGGGTCGCGGCGCGACGAGCGCGCTCGCTGATGAGCGCGAGGGCGCGGGGCGCCGCGTGAACGACGCGGATCCCGTCGGCGAGGCGACCGGGGGTGAGCGGCTCGCCGTCCGCGATGAGCGGCGGGTTGCTCCGCAGCCATCGCGCGTAGCGCGCGCGCAGATCGGCGGGCCACGCCCCCGCTGTCACGAGGCGGAGCCCGGCGTCGGCGTCGACGGTGACGACCGGCTCGGGAGGATCGTCGCCGAGGCGCTCGTACGCCTTCCGCAGGGTCCGCCGCCCCTCGATCATCCGCCGGACGACCTCGACGTGCTTGCAGGTGCCCAGCTCGTTGGCGAGGAAATCGGGGCAGGTGCAGGTGTCATGAGCGCCGCTGCCGTCGACGAGGTCCACGAAATAGTCGTGGTGGTTGATCGTCGAAACCCGGTACGCGCCGTCGACCCGCGCATCGAGCGGCGTCACCGCGAACGGCTCGTTGAACGCGCGGTGGACCCGGACCTCGCGCTCGTAGCGCCGGACAGCGGCCTCGTCCTCGTAGGACGCGCAGACGGGCTCGTCGTGACGCTCGGGTTCGAGATGGATGGCGCGCATGGCAGGTGGGCGGGATCGCGCAGTTCGGCCGCAGGCACAAGGGACTTGGTCGGGTCCGCGCCCGGCCACGCTCAGCCGCCGGGCCGCGTCGGCGCCGGATCCGGCTGAAATCGCGTGCGGATCCGGTGCCGCAGGATTTCCACCGCGTCGGCCACGGGCACGCTGGCCTCGGGCGTGAACGTCACCGTGAACGTCCGCTCGTCGACGTCGAGGAGCGACGTCTCTTCCGCGACGGGCACGCCCGCTTGCTCCAGCGCGACGTGGGCGCGCTCGACGCCGAGGTGGTTCTTCTCGAAGATGTCGCTGAAGAGCCGGGCCTTGAGATCGCCCACCGTCATCGTGTCGAGCTGCGCGTCGACGAGCTGGATCGCCACGCTGGTCTGCGCGAGCCGGAGCGACCACTCGCTCACCAGCTCGAGCTCGAGGAACGCGTCGTTGAGGATCGCCTGGACGTCTTTGCCCTTGGGCATCCAGTAGCTCTTCACGGTGTGGCCGCAGGCGGGGCACACCAGCGAGCGCAGATCGTCGAGGCCGCGCGTGCGGAGCAGCGGCACGCCGAAGACCTCGCCCGCGCACGACGGGCAGGTGATCCGCTCGTCGAGGACCGCGAGCACGGCCTTGAAGACGCGGCGGACCGCGTGCGAGCGGAGCGCGCCCGGGATCGCCTGGCGCGTCAGCGCCGATCGAAAGCGGAGCCCCGCGTGAGCGCGTCGCGCGCTGGTGCGCCGGAGACCGTACTCGACGCGCTCGGCGAGCTCGACCAGCCCGTCGTCGATGGTGATCGCCGCGTCGCCCGCGAAATGCCGGAAACGCAAGGCGATGTCGTCGTACGTCTCCAGGCCGGGCAGCGGCGTCGGCGAGAGCTCAGCGGCGTACGTCATCAGGATCAAGGCCACGAGCGGCGGGCTCTGCTCGGCGAGATCGGTGAGCCACGCGGCCTCGCGCAGCGCGGCGGGCGCGAGCTGCAGCGCCGCGAGCTGCTCGAGGCCGAGGCGGACGAAGCGCTTGTCGTCGTAGGGATCGAACACCCGCGAGAGCGCCCCCGCCGACGACGGCGCCACGCTCGCGAGCGCGTTCTGCTTGTTGTAGCGGTCCACGGCTTCGTCGAGGATCCGTACCGCGGCGCGGACGTCGCCGCGAGCCCGACGGGCCTCGCGCTGCAAATCGAGGCGCAGCTCGCCCACGAGATCGCGGCCTTCGCGGCGGGCCTCGTCGACCTTCGCGCGCAGCTCACCGGTGGGGCAGCGCGCGAGCGAGGCGAGCTCGTTCGTCAGGTTGTCGCGCACCACCGCGAGCCAGGCCACGCGCGCTTCGATCGCGGCGATCCGCTCGGCCAGGCTCCGGTCGCCGACGTCGACGTCGACGCCGGCGTCGCGCGTCTGCTCGGCGAGGCGCTCGAGGCGGCGGAGATCGCCCTCGGCGTAGAGGCCGTTGATGCGCGCCATCAGCGCGCCGAGGCGGACGCGATCCTCCTCGGTCTGCGCGAGATCGGGGTGGCAGCGGCGCACGAGCGCGCGGTAGACGGCCTTCAGGCGATCGTCGACGCGGGCCGCGGGCGCGTCACGATCGGCGGGCGCGGGCTCGGCACCCGGCCCCGAGGCGAGCGCGATCGCGCGCGACGCGGCCTCGCTCGGCGGCGCTGCGGCGGGCGCGCGCTCGGCGTCGAGGCGCTGTGTCTCGCGATCGCGCTGGGCGTCGAGGCGCTCGGCGCGCGCCGTGAGATCGGCCGCGCGATACCGATCGAGCAGCGCCGCCCAGCGCTCGAGCTGACGGATCACGCCCTGCACGCGCGTCATCTCCGCGCCCTCGGCGTGGAGGCGCGCCTCGTAGTCGCGCTCGAACCGCGCGAGCTCGGCGCGGGCCTCGTCGAGCGCGAGCTCGAGGCCGACGATCGCGTCGAGCAGCGCGTCGAGGCTCTGCTGAAGCTCGCGGAGCCGCGCGCGATCCGGCTCGTCGGCGACGAGGAGGCTGTGCGAGCGCCCGGCGGTCATGCGCCGGGACCCTAGCCGAGGATCCGCCGCGGGACGACCCGAGATCCGGCCCGGCACGCGAGCCTTGCCCGACTCACTCGCCGTCGGAGGCCGGTTCGAGAACGACGGCCATCGCCGGATCCAGCAGATACCCACCCTGACCCGTGACGATCGCCTCCCGCAGACCCAGCTTGCGCAGGGTCGCCAGCGCGACGCGGACGCGGTTGGCCGCGGCGTCGGAGCCAATCCGCTCTCCCGGCCACCCGGCGCGGACCAGATCATCCATCGACAGCGGCTCGCCCGGCGCCTCGACGCGCGAGGTCGCCAGCGCGATCAGGATCCGCCGCAGCGGGGCGCGCCGCGAGAGATCGACGCTCGTGGCCGCGCCGGGCAGCCGGAAGCCGCCGCCGTCGCGCGCGATCGCCAGCGCCGAGGCCGGCGCGCGCGGGCCGAGCTCGGGCTGCGCGAGGAGCAAGCGGAGCGCGAGGCGCACGTCGTCGTTCGACTGATCCGCGGCGAGCGCGCGGGCCTTCGCCACGAGCGCGAGGCGCGTCGCGGCGTCGGCCCCGCGCTGCGCCACGTGCGCCTCGTGGATGCCCAGCGTGGCCTGCAGCGCCGGCTCCGACGCGCACGCCGAGGCCGCCGCGCGCGCCCGCCCGAGCCACGCGAGCGCGCCGTCGACGTCGCCGGCGTCGGACGACGCCACGGCGAGGCAGCCCGCGATCAGCACCTCGTAGCGCGGCATCCCGCCGGCGCGCATCACGTCGAACGCCTGCGCGAGCAGCTTCGAGGCCTCGCCCGCGTCGCCGCGCTCGAGGAACGCGGCGCCCAGGTAATAGAGCGCGCTGCCCTCGCGGAGGCGGCTCCCGATCGCGCGGAACAGCCGCACCGCGCCGGCGTGGTGGGCGAGCGCTTCGTCGACGTTGCCCTGCTCCTGCACGAGGATCCCGAGGGCGCTCGACAGCATGCCCTCCGCCTGCCGCAGGCCGCCGGCCGCCGGCGCGCGCGAGGCTCAGCGCCTCGTCGAAGCAGGCGCGGGCCTCGGCGTAGCGGAGCCGGAAGAGCGCGATCACGCCCGCTTCGTACAGCGCCGTCGGCAGCACGTCGTCGCAGCCGGCCTCGCGGAAGAGCGCCAGAGCGCGCCGGGTCTCGCGCTCGGCCGCGTCGAGATCGCCCTCGCGGCGGTGGGCGTGGCCGAGGCGCGCGCGCAGCTCGGCCTCACGGGCGCGGCGCGCGCGATCGCAGGGCGCCTGCGCGAGGCGATCGAGCCCGCGGGCGAAGTACGCGCGCGCCTCGGCCGTCTCGCCGAGCGCCTCGACCAGCTCGCCCCAGCGCATGCACGCGTGCGCCTCGAGCGCGCCGTCGCCGGTGGCCTCGGCGACCACGAGCGCCTCCTCGAGATCGCGCTTGGCCCGGTCCCACTCACCGATTTCGCGCCGGGCGATCCCGCGAGCCACCAGGGCCGCGGGCAACCACCGGAGCTGCAGATCGGGCCACGAAGCCCCGCCGATCGACGCGTCGAGGACGCGAAGGCAGAGCGCGAGCTGGCCCCGCGCGACCAGCACCGGCGCGAGCGCGACGGCGAGCGACAGCGCGAGCGAAGAGCCTTCTCCCGCGGGGTCGAGCTTCGCTTCGGCGATCGCCCACGCGTGCGCCGCGACGAGGTTGTCGAGCTCGCGCGCGAGCCGCGCCCGCGCCGCGGATCCGCCCGCCGTCGCGGCCTCGTCGGCGAGCGCGTCGCCCACCCGAGCGTAGTGGCGCGCGTGCGCCGCGGCGGCCCGCTCGCGCGCCCCGGGACGCGCGGCGAGCTCCTCCGCGCCCAGCTCGCGGATCGCTTCGAAGCACGAGAAACGAAGCTCCCCCGCGGCCTCGCGACCGCGCAGCAGCGAGCGCGCCACGAGGGCGTCGAGCGTCGCGAGCACGGCCTCGCGCGGCCCGTCGAGCACGTCCTCCGCCGCCTCGATCGTGAAGCCGCCGCGGAACACCGACGCCGCGCCGAGGCGCGCCCGCGTGCGCTCGTCGAGCTGCGCGAACGAGTCGACCACCACGCGCCGCATCGACGCGTGCTTGCCGGTGTCGTCGCGGCGCACCAGCAGATCGAGGGGCGCGGCGAGGCGGCGCTCGAGCTGATCGAGCGAGAGCACCGCGACGCGCGCCGCGGCGAGCTCGATCGCGAGCGGGATTCCATCGGTCGCGCGGACGACCGCGGCGAGCGCCTCGACGTCGATCTCGCTCGCGCCCGCCGCCGGATCGAAATCGGGGCGTACCTCCCGCGCGCGGCGCACGAAGAGATCGACGCTCTCGGTCGCCAGGATCTCCGCCCTCCCCTGCCCCGGCCGCGGCAGCGACAGCGGCTCGAGGTGCACGAGGTGCTCGCCGGGGACGCCGAGGACCGCGCGCGAGGTGGCGAGGAAGCGCGCGTCGGGCGCCAGGATCATCCACGCGCGCACGACGCGGGCGGCCTCCTTCGCGAGGTGCTCGAGGTTGTCGAGGACGATGAGCACCCGCTTCTTGCGAGCGATCGCGCGGCCGACATCGTCGATGAGCACGCGCTCCTCCACGCGCCGCCCGAGGGGCACGCCGAGCTCGGCCACGACCACGCCGCAGATCGCGTCGACGGAGGCCGCGTCGGTGAGATCGCAGAACCACGCGCCGCCGCCGCCGTGCGCCGCGAAGTCGTCGTCGTGGAGCCGCGCGTAGCGCGTCGCCGCCCGCGTCTTGCCCATCCCGCCCGGCGAGAGCACCGTCACGAGGCGCGCGCCGTCGTCGAAGCGCGCCTGGATCGCCGAGAGATCGCCGGCGCGCCCGACGAACGACGAGGGGCTCTCCCGCACGCTGTCGCTGGCCGCGCGCGCTCGTCTCTCCAGCAGCGGCGAGGCCATGGGCGCCGGAGCGTACACCGATTTAACGCGCGCTTAACGGGCGTTAAACCGGGATCTGGCCTCCACTACGGAGCCTGCCGCGGCCCGCGCCGCGGCGCCCAGGAGACCACCATGATCCGCTTCTCTTCCTCGATTCATCGCCGCATCTTCCCGATCGTTCTCCTCGCCGGAGGCGCCGCGAGCGCCGCGTGCAGCACCCAGGTCGACATCGCCGCGAGCGCCGCGTCCACCGGCGCGGGAGGCGCGACCAGCAGCGGGATCGCCGCGACGAGCACCGCGTCGGCGAGCACGTCGAGCAGCAGCAGCAGCAGCGGCGTGATCGGCGATCTCCACTGCCGCCCCGGCGAAGGCGCCATCGTCGCGGGGACGTCGGGCACGCAGACCGCCGTCGCCGTGCAGATCGAGGGCGCGTGGAGCCAGGTCCCCGGCGCGGTGCCGGGCCACGCGTTCCAGAGCGTGGCCTACGTCGATGTTTACCGACGGCTCGAGGTGCTCTGGACCGAGCAGAGCGGCGGCGCCGACCACGCCCATTTCGTGGGCACGCAAGACGGCGTGGCGTTCGAGACCCACGACGTCGTCGCCTGGCATCCCCACGCGGCGGCGCCGATCTTCCCGGTCGGTCCGTCGATCCTCGTCGGGCGCGACGATCAGGGGACGAGCCTCGCGTACTACGATCCCGACGCGTTCGACTGGACCCCCTGGCAGACGACGTCGTTCCTCCCGAGCGCGGCTGCTGCGGCGGGCAGCGCCACGCTCCTGGTCGGCGTCGCCCCGAGCCACGCGCTCTGCGAGGTCACGCTCGACGCGACGGCCACGTGGGGACCCACGCACTGCCACGCCGAGCTGCTGGTGTGGACGGGCGGCGAGATCCCCGCCGCGCCGCCCCACCTCGCCGCGCTGCCGGGCGGCGACGTCGTCGCCATCTACGCCACGTCGTACATCGATCTCGCCGCCGCGATCTTCCACGCCGGCGTGTGGTCCACGCCACTGCCGCTCAAGCTTCCCGAGCAGAGCGTGAGCAACGCCGTCACCGCCACGGCCGACGGCGACGTGCTCGTCGGCGTCGTCAGCACGGCGGGCAAGCTCGACGTGATCCGCTTCTCACCCGTGACCGGCTGGGGGACATCGATCGCCGTCGCCACCGACGTCGTCATCGGGCAAGAGCTCGCCGCTGCGCCGGGGATCTGCGGCGACGACGCGATCTTCGCCTACGCGTCCGGCAGCGTCGACGGCACGATCAACGTGGCCCGCGTCCGCGGCGACGCCGCCGCGACCACCACGATCGCCACGCTGCCGGGGGATCCGCTGTCGCAGATAACGCTTGCGACGCGCCAGGCAGACAGCCTGTGACCCCGCGCCCGCGATCCGCGCAGGCTCTGTAAGACACGGCGCGACCGACCCTGCGTAAGGTGGTCGCATGAGACGTCGTCATCTCCCATCCACCGCAGCGTGCCTGTTCGCGCTGGCGCTGATCCCCGTGGCCTGCGGGGGAGAGAGCAACTCGCCCACGTCGTCGTCCACCGGCGACGAGAGCTGCGGTGGCAGCGACGGTAACGGCGGCGCCGACGGCGGGACTCGCGTCGAGCCGAAGGACGATCTCACCCCGCTTCGCCTCCTGCGGAGGGCCAGTATCGTCCTCCTCGGCGTGCCCCCGACCGACGCCGAGCTCGCCGCGCTCCTCGCCAAGCCCACGCCCGACGAGCAGATCGCCTACGTCGACGCCTTCATCGATGCTTCACTCTCGGACGCGCGCTTCTACCAGATCACCTTCGAGATGGCGCGCGCCTGGCTCAACCTGCCTGCCGTCGATCGCACCGCCGACGCGCCGGAGTACGGACCGAAGCAGCAGCGCGTGCTCATCGCCTGCGAGGCGGCGACGGCCCGGGCCGGGAGCCTTCATTACTACCGTGACGACGTCTCCGCCGCTCAGGCCTGCTCGGCCGATCCGACACCGAGCGTCACCGTCGAGCCCTGGTGGGCGCCTGGTACCATGGTGACCCTGCTCGGCAGCTCGGCCAACGTGACCAACCAGGGCAAGACCAGCGTCAACGGGAACCCGGTCGACATTCAATGCGACGATCGGCCCGAGGGGACGTGCGGTTGCGGGCCCAACGCGGCGAGCTGCTGGCTCGATCCCGGCACCTACCCGGGGTGGGGCGCGTTCATCCTGGGGAACCCGGGCGGGCAGCGTCGCTTGCTCTCGGAGGAGCCGGCGCGGCTCTTTGCTCACATCGTCTGGCACGATCTGCCGGCGACCGATCTGGTGCTCTCGGACTACTCGGTCGGACCGACGGAGCTCCAGGCTGCCTATGTGATGCAATCCGTCGCCGGCGGCGATCTCCAGGCCCTCGCCGACGAGAGCTGGTGGCGTCCCGGCCTGTTCAATGGAGCGCTCACCGATCCTGCGCACGACAGCGGGGATCCCACCGGATGGCGGCAGTACACCATCTCCAAGCGCAACACGTTCTTCCTCGCCGATCGCAACTACAAGTTCGATCCGCGGAAGGAGCCGGGGCCCGCCAAGGGGATCCCCTCGGCCGGGATGCTCACCTCGCTTGGGTTCCTCGACGCCTATCCGCGCGAGCGCCTCCGCGCCGCCCGGGCCCTCGAGGCGCTGGCCTGCGAGCAGCTCCTCCCGCCCGCGAGCTCCGTGAAATGGAACCCGTACAAGACCGATCCCGGACGCGAGGGGCCGTGCCAGAACTGCCATGTTCGCATCGACGGCACGGCGATCCACTTCAAGCGCTTCGGCAAGGCCGGCAACGCCTTCGAGGGCTACGGCGCGCAGTACTACATGCCCGGCGTCGCCTCTCGCTGGCAGTGGGATCCGGCCTGGCGCACCGGCGCCTGGCCCTACGGCGGCGAGCCCTTCGCCCAGTGGAACAAGTGGTATCGACCGGGCTCGCGGCTGACCCCCGCGACCGAGGCCGAGGCCACGGCGAACCCCTATTCGCTCTTCCTCGACTTCTTGCCTACCGAGGACACCCTGCTCGGGCAGGTCGGCGACGGCACGATTGGCCCGCTCGGCTTCGCCAAGATCATCGTCGCCGCCGGGGCCTTCGACAAATGCGTGGTCCGCCGCGTCCACGAGCGGGTGATGGGCCGCGACATCGATCCGACGACCGAGGATGGTGCAGATGAAGGCCGATAGCACCGTCTCGCCGAGCTTCGTCGGGACGATGACCCAGGTGTCGCAGCGCTGGTGTGGCAAGGCCCTGGCGAAGACGCCGAACGCGGCGCTCCTGCCCGCGAGCGCGAACATCGCGGTGGGCAGCACCGATCCCGCGCAGGTGAAATCGATCCTCCACTACTGGTTCCTGCATTCCCTCGCCGTCGACGCGTCGCCGGCCGAGGTCGACCGCGTCTACGAGGGCGTGTTCCTGCCGCTCGAAGCGGGCAAGGACGCGCGGACTGGCTACGTCGGCGCGTGCCCGTATTTCGTGCGATCCGCTCTATTCGGGCGGCTCGCTCGCGACGGCGTGCATCGGCTCGGCCGACACCTGCGGCAGTGTCCGCTCGGGTGGATCCTACGATTTCGCGCTGCGATTGCTCAAATCGGATCTGGTGACGAGCCTGACGCTCCGGGCCACGAGCATCGGCAATACCAGCTTCGACGTGCACTTCTCCGGCGGCGCGCGGGCCCAGACGAGCCACCTCCGCATCGCCCTCGAGGCGGTGGGGCAGATGCTGAACGAGATGTCGCTCACCCCCGCCTCGTCGGGGACTGGCACCCTCCTCGACGAGACGCTGGTCTACATCTACAGCGATTTCGGGCGGACGTTCGCGCACAGCGGCGAGGACGGGACGGACCACCACCCGGCGACGTGCGGTATCCTGGTCGGCGGCAACGTGAAGGGCAATCAGATGCGCCGCGGCTACGACGAGACGGCGCAGGGCTCGCCGCTCGGCGCGCCGGTGCCGATCATCGATGAGGCCGGGACCAAGGTCGTCCGGGCACCGACGTCGCAGGACATCGCTGCCACGGTGATCAGGGCCTTCGGCCTCGCGCCGGGCAAAGACTTCTTCATCCCCGGTGGTTACGGGGAGTACGACGGAGCGCTGCTATCGGGGTGATTGTGGCTCACGGGCGCGGGAAGTGACTCCGCACCATCTGGAAGAACGTGCGCGGCCCCGGCACCGTCGGCTCGCCGCCGATACCCCAGTAGCTGATCCCGCCAAAGCCACCTGCCTTCGCGGCCGCGACCTTCTCTTCGAGCGACGCGAGGTCCTCGAAATAGAGGTGCTCGCCGCCGCGCAGGGCCACGTTGGGGGAGCGGCCGGGATCGACGTCTCCCTGGCCGTGGCGCTCGAGCTCGTCGGTGGTGGTGGCATAGCCACCGTCGAAGAGATCGTAGCAGTGAGAGAGCGGCTCACAGCCAAGGACCTCGCCGCCGGGAGCGCCGTAGTTGCCGTAGTTGGGGAGGCCGAGGATGAAGCGGGAGGCGCGCTGTCCGCCATCCATCGACGCGACGTGATCGATGAAGCCCTGGAGCCAGCCGAGCGGGGCAGTCGGCCCCGGGTGATCGCCGCCCTCGTAGTGGAAGTCGTAGCCCATCACGTGGATCTCGTCGGCGGCCGCCGAGATGGCCTCGAGATCGAAGCCGGAGCTGCCCGAGGTGTTGACGGGGATGGCGAGCGAGAGCTCTTTGCCGTGGGCGTGGAGCGCGTCGGCGACGGCGGCGATGAAGGCCGACATCGCGGCGCGCTCGTGGGCCATCGACACGTGAGGCGGGGTGCTCTCCATGGCCGCGGCGAGGTGCTCGTAGTCGAGATCGAGGCCATCATAGCCGTTGTCGACGGCGACGTCGGTGAGCGCGGCCACGTGCGCGGCGCGGAGATCGGGATCGTTGATCATCCGGTGAACGAAGGCCGCGTCGCCGGGCGCCGTCGCCGCGACGAGGGGAATCAGCCGGGTGTGGGCCCCGCCGGGCGTGGTGTGATCGAGCACGCGTCGGTCGTGGAAGCCGCGATACGGCGTACTCGTGCCCCGCACGTGGTTGACGATCGTGGTCGGCGAGCCGACGCGCCACCACTTCGGGTGAACGGCGTCGAAGTCGTCGGCGTGAGCGGCGAAGGTGTCGTAAGCGACCTCGGTGTCGGCGTCGTCGGGGTGCTCGTAGAGCCAGCCACAGAGCGCGTGAGGGCGCGGTCCCTGGAGCCGGTGCTCCATCTGCGAGCGCGCGGTGGACTCCGGGAGCTCGGGAGAGCACGACGCGCCAAGAATGCCAGTCAGCGAGATTGCCAGTGTCGCGAGTCGAAGCGAGCGTATTGATCTCATCGCGAGGACGGTAGCTCCCAGGCATCCTCGTGCAATCGTCGGTGAGCAACGCGGGTGTCCGCGCTCGCGGCGGACACCTATCTTCGTGGCTTCACGCCGGCCGTCTGTTCGGGAAAGACGGAGCCGCGTGAGCCCCGGTCCGACAAAATGCGTGAGGGCAGCGCCGGTGTCGACGCTGCCCTCCTCGCGGGCGAGAGAGCCTCTTGGCTACTGCGTGACGGGAGCCTTCTTCACGCCGCTGGTCTTCGGATCCTTGGCCTTCGGATCGACGGCCTTCGGATCGTCCTTCCTGGCGCCGGTGGCCTTCGGATCGGCGGGCGCCGTGTCCGTCGGCGTCGCGTCGACGACCGGCGCCGGCTCGGGCGCCTTCGGGATCTCGAAGCCCTTCTGCGCCTCGAACCCGTCCTTCAGCTTCGCGGCGGCGGCCGGGTTGGAGCGGAGATCGATGAGCGATTTGACATAGTGGGCAATCGCCCAGATGTCCTTGTCTTCGAGCGATCCCTTCCAGGCCGGCATGATCGGGTACACGCCGAACGAGATCAGGCGGAAGAGATCGTTGATCTCCGAGCCCGGGTGGATCGACCGCACCTGGTTGAAGGTGAAGTCGGGCGGGAGCAGGCGAACGGCGTACTCGGCCGAGTCCTTGGCGACCGAGCCATGGGGATCGTCGCGGAAGCCGCCGATGGCCTTGAAGGTGTCGGGCTCGCGCTTCGCCGCCACCGTCGAGAGCTTGAACAAGTCTTCCTTGCCCAGGTACGAAGGGTGGCAGTTCAGGCACTCGGCCTTGAGGTGGTAGAGCTCCTGACCGCGGGCGATGGCCTCGACCTCCTTGCTGGCCCAGGGATCGGCGGGAGCCTCGAAGACCTCGAGCGTCTTGACGTGATCGCCGTTCTTCTTGGTCTTCTCCCACTTCTGCGGGGCGAAGGTCTTGATGTAGTTGAGGACGCGACCGAGCTCCTCGTCGGGTATGTCCCACGCCAGCATCGCCGAGCCGTGGAGGCCATTCTTGACGATGTACTTCAGGTCGGCGTCGTTCGGCAGCTCGTCGCTGGAGCGGAGGCGCGCGAACTTGAAGATGCCGAGGGTGAAGTTGCGCGGCGGCGGGCGCAGGCCGTACGAGGCCGGGCCGTGTCCATCGCCCTTCACGCCGTGACACGCGTAGCAGTAGCGCGTGTACGACTGATACCCGAGGTTGAGATCGTGGGCCGAGACCGCGAGGCCGTCCGGCTTGGCCGACCCGTCCTCGTTCAGCGTCGCGAACGTGTGCGTCTCCCCTTCGGGAAAAGGCATCTTGTCGGGCGCGCACGCGCCGGCGAGCAGCGCTGCGGCCCCGGCGACGACGGTGAGAGCCAGATTGGCCGCGCTGGCCAGGCTCGCGAGGCTGCGCGCGCTGCGAATCGATTTGAAGGAGCGGTTCATCGAGGGCTCTATCCGTTGGTCCATGGCGAGGCCGCGAGCGGCCCCTGCGTGAATCAGAGGAGGTACAGCGAAACGAACATCAATACCCAGACAGCGTCGACGAAGTGCCAGAACATGCCCGGGAGGCGGACTGGCATCACGTTGTGCTCGGTGTATTTCCCGAGGAGCGACCGCACGAGGACGAGCAGGATCACCAGGATCCCCGCGGCGACGTGGACCGCGTGGAGCGCCGTGAGGCCGTAAAACACCGACCCGTACGCTCCGGTCGAGGGCTGGAGCCCGGAGGCCCAGACGTCGCGCCACACCACGACCTGGAGGGCGAGGAACGTGGTGCCGAGCGCCGCCGCGGCGGCGAGCCAGGCCGAGAGGGCGCGCCGCTCGCCCTTGCGGAGCGAGCGGAGACCCAGAGAGAAAGCGCCGCTCGAGGCGAGCAGCACCGCGGTGTTCAGGGCGGGGAGACCGATCGGGAGACGAGGGACGCCGGGAGGCGGCCACATCAGCGCGTGGGAGCGCATCCCGGCGTACATGAAGAAGAGCGCGCCAAACATCATCGCCCAGGCACCGAGGGCGATCATCATCCCGATCACCGAGGTGAAATCCTCGCGTGCCCGGGGGCGGAGCTCGACGACGTCTCCCATGGGGCTACTCGGCGCCGATGGCCTCGGGCTCGGGCATCCCGGCCGAGGAGTCCTCGTCCACGGCGCTGAGGCCCGGCTCCACCTGATCGAGGTAGTCGCGACCAAACTTCTTCTTCACCGCCGGATCCGCGTACTCGTGCGCGCCGCGCACGACCGTCGGGACGATGTCGAAGTTGTGATAGATGGGCGGAGAGGCGCAGTGCGTCCACTCCAGGGTCGAGACGTGCCAGGGGTTCTGCTCGGCCTTCTTCCCCATCAAGATGCTCTTGATGAAGTTGACGACGAAGATGAGCTGGGTCGCGCCGAGGGCGAAGGCCGCGAAGCTCGTCCAGCGGTTGAGCGGCGCGAGGTGCCGGATGTACGTGTACTGGTAAGGCTCGAAGAGGCGGCGATGCTGCCCCGAGTAGCCGGCGACCAGCTGTCCGCCGAACACCAGCGTGATGAAGACGACCGAGCCCCAGAAGTGCACCTTGCCGAGGTTCTGGTCCATCTGCTTCCCGTACATCTTGGGGAACCAGAAGTAGAGCGCCGAGAAGCTCCCGAGGAACGAAGCGGCGGCCATCGTCAGGTGGAAGTGACCGACGACGTACATCGTGTCGTGGAGGTAGATGTCCGTGGAGATCGTCCCGAGGAGGAGGCCAGTCAGGCCGCCGGCGCCGAAGACGAACACCATGCCGAGCGCGAACAGCATCGGCACTTCCAGACGGAGCGAGCCCTTCCAGATGGTGTTGAGCCAGTTCACGAAGAGCACGACGGCGGGGACGCTGATCGCGAGGGTCAGCATCTCGAAGCCGAGGCCGAGGAGCGGCGCCATGCCGGTCTGGTACATGTGGTGGCCGTAGACGACCGCCGAGAGGACCGTGACCGCGATCATCGCGAAGACGGAGCCCTTGTACCAGAAGGCCGGTTTGCGCGAGAAGAACGAGAGGATGTCACCGACGATGCCCCAGACGGGCAGGATCAGGATGTAAACCTCGGGGTGCCCGAAGATCCAGAACAGGTGCTGGAACAGCATCGGATCGCCGCCCTGGATCCCGACAGCCGCGCCTGCCACGAAAAAGTGGGTGCCAGCGAGACGGTCGAGGGAGAGCAGGAGCGCCGCAGAGCCGAGCACGGGGACGAAGAGCACGTTGAGGATCGCCGTGAGCCACATTCCCCAGATCGTCAGCGGCAGGCGGAACCAGGTCATCCCCGGCGCGCGATAGCGGATGACGGTGACGATGTAGTTGATGCCGCCCATGATCGTCGACACGCCGGTCGCGAAGATGGCGAGCGCCATGTACGTCTGTCCCCAGCCCGGGGCGCCCACGTTCGTCGACAGCGGCGGATACGTGGTCCACCCGGCCGAGGCAGCGCCGAGCTGCGACGTGAACGAGAGGATCACGAGGACGCTCGAGGCGAAGAACATCCAGTACGAGTACATATTCAGCTTCGGGAACGCCATGTCCCGAGCGCCGATCATCAGCGGGATGCAGAAGTTGCCGAACGCGCCGATCAGGATGGGCGTGATCGCCCAGAAGATCATGATCAGGCCGTGCATCGTGAAGATGCTGGTGTACGTCGGCGGCGTGATCGCCCCGCCCGTGTGGGAGAGGAACAGAGCGCCGACGACCGGGACCGCCGTCTTCGGGTAGGCCCACTGCCAGCGGATCATCATCGCCAGCGTGCCGCCGAGGGCGAGGAACATCAGCCCCGTCCAGAGGAACTGCTTCGCGATGACCTTGTGGTCAATCGAGAAGACGTACTTCCAGATGAAGGCTTTGGGCTCGGGATGGATGTGTTGTTCCATGGCTCAGTTGCCCTTCCAGTCCCAGCCCCAGTGGGCGTCCTTGTCGTTCTCGTCAAAGAGCCGCGCCGAGTTCTCCGAGGCCTCTTTGGCCCAGCGCGCGTAGTCTTCCTTCGAGAGCACGGTGATTACACCCTTCATCTTGTAGTGGTTCGTCCCGCAGTGCTGAGCGCAGCCGATCTCGTACTCGCCGACCGTCTTGCCCTGGGTCCAGAAGCGGTTGATCTGGCCGGGGACGGCGTCGACCTTGGCGCGGAAGTTCGGGAGGTTGAAGGCGTGGAGGACGTCGGTCGAGGCGACCTCGAAGATCACCGGGGTGTCGACCGGGATCTTGATGTCGTTGAGCGAGACGATGTCGTCCTTGGTGTTGAACTTCCCGTCGGGGCCGGCGCTGCGCGTGTCCCACGCCCACTGGTGAGCGTTGATCTCGACGCGGATCGTGGCCGGGTCCTTCTCCACCTTGTCGAAGTTGTGAAACACCTCTTCGAGATCGGTCGTGGAGTTGAAGAACAGGTTGCCGTCGACCACGAAGAAGATCGAGCCGGCGATCCCGAGGACGAGGAAGATCGATTTGCGGCTGTCGCCGTGATCGTGAGCGGCGACGTGGCGCTTCTCGTTGTGGCCAATCGCCGCGTAGAGGATCCACCCGAGCATGAGCACGAAGAGGATGCCCGTGAGGACGTTGGTGACCCCGATCAGCCAGTCGATCCGGTGGCCTTCGGCCGACACGTCGACAGGCAGGCCGTAGCCCGAGCCGGGTTGGGGAGCCGCCGCGAACGCGAACGGAGCCGTCAGAAGGGCGCCCGCGCCCATCGCGAGGCCCGTCACGGCCCGCAGGAGCCGTCGTGCAGTCATTCCGCTATCCTCCGCGAACCGCTCTGGCTCGACTGATTCGACGTCTCTTTGTGCGTACCGGGCGCGCCGTGCGAGGCGCGCTCGGATTGAATTACCTTGAGGATCACCCCGGTGACGAGGAACGGGAGCGCGATGAACGCGCCGAGCGCGATCGTCTGCCCGTTGCCGCTGTTCTGCGTCGAGGCGCAGTACGGGCACGCGGCCGCCAGGGCCGGCGTCAACGATGTCAACAACGCGACCCAGCCCGCGCTCAGCGCTGAAGTCGCCCTCATCGGGTGAGCCGCCACGCGGCCTCGGTCATGAGCACGATGGCGTAGATCGTCGGCGCGGCCAGAGGGATCGCCACCGTCAGCTTGAGGACCTTCGTCTCGCTCTTGAGGTGCATGTAATAGAGCGCGACGATGGCGGCCTTCGTCAGCGCGAGGCCGACGAGCGCGACCGCGAGGAGGTGCTTCGAGATCCCCATCTGCGCGAGCACGACCTCGAGCAGCGTGAGCACCGCGAGGATCACGAAGATGACCAGGTACTCTTTCACGTGCGATGGATGCGCTGCGAGCGCCGCGCCCGGACCGTGCGCGGCGGCAGCGTGGCCCCCGGGCGCGTGGTCGTGGCCGTCGTGCTCGTCGTGCGATGCGGCCGCCACGGCGAGGGCTTCCTTCGCGTGCGCGACCGGAGCGGCCTTGGCCGGTGACTTGTCCGCGACGGGAGCAGCGTTGTTCGCCGCCTCGCCCGCGCCCTTGCTCTTCTTGCCTTTGTCCGCCATGGCTCCGCCTACAGCAGGTAGATGAACGTGAAGACCAGGATCCAGACCAGATCGACGAAGTGCCAGAAGAGGCCCGCGATCTCGATCCCGTCGTGGTTTCCGTTGTCGTATTTGCCGCGAATCGCGGCGATGAGCGTGATGAAGAGGTAGATCGTCCCGGTGAGCACGTGCAGCCCGTGGAAGCTGGTGATCACGAAGAACGTGTTGGCGTAGGCCGAGCCGCCGAAGACGAGGCCCTCTTTGATCAGGCCCTCGCCGTGGAAGAGGCCGAAGTACTCCTGCATCTGGCCGCAGAGGAAGCCGACGCCGCCGAGCACCGTGAGGGCCAGGTAGCGAATGATCTTCTTGCGATCACCGTGCACCGCGGCGTCGTGCGCGAGCACCATCGTCACGCTGGAGCAGATGAGAAGGAACGTCAGCCCGGCGGTGAAATTGATGCCGAGGTGGGGCTCGTGCAGCGACGCGTCCGGAGGCCACGCCTTCGCGCCTGCGCGGAGGATGCCGTACGCGAGTAGTAGGCCGCCGAACGAGAAGCCGTCCGACAACAGGAAGATCCACATCGCGATCTTGCCAGCCGAGGCGCGCCCGTAGTGCGCGTCCTTCGACCACTCGGCCGGACCGTGATGTTCACCGTGCTCCGCAACGGTCGCGCTCATCCCTGACGTGTCCCTTTCCTGGAGTTCTGCGCCGTTCTAGCGGGGGACGCAGGCTCGCGTCAACAACGGCGAATGGAGATCGCGCGCGTCGATCCGCGAAGCAAGCGCGCCCGCGCAACCACTGCGCGTTCCAAGCTCCCGAACGTGACGCTACGGCTCCCGAGAGCGGCTCCGGCGAGAGCGCGGTCAGCACCCACGCGTCGTACGTCGGTCGTCTCCCGTCTCGTCCGTCGTCGTCCTCGTGCGCGTCTTCGTGCGTGTGCGCGCGCGAGAGACGCGGTCTGCGAGATGAACGACGAGAGACAGAGCGTCGCGAACAAGGTCGCGAACCGCTTCAGGGAGCGCGGGTCGTTTCGCCGTCGGGCATGTTGGCGAGGATGCCGGCGACGCGCAGGAGCTCGCCCTCGCCGACCTCGTTGGCCTCGTAGTAGCCGCGGATGTTGCCCGCCTGATCCACGAGCACGAGGTTCTCGCCGTGGAAGATCGACATCAGCGTGGATCCGGGCTCGCTCGGCTCTTTGCCCATCGCGATCTTGAAGCCTCGGAGGACGGTGTTCTCGATCTTGTCGAGCGGGCCGGTGAGGAACGACCAGCGCGCGCCGTTGGCGTGGTACGCGGCGGCGTACGCGGCGAGGCGCTCCGGCGTGTCGTTCTCGGGATCGACGGAGAACGTGACCAGGTGAAAGGCCTCGCCGAGGTGCCGTGATCGGTGCTGGATGTCGGCCATGCGCGCGGTGAGCTTGGGGCACACCGTGGGGCAGCTCGTGAAGACGAAGTCCGCGACCCAGACGCGGCCCTTGAGCTGCTCGGTGCCGAAGGGCTGGCCGTGCTCGTCGGTGAGCTCGAACGCGGGGAGCGGGATCTTCATCTCCGGAGGCGGCGGGATGCGATGGCTGAACGCGCGCCCGAGCGGGCCGGCGATGATCAGCGCGATGCCGAGGATCCAGAACCAGGGTTTGCCGACCAGCGCCGAGAACCAGTGCTCTCCGCCCCGAGTCCCCGTGGGGTTCGTCTCGGTGCGCGGCCCGGGTGCTGCTTCGGTCGTCATTGGCGGTGACGCTTAGGCCCCGGCACCGGGCCTGTCAAGCAAGGTAGCCGTGGAACGGCGGTGAGGCATCAGCGCCGGTGTTCGAGCCAGAAGCCGATCAGCGGGATCACGAGGGCGAGCACCGCGAACACGACCCAGGCCCAGCGGGGACGAAGCGGCTCGGCCTCGGGCGGGAGAGTCAGGGGCCTCCGAGGGACGCCTGAGAATCGGGGCTGTGCGCCGCGCCCGAGGGAGAGGGGTTGAGCGCCAGCGCGCCGAGCAGGAGCACGAGATACAGAATCGAGGTGATGAACAGCCCACGCGCCCAGCGCGCTCCGGCCGAGGGACGCAGCCCGTACGCGCCGAAGCCGAGGAACACCGCGCCGAGCGCGATTGCCGAGGCCATGTAGAACGAGCCGCCGACGCCGAACGGAACCAGCATCAGTGTGACCGCGACCAGCGCCACGAGGTACGCGACGATATGATGCCGCGTGACGCGATCGCCGCGTTCCACCGGCAAGATCTTGAGGCCGGCGCGCCGATAGTCCTCGCGACGGAAAGTGGCAATCGCGAGGAAATGCGGGATTTGCCAGAGGAACATCACGCTGAACAGCAGCACGCCCGGCCACTCGAGGTGGCCCGTCACGGCCGTCCACCCGAGCAGCGGAGGAATGGCCCCTGGGACGGCGCCGACCGGGAGCGAGAGCGTCGTCGTGCGCTTGAGCGGCGTGTACACGAGCACGTAGCTCACGAGGGCGAGCGCCGCGAGCAGCCCCGTCAGCGCGTTTACCGCGAAGGTGAGCAGCGGGACCGCGAGCGCCGAGAGGGCGAGCCCGAACCACAGCGCGATCTCCGGCGCCATGCGGCCCGAGGGGAGCGGCCGGTTCTTCGTGCGCGCCATGAAGCGGTCCGAGTCGCGCTCGATGTACATGTTGAGCGCGCTGGCGCCCGACACGACGAGCACGGTGCCGATCACCGCGAGCGCCAGCGTCAGCGCGGGGCGCTGCGGGCCGCCGGATCGCGTGGCCAGCCACATCCCGCCGAGCATGGTGATCACCACCATGGCCGTGATGCGCGGCTTGGTCAGCGCCACCAGATCGAGCAGGAGCCGACCCCTGCGCGCGCTCGAGGGCGCGGCCTCGTCAACAACCACGTCGACGCGGGCGTTCAAACGATCACCGGAAGAGGGCGGGAGTACAGCATGCGCGAGTGCCGCACCTCTCCTAGTGGAAGCATCCCGCCGGAGCAATAGACTCGAAGCGAAATTTCCCCGACGAAACGCGGCAATTTGCCGCACCAACCCCGCGAGTCGGGCTCCCCCGAAACAGCTCGGCCCCCGCTCCCGAGAGAGAACAGGGGCCGACTGTAAGGATCAGGAATTCTGGTCCTCGCTTGGTGTCGTCAGGACACCAAGGCTCTCAGAAGAGATCCTTCATCTCGTCCTTGTTCTCGTCGGGCTCCTTCTCGGTGCCGTCGTACGCGAACGTGACCTCGGCCGACTTGCCATCGGCGACCTCGACGGTGGCCTTCTTCAGGCCGTAGTGCGGGTGCCAGGCCTCGATGTCGTACTTGCCGGCGGGGACCTTGTCGATCGAGAACGTGCCGTCCTTGCCGGTGACGGCGAAGAACGGGTGCGAGCTCACGACCACGAAGCCGCGCATCCAGGGGTGCACGTCGCAGGTGAACTTGATGACCTTCGCCTCCTCGAGCTCCTTCGAGATTTCCGGCGAGCCCTTGGGCTGAGCCTGGTTGAACCAGGTCTCGGTGCCCTTGAACGTGTGGACGTTGTGGAGCGTCCCGTCCTGGTTCTTGATGTCGATCTCTTGGCCCGCGATGACACCCTGGATGCGGGGCGAGTACATGCAGTCGGACTGGGCGATCTCGCCGTGCTTGGCGGGGGCCGGGTACTCGCCCTTGACGCTGTCGTTCGCGAGGCGAACGAAGGTCTCGGCGAGCTTGCCGCCGTCGACGAGGACGGAGTTGTACTTCACTTCCTTCGTCTTGCAGAACTCGGCGTCTTTGCGCTTCTTCGGCACCTTCATCTCGGGCGCCTTGCCCGAGAAGTTGACGACGCCCTTGATCGTCGCCGTGCCCAGGGGGCCGGCCTTGGTGTTGACGACCGGCGCGGTGGTGGTCGGCTTGGCCGTGGTCGTCATCGCCGGCTTGGCGGTGTCGGTGGTGGTGGGCTTCGGCGGCGTGGGCTTCGGGTCCTCGGGGCAACCGACGCCGACCGTGAGGGCGAGGGTGGAGAGGGCGACGAGCGAAGCGATTTCACGACGATGCATGCGAGGATCCTCCGTGCCGGACTACGAGGTAGCCCCGGCGTTCTGCCGCTCTCAGCGAGCGGGTCTCTTGCGAGTGCGTGAGCAGGCGGATGCCTTACTGAACGAGAATGGCTGCGTCAACATGACGCATCAACGCGACACCGCGCCTCGCCGCGGCGGGTGCCAGGGCACGGTGCGCCCCGCAGTGCAAGCGGCGCGCGTTTTGCGATTTCCTGCGGTAAACCAGGCAATTCTGCGCGGCGCACCGCCGCCACGTGGCGCAAATGGTGCGAGTTCCGGGGGGGCGACGCTAGCGAGCGGGCCGGTCGTCGGACGGTCGATTCGCCGGGCCGATCGTGTCCCACACCGCGCGCTCGTCGTGCGCGGCGAGGGCCGCTGTGAGGGCGGCGATCACCAGCGCCAGCGCGCCGAGGGGCAGGTCGGCGGCGTCGCGCATCAGCAGCGCGAGGGCGATCGAAGCGCCGATCGCCGGGGGCGCGAGCGCCGCGGCCGACGCCCCGCGCGCGGGCCGAGAGACCAGCGCGGCGATCGCCAGGAGCGGCGCGAGCACCGCCACGAAGACCTGGAAGCCCATCGGCACCAGGGGCAGCGGGCGAACCAGCAGCCGCTCGACGGAGCGGTGCAGGAGCACGCTGAACGCGCCCGCGTCCTCGCCGTCGGCGTGGAGCGCGCGCTGCGTGAAGAAGAGCGCGAGCGCGAGGGGGATCAGCGTGCCCGGGCTGGCGAGCTTGCGCGAGCGCGAGGCGATCCACGCGGCCGCGACCGCGAGCGCGACCACGCCGGCGAGGAAGCCGACCGTGGACACGGCGCCGGCGACGACGCCGACGTTCCACGTGGCGCCCGTACCGGCCCGCGCGGCGATGGCGACGGCGACCAGACGCACGAGCGAGCCCGCGCCGACGAGCCCGAGCACCAGCCCCGCGGCCCTTGAAAACGAGGGTTTCAGCGCGCTCGCGCCCGCGATGAGCACGAAGACGATCGCCGAGACGCTCATCAGCACGACCAGGAGATCGGGCAGCGACTCGCGCCGCGGCGACGCGAGGAAGCAGCCGAGGACGACCGCGCCGCCGAGGCCGATCGATCCGAGGCGCACCGACGCGGGCACGCGGCTCCGCGAGGCGACGAGGATCTCGGCCATCGCGAGGACGATCGCTGCGACGGCGAGCACCTGCGAGAGCACGTCGCCGGCGCGGTGAACGGCGCTGCTCACCGCGCCGAGGCCCACGGCGAGACCTTCCATCGACGGCCCGATCGCCCGACCGAGGAGCGACGCGACGATCGCCAGCGCCGCGAACGGCGGAGCGAGCCGCAAGACCGGAACGCCGCCGCGCGCGGGGCCGGCCGCGGGCGGCGGCACCCGAGCCTCGGGGATCGACGTGACGGGCTCCGGGGCGCTCAACCCTTGTCCCTCGCGCGGGATCCGGGGCTGCCCGCGAGCGAGCTCACCGGAGCGTCGAGCTCCGAGAACAGGGCGGCCGCGGCCGAGGCGTCGATGAGATCTTGCATGCGCTTTCCGCCGGCCTCCTCGACGATCATGTCGTCGAAATCGTCGGCGAGCATGGAGAGATCGCGCACGGCCGTGGTGATCTCGGCGGCGTCGAGGGTCTCGCCGCCGAGCAGCGTGTGAGCGAACACGACGCACGCGCCCTGCGCGACGTAGCCGAACGCGCCGAAGCGGAGGCGCGCGTTGAGGCGGAGGAGCTTGATCGCCAGGTCGGGCGTCATCTCGACGCCGCGCGCGAGCTGAGCGACGAGCCGCACCAGCGCGCGATCCGGCTCCCACGGGAGCACGTGGATGTACACGTAGGCCGTGCCTTGCCGCACGACGTAGAAGCACGGCTCGACCCGCGTGAACGCCGGCGATCCGGCCAGTGTCTCCTCGATGCGCGCGACGGTGACCTTGACCGCGGTGCCTTCCTTCGACATGCGCGGCACTCTACCAAGGTTTGCCGGAAAGCGATCGAGGTGCCTCGCGTCCCGCGACACCGGGCGCCTAATGAGCGCGCAGCGGCAACATCGGCGCGGGGACGCCGCCGGGAGTATCGTCGCCGGGAGGAGCGCCGAGGCCCTTGCGCGGAGCGAGCGGGGCGGGCCCGGGCGGGGCCGGCGGCCTGGCCTTGAGCAGGTACGGGAACGCGTTGCGCGTGGTGCACGCGTCGTTGCGATCGCGGTGAAACTCCCAGTGCAAGTACACGTTGCCGTCGGGCGAGACGATGATGTCCGGGGCCTTGCCGAAGGGCTGCGCGCGGCTGACCGAGCTGAGCGAGACCACGTCGAAGGCGGTGACGCCGCTGGCGCGGACGACGCCCATCCGCACGATCCGCCCCTCGGCCGGGCTGAGCACGACCTCGAGCACCGTCACGAGCTCGCCGTTGAGCGCGTGCGTCTTCGGGAGCGAGTCGAGCGAGTCGAGGAACTCTTCCGCGAAGATCGGGTGGAGCCGGTTGTGGATGGTGTTGAGGTACGTGGCGAACGGCGACGCCGCGGCGTTGAGCGACGTCTGGTTGCCTTCCTTCACGGAGGGCTCGTAGTTCTCGATCGCCGCGCGAAACCGGTCGAATTTGTTCTTCTCGTAGGAGCCGAGGCGGGCGCTGCGCCGCGCGGCGCCGTCGGCCTCGCGCTCGGTCTTGAACTTCTCTTTGCCGACGACGGACTCGACGCCGGCCATCGTCAGGTTGAGGTTCGGCCCGCCGGGGGTGCCGCTGCCGCCGAGGCCGATCGAGCCCACGTGCACCGGCGTGTCCCACGACTTCTGGTTGCGCTTCTTCCCCGCGACACGGCTCTTCCCGTTGCCGCCGGGGTTGGCGGGATCGAGCGTGTACGTGCCGCGATCGGACGCGGTGACCTCGGGCGAAGCCGGCCCAGCGCCGCCCGCGGTCGGCGGCGGCGCCGAGGGCGGAGCCGGCAGCGCCGCGCGCGCGCCCTGACCACGACCGCCGGGAGCGCTCGGCGGAGGCGGCGCCTTGTCGACCTGCGGGCCCGGCCGCGGCGACGGCGGCGTGTTGTGCTCGGCCGTCGTGCTCTCGGCGGCGTTCTCGCCGGGCGCGTGCTTCACGTCGCCCTTTTTCTCTTCGCTGTCCGCGATTTTGTCGTGATCGTCGTTGCCCGGCTCGACCGACTTCGGCCCCTTCGATGCGCCCGCCGTCGGCGTGGGATCATCTTGATCGTGCGCGCGGATCTTCGCGATCGTCTCCTGGTCGACGTGGTTCGCCTGATCGGCGAGGCGGTTCGCCGCGGGGTTGTCGGGCTGATCCTTCGCGACGTTCTGCCGCACGGCGATGCGGTGATCGGCCTCCATCGGCGGCGGAGGCGGAGCCGGCGCCGCGGGCACGGCCGGCGTGGGGGGCGCGATCTTCGGGAGCAACGGCGGAGGGGGCGGCGGAGGCGGCGGAGGCGAAGGATCCGGCGGCGGCAGCAGCTTCGGCGGCTCGACCTTCTTCGGCGTCGGCGGCTTGATTTTCTGGGGCTCGGGCTTCGTCGGATCCGGCGGCGCGTCGGGATCGGGATCGTCCTTCGTCGTCGGATCGTCGCTGGCTTTTTCGGGCGCGGCGACCCTGGTGTCGGGCGAGGGCTCGGTGCTGTCGCCGAGGATCTCGAACGTGGTGTCGGCCGGGTGCAGCTGCTCGCGCATGCCGCGCGCGATGGCGCGGAGATCAGCCCGATCCTGCTGGACCTGGGCCACCTGGACTGCGCTCCCGCCGCCCGCCAGATGCGCCACCATCGCGGCGGTGATCCAGAGGACGAGCGGGATGTTGGCGTCGCGCGACATGACTGCCCGGGGACCTCACTGGCCCACCGACCGAGCCGGTACGGGCGAACCCGACGCTAGCATCGCGCTTCTCGACCAGCAATGGGCGGCGTGGCGCAAATCGGGCTCAAATTGTGTGCAATCGTGTCGCGCAATGAAAATCCCTCGGCGAATGCAAGGGATTTCCATGGCCACGTCAGCGGGCGGGGCCACTCGTGTCAGATTTTTGCGATCGCGTCCCAGTTGTCGGCGATCTCTTGCGCCGTCCACACGCCGTTCTCGTCCTTGAATTTCCCGGCGCTCTGCACGACTTTGTAGATGTACATCTGCGCTCCGGCGACGGCGAGCACGTGCCCGGTGCGATCGCCGCAGAGATCGGATCCGAGGAACAGCGCCGCGGGCGCGACGTGATCCGGCGTGAGCGAGTCGGTCGCCGTCTGGAACATCGGCAAGTCTTCCGTCAGGCGCGTCTTGGCGATCGGCGCGAGCGCGTTGACGGTGATCCGGTGCTTCTGCAGCTCGATCGCCGCGGTGCGCGTGAGGCCGTAAATACCAGCCTTCGCGGCCGCGTAGTTGGCCTGGCCGAAGTTGCCCATCATGCCCGAGACGCTGGTGGTGTTGACGATGCGCCCTCCCCCGCCCTGGCTCACCATCTGCTTCGCGGCGGCCTGCGTGCAGAGGAACGTGCCCTTGAGGTGCACGGCGATCACCGCGTCCCACATGGCCTCGTCCATCTTCAGCAGCGATTTGTCGCGGAGGATGCCGGCGTTGTTGACCAGCACGTCGAGCCGACCGAACGCCGTCACCGCAGCGGCGATGATCTTCTCCGCGCCGCTCGGCGTGGACACGTCGTCGAAGCTCGCCACGGCCCTGCCGCCGGCCGCCTCGATCTCGGCGACGACCTTGCCCGCGGCCGACTCGCTCGAGCCGGTTCCATCGCGCGCTCCGCCGAGATCGTTGACGACGATCTGCGCGCCCTCGCTGGCCAGGAGCAGCGCCTCGGCCCGGCCGATCCCGCCGCCCGCTCCGGTGACGATCGCGACTTTTCCATCGAGCAAACCCATCGAATCCTCCTCGCCCGGCTTATCGGGGCCGGCGGCAGCTTGCCACACCTCGGGCCCTGCGCGTGCTAGAACGCAGGCCCCCGATGACGAACCGATTCTACGTCACGACGCCGATCTACTACATCAACGACGTCCCCCACCTCGGGACGGCCTACACCACGATCGCGGCCGATGTGCTCGCGCGCTATCACCGCCTCCGCGGCGACGAGACGCGCTTCCTCACCGGCACCGACGAGCACGGCCTCAAGATCCAGCGCGTCGCGGCCGAGCAAGGCCTCGATCCGCAGGTGTACGCCGATGGCCTGTCGGCGAAGTTCCGCGCCGCGTGGCCTCGCCTCGGCTGCGCGCCGGACGACTTCATCCGCACCACCGAAGAGCGGCACATGCGCGGGGCGCAGAAGCTCTGGTCGACGATCAAGGACGCCGGCCACATCTACCTCGGCCACTACGAGGGCCTCTATTGCGTGGCCTGCGAGGCCTATTACACGGAGAAGGAGCTCGCTCTCACTCCGGGCCTCTGTCCGGTCCACAAGACGCCTGTCGAGACCGTGAAGGAAGAGAGCTACTTCTTCAAGCTCTCGGCCTTCCAGGACAAGCTCCTCGCCTACTACGAAGCCCACCCCGACTTCGTGCGTCCGGCCGGCCGCTTCAACGAGGTGAAGAGCTTCGTGAAGGAGGGTTTGCAGGATCTCTCGGTGTCGCGCACCACCTTCAACTGGGGTGTCCCGGTACCGGGCGACGATCGTCACGTGATGTACGTGTGGTTCGACGCGCTCTCGAATTACATGACGTCGCTCTCGGCCCCCGAGGACAACACGCGCTTCTGGCCGGCCATCCATTTCGTCGGCAAGGACATCCTCCGCTTTCACGCCATCTTCTGGCCCGCGTTCCTGATGGCGGCGGGGATCGAGCTGCCGAAGCAGATCTTCGCGCACGGCTTTCTCACCTACTGCGGCGAGAAGATGTCGAAGACGCTGCGCAACACCATCAGCCCCGTCGAGCTGGCAGAGGCCATCTCGCCCACGGTGGGTGTGGACACGGTGCGCTACTGCCTGATGCGCGCGATCGCCTTCGGGCAAGACGGCGATTTCGCGATCAAAGACGTCCTGCAGCGCTACGAGTCGGAGCTCGGCAACAACCTCGGGAACCTGCTCAATCGCGTCAAGCCGTTCACGAAAGAGGTGCTCCCGGCGGGCGAGCCCGGGCAGCCGGAGGCGGATCTCCTCCAGGCCGTCACCCGCACCGTCGACGCCGCGGCGAAGGCCTTCGACGATCTCAACCCCACCGGGGCCATCACCATAATCTTCGAGGTGCTGACGCTGGCCAACACGTACATCAACGATACGGCCCCGTGGATCGCGCACAAGAAGGGCGATCTGAAGCGCGTCGCCACGATCATGTCGCCGCTCTTGGTCGTGCTCGAGGTGGCGAGCGTGCTGCTCGCGCCGGTGATGCCACAGGTCGCAGCGCGGGTGCGCGAGCAGCTCGCCCTCGCGCCGATCGACTGGAGCAAGCACGAGGCGCTCTGGCCGTTCACCCTCCCGGTGCGGCCCGAAGGCCTCGTCGTGAAGGGCGGCGACCAGCTCTTCCCCCGCATGGAGCCCGAGAAGATCGAGGCGCTGATCAAGGCCTTTTCCCCACCCCCGAAGAGCACCGACGTGACCGAAGCTGCCCCCGCGACCACACCGTCAACGACCGAGACCACCGTCACCGCGGCGCCTGCCGAGGCGACCGAACCCAGGGTCCGCGCGCCGATCGAGGCCATGCCGACGATCAGCTACGAAGACTTCGCCAGGCTCGATCTCCGCGTCGGCATCGTCGTGGCGGCCGAGAAGGTGAAGAAGAAGGATAAGCTCCTCGATCTGCGCGTCGACACCGGGGACGCGGCTCCGCGGCGGATCGTGGCCGGGCTCGCCGCGGCGTACACGCCCGAGCAGATCCTGGGAAAGCGGGTGGTCGTGCTCTGCAACCTCGCTCCGCGCGACTTCGGCAAGGGCCTCGTGTCCGAAGGGATGATCCTCGCGGCCTCGGACGAGGCTAGCCTCAAGGTGCTCGGCGTCGACGGCGAGAAGATCGCCGGCGCGAAGGTGAGCTGAATCCCGGCAGCAGGAGCGGACGATGAACGAAGCCCGGCGGCGCCTGATCGACACGATCCGCAGCGCGATCATCGGCGATGATCAGGTGCTGAACGGGCCTTACGGCCCGCGCCGGGTCACCTACGCCGACTACACCGCGTCGGGGAGATCGCTCGAGTTCATCGAGGATTTCATCCGCCACGAGGTGATGCCGCTCTACGCCAACACCCACACCGAGACCTCGGGCACCGGCCGGCAGACGACGCGCTTCCGCGAGGACGCGCGCGAGATCATCCGCAAATCCGTGGGCGGAAGCGACGACGACTGCGTGATCTTCTGCGGCTCGGGCGCGACGGCGGCGATCAACAAGCTGGTCGACGTGCTCAACCTGCGCGTGCCGGCCGACCTCGACGCGCGCTACGGCCTCGAGGCGCTGATCCCCGCGAACGAGCGGCCCGTGGTCTTCATCGGTCCGTACGAGCACCACTCGAACGAGCTCCCGTGGCGCGAGTCGATCGCCGACATCGTGACCATCGACGAGGACTCCGACGGGCGGATCGATCTCGCCCACCTCGAGCGCGAGCTCGTCGCCCACGCCTCGCGGCCGCTGCGGATCGGGAGCTTCTCCGCCGCGTCCAACGTCACCGGGATCGGCTCGAAGATCCAGGCCGTGAGCGCGCTGCTCCATCGCCACGGGGCGCTCTCGTTCTGGGATTTCGCCGCCGCGGGGCCCTACGTGCAGATCGAGATGAACCCCGTCGGTAAGCCCGGCGAAGACTGCTCGAAGGACGCGATTTTCCTCTCACCGCACAAGTTCATCGGCGGCCCCGGCACGCCCGGCGTGCTCGTCGCGAAGAAATCCCTGTTCACGAACCGCGTCCCCACGCAGCCCGGCGGCGGCACCGTCGCCTACGTCAACACCAAGGAGCACCGCTACCTCGCCGATCCGGTGCACCGCGAGGAGGGCGGCACGCCGGCGATCCTCGAGTCGATCCGCGCAGGCCTTGTTTTCCAGCTCAAGGAGGCCGTCGGCGTCGATCTGATCCGCGAGCACGAGGAGGCCTTCATCCAGCGGGCGATCGAGTCGTGGAGCGCCAACCCGAGCCTGCGCATCCTCGGCAACAAGCGGGCGTGGCGCCTCTCGATCGTCTCGTTCGTCGTGAAGCACGGCGACGGCGCCCTCCACCACAACTTCGTCGTGGCGCTGCTCAACGATCTCTTCGGGATCCAGGCCCGCGGCGGCTGCTCGTGCGCCGGCCCCTACGGCCACCGTTTGCTGGGCATCGATCTGACCACCTCGAAGGATTTCGAGTGCGCGATCATGGCCGGGACCGAGGGCGTGAAACCGGGCTGGGTCCGCGTCAATTTCAACTATTTCCTCTCCGAGCCGGTGGTGCAGTTCCTCCTCGACGCGGTGCACTTCGTCGCCAGCCACGGCTGGAAGCTGCTCCCGCACTACCGCTTCGATCTCGCCACCGGCCAGTGGACGCCGCGCCGCGGCCGCCCGACCGAGGCGATGCGGCTGACGGATCTCTCGTACCGCTGCGGCAAGCTGGAGTTTCGCTCGCGCCACTCGACGGAGCCGGAGTGGGTGCTCGCGGGCTACCTCGGCGAGGCCGAGCGCATCGTCGAGCAGGCCGTGAGCGAGTTCAAGGCGGCGCCGCCGCTGCTCGACGATCCGGCGATCGATCCGGCGATCGATCGGCTGCGCTGGTTCCCGCTCCCCGGCGAGGTGCTGTGCGAGCTCCAGGGGCGCGAGGCCCAGACGCACGGCGGGTTCCACCTCGGCGCGACGTAGCGCGCTGCCGGGCGATGGAAGGAAAAAGGCCGGCCTGCTCCAGCAGGATCCGGCCTTTTTCACGACGATCTGGAGCGGGAGACCGGATTCGAACCGGCGACGTCAACCTTGGCAAGGTTGCACTCTACCACTGAGTTACTCCCGCGACTCCGAGGGCCGCGGGTATATCCGCGGACCCGCATTTCGTCAAGCGATCTTTCGCGGCCACCGTAGGATGGCCGTCGATGACACACTCCGCACCGCCCCTCTGGCCCCAGACGTACCCCGGACAGCAGCCGGGCGCGCACCCCTTCGCCAAGCGCTTCGAGACCCTCGGCAACGTCAGCCTCGGGCTCGGGATCTGCGAGCTGCTCTACTGCCTCTTTCGCCTCGTCAGCCCGCTGCTGAGCGAGGCGATGGTCGGCGCGCAGCGCAGCATGCTGGCGGGCACCAAGAGCGCCGTGCCGATGGCCGGTATCACCGACGCCGCGCAGAAGTTCATGGCGGAGATCCAGCTCTGGGAGGCGCTGCGCACGCTGCCGTTCCTGCTCGCGACGTCGTTCCTGATCTGGATCGCGCTCCGCATTCGCAAGGGCGACGCGACGGCGCTCGCGGCGGCGAAGGTGTGGTCGCTCTGCGCGCTCGGCGCGGTGGCCGTCTCGCTCGTGATCCAGATCGCGGTCACCGTGCCGGCGACGATGGCGTACCAGCGGACGATCATCGATCTGATGCCGACGATTCCGAAGGGCTCCGCGGCGCCGTTCGACGTGAAGCAGGCGGCTTCGTCGATCACGATGATCACGACGGCGATCGGCGTGCTCCTCGGGGCGGTGTTCTTCTCGGCGTGGCCGATCGCCCTGTATTTCTGGGCGTCGAAGCTGCGGCGCGACTCGGCCGCGCCGGCCTCAGCGTACGACGGCTGAGGCCCGCGCGGCCTCATCCTCGGCGATGGCCGACTCGATCGCCGCGTCGTCGATCTCGCCTCCGGCCACGCCGGCGAGGGCGATCCGCACCTGCGGCCTGGCGCAGGCCTCGGCGGCGGCGCGGATCCGCGCGGCGATCTCCGGCTCGGCGGCGGCGGAGAGCGAGACCGCGGCGGCGACGCGGCGCTCCGCAGGAGCCGCGGGGCTCTCGAGGACGGCGAGGAGCTGCTCGCGCGTGAGGCCGACCTCGCGGTAGCTGCCCTGGCGATCGAGCAGCGCGCGCAGCGAGGCGTGCCAGGCGTCGAGAGATCGTCCGCCGCGATCGAGCTGCGAGAGCGCCTCGAGGTCGCCCTCGCCGCGATGAAAGGCGGCGATCGCCGCGTCGATGCGCGCGCGGAGCTCGTCGCGCTGATCGTCGTCGAGGTGGCGGGCGCGGGCGCGGGCGCGCGATCCATCGTCGAGCAAGAGCGTCACGCGGTCGTGCTTCATGGTCACCGACGTGAGCCGGCCGAAGGGCACGAACTCGTCGCGGAGAGCGCGATCGACGACGATCCCATCGGCGCCGACGATCAATTTCGCCGGGCCCCACGCGGCGCGCACGAGCTGGAAGAGCGCGACGAAGAGCAGGACGAAGACCGCGCAGGAGATGACGAACGCGGGCACCCCGGGTCGCAGCGGCGCGAGCCCGAGGATCGCCCTCGTCAACGGCAGCACGGCGATCGGGCCGAGCAGGAACGTCATCCAAGGAGGAGCACCGCGAGCACGATCGCGATCTCGCCGAGCCACCCGCCGAGTCGACGGCGCATCAGCTTGACGCGCGCGCTCTCGATCCAGACGTCGGGCTCGCCCATGCCGCGAAACATAGACGATCCGACGCAGGCTAGGTGAGGTGGTCGCGACCTTCCCGCGGCCTCGAGAATTCCGATACGATCGCCGCGGCGTCGACCGACGCGGTGGAACTATTCCGCGACCGAGACGTCGGGGTGTGGCTCGGAGGCGTGACATGGAGATGCTGGGTGGCGTTCGAGGTGCCGTGCGTCGGCATTCTCTCTCGTTTCGGATCGGGCTCGGGCTGGTGGTGCTCGCGGCCTGCATCGTCGGCATCCTCCTCGCGCGGACGCCGAAGCCGGTGCGCAGCGCGACGATCGAGGCGCGCCTCGAGCTCGCGGCCGGCGAGGTGCGGCTCGAGCAAGGCGCGGCGTCGCCGACGGTGATCTCCGGCGTGCCGCTGCCGACGGGCGCGAAGCTCGCGACGGGCAAGGGCGCGCGGGCGCTGATCCGGCTCTCGGACGGCTCGGCGATTTTCCTCCGCGGCGATACGCGCGTTTCGCTTGAATCGCAGGGTATTTCGCTCGATCAAGGCGAGGCGTGGCTCGACGCTCCGGCCTCGGAGCGCGGCGGCCTCGTGCACAAGCTCGGCGACGTGACGGTGTCGGCCGCGGGCGCCGGCCTCTCGCTCAAGCGCGAGGGCGACGCCACCTCGGTCTACGTCGCGCGCGGCCTCGCCGTCGTCGAGGCGCCGGGCGGCCGTGTCGAGGTCAACGCCGGCGAGCAAGCCACGGTGACGGGCAAGAATCCACCGAAGATCACGGCTGTTTCGTACTGGGAAGACTGGACGGGCGGCATGGCCGATCACCGTCCGCTCGCGGGCGAAGGCACCGGCAGCGGCCGGATCTATGGCGTCGATCGCGCGGCGCCCGCGGGCACCCCGGCGCGCACGCTCGAGATCAGCCGGCAGACGGTGCACGCGGTGATCCGCGACGGCCTCGCCGAGACCGAGGTCGATCAGACCTTCGGCAACCCCGGCGGTCGTCAGGTCGAGGGGTGGTACTGGTTCACGATCCCCGAGCGCGCCGTGGTCACATCGTTCGCGGTCGAGACCGACGGCAACCTGATCGAGGGCGAGGTGATCGAGAAGCAGGAGGCGTCGGCGCGCTACGCCGCGGCGATCGCCTCGGCGCACGAGCCCGCGCTGCTCGAGTGGATCGACGGCCGCAGCTACCGCGCGCGGATCTTCCCGGTGCCGGCGTCGGGCTCGCGACGCGTCGTGCTCCGGTACGTGGAGCTCGTCACGACCCACGGCGGGCGCTTCGAGTACGTGTACCCGATGCGCCCGAGCGACGAGGCGCGGCCCGGCGCCCCGGGCGGCGACGCAGGCACGATCGGCGAGCTGTCCCTGGCGGTCGATCTCGGCGACGCCGGCGTGGGGATGCCCCTCGCGACGCTCGCCGACGCCGTCGTGGAAGACGGCGGGCGCCGCGTGACGATGCGCCGCAGCGGCTTCGCGCCGCGCGCTGATTTCCAGCTCGAAGGCCAGCTCAAGACGAACAGCGGGGCGCTCCGCGTGGCCAGGTTCTCGGCCGGCGGCGATCGCGCCGACTACCTGATGGCCCGCTACGCGCCCGACATCGACTGGGCCGGCGTGAAGGAGCTGCCCACCGATCTCGCGGTCGTGGTCGACACCTCGGCGTCGGCCGACGAGTCGTCGCGCCAGCAGAAGACGGCGGCCGCCGAGGCCATCCTCCGCGCCATGTCGCCGCAGGATCATTTCACGCTGATCGCGCTCGATACGAAGCCGACGGTGCTCTACCCGAAGGACGGCCTCGCCGACGCGAGCGAGAAAGAGATCGCCGCCGCGCTCGAGCGGCTCGCCGAGCACGCGGCCGGCGGCGCCACCGATCTCGGGGCGCTGTTCGACGCCGCCCTCGGCCGCGTCCACGGCACGGAGCAGCCCGCGGTGATCTACATCGGCGACGGGCTCGCGACGTCGGGCGAGGTCTCCGGCGACCGCCTCGCCGAGCGCCTGCGCCGATCGCTCGCGGCGTCGCGGGCCCGCTTTTTCACGGTCGGCGTCGGCCCCAACGCCAACCACGCGCTGCTGCACGAGCTGGCGCGCGTCGGCGGCGGTCAGGCGTTTCGCATCGACGACGTCGAGGGCTCGACCTCCGAGGTGCTCCGCCTCGCCGGCGCGATCAAGACGCCGACGATCACCGATCTGACGATGGACCTCGGCGCCGGCCTCGACGAGCCGATGCTCAGCGCCGCGGGCAAGGTCTCGCGCGGCGAGGAGGTCGTGCTCCTCGCGCGCACGCACCACGCGCTCCCCGAAAAGGCCACCATGAAGGGCCGCATCGGCGGTCAGGACTTCGCGCGCGAGTACCGGATCGAGCTCGACGCGGGCGTGGGCGCGGCGCTGGTGCCGCGGCTGTGGGCCGCCGAGAAGATGCGGCGCCTGCTCGGCTCTTCCGCGGATCCCGAGGAGCACCGCGGCAAGATCGTCGAGCTCGGGCTGGAGTACGGGCTGGTGACGCCGTTCACGAGCACCCTCGCCCTCGAGAGCGAGCAGGCCTACGCGCAGCAGGGGATCCGCCGCCGTAGCTCGCCGCTGCGGGGCGTGCGGCTCACGTCGTTGACGCCGTCAACGGAGCGCGACATCGTCGCCGCGATGGCGCCGCTGTGGCCCGTTCTGGGTATGGGCTGCGCGAAGAGCGACGCCGCGCCGGCGTCGGAGCAGCGCGAGGAGCACGTGGAGGCGACGATGCCGCCGCCGCCGCGGGCCGCGGCCGCGGCGCCGGTGGCGATGGCCGAGGGCGCCGCCGACGTCAAAGCGAAGCAGGAGGCCGATCCGTCGTCCCCCGCGCCCGACGGTCCGCGCGCCGACGACAAGTCCGCGATCGGGCTCGACTCGATCGGCCAGTCGGCCGCCACGCGGGGAGCCGGCGCACCCGGCGGCCTCGCGTTCCGGGGGCAAGGCGTCGCCGGCAAGCCCGCGATGACCATCGCCGGTAGCGGCGTCGCGCCCGCCCTCGCGAAGGCGCCCGCCGCGCTGCCTCCGTCACCGCAGAGCCGCTTCGACCCCCTCGCGCGCCGCGAGCCGCCGCCTCCTCCTGCGCCCGTGAAGGCTGTGCCTCCTCCGCCGCGCGAGGCGACGACGCTCTCGAAGACCGCGAGCATCGGCAACTGCAGCGACTCCGCGCGACGCCCCCTGGCCGAACGGATCGTGATCTGGTCGAACCGCCTGCGGCGCACCGACGCGGTGGTCGATCTCCTCGCGCGCTACGACGGCGCGCGAGTCACCTGCGAGCTCCCCGACTGGCGCGCGCAGGCCGCGCTGCTCCAGCTCATCCAGGTCAAGGCGCGCGACGCCCACGCCGTCGAGGCGCTGCTCGCGCACTTCGCCGATGATCGCGAGACGCAGCGCTTCGTCGCCCAGACGATCCTCCGCCGCAGCGTCGATCCGGCGACGGTCGTGGTGGTGCGCCGCGCGCTCTTCAGCGGCGAGACCTCGTGGGACGCGATCGACAACGATCTCGCGGCGATCCCCGGGCCGAGCGATCGCGTGGCGCGCCTGCGCGTCGAGGTGCAGAGCCACAAAGACGATCCCCAGGGCGAGGTCCGCCTCGTCCATGCGCTCGCCGACGCCGGCCAGAAGGACGAGGCGCTCGCGCTCGGGCGCCGCCTCCGCGATCGCGGCTTCATGAGCCCGGCGCTGTCGCTCGAGCTCGGCGACGTCCTCGCGTCGAGCGGCTACGAAGACGACGCCATCCGCACCTACTCGGAGATCGTCGAGTTCGATCCGCAGAGCGCCGACTCGCGCCGCCTCCTCGGCGACGTGTACCTGCGGCACGGCTGGTATCCCGCGGCGTATCGCCAGTACAAGACGCTCGCGGACAGCGCGTCGTGCGCGGCCCCGGCGCCGGGTGGACAGGGCGGCGAGCTCTGCACGCCCGGCCCGCAAGACGCGCTCGGGTGGCTCCGCCTCGCCGCCGCCGCGGCCGGCAGCGGGCGCGTCGACGAGGCGCTCCGCCTCCAGCGTCAGGTCTCCTCGGCCGAAGGCACGCCGGGCCCGAGCGATCCTCGCGCGTGGGCTCGCCTGCTCTCGGCGGCGCGCCTCGGCCGCCTCCTCGCCGACGCCCAGGCCCCCGCGGGTCAGGCCGACAGCGTCGGCCGCAAGCTCAAGGAGCTCGGCCTCTTCGACAGCCCGGGCGCCCTCTCGATCCTGATCTGGGAGGACTACGCCGCCGCGCTCGCGCTCGTCACGCTCGACGGCGAAAAGGAGGCCCCTCTCGGCGAGAAGACCGAGGCCGCCCCCGCGGGCGTGACCGCGACGCGACTCCCGCTCGGCGATCTCCCGAGGGTGCGCTGGGTCGTCCGCTGGCAAGGCGATCCGCCGAAGCGCGGCGTCGATTTCACGGTCGAGACGCTGACGTGGGACGGTAAAACGTTCCAGGTCAAGCTCCACCCGGGGACGCTGTCGAACGCCGAGAAGGAGATCGTTCTCTGATCGAGATCGCCCTCTTCGGCTTCCTGGCGGGCACGCTCGCGACAGGGCTCTCGGTGGTGCTGCTGATCGTCGGCTGCACCGCGGCGACCTACGTCGCGATGACGATCTTCACGGCGCTGCGCGGCGCGCGCGCGGCGCTCGGGCCCGCCGATCGCGCGGCGAAGCGCCTGGGGATCGCCGCGGCGCTGCTCACGGCGGGCCTGGCGATCGTGGGGCTGCGCGTCGGCGCGCCCGGCTCGGGCGGCGAGCTCGTGCCCACGTTCGCGGTGGCGATCGCCGCCTCGACGGCGCTGGGATCGTCGGTAGCGTGCGCGCTCCTCGCGACGGCGAACGGCCTCACGGCGCTCGCTGCGGGCCGTCGTCGTCGCCTCGACGCCCTCACCGCCGGACGCCACGCGAGCGCCCGCCGCCTCGAAGCCAGGGCCGCGCGGCGCCTCGAAGGAGGCGACCTCGTCGACGAGATCGCCGACGCCGACGCCGCGCTCGATCGCCTCAAGATCGCCCTCGGCGGCCTCGCTTCCGCGCGCGACGGCCTCGTCGAGAAGCGTCGCGCGCTCGGCGTCGAGACCGCCACGCCGCTCGGCGCCGAGATCCGCCAGGCCCACGACGAGATCGCCACCAAGCTCGAGCTGGGCCAGCGCGTCCTCGTCGCCGCCGAGGTCGCCGCGTATCGCCTCGCCTGCAACGAGCCCCTCCGCCGCCTCGCGCGCCGACGCCCGAGCGAGGTCACGCTCGGCCTCGAGCACCTCGATCGCGCACACGGCGCATCCAGCCTCGAAATCAAGGCTCGCCTCGATCCGGCGGCCGCCGCGATCCGTGCGTTCCTGGACGAGGTCACCGCGGCTCAGGGCGCGCTCGACGGGCTCGCGGCGCGGCGGCCGACCTGCATCTCCGCCGGCTCCGCGGAAGATCCGTGGACGCTCTCCACGACCGATCTCGCCGCGCTCCGCGGCGCGTTCACCGCGGTCCTCGAGCGCGTCGAGGTCGTCCAGGTCCGCCACGCCGCGCGCGCGACGATCGCCGAGGTCGCCGAGGCCGCGGGCGCCGTGGCACGCAGCGCGCGCTCCCGTGGCGAAGGTCAGAGCGAGCTCGAGGCCCTCGCCGCCGAGGTCACGCGCGCCGAGGCCGCCGCGATCATGGCCACGCCGATCGAGTCGGACGCGAAGACCCTCACCGCGGCGCTCGCCCGATCGACGGCCGCGCTCGCGCAGAGCGACGGCGCCTCGCTCGACGAGCTCCTCGCCGCGCTCCGCGCCATCGCCTGACAGCGCCGCTCACTCTAGCCGGATGATCACGTCGTAAACGATGTGCGCCGGATCGAAGTACGGCGACGCCGACACCTTCACGAAATACGTGCCCATCGACGCCGTCGGGATGCTCGTCAGCTCGTCGAGGTAGCCCGCGTCGTCGCTCGGGTTCCCCTTCGGCCCCATGGGAATCAGCGTGTTTCCCTGCTCCTCGAAGATGTCCACCACCGTGTCGGTGCGCGGATCGAGGCCGCTCGTCTGCACGCGGATCGATTTGCCCACGTCGGTCGCGCCGAGGCTCACCGCGTACCAGTCCTCGTCCGACGCGTCCTTCAGCGTCGCCGACTTCGTCACCCACGGCGCCGACACCGCGCCGTTGGTGATCGCCAGGTTCTTGCTGTCGTTGGGCTCGGTCTCGGCGCCGCCCATCGCGGCGGTCTCGGTCGCGGTGACGTCGAGCTCGTACCCCGCGTACGCAAAATAGTCGGTATACACCGCGTAATAGGGCGTGATCGAGCTCGACGCGAACGTCGCGCCCGACGCGGTCGCGAAGCGGTCAGCGAACTTCCCGCTCGCGGGCAGGAAGTACCCGGCCGGCGTCGCGTTCATGTCGGCGGTGCTCGATCCGACGTCGATGATCATCAGCTTCGCGGCGCTCGGCGTGTACGAGAGCAGCGCGCTGTCGCCGGGGTGAGCGAGCGTGATCTTCTTCGTTTTCCCTGCGAGGAGCGGCGTCGGAGCGCGGGCGGAGATCGCGAACGCCGCGGGGAACGGGAACTCGACCTGATCGCCCTCGGGCCCGCTGACGAGGTCGGCCGTCACCGGGCTCGCGGCGGCGTCGACGTCGACGAACACCTGATAGTCCACCACGTACTCGCTGGCGTTCGTGACCGCCGCGCTGACGCCCGGCGACGTCGTCAGCGACAGGTCCGGGTACGTGGGCGTGAAGACGCTGCCCGACTGGGTCACGTCGAACGGCGTCTCGAAATCGAGCCCGCGCGCGTGCACGACGAAGATGCTCCCCTGCGCCGGCTCGCCCACCAGCGTCAACCGGAGCGGCGCGTCGACGCGAAAAGCACCCTTGTAAACCAGCTCTTCCGCGCCCTCGACGACCTTCACGTCGCGCGGGCCGGTCGCCGCGTCCGCCGCCACGACGAGGCTGGCCACGAGCGCGGTCGGGCTCGCCACGGTCAGCTTGGCGACCTCGATGCCCGGGCCGAAGTCCGCCGTGGTCTTCTCGGTCCAGGCCGTGCCCGCGCCGCTCAACGTCACCTCGACGGCGCGCGCGAGGAACACCGAGGCGGGCACCACCGCGCTCAGCGAGGCCGCCTCGCTCCCTCCGCTCGGCGCGCCGTCGTCGCCCTTCGGTCCCGGGTCGCCCTTGGCGCCGGGCGCCCCCGGCTCACCCGCGCAGCCCAGCGCCGTCGCCGCGAGAACCCCGAACAGCCAGAGTCGTCGAGCCATGTGCTCACCCCCCGAAAAAAGACCGGAGCCGAAAAACCCGGAGACCATCCTCCGAGATGGCGTCTTACCCGACAGCGCCGGCACGCGTCAGGCGGGTGATCCCGGAGAAGTTGACGCCGACTCCTCACGGGAGCAGGGGACCGCACGATGGCCAACGTCCCCATGGATCCCGCGATCGTCGCGGCTTGTCGCGGGTTCGCCGCGGACATCGCCGACGACGTCCAGCATTTCATCGATCGGCACACCACCGTCGGCGTCGAGCGCACCGTCGCCCGCGCCTACGGCGTCGTCGGGGCCGACGCCGAGGGCACGCCGCTCGCGAACAAGCTCGTGGATCGCCTCCATGAAAAGGGCCTCACCGGCCGCGGCGTCGCCTACTTCCTCGGGCGCGGCCTCGTCCTCGGCGCCGCCTCGGTGCAAGAGGCCGCCGAGGCCATCGCCTACGGCGGCGAGCTCGACGACGACGGCAGCGTCACGCCCGCGGCGGCGCGCCACGCGCTCGAGTCCGCCACGGCCGAGGCCATCGCGCGCATCGACCGCGCCCGCGTCGATCGCGAGGCCTTCAAGGCCCGGCACCAGGTCGGCGCGACGCCGCTCAAGTACGTCATCGTCGCCACGGGCAACATCTACGACGACGCCCTGCAAGCGAAGGCCGCGCGCTTCGCCGGCGCCGACATCATCGCCGTGATCCGCGCGACGGCGCAGTCCCTCCTCGACTACGTCCCCGAGGGCCCCACGACCGAGGGCTACGGCGGCACCTTCGCCACCCAGGCCAACTTCAAGATCATCCGCGACGCCTGCGACGAAGCCAGCCGCGAGACGGGCCAGTACTGCGCCCAGACCAACTACTCGTCCGGCCTCTGCATGAGCGAGATCGCCTGGATGGCCGCGGTGGAGCGCCTCGACATGCTCCTCAACGACGCCATGTACGGCATCCTCTTCCGCGACATCAACATGCAGCGGACGTTCGTCGATCAGTACTTCTCGCGGCGGATCATCGCCCGCTCCGGCATCACCATCAACACCGGCGAGGACAACTACCTCACCACCGCGGACGCCGTCGAGAAGGCCCACACCGTCCTCGCGTCGCAGTTCGTCAACGAGGCCTTCGCCCTCCGCGCGGGGCTCAAGGAAGAGCAGATGGGGCTCGGCCACGCCTTCGAGATCAACCCCTGGCTCGAAGACAGCTTCCTCCTCGAAATCTCGCAGGCGCAGCTCGTCCGTCAGATCTTCGATCGCCACCCGATCAAGTGGATGCCGCCCACCAAGTTCAAGACGGGCGACATCTTTCACAGCCACGTCCACGACGCGATGTTCAACCTCGTCGGCGTCGCCACCAACCAGTCGATCGAGCTGCTCGGCATGTTCAGCGAGGCCATCCACACGCCCCTGCTCATGGATCGTTATCTCTCGCTCAAGAGCGCCCGCTACGTCTTCGGCACCGCGCGGCACCTCGGCGACGAGATCCAGTGGAAGCCCGACGGCATCGTCGAGACCCGCGCCCGCGAGGTCCTCGCCAGCGCGCACCAGCAGCTCGCAGAGGTCAAGCGCGACACCATCTGGGACGCCATCGGCCGCGGCGCCTTCGGCGACGTCAAGCGCACCCGCACGGGCGGCAAAGGCTACAAGGGCGTCGCCGAGCGCCACCCCGAGTACGTGAACCCGATCCTCGACGTCCTCGAAAAACCCTGATTCCCGCCTTCGTGGCAACCCGGCCGCGAGTTTGGTAAAGGCGTGTGATGGCCGAGAACAAGCTGCTTCGAGCGTACGGCGACCGCGAGGGGGACGGCATGGTGCAGATGTCGTTCACCCTGGAGATCCTCCCGGGCGATCGCGCGCGCGAGGCCGCCAAGCGCTTCGCCGAGGCCCACGGCCTCAAGGACGCGCTCATCGCCACCATGGAGCAGTGCGCGAAGGAGCACACGTATTTCGTCGCTTACGGCCGCTCGCCCCACACGGTAAACCTGGCCGACATCCACGTCGAAGAGCTCGCCGCGCAGCCCCTCACGCGCGAAGAGATCGAGGCCTCGGCGAAAAAATTGGGCCGCAAGATCGTCGTCGTCGGCGCCTGCACCGGCAGCGACGCCCACACCGTCGGCATCGACGCGATCCTCAATTACAAGGGTTTCGCCGGGGAAAAAGGCCTCGAAAGCTACAAGAGCTTCGACGCCCACAACCTCGGCGCCCAGGTCGAGAACCACGAGCTCATCGCCCGCGCGAGCGCCCTCGGCGCCGACGCCATCCTCGTCTCTCAGGTGATCACGCAGCGCAACTGCCACAAGGAAAACTCGGCCGCGCTGGTCGAGCTGATGGTCAAAGAGGGCCTGCGCGACAGGTTCATCCTCCTCCTCGGCGGCCCGCGCATCGATCATCAGCTCGCCGTCGATCTCGGCTTCGACGCCGGGTTCGGCCCCGGGACCAAGCCCCTCACCGTCGCTTCGTACCTGGTCGAGCGCCTCGTCGGACGGACGTAGTCGCGGGCGGGTCGACGCCTCGCAACCGAGCGTCAACACTGGATTTTACCAGTGTGCTTGACCGCACACCGTCACCGCATACTCTGGTCGAGCGCGGCTCGCTCCCTGCTTCAGCGACGCGATCCTGACTGGAGATCCCATGAACGCATCACGCGCCCGAAGGCTCGCTGCTCGATTCGTCCCCGCCGCTGCGCTCGCGGGGATCGGACTCGCCGGGTGCAACGTCACCATGGATCCAGGCAGCAACGACGAGCCGCTCGGCCAGACGCCCGCGACGGGGCTCCCGACAGCACCGCCGCCCGATAACACCCTGTTTCCGACGCTCCCGGCCGCGGCATGCAATCCCAAGCTCTCGGTCGCGAACCACGGCTCCGCGCTGATCGTCACCGATCCGGCCGCGCTCCAGGGCTTCACGCTCGAGCGCGTGCTCACGCAGCTGCTCGCCCTCGGCGGCGACAAGGTGACGACGCCCGAGCAGCTCGTCCAGCAGCTCTTCGACACCGAGAACACCCTGCAAGGCAGCGCCTTCGCCGACGTCCCGCACTGTGACGATCCCACGAACCCCGCGTTCAAGAACGGCTCTCCGGTCGATTGCCCGCGCGCCGAGGGCGCCCTCGCCAAGAGCGCCGGGCTCTTCACTCCGGGCTCGCCCGACTACTTCGCTCCCGTCGCCGTCGTCAACCGCTTCGATCTCATGCCCTCCAGCCTCCAGGGCTGCGGCGAATACCGGATCATCTTCGCCAAGTGGTCTGGCCGCACCGATCCTGGCAATCGCGTCTTTCTGATCTTCGAGGGGGCGCTCCAGTCGCCCTCCGGTGGCAACATCGACGCCTGCCGCCCCGTCGCCGAGATGTGGGCCGGCCTCGATCAGGTCAAGGACCCTGCCGTCCTCGCGCAGCGCCTCGAGCAGTTCTATTTCAAGGGCCTCCCCGGCTTCAACCCCGTCGTCTCCCCCGCGAGCTATGGCCTCTTCGGGAGCGACGACGATCCCTACACCGGCGCCACGACCGGCCAGGTGCGGTTGAGCCAGCACATGCAGTTCCCCTTTGAAATGCGGGAGTTCCGCATCACCAACGCCTCCACGAACAGCGAGGCTCGGATCTCGTTCCTCCCCTCGACGACGAAGAACGCCCCTCTGCCCGAGCTCTTCGACTCGACCACGAACACGCCGCTCGCGGCGCAGTTCCGCGGCGAGTTCGTGTCGCAGCAGGTGCCCAGCCTGGGCGCGAGGAACGTCGCCAGGATCCGCATGTCGATGATGAGCGGCTACTTCGGCGGCGAGAGCGCCATCGGCGGCGCCGCGCAGTCCGGCTACTGGAGCCACGTCACGAGCGGCGGCGACGCGAGCGCGCTGCTCTCCGGGATCAACCAGCAAATCGCGGCCATGAACGTCGAGTCGGCCTGCCCCAAGGACGATCCGCTCACGGCGCGATCCATCCTCGATCGCGCCGCGACGCAGACCTGCGCCGGCTGCCACGCTCCCACGCAATTCCTCGGATCCGACCGGAAGATCGGCTGTGGCCTCGTGTGGCCGAACAGCCTCGGTGAGGTCCACATCGACGAGCACGGCACCCTCTCCCCTGCCCTGACCGAGGTGCTGTTGCCCCGCCGCGCCTCCGTGATGACCACGTATCTCCAGGCCTGCGATCTGGAGGCGATCCAGAAGAACCTCCAGCCTTCGTCGCCGGGCAACATCCCCAAATGACGAGCTTTCGGGGCCCCGCTCGCTGGATCCGCGGAACACCGATTCCCGCGGATCCGACGGCCTGACGGGCCCTTCCGCGCTCCGTTGACATCGTCGCTCCCGGGATGGCCCGAGCTGCGTTATGAACGTCGAGGCGATGGCCCGACCTGCCGCCGCCACCCCGGAGGCGACCATGAAACCTGGAGCTCACCTGGCGGCGGCGCTGGCGATCACCGCCGCGCTCAGCGCCGGCGGCGCGTCGGCTGCGCCCGGCGCCGCGACCGATCTGAATTTGCGAAGAGTGCTGCTCTCGTCGGGAGGCGTGGGCTATTTCGAGTACGAAGCCACGGTTCTGGGGGCTTCTGACCTCCACCTCGACGTGCGCCGCGATCAGGTGGACGACGTATTGAAAAGCCTCGTCATCTCCGACGACGTCGGCAAAGTGGGAGAGGTCAGCCTCCCGGGAAAGGAGCTCGCGAGCGACGCTTTCCGCGATCTACCGCTGTCCCAGGCCGCCCTCGACTCTCCCGCTGCGCTGCTCTCGGCGCTCCGCGGGGCCGAGGTGAAGGTCGAGTCGGCGGGCAACGTCGTCACCGGCCGGATCGTCTCCGTCACCGAAGAGCAGTCGAAGCTGACCACCGGTGAGGTGATCACGCGTCATCGCCTCTCGGTGCTCGCCGACGGGGCCTTGCACACGCTGGTGGTGGAGGACATCGAGAGCCTCACCATCCTGGATCCAGCGCTGCGAGAGCAGCTCGGCGCCGCCCTCGACGCCCTCTCGCGGCAGCGCGAGCGCGACTCCCGCCAGCTCGTGATTCACCTCGACGGCGAGGGCGAGCGCGTCGTCCGCGTCGGCTACGTCGCCGAGGTCCCGCTCTGGAAGAGCACGTACCGGCTCGTCCTGCCAGAGGCCTCGCTCGCCGAGAATGCCACTCTCACCGGGCTCGCCGTCGTCGAGAACCGCACCGCAAAGCCGTGGAACGACGTCGATCTGACGCTGATCTCCGGCAATCCGGTCACCTTCCGGCAGGCCATCTACGACACGTACTACGTCAATCGCCCCACCGTGCCGGTCGAGGTGATTGGCCGCGTCCTCCCGCGTCGCGACGAGGGCGGCGTGCTCTCTCCGCCCGAGCCCGGCGCGTTCTTCGAGCCGCCGTCCGACGGCGTGGCGCTCGCGGGCCCGAGTTTCCACGGAGGCTTCCAGTTCGGCGCGCCGAAGCGGGCTGTCGAAGCGCCGGGCGTGGCCGACATCGTCCCGGCGGAAGCCACCGAAGAGGCGACCCAGGTGGCCTTTCACCTGCCGACGCCGGTGAGCCTCGACTCGGGTCAGACTGCCCTCCTCCCGGTGCTCACCCTCTCGCTGCCCGTGGAGAGGATAGCGCTGTACCAGCCCGACACCGAGGCGCGACACCCGCTCTCGTCGATCGAGATCAAGAACCCTGGTCCGACGGATCTGCCTCCGGGCGTGATCTCGATCTACGAGCGCGCGGCGGCCGGCGGCGATCTCACCTACGCCGGCGACGCCCAGCTCTCGCTGCTCCCGAGCGGCCAGAGCCGCTTCGTCAGCTACGCCGTCGATCTCCGGGTCACCGTCGATCGCGACGAGTCCGACGATCAGAAGATCACCCGCGCCACAGTCGCGGAAGGCACCCTGACGCTGACGCGGACCGAGCAGAAGAAGACGGTCTACACCATCGCCGGCGCGGTGGACGAGCCCCGGACGGTGATCCTCGAGCACCCGCGGATCCCCGGCTTCGACCTCGTGACGTCGGACGATTTCCAGGTGGTGGAGACGACGGCGCAGGCCTACCGATTGAAGCGCGAGGTCCCCGCCGGAGCGACGGTGAAGGTGACCGTGGTCCTCGAGCGGCCGCTGAGCGAAGTGGTCAGCCTCGCCGACGCGTCGAGCGATCAGCTGGTGGTGTATGCGGCCTCGGCGGGCCTCGATGACAGGGTCCGCGCCGCGCTCGCCAGGGTCATCGATCGGCGCGCCGACGTCGACGCGAAGCAGACCGCGCTGAAGGAGAAGAACGCCGAGCGCGCGAGGATCCTCGAGGATCAAACGCGCGTGCGCGAGAACCTCAAGGCTGTCCCCGCCAGCAGCGATCTCGCCAAGAAATACCTGAAGCGGCTCGACGATCAGGAAGAGCGGCTGTCGGCGCTCGACGAAGAGATCACCGCCGCAGAGACGGCCGTCGGCCTGGCGCGCGCCGCGCTCGCGGCGGAGATCAAGGCCCTGCGCGCCTGAGAGTCCCGCCCTCTCGCTCGGCTGAGATCCGGTCTCCTCGTCGATGAGCGCGCGGCTCGCGGCGAGGAGACTGCCTGTCTCCCGTCACCCGCGATCGGTGGCGAGTCGATAGGCCACGGCCAGCAGCGCGACGATCACCAGCATCACCACGAAGCCAGTCGCGAGGATCCTCCGGCGCGTCGCCATGCCGAGCCGGTAATACATCACCAGCCCCTGCAGCGGGATCGCCCCGTGGCGCTTGATCGCCTTGCGGTAGAGCACGTACGCCGCGTAGCCGCGACGGCTTCGCTCCAGGGCGTCGATGCGGAGCAGATCGGCAAAAGGGCGCACCAGCCCGGCGAAATCGTGGCCTTCGTCGTCGTCGCCCAGCAGCTCGATCACCTCGGCCAAGCGCCCGCGCTTGAGGAGCAAGAGCGCGCGGGCGACCGTGACGTCGTCGTCGACCGCGCCGATCTCGATCGGCTCCGCGACGAGCGACAGCCACTGATCCGCGAGCTCGACGTGGCCGGCGAACGCCGCCGACCGCGCGAGCCGCGCGATGACGAGGGCGCGATAGGCCGGCACCGCGAGCTGCGCCAGCGCCGCTTCGAGCACAGCGCGCTCGCGGACCGGATCGCCCGTCGCGCCACGGATCCGGGCGATCGTCGCCGCGAGCCAGGTCGCGCGGAGCTCGTCGGCGACGAGGTGCGGCCCTCCGAGCGTGGCCTTGGCCTCTTCGAACGCCTCGCGCAGCCGCGGCAAGCGAGGCGCTCCGGGGCGATCGCCGAGATCCTCCACGCGCGCCGGAGCGCGGCGCAGATCGACGGGCAGCCGATCGAGATCGCCGTCGAAGTCGACCGGCATGACCGGCGGAGGCGCGGCCGACGGGGCGCCGCACGCGGGGCATTTCGCGGCCTCGTCGCCGCGTTGCACGGCGATGGGCTGGTGGCAGGCCGCGCACTCGATCACCGCTCCATCGCGCCACGCAGGATCGATCGGGGCGCTCGACGCTTCGTTCACGCCCGAACCGTGTCACGCGCCGGCCGCCGACGGAAGCGCCGCGCGCGAGCCCGCGCCCGGGATTGTCCACGGCGAGGATCTTCCGTACGGTGCCCGCGAAATGGCAGAGCCAAAGAGCGGCACAGGCCACCTCGCCTTCGAGCTCGCCGGCGCCGCCACGGTGCTCCGCGCCGCTCGGGCCGACAGCCCGCTTCGCCTCCTCACGCCGCGGAATCACGGTCACGCCGCGTGGGTGTTCGCGGCGACCTTCGGCGGCGGCCTCGTCGACGGCGACGCGGTTCGCCTCGATCTCACGCTCGCCAAGGGCGCGACGGGCCTCGTCGGCACCCAGGCGTCGACCAAGGTCTATCGCTGTCCGAGCGGCGTTTGCCGGCAAGATCTCGCCGCGCGCGTCGACGTCGGCGCGCTCCTCGTGCTCGTGCCCGATCCGGTCGTGTGCTTCGCCCACGCGCGCTACGAGCAGACGATCGCGGTCGATCTCGCGGACGGGGCCTCCCTCGTGCTCGTCGACGCGTTCACCGCGGGTCGCAGCGCGCGCGGCGAGCGCTGGCAGTTCGCGCGCTACGCCTCGCGCGTCGCCGTGACCCGCGGCGGCGCGCCGTTCATCCACGACGCGATGATCCTCGATCCCGCGCACGGCGAGGTCGCGGCGCGCCTCGGTCGCTTCGATGCGATCGCCACGATCGTCCTCGTCGGCCCGCGCGCGCGCGCCCTCCGCGACGCGGCGATCGCGCGCGCCCCGGCGCCCTCGCGCGCCGCCGCGATCGTCGAGGCCGTGAGCCCGATCGGCGACGACGGCTGCCTCGTCCGCGTCGCCGGGACCTCCGTCGAGGCCGTCACGGCCGCCGCGCGCGGCTACCTCGCCGGGCTCGCCGAGATCCTCGGCGACGATCCCTTTGCGAGAAAGTGGTGACATCGCCGACGCGATGCTCAAAACTGCGCCGGCTCGGGGATCACCCGATCCTCCAGGGCCGGCAAAACGATGCACCTCTCTCCTCGTGATCTCGACAAGCTGGTCCTCCACGGCGCAGGCTTCCTCGCTCAAAAGCGCCTCGCCCGCGGGCTTCGCCTCAATTACCCCGAGGCGGTGGCCCTGATTGCCACCCAGATCCTGGAGCTTTGCCGCGACGGCCGCAGCGTCGCCGAGCTCATGGATGTGGGCCGCCGCATCCTCGGGCGCGCCGAGGTGATGGAGGGTGTCGCGGAGATGATTCACGATGTCCAGGTGGAAGGCACCTTCCCCGACGGGACCAAGCTCGTCACCGTTCACTCGCCGATAGCGCTCGACGAAGGGGATCTCGCGCTCGCCCTTCACGGTAGCTTCCTCCCCGTCCCCGCGCGCGAGAGCTTCGCGGCCCGCGCGACCAACACGGTTGTTCCGACTCCGCCGCTCCCGGGTGAGATCCTCGTCAAACCCGGCGAAATCATCCTCAACGAGGGTCGTCGCGAGGTGACGCTCGCCGTCGTCAACCGGGGCGATCGACCGATTCAAGTGGGCAGTCACTATCCCTTCGACGACACCAACCGCGCCCTCGATTTCGATCGCTCGCTCGCGGCCGGGATGCGACTCGACATCCCCGCCGGCGCCGCGGTCCGCTTCGAGCCGGGCGAGAGCAAGACAGTCCGCCTCGTCGCCACCTCGGGCGGCGCCTGGCGCGACGATCCCGGGAGCGAGCGCGCCGAGCTCCTCGCCCACGCCGTGCCGAGGCCCACGACGACTGGCAAGGAGGCGCCGTGAGCCATCGTATTCGCCGCGAGCACTACGTCGACATGTTCGGGCCGACCACGGGCGATCGCGTCCGCCTCGGCGATACCGGCCTCCTCGCCGAGGTCGAGCGCGATCACACGAGCTACGGTGACGAGTGCAAGTTCGGCGGCGGCAAGGTGCTGCGCGATCGCATGGGCCAGATGGCCGGCCTCGACGGCCGCGGCGCCCTCGACTGCGTGATCACCAACGCTCTCGTCATCGACTGGACTGGCATTTACAAGGCCGATATCGGGATCAAGAACGGGCGCATCGCCGGCATCGGCAAGGCCGGCAACCCCGACGTGATGCTCGGCGTCGATCCGGACATGGTGGTCGGCGTGACCACCGAGGCCATCGCCGGAGAGGGCCTGATCCTCACGGCCGGCGGCGTCGACTCCCATGTTCACTTCATCTGTCCGCAGCAGGCCCACGAGGCGATCGCCAGCGGGATCACCACCTTCATCGGCGGCGGCACCGGGCCCGCGACTGGCACCAACGCCACCACGTGCAGCCCCGGCGCGCGCCACATCGAGCTGATGCTCCAGGCAACCGACACGCTCCCGCTCAACATCGGCCTCACCGGCAAGGGCAACTCGTCCCATCCGGCCGGGCTCGTCGATCAGATCCGCGCCGGCGCCGTCGGCCTCAAGCTCCACGAGGACTGGGGGACGTCGCCCTCGGCCATCGATTGCTGCCTCGGCGTCGCCGATCGGGAAGACATCCAGGTCACGATCCACACCGACACCCTCAACGAATCGGGCTACGTCGACGACTCGATAGCTGCCTTCAAGGGGCGCACGATCCACACGTACCATTCGGAGGGCGCCGGCGGCGGCCACGCGCCGGACATCATCCGCGTCTGCGGCGAGCCCAACGTATTACCGAGCTCGACGAACCCGACGCGCCCGCACACGGTGAACACCCTCGACGAGCACCTCGACATGCTCATGGTCTGTCACCACCTCGACCGCACCATCCCCGAAGACGTGGCCTTCGCCGAGAGCCGGATCCGCGGCGAGACCATCGCGGCCGAGGACATCCTCCACGATCTCGGGGCGATCAGCATCATCGCGAGCGACAGCCAGGCCATGGGCCGCGTCGGCGAGACGATAACGCGCACCTGGCAGACGGCCGACAAGATGCGCTCGCAGCGTGGTCGACTGGCCGCCGAGGTGGGCAACAACGACAATTACCGGATCCGTCGTTACATCGCCAAGTACACCATCAACCCCGCTGTCGCCCACGGCATGTCGCACGAGATTGGCTCGGTCGAGCTCGGCAAGCTGGCGGATCTCGTGCTCTGGCGGCCGGCGTTCTTCGGGGTCAAGCCGGAGATCGTGATCAAGGGAGGACTTATCGCCTGGGCCCAGATGGGCGACGCCAACGCGTCGATCCCGACGCCGCAACCGCTGATGATGCGGCCGATGTTCGGGGCCATGGGCCGCGCCACCGGCGCCACCAGCATCGCGTTCGTGTCGCAGCGCGCCGCCGAGGAGGGCAATCTGGCCGCGCTCGGGCTCCACAAGCGGATCGTCGCCGTCACGCGCTGCCGCGGGCTCGGCAAGCGCGACATGCGCCTCAACGACGCTCTGCCGCGGATCACCGTCGATCCCGAGACCTACCAGGTCCACGCCGACGGCGAATGGCTACGCGGCGATCCCGCGACGAGGCTGCCTCTCGCGCAGCGCTATTGCCTCTTCTGATGCGACCGTTTCTGCTGCTCCAGCTCGGCGACTCGGCCTTTCCTGCCGGCGGATTTGCCCACTCCGCGGGGCTCGAGGCCTCGGCGCAGCTCGGCGAGGTGCCGACGACGGCCTCGCTCCAGGCCTTCTGCGAGCAGATCCTCTGGCAAGCCGGCCTCGGCGCCCTGCCCTTCCTGCGCGCCTCGCACCGGGATCCGCGTGAGATTGGCAGTCACGACGCGCGCTGTCACGCCTTCCTGACGAGCCATGTCCAGAGCCGCGGGAGCCGGACCCAGGGGCGCGCGTTCGTCGCCACGTCGGCCCGCGTGCTCGACGAGGCCGAGGTGGCCGAGCTCGATCGGCAGGTGCGAAAGCGCGAGATCCACGGCCACCACGCGCCGATCTTCGGCGCCGTGCTCCGGGCGGTGGGCGCCTCGCTGGAAGAGGCACAGCGGCTCTATCTGCACCTCGCGCTCCGCGGCGTCACCTCGGCCGCGGTGCGCCTCGGCCTGCTCGGGCCACACGAGGCGCAGCGCCTGCAACGCGCCCTCGCCCCGCTCTCGGAGCAGGTGCTCGCCGCCTGCGCCGAGCGCGACATCGACGAGGCCGCGCAGCCCGCGCCGCTGCTCGATCTCTTCGGCACGCTCCACGATCGCCTGTACGCGCGACTCTTTCTCTCGTGAGGCCCTGATGCACGATCCCGGTCATTCGCACGATCACGATCACCCGCACGATCACGATCACGGGCACACCCACGAGGTGTGGTCGCACGCCGGGCTCTTCCGCGATCGCGAGGCGCCCAAGCGGCGATCGTTCGCGGAGCGCGCGTTCACCATCGGTATCGGCGGCCCCGTCGGCAGCGGGAAGACAGCGCTCCTCCTCGCGCTCTGTCGCGCTCTCCGCGATAGATACCGGCTCGGGGTCGTCACCAACGACATCTTCACCCGCGAGGACGCCGAGTTTCTCCATCGCAACAACGCCCTCCCCGAAGCGTCGATCCGCGCCGTCGAGACCGGCGGCTGCCCTCACGCGGCCATCCGCGAGGACATCAGCCACAACCTGCTCGCGCTGGAGCAGCTCATGGAGGACGTGAGCCCGGAGCTGCTCTTCGTCGAGAGCGGCGGCGACAACCTCGCCGCGCAGTACAGCCGCGAGCTCGTCGATTACACCGTCTATGTCATCGACGTGGCCGGCGGCGACAAGGTCCCTCGCAAGGGCGGGCCGGGGATCACGCAATCGGATCTCCTGATCATCAACAAGACCGATCTCGCGCCGCACGTGGGCGCCGATCTCGGCGTGATGGATCGCGACGCCAGGCGCATGCGCGGCGACGGGCCGATCGTGTTCGCCCAGTGCAACCGCGGAGTCGGGCTGGAGGAGATCACTGGCCACCTGGTGTCGGCGTGGCAGAGCGCGATCGCGCCGCGGACCGATCAGGCCACGAGCACGTGATACGCCGCGGAGATCCGCGCGAACTGGGCGGCTGATTTCCGGCGCTCTTCCACGGGCGCGGACTCGAAGCGATCGGGGTGGAGCTGGCCCGCGAGGCGGCGAAAGGCCTTGCGGACGTCGGCGGCCTCGGCGCGCTGGCCGAGGCCGAGGAGCGCGAGGGCGTGGTCACGCGCGGTGGCGACGAGGGTGACGCGCGGGCCGGACGGCGGGGGCTCGCGATCATCGTTGGCGGCCTGGTGCGGGCCGCGGGAGGGGGCTTTGCCGGCGTCGCGGCGTCGCGGGCGGCCGTGGAGGAAATCGCCCGGCGCGAGCGGGCGGGCGGCCCAGCTCTCGCTCACGACGGGGCGGGCGATCCGGAAGGCGATCTGGGCGTCTTCGATCGCGAAGAGCGCCTCGATGCGCAAGCGGCGCTGTTGCTCCAGGGCGGCCCGCACCACGTCGGCGCCCGCGATCCGCTCGGTGACCAGGATCTCGCCGCTGGAGCGGGGATCGCCGGCGTCGATGCGTCGGAGCAACGTGACCAGCAAGGCATCGTCGAGCGCGCCTGTGCGCTTCAACAGCTCTCCGAGGGGCGGCACGGGGAGCTCGCTCTCCACCGTCGTGACCAGGCCTCCGGCGAGGTGGATTCGATGGGTGCGCCCGGGCACGCTCCGGCCGCGCGGCCCGCGGATCTCGGCGAGCTCGAGCCGCCCCGACGTGCGCTCGCGGTGGAGCGCGCCGAGCAAGTCTCCGAGGGTGGAGGCCGAGAGGCGGCCAGGCAGCAGCATGACTCCGCCGATATCCGAGCCGGCGCCGCCGGGCCAAGATCCGGGTGGCTCTGGTCGATCCTGGATCCGGCGCGGTCCATGGTCCGCAGGCGCCCGCGACGGTGAGCGGCCCGGGAAACAAGGCAAAATGGAATCACCCGCGGGTGGCCCGGTCCGTGCGACAGCGCGCGGGATGGCCCTCCCTGCCCTGCCCCGCGCGCTCCGTATCACCGTCGCCGCGACGCTGTCGGCGCTCCTCGTCGGCGCTTGCGCGACGGGAACGAAGATCACCGACGACGGGTCGGGCGGCGCGGGCGGCGGCTCCAATCCCGGCCCCACGGGCACCGAGGTCTGCCGACTCCATAGCTGCGACACCAGCAGCGAGTGTGGCGGCTGCACCGACGGCAAGACGACCTGCCTCACGGCCGAGCATCGCTGTGTGGCCTGCGATCCCGGCGGGGCCGGCTGTGCCGAGGGCGAGTATTGCTCCGCGTTCGGGGCCTGCGCCCCCACCGGCCAGACCTGCGATCTCGACCCCAACGGCAAGCCGACGATCTCCTGCGTGGCGACCCTCGATTGCGCGGCGTGCGACTCGCTTCATCAGGTCTGCGATACGGCCTCCAAGAGCTGCGTCACCTGCACCGACGCCGACACCAGCGCCTGCGCGACCCCGGCGTGCAACGCCCACCGCTGCGCCGAATGCTCGACCACGGTGGCTTGCCCGGCCGGCAGCACCTGCACGCCTCTCGGCAAGTGCGAGCCGGATGACACGACGGGGAGCAACGGAGTCGTCGGGAGCAGCGGAGTCGGGAGCGGCGGAGTCGGCGGCGGCGCGCCCGGCGCTTGCCACGATGTCTGCGCCATCGGCGACGCCATGGACAAGACCTGTGATCCCTGCGCCACGACGCTCTGCGCGGCCGACAATTTCTGCTGCGCGACGACCTGGGACGAGCAGTGCGTGAGCGAGGTCGGCCAGTACTGCGGCACCATGTGCAACCCGATCACGGGCTCGGGCGCCGGTGCCGGCGCGGGTGGCGCCGACGGCGCGGGCGGCGGCGGCGGCGCGGGC
>JANYGI010000085.1 GCA_025362495.1 Byssovorax sp. | reverse complement strand
GGGCTACGGGTCGACCCAGAGCGGCCAGCGTCCGAGGATGAAGTCGACCAGCGTAGCCGTGCGCGCCGCGATATCGCTCTTCGACCATAGCCCGGGCTTCTGCTGGATCTGGATCCCGAGGGTGCGCACCGTCCGCAGTTGACTTGCCGGGTAGAGGTTCGGGGTCTTTGCCTTCGTCTCGGGAGCCTCGTTTTGCCCCGCGCTGTTGAGGGACGCTTCGAGCAGCGTGAGATTGCCCAGCCGGTGGAGCCCCTGCTCGTAGTCGACCTGGTCCTTGAAGCCGCGCGACACTGGATCGAACGGCGCCTCTTGCGCGAGCACGCGGCGGTTCGTCGTCGGCACGCTGGCGCGCTTCGGAGTGGAGCAGACGCTCGTCGCTCCGGGATCGCTCGACGAGCTCGACGACGCGGAGCTCGCGGCGATCGGGATCGACGCGGGGCTGATCCGCCTCGCCGTCGGCGTCGAAGAGACCGCGGCCGTCGTCGGCGACGCGCTCGGAGCGCTCGACGCGGCGACGACGTGAACCAGCGTCAACCGCGGCGACCAGTCGTCAACGACGCGAGGTGCATGGTCTCCTCGAGCGCGGGATCGCGCATCTCGGCGTCGGCTTCGTCGGTCGAGAGGTCGCCGTCGCCGAGGAGGACGCCCGAGAGCTCCTCGATGAAGACGTCGAGCGAGGGCTTGTCGTAGAGGAAGAACACCACCTCGCGCAGGCGGCTGCCGCCGAGGAGCACGTGCCAGTAGAGCGCGCTCGCCGCGGCGTAGGCGCACGACTCGATGGTGACGCGCGCCGCGCCGGTGCCGAGCGCGGGGAGAGCGAGGCTGCGCAGGCCGAGCTCCTCGGCGAGGAGGAAGGCGCGCTGCGTGGTGCGGGCGATGCACGAGGCCTCGCGCCAGGCGCTGACGGCGTGGAGCACGTTGCGGCAATTCAGGTTGCCACCGGAGGTGGCAACGCAGTCGCCGAGGGCGCGCTTGCCGCCGCTCGTGGCCTCGTCCTCGATGATCTGTCCACCCCGCGCGCGGAGGGCGCCGCCGACGCCGCTGCGCATCGACATCTCGTCGTTGGCGCTGTTGACGATGCCGTCGACCTCGGCGTCGGCGATGTCGCCGAGCCGGCAGCGCACGGTGAGCTGGCCGATCTGGATCTCCCCGCGGCCGCGCGGGATGCCCTGGATGCGCGGGCGGAGGCGGCTGCCGAGCGGGCCGAGGAGGCGCACCGGCGCGCGCATCGAGGCCATGCGCTTCGCGGGATCGCGATCGAGCATCCGCGCGAGCACGTGCTGAAAATAGGCTTCTTCCGCCGAGCGGGACGCGGGGAACGCCAGCGGCGCGCCGAGGACGATGTCGTCGAGCTTGGTGAACGGGGGCGTGCCGTAGAAGAGATCGTAGGCCGTGGCGCCGAGCGAGTAGACGTCGCACTGGCGGCTCGGCGCGTCGCCGCGGAGGACCTCGGGGGCGACGAAGCGGAGCGTGCCGCTGGCCATTTCGTCGCGGAGCCCCTGGGCCATGGCGATGCCGAAATCGCCGAGGCGGATGCCGGTCTGCGGTGAGAAGAAAAGGTTCGACGGCTTGACGTCGCGGTGGAGGACGCCCGTTTGATGAGCGCTCTGGAGCGCGTCGGCGACGGCGTTGACGACCTCGCACACGAACCAGAGCGGCAGCCCGCGGCGGAGCGCGGAGCGGCGGCGCTGATCGAGCTCGGCCAGATCGAGGCCGTCGACGTACTCCTGCACCAGGTACGGGAACTCCTGGTGGATGCCGACGTCGACGGCGCGGACGACGCGCGGGCTCGGGATCCGCGCCATGAGGCGGGCCTCGTTGCGCAGCCGCGCGAAGGCCTCGCCGCTGTCGCCGCCGTCGAGGAGCGTCTTCAGGATGACGGGCGTGGAGAGCTCCTTGTGACGAGCGAGCCAGACGCGGCTCATCCCGCCCTGCCCGATCGGCCCCCAGACTTCGAAGACGCCGCACTGAGCGCTGGTGAGATCCATTGTCGCGGCGCCCAGTGTAGAGCGAGTCCGCGCCTGGAAATGCCAGGAAATCACCAGGAACGAGGTGATCTCTGCCGCGCCCTCCCCGCGCGCGCGTCGGGCGTGCAGCGGCCGCATGGTGATCCGGGCAAGCGGGAAGATACCGACCAGTCGCCTCCGCAGTCTCCCGGGATCGAGCGCGGCATGCGTTCTGCTCGCAGCCCGGACGTCACGCTCCGGCCGGAGCCGTGAGAAGGGGAAAGAAGCGATGGAAAATCAGCAGCAGCAGCAGACGGGGGCCGCGAACCTCGAGTACGACCTGTTCTCGGAGATGCACGCGCTCCTGAAGGGTAACTCGGCGCTCGAGCAGTACATCCAGGATGCCAAGGGCGTTGGCGACCAGGAAGTAGAGAGCTGCTTCCAGACGTTGCACGAGCAGAACAAGCAGTCTGTCGAGAAGCTGCGGAAGCTGATCGAGCAGCGGATCATCAAGGACAAGGCGGCCTGAGCCACGTCGAGGTTCAGCGGCCGGCGACGCGCCGCGCGAGGGCCTCGTCGTGGGCCCATTTGACGCGGATGAAGGCAGTGGCGCTACCCCCGTGATCGGGGTGCGTGGCGAGCGCGAGCCGCCGAAAAGCGCGCTTGATCTCGTCGAGAGTGGCTGTGGGGCCGAGGCCGAGGATGGTCAGCGGGCTCGACCCCGCAGGCACGCCCGCCGGCCTTTTGCGGGGCGGTGGGGGCGCCTCGGGGGGCGGGCGCTTCGGCTCACGCACGATCCACGGCGGGAGACCCGCCTGGACGCGGATGAAGGCCCGCGCCCAGATGGGCTCGGCGCGTGTGAGCGTCTTGCCCGCCGCCGCTTCGGCCTGGCGTTGAGCCTCTTCCTCGCTGCGTGCGCCGCCGGACCACGCGTCGGGCTTGCGAAACGGCGAGCGCTCGGGCGCGCCGGTGAACCAGGCACACCAGAAGAAGCGGCGGCGCTTGGTCGTCGTGACCGAATAAACGCTGGGAAAGGAGTCGCTCATGCGCGGGGCCGCGACTCTGCGCGACGCGGCCCGGGCGCGCAAGCCCGAGAGAGCGTCGCGCGCGCCGAATAGCGGTGCTGCGTTCGACCGGCACATGCGTTGCGAAGCGCTCCCGATTGATGAAGAGCTGTGCAAGAAGGCGTGGAAATCCCGCGGTGTTCTTCCCGCGGTGGTGGGGTGGCGCCGCGGTCGCTGGCGCGTTGACGATTGGTAACGCTGCGGCGGCTCCTCCGGTCCCCCAGCCGGTCTCCGATCCTCGACACGCCAAGCATCCCACCGATCTCGCTTCCTTCATCGAGCTCCGCGACGACTACGCGAAGAGCGGGCGCTCGATCACGAGCTCGCTGGTGCTCCGCGGCGACTACGCGCCTGTCCCGTGGGTGGGGTTCCGGCTCGAGCTGCCGCTCACCTACGTCGACAAGCCGACCACGAGGCCGACGATGGGGCTCGGGGATGTGTACGCGCGGGCGACGGTGCGACTCGTGGCCTCGGACGTCTCGCTGCTCGTCGGGAGCGACTGCCTCCTCGACTCGGCCAGCGCGAAGACGCTCGGCGGGAGCAAGAACGTGCTTGGCCCCTTCGCGACGGTGAGCTGGGATCTCGGGCCCGGGGTGTGGGTGCGCGCGCAGATCCAGGAGATTGCCTCGTTCGGCGGCGATCCGAAGCAAGCGACGGTGAGCGCGACGAGCGTGCGCCCCTACGCCCTCGTCGCGCTGCCAGAGGGCTTCTGGTTCGTCCTGGATCAGACGCTCCGGCTCGACCACAAGGGGCCCCGGGATCTGGCGTACACGGCCATCCTGGAGGGCGGGAAGGAGCTATCGAAGGATGTCTCCGTGTACGTGGATCCCGGGGTCGAGCTCGATAGCCCGTGGGCCCTGACATGGCTGATGACGGGCGGAGTGCGCTGGATGATGCCTTGAAACGTCAGAACTCGGCGGGATCGGAGTAGGTGCCCAGCACGTCGCGGAGGACGTCGCAGATCTCCTGCTCGGTGCAGTAAGCGCTGGAGGCGCCGATGATCGCCGGCATCACGTTGTCCTTGCCGCGGGCCGCCTCGCGCACGGCGGAGAGGGCGCTCCGCACCGCGTCCGCCGAGCGTGAGGCCTTGACGGCGGCGAGGTTCTTACACTGGAGCTTCTGGGTCTCCTCGTCGATGCGGAGGAGCGGTATCGCCTTGTCCGAGGCCGAGGCCGCCTTGGTGTATTTGTTGACGCCGACCATGATCCGCTCGGCCGAGTCCACCTCGCGCTGGAAGCGGTAGGCCGAGGCCGCGATCTCCCGCTGCGGATAGCCTTTTTCGATCGCCGAGACCATGCCGCCCATCTCGTCGATGCGCTTGATGTAGTCGAGCGCTTCGGCCTCGATCTTGTCCGTCATGTGCTCGACGAAGTAGCTGCCGCCGAGGGGATCGATGGTGCTGGCGACGCCGCTCTCGTGGGCGATGATCTGCTGGGTGCGGAGGGCGATCATCACGCTCTCCTCGGTCGGGAGCGCGTAGGTCTCGTCGAGGGAGTTGGTGTGGAGCGACTGCGTCCCGCCGAGGACGGCGGCCAGCGCCTGGAGGGCGACGCGAGCCACGTTGTTGTAGGGCTGCTGCGCCGTGAGCGAGACGCCGGCCGTCTGGGCGTGAGTGCGGAGCTTCATGCTCTCGGCCTTCTTGGCGCCGTAACGCTCCTTGAGGAAACGAGCCCACATCCGGCGGGCGGCGCGGAACTTGGCGATCTCCTCGAAGAAGTCGTTGTGGACGTCGAAGAAGAAGCTGAGCCGCGGAGCAAACGAGTCGACGTCGAGGCCGCGCGAGACGCAGCTCTCGACGTAGGCCAGGCCGTCGGCGATGGTGAACGCCAGCTCCTGCGCGGCCGTCGAGCCGGCCTCGCGGATGTGATAGCCGCTGATCGAGACCGAGTTCCACCGGGGTACTTCCACGGAGCAGTACTCGATCATGTCGGTCACGATCCGCATCGCGGGGCGGGGCGGGACGAGCCAGGCATGCTGAGCGATGAACTCCTTCAGGCAATCGTTCTGGACCGTGCCGCCGATGAGCTTGCGCGAGATGCCGCGCTTGTCGGCGAGGGCGATGTAGAAGCAGAGGAGGACGACGGCAGGGCCGTTGATCGTCATCGACGTGGTGACCTTGTCGAGCGGGATGCCGTCGAAGAGGACCTCCATGTCACGCAGCGTGTCCACCGCGACTCCGCACATGCCGACCTCGCCGAGGGAGCGTGCAGAGTCGGAGTCGTACCCCATCAAGGTGGGGAAATCGAAGGCCGTCGAGAGGCCTGTTTGCCCCTCGGCGAGCAGGTACTTGAAGCGAGCGTTGGTCTGCTCCGGGGTGCCGAAGCCCGCGAACATCCGCATCGTCCAGAGGCGGCTGCGGTACATCGTGGGCTGGACGCCGCGCGTGAACGGGTATTCGCCCGGGAGGCCGAGATCCTTCTGGTAAGGAATCGACTTTTCGGCGGGCGTGACGACGTCGGGGACGTCCATTCCGCTCCACGTGGTGAAGCGCGCCTCGCGCGGGGGCATCTTCTTCTCGGAGTCGGCCACGGGGCCGGCGCGCCAGGCCGCGACCTCTGCGCGGAGCGAGGCGAGCGCGTCGCCGTCGAGCCCCTCGCCGCCGCTGGTGTAGCGGTGATCTTCGCCGTTCGCGTGGGCTTCGGGGTGCTTTTCGTCGTGCTGGTGCAACATGGCGGCCTCGGCGCGGACTTTAGCACCAGTGCCGCGAAAATTGAGGCGTTTCGTGCTCGACTGCCCGACGCTACATGCAGCCCGCGGGGTGGATGATCGGCGAGAAGAACGGGGTCGAGCCGCCGAGCAGCGAGTCCTGGATCGTGCCGCCGATGATCACGCCGGCAGCGTCGCAGAGCTTGGCCTTGGCGTCGGGCGGGAGCGTCTTCTTTCCGAGATCGAACGGCATCGCCGCCGTGACGTCGCTGTCGAGCTCGACCGTGGCGGGGAACTGCGGCGAGGTGCTCCCGATCTGGATCGAGGTGATCGCCGCCTTCTGCCCGGCGTCGAGGATCGAGAACGCGCCGAGGGTGACCGTCGACGGCCCCGTGGCGCGCGGCCCGAGGTGAAGATCGAGCGTGAAATTGCCGGTGATCGTGACGCCGAGAGCGCCGCCCGCGACCGTGGCCGTGGGGCTCGTGATCGTGGGCTCGACGAAGACCGCGGCGTCGGTGTTGACGCAGGCGGCGAGGAGGATCGGCAGGGCGAAGAGGGGGCGCAACGAACGCATGCGCGCAGGATAGATCAATCGCGCGAGGGCCGCCGCCGGGCGATCACCCGAGGCGCTTCTTGTACTTCTCGCCCCAGGCTCGCATCCCGAGGAGCACCGGCTCGAGGCTCTTGCCGAAGGCCGTGAGCTCGTACTCGACGTGGGGCGGGACCTCGGCGAACACGGTGCGGAGGACGAGGCCGTCTTCCTCGAGCTCGCGCAGCTGGAGGGTGAGCATGCGCTGCGTGCAGTTGGGCAGCTTGCGCCGGAGCTCGCCGAAGCGGAGCTTGCCGCCGAGCAGCCAGAAGAGGACCACCGTCTTCCAGCGGCCGCCGATGACTCCCACCGTCGCCTCGACGGCGCAGTTGGAGCGGTGATCGTCGCTGCGGCGGCTCCCGGCCGACTTCATGGTTCCCTTCTGGGTACTATCTACCAATTTTGTGCGTACTTGCGACATCGGGAACAACGTACGAGGTTGAGGCTGTCTCTGGAAGGAATCATTTTCGATGAAAGCCTATGAAATCCAGGCCCGTGAAGGCCTCGACGCCCTCGTTCGCGTGGAGCGCCGCGCCGCTCCGCTCGGCCCGTACGACGTGCGCGTGCGCGTTCGTGCGGTGTCGCTCAACGCTCGTGATCTCGGGGTGGTCCGCGGCGCCCCGGGGCGCAAAGCGCCGATCGTGCCGTGCTCCGACGGCGCGGGCGAGGTGATCGCCGTCGGCGAGCGGGTCACTCGCGTCGCGCTCGGCGACCGCGTCGCCGCGGCGTTCTTCCCGACGTGGGGCGGGGGAGAGTTCCTCGAGGCGCACCACGCCTCGGCCCTCGGCGGCGCGCAGGATGGCATGCTCGCCGAGGAGGTCGTGCTCGGAGAGGGAGCCTGGGTGAAGGTGCCTGATCATCTCTCGTTCGAGCAGGCCGCCACGCTCCCGTGCGCGGGAGTCACGGCGTACAATGCCCTCTTCGAGACTGGCAACCTCCGGCCGGGAGACACGGTGCTCGCGCAGGGGACGGGTGGAGTCTCGCTCTTCGTCCTGCAGCTCGCCAAGGCGGCCGGCGCGCGGGTGGTGCTGACCTCGAAGAGCGAGGCGAAGCGCGCGCGGGCCACCGCCCTCGGCGCCGATCACGTCCTCGATTACCGGGCGAACCCTGCCTGGGGCGAGGCCGCGAAGGCCTGGACCGGCGGGCGCGGGATCGATCTCGCCGTCGAGGTCGGCGGGCCGGGCACCTTCGATCAATCCGCGGCGGCGCTGCGGGTCGGAGGATCGATGAGCCTCGTCGGCGTCATCACCGGCGTGAAGGGCGAGATCAGCACCATGGCGCTCATCGGCAAGGCGCTGCGCGTCGGCGGGATCTACGTCGGCTCGGTGGCGATGTTCGAGGCCCTCAACCGCGCGCTGTCGGCGACGCGGATCGAGCCCGTCGTCGATCAGGTGTTCTCGTTCGGCGAGGCCCGCGCGGCCTACGAGCGGCTCGCCAGCGGAGAGCACTTTGGCAAGGTCGTGATCCAGATCGCCTGAGGCGATCTGGATCACGCTGCCGGAGAGTGCCTGTCAGGGCTTGGCGCCGATGCCCCTGGCCTGCGACTTGTCGCAGCCGAGCGTGACGCCCGTCGGGCCGCCGGGGCCGTTGACGATCTTGAACTCGACGCGGCGGTTCTTGTCGTAGGCGGCCGCCGTGTGGTCCTGATCGAGGGGGCAATACGGGCCGTACCCGGTGGCGCGGAGGCTCTCGCGCTTGACCCCGCGCTTCACCAGCGCTTCGACCACGGAGTTGACGCGATCCTGGGTGAGCCGGACGTTCATGGCCTCTTGCCCGCGCTCGTCGGCGTGGCCGCCGACCTCGATCAGGGTGAACTCGGTGTGGTGCGTCAACGTCGTGGCCACGGCGTCCACGATGGGTAACGACGCCTTCAAGATCTCGGCGCTGCCCGTCTTGAAGAGGATCTTGTCGAGGATCAGGATGTTGTTCTCCTGGATCACGACCTTGCCCTGATCGGGGCAGCCGTCCTCGTCGTCGATGCCGTTGAACGTCTCCGGCTCGTTGGGGCACTTGTCGACGGCGTCGAGGATACCGTCCTTGTCGTTGTCGGGATCGGGACAGCCGTCCTCGTCCTCGAAGCCATCCTTGTCTTCAGGATCGTTGGGACAGCGATCCTTGACGTCGGGGATACCGTCCTTGTCGTTGTCCGGGTCGGGGCAACCGTCGGTGTCCTCGAAGCCGTCCTTGTCCTCGGGGACATCGGGGCATTTGTCGTGCGAGTCGAGGATCCCGTCGCCGTCGCGGTCGCCGTCGTTGGCCTCGGGACAGCCGTCCTCGTCCTGGTAGCCGTCGCGATCCTCGGGATCGTTCGGGCACTTGTCGTCGACGTCGGGGATGCCGTCCTCGTCGTTGTCGGGATCGGGGCAGCCGTATTTGCCAGGAGGCGAGTCGGCCTTGGTGTCCTGGAAGCCGTCGAAGTCTTCGGGATCGTTGGGGCAGTCGTCCTCGTCGTCCTTGATGCCGTCACCGTCGCTGTCGCCGATCGAGGGCTCGAAGACGAAGCCGAGCGTGACGCGCTCCGCGGCCGACTCGAAGCCAGGCACGTAGCCGCCGCCGGCCGCGAGCATGAGGTACGAGCTCTTGTCGATGAAGAGCTTGATGCCGCCGATGGCCTCGGCCGAGAGCTTCTGCTTCGCGTCGGAGGCCGCGCCGAGCTCGAACGTGGTGTAGGTCTCGGCCGTCAAATCCAGGGCGGGGAGCACGCGCAAGCTGAGGCCGAAGCCGCCCGTGAGGAGATTGCCATTCTCGAGAATGCCACTCACGAGCTGGTTCGTGCCGTTCGTGCCGAGGCCAAACTTGGTGGCAGCGCCGGTGTGGCCGCGATACCCGCCGTTGACGGCCGCGCGGAACATGTGCGCCTGGCCGGTGCGAAACTCGAAGACGGCCTGAGGCCAGTAGAAGAAGCCCGGCTCCGAGGCGAGGTTCTGCGTCTCGCCGACGCCGTAGCCGGCCTGCGCGACGAGGGCGATGCCGATGGGCGCGTCGGGGCGGAGGATGCGGAGCTTGGCGTGGATCGCGAGGTTGCCGAGGGCCTGGGCGTTGAGGCCGACGTCGCTCGTGTTGAGGCCGGGGCCCGCGCCGACGTCGGTGACCGTCTTGCCGCCGTTGACGACGATCGGGACCGACATGCCGAGGACGAGGTAGTTGAAGAGGCCGACGTCGAACTGGAACGTGCCCTGGAGCGCGTGCTCGACGAGAAAATTGGTGCTGTGCCCGGTGTTGAGCGGGAGGAGCCCGTGGCCGTAGTCGAGGACGAGGCCGAAGCTGAGGTCCTTGTGGCCGAGGATGTCAGCGCCGTTGACGGAGAAGAAGCCCTTGCTGTCGACCGCGGGGCGGAAGAGGTGGACGTCCATCCCGGCGCCGTTGCCGTCGGCGATGCGCGACGGCTTGGAGGGCTGCGCGGCCGCCTCGCCGGCGCCCGCCGTGAGCGTCGCGGCGAAGGTGGTGAGCAAGGCCGCGGCGCGGAGGCGACGGGCTAAGGATTTCTCGAACAAGGGCGTCCTCGTGGGGCTCGGTTTCCCGTGGAGCGGGCAGCAGGCGCTACCCTAGCGCGGTCGCGTGGAACGGCCCAACATCTGCGCCTCCCGTCGCGCGGGCCCCTGCTACCGTTCGGGCGTGGACGGTGAACGGCACGACCCTGCGGCGACGCGCTGGACGGCGAAGGCCGCGGCGTGGCTCGTCGCGATCGCAGGCGTTTTCTCGGCTGGATCGGCGTGGAGCGACGGCAAGCCGACGCTGAACGGCTCGTGGTCGGCGAGCTCGTTGACCGAGTCGTGGACGACGAACGACTGGGGCGAGGCGTGCGGCCCCAAGCCCACCGGCCACGGATCAGGCGGCGGCAGCGTGCGCGTGCAGGAGGGCGGCGGAGAGCTGAGCTTCTCCGGCGCGGGGCGCTCGTTCAGCACGGCGGAGTGCTGGGAGCAGATGCCCGGCCTCGCGCGCACGAGCCACTCGGCGTCGGGCGGCGGAAGGTCGTGGACGACCCGCTGCAGCAGCCCCGCAAACGATCCGCGGCACGCCGCGGTGGTGACGAGGATCCAGGCCAGCGACACCTCGATCTCGCTGAGCGAGACGGGCCAGTACCAGTTCCTGATCCACGACACGAACTGCACGGCGCAGGTGTCGCGGTCGCGATCGTACTCGCTGGTGAAGCGCGACGGCGACGAGCCGCCCGTCGCGAGCGCGGCGCCGGTGGCGAGCGCGGCGCCGGTGGCTACGGCGACGCCCAAACCCGCGCCAGAGCCGAAACCAAGCTCGAAATGCACGGCCGGGAGCGCCGGCGATCCGGCGCGGCTCGAGGTCCACCCGGCGCGCAAGCTGCTGCGGGCGGGGGAGCGCTTCGCGTTTCGCGCGGCCGTTCTCGACAGCGAGGGCTGCGCGACCGGGGCGCGGCCGACGTGGTCGATCGCGCCGGGCCCGATCGCTGCGAAGGCGACGATCGACGCCGCGGGGACGCTCGCGGTGGAGGCGGGCGCCGACGAAGGCAAGCTGGAAATAGTGGCGTCGATCCTCGGCAAGAGCGTCACCGTGCCCGTCGAGGTGACGAGCGCCGATCACTACGACGCGCTGCTCGCCGCGGGCCACGACGGCGCGACCGACGACGGCGAGGCCGCGGTGGCGGTGATCGCGACCGGGACGATCGGCGGGCGCACGGCGGTCGCCGACGACAAGGCGCGCGAGCGCAAGACGACGTTCCTGGTGATCGTGATCGGGCTGTCGCTCGCGCTCGGCTTCGCGGCGCTCGTGCTGGCGAGGCGCGGGCGCAGGAGCGAGCCGCTGGCCGAGCCGACGGGCGTCGCCGGCACGCCGGGCGGCGACGACGGCCACGAGGACGACGGGGACGATCCGTCGTCCGGTGACGAAGCGCACGGCGTGGAGGCATCGGCTCCGCCCGTCGCGCCGCCTGCGCTCGCGACGAAGGCGGCGCCGCGAAAGGCCCCGAGCCGGGGGAAAATTTGCCCCACGTGCGGCGAGCGTTACCCGAGCGAAGCCGTGTTTTGTGGCAAGGACGCTACCTCGCTGGTGCTCGTCAACTGAACGGTCGACGCCCCCGGCTCCGGGGAGAACGAGGCCGTAACCTTGATCGTTTGCGCTCGGAAACGCTATCCTCGCGATCGATGACGACCATACCGCCTTGGCGCGTGCTTGATGGGTCTACGCCCGGCTCACAGCCGGACCTGGAAGGGCAGCGATGAAGATTTCATGCCAGTCGTGCCAGGCCAAGTACACGATTGCCGACGACAAAGTCGCGGGCAAGACCGTCAAGATCAAGTGCAAGAAGTGTGGGGCGACGATCGTCGTCCACGGTGAAGGCGGCGCGGCCGGAGGGCCGGGCCTGGAGGCTGCGGCCGCTGCGCCGCACGAGGACGACGGCGAAGGAGAGGGCGATACGCGCGTCTTCGGCAACGAGGGCGGCCCCGCTCCCGGCAGCGACGAGTGGACGGTGACGATCACCGACGACGATCAGCGCTCGCTGAACCCGGCGCAGATCCTGATCGAGTTTCAGCGCGGCCTCATCACGGTCGACTCGTACGTCTGGAAGGACGGGATGGCCGACTGGCTCCCGCTCTCGGGCGTGCCCGAGCTGATGGCGATCGTCGGCGCGGCTCCGCGGCCGGCAGCCGGTGGTGCGGCGAAGGCTTCCGCGGCGCCGCAAGCGCCGGCGGCTGCCGCGGCTCCGCGACCCGTGGCCTCGGTGCCCCCGCCGAACGCAGACAACCTCGGCCTCGGCGGCACGATGATGATGGATCAACCGTCGCCGCTCGCCGCGACGCCCGCGCCCGGGGTGGCCGCGGCGCGACGTCAGGTGAATCGGCCGGCCGTCGATCTGTTCGCCACGAGCGAGCGACCGCGCGTCGATCCGAACGCGTCGGGCAGCGGCGGGCCGAGCTTCTCATCGGCGACGACGTCGGCCGATCGCCTCGTCGGCGAGCGCAACGAGAACTCGGTTCTCTTCTCGCTCTCGGCCCTCACGGCGACCGAGAACGCGGGGCGCTCGAACAAGTCGAGCAACGACGACGCGGTACTCGACATGCGCCCCTCGGGCGGCTCGCCCCCGCGCAACAACGCGCGCGCCGGCATGGACGACATCATGAACCTCGGCGGCGGGATGGCGCAGGCGCCGATCCTCGCTCCGCCGCCGCTGCTCGCGCCGGTGATGGAAGCGCCGCAGCCGGCGCCGCAGCAGGTCGCTCCGGTGATGGGCGCGCCCGCGTCGCCGATGATGATCGTGCCGGAGATGACGCCGCAGAAGAAGAGCCCCGCGGGCTTGATCATCGGCGTGCTCGCGGGCCTCGCGGTCGTCGGTGGGCTCGCGGCGTTCTTCCTGATGCGCTCGCCTGCGCAGCCGGTCGCGGGCACGACCGATCAGTCGACGACGACCACGGCGACGCCGACCGCGGCTCCGTCGGCGACGCCGTCTGCCACGCCGACAGCCGCGCCGACCGAGACGACGGCGCCGGTCGCGGCGACGCCCTCGGGGACGCCCACCGCGGCGCCGACGGCGGCCGTGAAGACCGGGACCGCCGCCACGCCGGGCACGCCGGGCAAGACGCCCGACAAGACCCCGGACAAGACGCCGGACAAGACGCCCGACCCGGTGAAGACGGCGGAGCCCGCGAAGACCGCGGATCCGGCGCCCGCGGGCGGCGGCAAGGATTTCGATCGCGCAGCGGCGCTCTCGGCCCTCAACAAGGCCGCAGGCGCGGCGAAGGGCTGCAAGAAGGACGACGGGCCGACGGGTTCGGGGAAGGTGCGCGTCACCTTCGCGCCGAGCGGCAACGTGACGTCGGCGACCGTGGACGGGCCGCCGTTCGCCGGGACGCCGGTGGGTGGCTGCGTGGCCTCGGCGTTCCGCGGCGCGCACGTGCCGCCGTTCGACGGCTCGCCCGTGGCGGTGCCGAAGTCGTTCTCGATCAATTGATCATCGCGTGACGTTCACCCGGGGCTCACGCCTCGGGGGGATGCCATCGACGCCTGATCGGCGGGCTGCTCGCAGCCCCGATCAGGCGTCAGCCGTCGAGCAGATCGATCGCGCCGCGCGGGCGAACGACACGGGCGATCTCGCTGCGCTCGAGGTGCGCGAGGACGCCGAGCACGGCGGCCTCGTCCCACGCGTCGCCCACGATTTGAAGGCCGATCGGGAGGCCGTC
>JANYGI010000075.1 GCA_025362495.1 Byssovorax sp. | reverse complement strand
GGGGAGGACCGCGGGCCGGGTTCGGCTCGCGCGGAGGCGTGGTCTGGAAGGCTCGCTCGTGGAGGGCCGCGATGCGGGCGCCCGAGGCGCCGTCGAGGAGAGCGGCAGTCGCGGCCGGCGCGAGGCAGCGCGGGGCGACGGCGAAGCTGAAGAATACCGGGAGCGGGCCGAGCCGGCTTCCCTCGCCGCGCGAGCGGACGGCCGAGGTGGGCCTCGGCGATCGCCCGCCGAGATTGGCCGTCTCTTCGGGACCGTCGCTGCCGAGGTACGCCCGCGGATCGCGTGAGCCCGGCGAGGGCGCGTCGGCCGCGGATCCGGTGAGCCTGCCGGCGTGCGCCGAGAGCTGGAGCGCGCCAATCGAGGCGACGTGCGCCGACGCTCCGCGATCGCTCGTCGCCGCCAGGAGCGCGACGAGGAAGGCCAGCGCCGCGAGCGCGAACGCCGTGACCCGGCGCGAAGGCGCAGCGGGGCGGGGGCTCGGCGAGGCGACGCGCATCGTGCCCCCGTGTAGCACGAAACCCGGCCGGATCAGCCGCCGACGGGCTCGCTCTGCTGGCTGCCGGCGCGGAACCAGAGGCCCACCGAGGACGCCACGCCCTCCGCGAAGGGCTCGGCCTCGTGCTGATCCTTGAACTGACGGATCGGAACGGCCTCGCCGCCCGCGGTGATCAGCGAGACCAGGAAGCCGCCGCCTTCGTCCTCGGGCGCGGGCTCGAGGCGGACGCCGGCATACTCGCTCACCTTGGCCTCCTCGACGCGCGGCTGGAGGCGCCAGGGCCGGAACGTCAGCAGGTGGAGCACCCGCTCCTCCGGCAGCAGCCAGAGCTCGCTGCGGCAGACGGCGATCACCGCGGCGAGCAGGAAGAGCGGCAGTGTCGCCAGCGAGTAGCCGAGGAGCGCGGGGAGGATCGCGCCGCGCGAGCCCGAGAGGATCGCGCCGCCGACGCCGAGGAGCAGGACGGTGCCGCCGAAGCCGACCGCGATCACGAGAGCCGCGGTGCGTCCGGTGCGGCGACGGAGGAGAATGGGGTCCACGAGGCGGGGCTTAGCACCGCTCGGCGGCGCTGCGAACGCCTCACGCGCGGGCGAAACGTTGACGCGCGGCGAACGGACCGCCAAGACGGCGCCCCCATGATCGTGATCCGCCCCGCCGAGGCCGCCGACGCCCCGCTGATCCTCGACCTCATCCGCGCGCTCGCCCTCTACGAGCGGGATCCCGACGCCGTCGTCGCCACCGAGGCCGATTTCCTCCGCGATGGATTCGGCCCCACGCCCCGCTTTCAGGTGCTGATCGCCGAGCGCGACGGCGTGGCCGCCGGCTTCGCCTTCTACTTCTTCACGTACTCGACCTGGCGCGGCCGCCCGGTGCTCTATCTGGAGGATCTCTTCGTCGCCGCCGAGCAGCGCAAGCAGGGTATCGGGCTCGCGCTGATGCGACGGCTCGCGCGCATCGCCGTCGACGCCGGCTGCGCGCGCTTCGTGTGGCAAGTGCTGGACTGGAACGAGCCGGCGATTGGCTTCTACCAGTCGCTCGGGGCCGAGATCCTCCCGCAATGGCAGAACGTACGAGTGCAGGGCGAGGCGCTGGAACGCCTCGCCGAGGGCTCAAGCGCCGGATAGGAGCGCCGCCGTGGCGGGGTGATCGGGGCGGCCGAACACCTCGGCCGGAGAGCCCGATTGCGCGACTCGCCCCTTGTCGAGGACGAAGATCAGATCGGCCGCGTCGCGGGCCACCGGGATGTCGTGGGTGACGATCACCTGCGTTATCCCGGTCGCCGCGATGGTGCGCAGGGTGCGCCCGACCTCCTGCTTGAGCGAGGGATCGAGGGCACTGGTGGGCTCGTCGTAGAGCAGGACCCGCGGCTCCATCGAGAGCGCACGCGCGATGGCCACGCGCTGCTTCTGACCGCCGGAGAGAGCCTCTGGATAGGCCTTCTCCTTGTCGCCGAGCCCGAGCTGCTCGAGCAGACGCCGCGCCCGCGCCTCGCTGACACTCCGGTGCTCGCCCTTGACCTGGATCGGCGCCAGCGTGCAGTTGTCGAGCACCGACAGGTGCGGAAACAGCTCGAACGACTGGAACACGAGGCCAATCTTGCCGGCCAGCTTCGCGGTGGCGAGGCGCCCCTCTCGCTCGGATCCGCCGCCGTGAATCGTCACGCCGTCGACCTCGATCGAGCCGCGATCGAAGGCGTCGAGCCCCACGAGACACCGCAGCAGCGTCGTCTTCCCGGCGCCGCTCCGCCCGAGCACCGCCGCGACCTGCCCGCCCGCGATATCCATCGAGAGCCCCCGGAGCGCCGGCGCGCCGGTGCCAGGGTGGCTCTTCTCCATTTCGACGATGCGAATCGACATCTCGGCGTCTCCTCTCAAGCAGCGCGGCGCAGGTGCTGTCCCATGCGGCCTTCGACCCAGCGAGCAAAGCGCGCGAAAGGCAGGCTCAGGAGCAGATAGAACAGGGCCACGAGGGCGCCGAGGCCGAGGTGATCTCGCATCGAGCTCGCGAGGTTCACGTATGATTTGGTGAGCTCGGTCAAGGTGACGACCGAGACCAGCGAGCTGTCCTTGAGCAGCGCGATGAAGTCGTTCGTGGCGGGCGGGATCGCCACGCGCGCGGCCTGCGGGCCTACCACGTGACGGAGCGCCTGCCAGGTGGTGAGGCCCAGCGTCCGCGCCGCGTCGAGCTGCCCGGCCGGCACGCTGGAGAGGCCGGCGCGGTAATTCTCGGCCTCGGCAGCGGCGTAGTTGAGGCCGAGCGCGAGCCACCCCGCGACGAAGGGGTGGAGCGTGAGCCCGAGCTCGGGGAGGCCGAAGTACACCATCGTGAGCTGGATCAGGAGTGGAGTCCCCCGGAACAGCTCGATGTAGCCCGTCGCGAGCCACTTCACCGGCCAGGGGCCGTAGGCGCGCCCGAGCGCCACCACGAGCCCGAGCGCCACCGCCAGCGCCATGCTCGCGAGCGAGATGGCCAGCGTCATCGCCGCGCCGCGCGCGAAGACTGGCAATGTGGCCGGGTAGCGCTCGCGCACCCGGGTCCAGAACGGGAGGGGTTTGCCGACCGCCGCGCGCCAGGCATCGTAGGCGTCGGGCGTGACGTCCGAGGCCGGGGCGGCGCCGCCGAGGAGCTTTGCGGTCTCGTCGTTCCACAGGCCCCAGCGCGCGTAGAGGCGGGCCAGCGTGCCGTCGGCCGCGAGCTCGCCAAGGGCCCTGTCGACGGCGGCCGTCGCCTCGACATCGCCCTTGCGGAGCGCCACGCCATAGGCAATCTCCCCGAACGAGCCGGGGACGACCTCCAGAGCAGGATCGATGGCGCCGTAATACCGCGTGATCGGATCGTCGAGCAGCACGGCGTCGGTGCGGCCGATCCGCAGATCATCGTAGATGTCATTCTGGCCGCCGTCGTAGGTCTTCACCTCGGCGCCGGCGCGCTCGAGGATCCGCGCCGCCAGCGAGCCCGGGAGCGTGCCGACGCGACGCCCCTTGACGGCCTCGAGCGAGCGCGGCGCCGAGGCGTCCCCGCGGCGCACCGTGAGCTTCTCGGCAGCGGCGTAGTAAGGGCGGCTGAGCTCGCAAATCCGCCGCTTTTCGTCGGCGATCTCGATGCCGTTGAGGGCCACCTCGAAGTCGCCGCGGGCCAGCAGCTCGAGCAGGCCGTCCCACTGGCCTTGAACGGGGCGCGCGCGCGCCGAGAGCCGCTTCGCGAGCGCCTCGGCGAGATCGACCTCGAAGCCGATGAGGTGATTGGGATCCATCGGATCCTGGAAGACGTAGGGAGCGCCGCCCTGGGAGTCGCCGCCCCAGCGCATCTCACCCTTGTCGTGGATCGCCCTCATCGCTCCGGGGACGCCGGGAGGCGCACCCTCGGCCGGCGTGGCCCGGGCCGTGGCCGCGAGCAACTGGAGAAAGAGAAGCAGAACCCCAGCCTTCAGCCACATCTTCATTTCTTCTCGAGCACCTCCCACCGGATCCGGATCCCGCTCCGGGCGCGCGCGAGTGTGGCGAGTCGCCGCTGGATTGCAAGCCCGATGTGCGCCTCGCGCGAGGCGGCATCTCTCGGGTTGCATCGTGCGTCGGAATCGACGACCCTCGGTGCACGTCATGTTCCAACCCCGACGCGTCGTGCCCCGTCCACTCGATATCGGCTCGGTCGTCAACGACCGTTACCTGATCTCGAAGCGCCTCGGCAAGGGCGGCATGGGCGAGGTGTTCCTCGCGCAGGACCGCGCCACGCAGCAGCCCGTCGCGCTCAAGGTGGTGCGCGAAGACGCGCGGATGCCCGGCGACGACGAGCTGCTCCGTCACGAGATGATCAACGCGCGCCGGGTCTCGAGCGCCTACGTGTGCCGCGTCTACGACCTCACCCCGAGCGACTGGGGCCTCATCCTGGTGATGGAGCCCATCGACGGCAAGACGCTCCACTGGCACATCCGCGACAAGCACACGCGCGGCGGCTACTCGTGCGACGAGCTCCGGCGCATCGCCGCCAACGTGTGCGAAGGGGTCGCGGCCATCCACGCCGCGCGCCTCGTTCACGGCGACATCAAGCCCGGCAACGTGATGATCACCTCGTTCCCCGACGGCTCGCTCGACAAGGCCATCTTGCTCGATTTCGGCTTCGCCCAGGAGCGCGACGAGGCCCTCCCGCGCGGGCCGGGCACGCTCCCGGACGGCGGCACCGCAAACTACCAGTCACCCGAGCGCATCTTCTCCGGGGTGGCCTCGGTCGAGGACGACCTCTACGCCCTCGGCCTGACGCTCTGGGAGATGTGGACGTCGGCGGTGCCCGAGCCCGGCGCCAATCCACGCCACCAGCCCATGCCCCGACAGACACCCTACGACGTGCTCGCCGGGCTCAGCGTCGACGAGATCAAGCAGATCTTCTGGTGCCTCTCCGACGATCCGGCGCAGCGGATCCCCGCCGCCCGACTCCGCTTCTTCAACCCCACCACCATCTCGATCAGCGCCACGCCCGTGCGCCGCGAGACGCTGGACGCGGGGCCGCCGCCCGGGCGCAACGCGGCGAAATCGTTCGACGCCGGGGCGCAATCGCTCCTGGTGACGTTCGCCAGCAACGCGCCCTCGCTGGTGGGCTCGATTCACCCGCTCGAACAGCCCTCGGTCACGCTGGGCCGCCTCGAAGGGGTGGACATCCTGCTGCCCGATCCGACGGTGAGCGGCCACCACGCCACCCTGACGTGGACGAGCGGCTCATGGCAGCTCGAGGACGTGGGCTCGACCAGCGGGACCTTCGTCGATTACCCGTACACGCCGCGCAAGACTGTCAATCTGATGCACTCGGGCGAGGTCCAGCTCGGCGAGCTCCGCCTCAAGCTCGTCGGCTTCGAGCCCGGCTCGCGCCGCCACAAGCGGGCCCTCGACTTCCTCGCGCGCCGCGACGGCCTCACCGGCCTGCTCACCCACGACCGACTCGAGCTCTCGCTCGCGGAAGAGTGCCTGTTCAGCGACTGGGCCGAGCAGGCGCTCAGCGTGGCCCGCTTCGAGATCAGCACCCCGAGAGAGGCGCCCTCCCCGCGCCCCACGATAACCGAGCTGCTCGGCCTCCGCCAGGCGGCGACGCGCGTCGTCGAGATCGTCGACAGCCTCCTCCTCGCGCTGGTGACGGTGACGGCCGGCCGGACGTCTCCCCTCGGCTTCGCGGTGATCCTCGTCGGACCGAAGCTGAAGGAGGCGACGAACCTGGTCGAGCACGTGGTCGAACAGGTGAAGAGGACCTTGCCGCTCGGCCTCGATCTCGCGGTGACGGTGACCCGCTACGAGCCCGGCAGCGATCCGCGCCCGCTCATCGCTCCGGGGTGACGAGCAGCGCCGAGAACGCCGCCAGGAGCGGCGCCGCGCGCGCCGGATCCACCATGTGAACGTAGGCTATCCGCCCGCGGAGGTGCGATTCGAAGTACGGTATCCCGGCGCGATTCTGCGCTTCCAGGCCCGTGGTCCTGGCGTGATGAAGGATGGACCGGAGGAGCCGGACCTCTTCCCGCGGGACGGACGGCTTCTGATTGACCACGATCCCCGTCACCGACTGACGCTTGCCCGAGCGCTGGATCCGCCCCTTCTTCGGGTTGATCGCGAAGCCCTCCTCCTCGACGATGTGCCGGACGCGCGCGAGGAGCATGGCCACCTCGTCGCGCTTGCCGGCCGCGGCGGAGAACGTCAGATCGTCGGCATAGCGGGTGTAGGCGAACCCGTGCTTGGTCGTCATCCCCACGAGGCGGCGATCGAGCTTCTTCGCGATCTGGTTGGAGAGCGCGGGGCTGGTGCAGGCGCCCTGCGGGAGGGCGCGCGGGCCCACGGCGACGAAGTTGCGCACCCCTTCGAAGAGCACGGGAGTCCGCGGCGATTCGGTGCAGAGCAGCGCGAAGATCGTGGCCACGGCGGGCGAATAGCCGAGCTTGCGAAACACGCCTCGCACCCGGCCAAAGCCGATGGTGGGGAAGAAGTCGGAGAGATCGAGGTTCACGACCACGTCACGCCCGACGTGGGGAGCCGCGCAGGTGACGGTGGAGCGGCCCTTGACGAAGCCGTGCGCCGGAGCCTCGGTGGCGAGCTTCTCCAGCACGTTGTGGAGGATCCACTCCTGGGCTCTCGCGAGCTTCGGTTGCGGCGCGGCGAGGAGCCGTTTGCCGCCGGATCGCTTGGGGATCTCGAAGTACACGTAATGAGGCTTCGGCGTCGCCTCGGCGTGGTAACAGAGCCACCGCAGCTCGGGCACGGGGAGGCCGAGGGCGCGCGCCACGTCGGCCGGCGTGGAGAGCACCGGGAGCCCGCGCTGCTGCAGGGCCTCGAGGTGCGAGCGACGATCCGAGAGCAGGCCAGAGACGCCCGGCCCGAGATAGACGATGTCCTCGGCCTTGCGGCGGCGCACGTCGGAAAGGCGCAGCTGCAAGCGCTCGGCGGCCTCGGCCTTCTTCCGGGCCTTCTTCGCGGCGCGCTCGGCCGCTTGATCGGCGAGGGCCTTGGTGACGGCGGCCCTGGCGGCGATCCCGGCGATCTTTGCGGCGTCGTGGTGCCGGAGCCAGATGTCGCCGACGCGGTGGATCTCGGCGATCTGCGCCTCGTCGAGCAAACCACGGAGGATCAAGCCCCGATCGATGAGGGCCGTCCGCTCGTCGCTCTGCGGAGGGATGGTGTCGACGCGGCCAATCCAGGCCGTGCGATAGGGATCGATGCGGAGCGAGCGCTTGCGCACCTCGTCGGCGGAGAGCCCGAGTATCGCCGAGGCGTCGAGCGGATCCTTCGGTGAAGGAGCAGGCTTTGCCGCGGGCGCCGGCGCCGGAGCGCGCCGGGCGGCAGGCGCGGCAGGCGCGGCAGAGCGGGCCGGGGCGGGCGCGGCGGCCGGCGGAGCAGCCGTGGCGGCGACTGGCCGGTTGGCCCCGGGCCTGGCGCCGACCGCGGGCGTGTAGACCAGCGGGCTCGATCCCTTCGGATGATAGCGCCAGTTGCCGTCCGCCATCCTGGTGCGGATATACCCGAGGCTCTCGAAGCGCCCCGCCGCGTGCAGCGATTCGACCACCGTACCCGCGTAGGTGATCAGGCTGATCGTGCGCCCCGCGACGTCTTTCGTGGCCTCGTCGGCGACGTCGATCGGGGCGAACATCTCCTTCGCGGCCATCCGCCGGACGAGGATCGACTCGACCTTTCGATCGAGCTCCGGGTGCGGCGAGCCCCCGTCGGGAGGCCCGCCCCCGACGATGCCTTTGATCTTGTCCCAGAACCCCATCAGCCGGCGTGCCCCGGGGTCCGTGCCTGTTCTCGTTCAGCCCTGTAAGGAAATCCGACCGCCCGACTACTTTCCTCGGACCACGCCCGATCACCGAGGCGCCCGCGCACCCGTCGGTCTGAGACCGGGTGCAACCCGGTCGTCTGAGTGAAGACCGACGGGTGCGCTTGGGCGCCCAAAAGAATATCGGGTGTGGGTACGCATGGTAGAGCAACGTCCGTCGCGGCGTAACGCCGCGGCATGATGGGCTCGAGCGGTCGGATCTCCTTGCAACGCTGAAAAAGAAGAATGTGAGCGTGAATCGAACGATGAAGAGCGTGAAGCTGGCTCATGGCTTCCTCCGCGCGACGAGCCAGGCGAGGTTGACGACGGCGGAGGGGCTGGCGGCGAGCTGATCGGCGAGCTGGCCAATCTCGCGGAGGACGTCGACGTGGAGCAGGAGCGAGAGCTGCTCGGGGCTCTCCACCGAGCGGAACTGGATGGCCTTGGCCGCGGCGGGATCGCAGAGCTTGAGGGCCTCTTTCCACGAGGCGACGGCGCAGATGCGCTGGAACGCGGCGTCCCACGCTTCCTCGACGACCTCGGACAGGCCGCGATCGGTCGCGTCGGCGCGCGACTTGATGTCTTCGAGGACCACGCGCGTCAACGATACCACCTCTTCGCGGCGGCCGGGGCCTCGTTTTGCAGGCCCGGACGGCGAGGGAGCGGCCGTCGGGGCCACGGGAGCAGCCGCCGGGGCGGGCGCAGACGCGACGATCGGCGGGGCGGGCGGCGCGGCGTCGAGGACCGCCAGCTTGAGCGCGATGAGGTGGCGACACGGCCCGGCGCGGAGGCGGCTCTTGAAAAAGAACGAGCAGGTGCACTTGGCCTTCTTGAAGGCCCCGTCGGCGTCGACCACGGCCTCGGCCGAGGTGTCGAGCGCCTTGAAGACATAGAGTCTGCGCCCGCCCTGGAGCGCCTCTTCGCGGAGGACCTGGACCTTCTTCTCCTGGGCGATCTTCTTGCCCGCGGCGAGCTCGGGGTGCTCGGGGCCGAGCACGGCTTCGGACAGCGCGACCGGCATCACCTGGCGGTAACGATAGGCATCCACGCCGAAATCGTAGATGGCTTGTCCTTGCTTGGCGAGCTCGTGGAGCGACGGAAGAAGCACGCTCGGCGACGTGCCGATTGACTCGGACAGCGCCCCCAGGCTCGCCACCTGATCTCGCTCGAGGACATGCAGAGCGCTGGTGGTGACGCGGGCGTCGACGCGGGCCGAGGCCGAGAGCATCTCCAAGCTGCCTCCCGAGGTCCAGTCGTTGGCCGTCCAGCCGGAGAGGGCCAGGATGAAGCGCATCTCGCCGAGGTGGGCAATCCAGATGCTGGGCATCCCCGAGCCGAGGAGGCGGACCTCGATCCGCTCGACCAGCGGGAGCACCCGCGCCAGCGCGAACAGGCGTCGTCGCCCCCAGACCTTGATCTCCTCGGTCACCGTGCTGGTGACGCGGATCGGCGCGGATCGATACGCCCCCTTCCCCGCCATCGGAGCGCCGGCGGCGACGCCGTCGTCCTCGATCACCGGGCCACGACACGGGATCTCGATCCCCCACGGATCGAGGACGATCACCGGCGTCTTGCCCGGCGTGAGGCGGAACCGCAGGCTGCGCGGCCCCGTCTTCTCTCGGTTGCGCTTGAGGTGGGCGAGGATCGAATAGACGGCCTCGACCGGGACCTCGATCTTGCGCGACGGGAGCGTCATCGCGGCCTGGAGCTGCCCGAAGCCGCGGAGCCACGAGGGCGGGAGATCGATCTTCTCTTCGCGGTAGTCGTCGCGGCCAAGGACCTTGACCTCGAAGCCCGTGGGATCGACGAGGAGGCGAGTCGGCCGGTAGCTGCGCAGCGTCTGGAAGTGCTCGTAAAGCGCGATCGAGTAATCGACGTTGGTGGTGCCGAGCCCCGCCTCGCCGTGGCTCATGGCGTCGCGATCGACGGACAGGCAGCCATAGGCCGACTCGTCCTTCGAGAAGCACTCGAAGAACACCACGTCGGGCGCCACGGTGACCACCGGATCACACGGCACCAGATGACGAAAGAGCTCGGGATCGTTCCGGGCCAGCTCGTTGGCCCAGCGGACGCGCGCGCCCCAGTATTGCTTGTGGAGGCGGCGGAAATCGCCCTCGAGATCGCGCGGCAAAGGCTCCTTGGCGATCTTCGCCAGCTCGCGCATCTTGGCCTGATCCGTCAGCGTGGCGCGGAGCTCGGCCTGCTCTTGCGCCTGGTTCTTCTTCCAGGCCTCGTAGGCGGTCCGGTCCTTCTTCTCGAAGCGCAGATCGCCGACGACCACGTCGTGGAGGGCGCTCATGGCCTCCCGGAAGCGGAGGGGCTTTTGCAGCTCGGCGTCGAAGAACACCCTGGGGCGAGCGAGGTTGGGCGCGAACGACAGGCTCGATCCCGCCGGGCCGGAGGTGACCTCGCTGTGACCGAGGTAGTTGAGATCCAGCCTCACGCCGCGGCCTCGCTGCTCTCGAGCGAAATCTCCGGCAGATCGCGGGCGATCGCGTCGCGTAAGGCCGGCTCCAGGAAGGCGGCGCGGGCCACGGCGACGAGGGCGGTGCGGCGCTCGGGAGGGCGGACGCTGCGGAGCGCCAGGCCGAGCAACGGCAGGAGAGCGCCGGCGTCGGCGGGGCGACGGGCCACGCGCTCGGCGATCTGCCGGAGCGCGGCGCGCTTGGATTTGCCGCCGCGATGCACGCCGAGGAGGATCGTCACCCAGAGGTGCCGGAGCGTCTCGGGAGCAAACGCGGACTCTCGCTCTTTCAGGTGCTTGACGAGGAAGGCGCGGACATCGTCGTATGGTGACTCGGACAGCGCCGCCCAGAGCAGCGTGCTGTCGCGGAAGCGCGGCGCGCGCAGGAAGAGAGCCAGCCCGCGCTCGCGCACGTCGGCGTGGCGGGCGTCGAGCAGATCGCGGAGGTGCTCGTCGCGGGCCTCGGCCGAGGCTTCGAGGAGGCCAGTCACCCAGTCGATCGCGGCCTCGCGAGTGCGCTCGGACGCCGCCCTGGCGAGCCCGACGACGACGAGCAGATCGGCCTCGCCGCGGAGGGGCTTTTGCTTCGCCCAGCGCAGACCGACCTCGGCCACCGGCGCGGGCCGCGCGCAGGCCAGCTCGACGCACTGAGCGAGGGTGAGGCGGTCGGGCAAGAGGTGCTTGACGACCAGCTCGCAGAGCAGCGGGAGCGCCGTGGCGTTGTCGATCCGCAGGAGGGCGAGCCACTCGTCGACCGTGAGGGCCTCGATGCCCGTCGCGGTGCGGAGGAGCCTGGCCGCGAAGGTCTGCACCTCGTCGTGGGGGGAGCGGAGCAGGCCTTTGAGGCGAGTCACCTTGACCGAGCGGAGCACCGCCGCATAGTCACGCTCGAGCAGGCCAATCGTGAAGACGCGGACGGTGCGGCTCCCGGCCTTCTCGACGAGCTCGAGCAGGCCATTGAGCGAGCCTCCCCACGACTCGGGGCAGAACGGCGCGGGCGAGAGCTCGGCGAGCGAGCGGCCCTCCGCGACGCGGATCCCCCTCGGCGCGCGGTCGAGGACGGGTGAGCCCCAGTAGAGCGCGTGCATCAGCCCCCACGCGTCGAGGAGCTGCGAGGGCGTGTCGAGGTGCGCGTCCTGGTACTGCGCGAGCGCGGCGCGGATCGCGGCGCCGTAGCGGGAAGGATCGCGCCGGGCGAGGAGGCGAAAGTAGCGAAACGCGCGCCGCCGCAGGTAGCGCCGCGTGCTCTGCGAGAAGCGGAGCGCCTTGACGTCGCGGCTCCCGACCTTCTCGGGGACGCTCTTGTCCGCGAGCATCTGCACGCCGAACCCGCTGGCTCGCGCGGCGCGATCCCAGACCGCGACCTTCTTCGCGGTGCGCTTCACGAGGCGATCGAAGACGACGAGAAAATGCCCCATGGCCTCGTCGTCTTCGTTCAGCTCGGCGAGCTTGAACAGCGTCTTGACGAGGGCGCGGTGGTGCGGCCGATCGCACCCGTCGTCGATGTAGCGGAGCAGCTCCTTGCGCGCGAACGGCCGCGCGTCGCCGTACCAGCGATCGGCGAGGCTCTTGAGCTTCTTCGCGGCCGTCGACTCGATCAGCGCGTCGAAGAAGCGCTCGTCGCCGACGGCGAACGCTTCGTCGAGAAGGAGAGTGGAAGAGCTCTGCGCCGCCATCGGGAGCGGGATGCTACGAGCGAACGTCGGGCTCGCGCAAGGGGCGTCG
>JANYGI010000069.1 GCA_025362495.1 Byssovorax sp. | reverse complement strand
ATCTTGCGGAGCATCCGCTCGATCGGGGTGGCGTAGCGATCGAACAGCGCCGCCCGCGCCCAGGGCTCGCCCGCGCTCAGGCCTTCGACGAGCGCGGTGTCGTCACGCATCCCCGGCAGCGTCCGCACGTTGCTGCGCGGGCCGGCGTCTTCGGGGGGAACGGGTGTCGGAGTGGTGCGCATCGTCCTGCCGCGGGGAAGTGCCGAGAGGCGCCGCCCACGGCTCACGTAAATGTCAGTGCGTGGAAGAGACTATCATCGCGGCGCCGATCACGACGCCGAGATGGCGCGGCGCGGCGTCGCGATCGGGCCGGCGTGTGGCGCCGAGAGGGCTTCAATTCCCGGCGGAATTTGCGATCTTGATGACGGGATCCATCCGGTAGCCAGACTCGTCCTGGCTCAGCGACTTCGTCTGGTCGAAGTCCAGCGCGAGATGAAGGGTGCCGCCCGCGGTCACCTCGACCTTGCCCTCCGTGATGATCTTGAGGCCCCACTGCGAGCAGGACGGGCACGCGACCGCGGTGGTCGTGGTGCCCTCGACGAGCTCGGCCCCGTCGAGCACGAGGCGCACCTGGGTGAGCTTGCCGGCCGGGACATCCATCGCCGCAATCCGCGCTTCGGTCGACGCCGCGTCGAAGAGATCGACCCGCGTTTTGCCGCTGAAGACGGTGATCCAGCCAGACTCGCTCGCGTCCTTGCCAGGAGCCGAGTCGGCCTTCGTTGCGTCGTCACCGCCGGTGGATGCGACATGGACGTCGACCTCGGTGACCGTGATCGCGAGGTGCCTCTGCGCGTCCGGGCCCGACGACGGAGCCGCGGCCTGGAGCGGCTGCGCGGTGATCCCCACCTCGACCGAGGCGTCACCGCCGGCGCTGCCGCAGCCGGCGAGGGCGATCGCGAAGACGCCAGCGACGATCAGGCGTGATGAACAAGTGCGCATGGTCGTTCCCTTCATGCGCCGGAGGTGCCCCGAGCGCCGCGCTGCGGCTCACCTGATTTCGGGCCGAAGCGGCGGCCTCCAGCCCCGCAGAGGTCGATGACTGCGCCGCGCGGGGGCGCCGCAAGAAAACGATGCTCGCCACCAGATAGGTGAGCCGTCTCCACCCCTTGGCGGGCACCCCCCACGAGCATGCCGAAGCCCCACCGCCAGGACGTCGCCTCCTGTGAGGCGCGACCCGCTTCAGGAAAGCCAATGTCGAAATCTCTTGCCTGGGTTCCTCTCGTAGCAGCGCTCGGCGTCCTGCTCACCACGGGGTGCAGCCACGACATCCAGAGTCCCACTCCGCTGGGCCACAACGCCTCACCGGATCTCGTCTGCACCGACAAGCCGGTCAGCAAGCCGTTCAGCGTCGTCAGCATCAACGGCGTCGGGATGACGCCGATGCCCTCGAAGACCCTCGAGGACAAGCGCGAGCTCATCCTGCCCACGATCTCGCTCCAGGTGGTGCAACCCCTCGGCGCGACGAAGGCCGATGAGACCATCGTGATCCACGACGACGCCGCGCACCCCGAGCAGAGCCACGTGCACTGGTCGAGCGAAGCGCTGATGAGCTTCGACCTCAAGCCCGAGTACCTGACGCCCACCGGCGTGATGACGATCCACGTCACCAACCCCGACGGCAAGAGCACGACGACGATCGAGAAGGGCCTCGCGGTCCTCCCGGCGCCGGTGATCTCCGAGGTGAAGCCGCCGGCGATCTGCGACGATCAGGCCGATCAGCAGATCGTCATCACCGGGACGAGCTTCCTCGTGTTCGACGACAAGGTGCCGAGCGTGACCGTGGGCGATCCGCCGACGCAGCACACCTACGTGCCGAAGGTCGACGCCGCGAGCTGCACCGCGCTCGTGGGCAAATTCGCGGAGCAAAGCGTCGCGCTCTGCACGAGCCTGACGATCACCATCGCCAAGGGCGACTTCACGGTGACCGAGGCGACCAAGCTGCACGTCGTCGTGACCAACCCCGCTCCGGCCGACTGCGCCTCGAGCGAGCCTATCGATCTGACGATCGAGCCGCCGCCGACCGTGACCTCGGTCATCCCCGCGACAGTGTGCGAAGGCGGGAGCCAGCTCACCGTCAACGGGGCCAACTTCCAGCAGGGAGCGACGGTCGATCTCGACTGCGCAGGCACGAAGATCGGCGCCTCCGCGGCCATCGTCGCCATGGATGGAAAGACCATCGGCGCGACGTTCGGCCCCGGCGCGGTGCCCGGCACCTCGTGCGACGTGATCGTCACCAACCCCGACGGCTGCCAGGATCGCCCGCTGCCGCACAAGAAGGTCAACGTCACCACCGGGCCGATCCTGTTCTTCGTGGATCCTCCGGTCGTTTACAACGGCATCAACACCCGGATCACGCTCTTCGCGACGACGATCCAGGCTCCGCTGCCGGCCGACGCGGTGACGATCACGCCGACGGGCATGTCGATGCCGGTCACGAAGCTCGCGTTCAACACGGTGATGAACCACCCGAACCGGCTCCAGGCGATCGTGCCAATCGCGCAGGCGCCTGGCACCTACGACATCACCCTCAAGGACAGCAGCGGCTGCTTCGCGACGCTGCCCAAAGCGCTGATCGTCACCAAGGATCTCACCGTGACGATCGCCTCGGTGAACCCGCCCTTCGGCTACACGGCCGAGGACACCGCGGTCACCGTCTTCCGCGACAAGATGGCCGCGGCGCCCGCCGACAAGCCCTTCGTGGAGCGGCCGCGCGTCTTCCTCAACCCGACCAATCCGCAGCCGACCGACGTGGCGGTGGAGATCGAGTCCGTGTCGATCGTCGATGGCGACACCGCGACGGGCGTCGTCCCCAAGGGCACGCCGGTGCACGGATACGACGTGGTCCTGGTCAACCCCGACGGCTCCGTTGGCCTGCTCGCCAAGGGCTTCGAAGAGGTCGCGAGCGCGCCCCCGGTCGTCACCGGCGCGACGCCCTCGTCGATCGCCGCGTCGTCGGGACAGGTGGTGATCCTCGCGGGCCAGCACTTCGATCCGGCCGACAAGATCGAGCTCCTCTGCGAGGACGCCGCCGGTAACCCCGTGATGAACGCGCCGGGTGCGACGAGCGTCGCGCCGGTGTGCGCAGGCTCGAACTGCACGCAATCGATCACCATCGACGGCTCCACGCTCGCGGCCGGCGACGTGTGCGTCGTCCGGGTGACGAACCCCGACGGGACCTACGGCGACTTCTCCGCGATCGGCGTCACCACGCCTTCGCTCAACCTCAACTCGCCCAAGACCGGCACGACGATGAACGTCGGCCGCCGCGCGCTCTCGGCCGCGAGCGGCAACGCGACGCCGGCGGCGCGCTTCGTCTACGCCCTCGGCGGTGACGACGGCACCTCGGCCGGCGCGCTCGACACGACCGAGTTCGCGTCGGTCGATCTCTTCGGCAAGATGGGCGCCTGGACGCAGCAGAAGACGCTGCTCGGGAGCAAGCGCACCCTCGCGGGATCCGCGACGGTGGGCCGCTACATCTACCTGATCGGCGGCGACGACGGCACCGGCCCGACCGACACCGCGGAGCGCGCGCTGATCCTCTCGCCGCGCGAGACGCCGGTCGTGCAAGACGTCGATCTCGCGCTCGACAAGATCGGCCTCGACGCCGGCGAGTGGCACTACCGCGTCAGCGCCGTCTTCGCCGCGAACGACACCGACAACCCCGGCGGCGAGTCGCTCCCGAGCGACGCGTTCTCGATCAAGATCCCCACGTTCCCGGGGAAGAAGATCACCGTCACGCTGGTGTGGAGCGCTCCTGTCGACTCGCTCGGCGCGCCGCTCGCGGGCGTCGCGGGCTACCGGATTTACCGCTCGGCGATGGCCGACGCGGCGCCCGGCACCGAGGTGCTCGTCGACACCATCAACGATCCGGCGAAGCTGACGTTCACCGACGATGGCTCGGTCGTCCCCGGCGTCGAGACTCCGCTCCCCACCGGCGCGACGGGCGCGTGGCTCGCGCTGCCGAAGCTCGGCACGAAGCGATCGGGCCTCGCCGTCGCGGCCGGTGACGATCCCGTCACGCCGGGCAAACTCTACGTCTACGCGCTGCTCGGCAAGAGCGCCGCGGCGACGGTCAACACCTCGTACGACTACCTGCCGGTCACCGTCGCTCCCAACGGTCGTCAGACCGTGGCCGCCGCGTGGACGGCGGGCGCGCAGCAATCGGCGACGGGCCGCTGGCAGCTCGGCGCGTGGACGGCGACGAGCGCCGTATCGAACAAGATCGTCGCGCCGACCACGTTCATCTTCCTGGGCGGCGGCGAGCTCGCCAACAACACCACCACTGGCAAGGTGGAGGCCGGGAAGATCGCCGCGGGCGGCGACCTCGGCGCGCTCGACGACACCCCGAAGGACTTCAGCTCGACCAGCGCCGGATATGGCATCTGCGCGGCCAACGGGCAGCTCTTCGTCTTCGGCGGGGCCGGCGGCGCGCCCTCGTCCGGAGCGAAATCCGCGCAGATCGTCGCCCCGGCGCCGACCCTCGCCAACAACTCGTGGAACAGCGAGGGCCTGAGCATGACCCACGGTCGGTATCTGATGGGGAGCTCGGTCCAGAGCGCCTTCATCTTCCTGCTCGGAGGTCGAACCGACGAGCCGAGCAACGCGAGCAAGACGACGGAGCTGGTGATCTGGTGAAAGCCCCTTCTGGAGATACGATGATGCGACGACTCGTCCTCGCGAGCCTCGGGCTCGCAGGTTGTCTCTGCTCCTCGGCAGCTCTCGCCGAGGAAGGTCCTGCCGATGCCTCCGGGGCTCGTACCCGCCGCGAAGGCTTCGGCGTGCTGGCCGGCGCCAAGGTCGGAGGGCTCATCCCCTTCGGCGGGCTCGGCCCCAACGTCACCGGTGGAATCGAGCTCGGGGTCGTCTTCCCCTGGGTCCACCGGAGCTTCGCCCTCGCCGTCGACCTCGACTACGCCGTCCCCAAGGCGAGCGGCAGCGAGACGGATCCGCGCATCGCCACGGGGGGCAAGTACACCTGGCACCTCACCGAGCAAGAGCTGAACTTGATGCCGGTGGTGATGTATCGACTCACCTCTCTCGGCAAGGTGACTCCGTTCGTGGGGGTCGGGCCGCGGTTCTACTTCCTTCGAAGCACGGTGCGCTCGAACGAAGGTTTACCCACGTTCCAGGAGACGACCGAGCAGTCCACCAAGGTTGGATTCGGGGTGCCGCTCGGCGTCGAGATCCAGCTCGGCCCGGGAGGCCTCCTGGCCGAGCTGCTCTTCCAGTACGGCGGGCTCGACCACACCGCCACGGGCGTCAGCAACACGGGTGGCGCCAGCCTCGCCGTCGGCTATCGATTCCTCTTCTGAACAGCGCCGGATAATTGACGCTGTAACTCTATTGACACACCCAAACACCCGCATTGGGCGCTCGAATTCGAGATCGACGCCGCCTATTTCTCTGGGCGAGACAAGGCACTTGAAGTAGTGTCGTGGCCTCGTCGCTGCGGTCAATCACGGCCGACGGCGTGCGTCGTGCCGGGCGAGTACGGGGTGATCAGCCGATCGCCCCGACCGCCGGCAATCAAGTCAGAGGAGGCGAATCGTGAAGCGAGCTGCATTGGGTCTCAGCATTCTTTCGGCGCTCATCATCGGTGGTTGTTACGGCGCGCCGGAGGCCGGCGACG
>JANYGI010000062.1 GCA_025362495.1 Byssovorax sp. | reverse complement strand
CGGCTTCGGCGCAGTCGTCATCACCTTTTGGCTTCGGCAACACACCCTTCGGCGCGTCCACGGCCTTCGGTCGAGATCCGGTGTCCGCGGCGGCGCCCGGCGCGGCGGCGGCGATCGCCATCCCGCCTGGTCCGCCCGCGTTTCCGAAGGAGAGGCCGAGATCCGGCAAGGCCGCGAGGGACGGGGCCTGCGCGACCGGGGCCGCGGCGGCCGCCGGCGGAGGCGGAGGAGGCGTGTTCTGCGCCGGAGAGGGCCTGGGCGCCGCAGCGCGCCTGGCCGGCGCCTCGGGCGCGGTGATCGGCTTCGGCGGCTCGTCCTTCTTCGCGTCGTCCTTCTTCGGATCATCCTTCTTCGGCTTCGGCTTCTTGCCGTCGGCCATGGTGATCGACGTGGGCCCCGTGTGGATGTTCTTGGGGATCTTCCACAGGCCCGCTGCCGCGCCCACGTGGAGCGCGACGCTCAGGATGATCCCACCGGTGGCCCAGCGCATGCGAGCTCCCTACTCCACCGACTCGACGTTGATGGCGAACTTGGTGATCCCCTCGAGCTTGGCGAGATCGATGGCGTGAACGACAGTGCCGTGCGTGACGTCTTTATCGGCGCTCACGATCAGGTTGAGGTCGCTGTTCGCCGCGTAGCTCTCGCGGTACTTCTTGATCAGGCCCGCTTCGTCGACGGGCTCTTGATTGAAGTACATCTTGCCCCCTTTGGCGATGGTGACCGCCGCGACCGAGGTCACCGCCTCGCTGGCGCTCGCGGCCTTGGGCAGCTCCACCTTGAGGCTCTGCGAGACGATGTACGTCGCCGAGACCATCATGATGACCAGCAGCACGAGCACCACGTCGACCATCGGCGTGACGTTGATTCCCACGATCGGGGCGCGCCGCTTGCCGCCCCCTTGCATCGTCCCGGCCATGATCTCTTCTCCTCTCTTCCGGGTCAGGCCTGCGCGGAAGACGCGTTGCCGCGCGAGCGCTGCGGGCCCGCGCCGTTGGCGCCGCGGCCGTGAGGCGCGGTGTCCTCACCCTCGGTGGCGACGTCGGTCGTGGGCGCGATCGGGCGCGCGGCCGGCCTGTGCTCCTGGAAGGCCAGGAACGCCAGCAGCTGCTTGCCGAGCGTGCCGACGTTGCCCTCGATCTCGCCAATTCGACCCTGGAAGATGTTGTAAGCCACGACGGCCGGGAGCGCGACCACGAGGCCCACGCCGGTGGCGATCAGCGCCTCGGCGATACCGCTCATCACGTTGCCCATCGCCGCCTTGTTCTGCCCGTCGCCGAGCTGATGGAAGGCCTGGATGACGCCGAGCACCGTGCCGAGGAGACCCACGAAAGGAGCGTTGTTGCCGAGGGTGCCGAGGAACGTCATCCCCTTCTCCAGCTCCTTGCGCTGCCGCCCCATGGCCGACTCGAGCGCCTCGCTCACGGCCGCGGGGCCGCCCTCGATCCAGGGAAACGCGCGGCGGAGCACGGCCGCCTCGAGGGTGGGGCTCTGGACCAGCAGCTCTTCGGCGCCCTTGCGGTCGCCCTTGCCGAGCTTCTCGATCAAGGCATCTCCGAGGGCGAAGACGTCGCCGCGGCGGGCGCGGAAGAAGGCCCAGCGCTCGATCATGATGCTGATGGATACGAGCGAGAGCGCCATCAGCAGATAGAGCACCCAGGCGCTCCCGAGCAGCGCCACGCGTTCGAGTCGTTCAATCAGCACGTTCGTTCCCTTTCCACGGAGGTCCTACTGAAAGCGGGCTTCGCCGACGAAGAGCCCGGATCCGGGGCCTCCCCCGTCGGCGTCGATGTCGAGCAAGCGGCCCTTGGCCGTGAGCACGGGTTTGCCGGCCTGACGCGCGGTGACCACGAAGCTCGCCGCGGGGGCGGAGCAGGCGTCGAACATGTCGACGCGGATCTGGTAGAGGCCGGGCGCCGGCGGATCGGTGAAGACGAGGCTCTCGGAGCGATAGCCACTCTGGCCGCAGCCGGCGCTGGCGTCGCGATCGAGGGTGCCCGCGCCGGGCGGGACGCCGCCGTCGAAGTCGAAGGCCGTGGTGAGGTGCTTGGGATCGGTCTCTTTGCCGTTCGGGCCAATCACGTGGAGATCGAGATCCGCGGCCGAATCCCAGGAGAGCGAGATCACGGCCGCGCCCTCGGGCGTCGACGACTGGACGAGGATCGGGAGATCGCGCGTGGGGCCGAAGGCGCCGGTCTGGCTCGAAGCGGCGAGCAAGAGAGAGTGTTTCCCCGGCGCGATGGCGGCGCTGTAGTCGATCGCCATCTCCCAGGTCAGGTCCCCTTCGGTCTGCGGATCGGCCGGCCCGACAGGCACGATCCAGTACCCCGTCCCGAGGTCCTGGAAGCGCGCCGCGACGGCGAAAGCGCCCTTCTTCGCGACGCCGGCGAGCTTCTTGCCGGCCTGTCCCTGGGTCACGAGGTTGTTCTGGCTGTCGATCGTCGCCACCTCGGGGCCGTCGGTCGCCGCGGGGATCGCCCCCTCGAAGAACTGGCCTCCTCGGACGCGGATCGGCTCGCCGATCCCGCTGTTCGCGGAGACCCCGTCGTCGCAGCCCGCGCCGAGCAGGAGCAGGCCGAGCAGCAGAGCGCGGCGCATCACAGCTCCACCTGCAGGCGCAGAGTCCAGGTGTCATTGGCGAGATCGGCGGGGACTCCCCGGGGATCGCGGCCGAGCTCGTCGCGCTGCACGTCGTACTGGAAGATCAGCCGCGCCCGATCGGGGATCATCAGCCCGACCATCGGCGAGAAGGTGCGGATGGACTGCGACGAGGGGAGCAGCTTGCCGCCCTGGCGATCACGCGAGTCCGCGTCGGGGTTGTACGTGTCGAAGCGGAAGCCGACGATACCGTACCTGGTGATCTCCTGCGTGGCGCCGATAGCGATGCCGAGCTCGCGGCTGTCGATCGACGTCAGCACCGGATCGGACACGAACAGGCCTCGATCCATGTTCGAGCCGAACATCAGCTCGCCCGAGAGGCGGAGCCAGCCGAGGGGCGATTCGAGGCCGAGGCGCAGATCGCCGCCCACCGCCCAGCGATCGAACGACTGCGAGAGCGTGGCCGCGGTCGCCGGAGATGCGGTGAGCTCGCCGGCGTCGATCTGGCCGTTCTCGTTCACGTCCTTCCACACGACGGAGGCCTTGCCGGCGTCGGTCCCGGCGTGGAACCCTTTGCCGTTCAGCACCGAGACTCCGCCGCTCAGAGCGAGGTGGGAAGAGGGGTTCACCACGGCGCCGGCGCGGGCGACGATATCCTTGCTCGAATTCGGATCGCGCAGCGCGAAGCCGCTCTTCTCGCCGAGCGGCTCGCCGTTCATCAGCGCGACCGACGCGCGGAACCACCCGAGCTGCGTGGCGATGCGGAGGCCGAGATCGGGCTCGGCAGGGAAGAACGATCGCGACGCGAGGCTGCGCTCCGCGAAGAAGCGCGCCTTCGGGCTCTCGGTGAGCTCGTAGCCAAAGGGCACGTCGAAGAGGCCGAGCGTGAGCTTGAGCAGCGGCGGGGCCGGGACGGGCTTGCCGCCGCGATAGAGAATCGAGGCCTCGGCGTGCTGGAAGCCGATGGCCGGGCCCTTGACGGAGTTGCCGTCGATCTCGGCGAGGATCGAGGCATACTCCCACTCTTTCTCGATCTTGAGGCGCGCCCGGCGGAGGACGAAGCGATCTTGATTGAGGACGACGCCGCCCTGGCGGAGCTGATCCTCGGAGTCCTGGTGGTGCTCGTACTGCGCCTGGACGTAGCTTGAAAAGACGATCCCCTGGAGAAACTCGGGGAGCATGGAAGGAGGCGGCGAGGCCGGCGGAGGGGGCGGGGGAGGGGGCGGGGGAGGCGGCAGGGCCACCGTCGCGACGAGATCCTTCGCGGGCGTCTCGCTCTTCTGCTGGAGCTGGGTGGTGAGCTCGGCGATCTTCTTCTCGAGCTTCTTGAGGTGCGCGTCCTGCTCCTCGAGGTCGGCCTGCTGGGCGTCGAGGCGATCGACGAGAGTGCCAGTCGGCGCCGGCGCGGGCGCGGGCTGCGCGCTCGCCGGGGCTGACGCGGGCACGGCGGCGGCGACGAGAAGGGCGGCGAACAGCCGTCTTCGTAACACGGTATCTCCTGGGCGAGAGGGTCGGCGCGCGCGGTTGGCGCCCGCGCGCGCCGAGCGTGAAATCACGGCAGCGGAGGCAGCGTCCCGTCCGTCTTCAGGAGCGGGAGAGCGGTGGTGAACTTGCCGCAGTCCGCGCTGGTGCAGGCGTTCAGGAAGTCCACGTTGGTCTTCGGCGTACCGCCGAAGCAATCACCGCCACCGCCGGCGCCGCCCGCGCCGGTGCCGGTGCTCGAGGTGGTCGTCGCCCCGGCGCCGCCGCCGGCTCCGCCCATCCCGCCGCTCGTGCTGCTCGCGGTCACCGTGGCGTCGCCGCTCGAGGCCGAGGCCGTCACCGGCGTCGGGTTGGGGTTGGTGGTGTCCGAGGAGCTGCAGGCGGCGAACCCGGCCGAGAGGCCGATTGCCAGCAGCGCGACAAGCGTCGGGGCGCGGGGGATCATTCGAGTCTTCATCTCAGTTCGCCTCGCAGTAGCCGTAGCGGCAATGGGTGGTCGTGCCGCCACACTGGGCGTCCCCCGTGCAGGCGGTGCAGCCAGCCGCGGGGCTGCCAGCGAGCTTGGACTCGAAGTAGCAGCCGCACGCCTGGGCCGGCGTGAACGCGCTGATGTCACCGAGCTCGGTCGTGCGCTGCACCTTCATGGCGCAGGCCGGGACGGTGTGCGCCGAGATCTCGAGATCGAGCAGGTTGACCCCGGCGGGGACCGAGACCTTGCCGGTGAAATAGCCAATCAGGGTCGCCGCGTCGGGCTTGGTGGGGACGTTGTTCGCGCCCACGTTGGCGAAGAAATGGAGCGGCCCCCAGATCGGGTAGTGCCCGTCGCGCACGTTGCGCTTGTCGAACGAGGTGGCCGTCGAGTCCGGCCAGAAGCCGCAGGTCTTCTGCTTGAAGGCCTCGAACGCCAGGGTCTTGACCTTGTCGCGGTTGGCGTCGGCGACGTCGGCCGCGAGAATGCCAATCGCCGCCTCGGGGCTCACCGACGACGCGACGCTGGTGAGCACGTCGCCGCTCTTGGCGAGCGAAACTCCCTTCCACTTCTCGGCGGGCACGGTGATGGCGCGAGCGATCATCTGCTGGGTGCCCGAGGTCGGGCTGCGGACGAAGATCTGCGAGTCGTCGAGCCACGGCGTGACCATGCCGGCCTTGCCGAAGCCGAAGACGAAATAGGCCGCCTCGGCGCTGATCGAGGCCTGGCTCGACGCCGCGGGGACGACCAGCTCCATCACCTGATTGGGGCCGAAGAAGTCACCGACGCTGGCGGGGAGCGACGCCACCCCGGGGCAGCTCGTCGCGAACACGTCGGAGACGCCGATGTCGACCACGACGCCGGCCGGATCGACGTTGCACGTCTTCTCGGTGCCAGTCGCGTCCCAGTAGCTCGCGGTCCCGGTGATCTTGGTGCTGTTGATCACGGCGTCGACGCCGACGCACGAGCCCTGGCTCTTGTAGATCAGGGTGGTGGTACCGGAGAGGGCCTTTCCGAGCCCGGCCATGAACGGCTTCACGGCGCTCGATCCGGTGATGTAGGTGGAGCCCGGGAGGCTGTTGCAGTCGGGATCGGCGAGGGCCGAGCCTGCTGCGGTGAGCGCGGCGGCCGCCAGCAACGGCGCGGCCACCCTCGGAGAGAGCAAGTGCTTCATGGGGTCGTTCTCACGGCTCCTTTCGGCCGGACCAGCGGTGTGGTCGGCGCGGAAGCTATCTCTGCCCTGTGTCAATCCGGGGACACGCGCGCAACGTGTCCGGGGCCTCTCGACAAGACCGCGCTATCCAGGGTTTTCCGGCGAGAAGAGTGCCTGTGTGACGTTCGCGCGACGAATGCAGCGAGCGTGTGTCCGCGCGATGACGAGGGCCGATCCGGTGGGATGCCGCCGGGCGTGGTTGGCCCTGGGCCTCTGCGGACTTCAGCTCTCGATTCGCAGATCCGAGCGCCCTTTGCCGCGGAGCCGCTCCCGCAGGGTCTCCAGCAGCACGTACAGCACCGGGATGAAGAACAGGTTCAGCGCCGTGGAGACCAGCATCCCGCCGAAGACGGCGGTGCCGAGCGAGCGGCGGCTCCCCGAGCCCGCGCCGGTGGCGATGAGCAGAGGGAACGTGCCGAGCATGAAGGCCAGCGACGTCATCAAGATGGGACGCAAGCGCGTCTCGGCGCCCTCGATCGCGGCCTCGACGATCGAGGACCCGCGCTCGCGGAGCTGGTGGGCGAACTCGACGATGAGGATGGCGTTCTTGCTCGCGAGGCCGATCAGCATCACCAGGCCAATCTGGCAGAAGACGTCGTTGGCGTAGCCGCGCGCGAGCTGCGCGCCGAGCGCGCCCAGGACCGCGACCGGGACGGCCAGGATCACGATCCCCGGCAGCGCGAAGCTCTCGTACTGCGCCGCGAGGACCAGGAAGACGAAGAGGAGGCTGAGCGCGAAGATCAGCGTCGCCTTGCCGCCGGACTCGATCTGCTCCTTCGAGATACCCGACCACTCGAACGAGGCGCCGTGCGGCAGGGTCTTCTTCGCGACCTCCTCCATCGCCAGGAGCGCCTGGCCCGAGCTCACGCCCTCCGCGGGCGAGCCGCTGATCTCGGTGGATCGAAAGAGGTTGTAGTGGTTGATGGTCGACGCCGTCGTCGTGGAGGAGACGTGAATGAGGCTGGCGAGAGGCACCATCGCGCCTGACCCGGTGCGGACGTAGAAGCGCTCCAGATCGCGGGGGCTGGCGCGGAAGGGCTGATCGGCCTGAACGTAGACTCGATAGGTCCGGTTGCTGAAGTCGAAGTGGTTGACGTACTGCGAGCCCAGGAACACCTGCAGCGTCGTGAAGACGTCGCTCACGGACACGCCGAGGGCCTTGGCCTTGTTGCGATCGACCTCGACCACGATCTGCGGATCGTTGGCGGTGAACTGCGAGAAGACGCCGCGCAGCCTGGGCTCGGCGTTGCCCGCGGTCATCATCGCGTCGGTCAGCTTCGCGAGATCGTCGAGCTTGCAAATACGCTCTTGTGCTCGCCGGTCCATCTGCGCGAACATGTCGCCATGAGCAAGACGCCTCCTCCTGCAATTACGACCAACACTCCACCCGATCCGGCCGCCGCCAGGAAGGCTTACGAGGCCATGACCCCGCGCATGGCCACCCTCGCGAAAGACGATCTCGCGCTCCTCAACATCGACGGCCAGGCCGCCGCGATCCTCGCCCTCTCCGTCTCCCGCTTCCTCGCCGAGCCCGAGCCCCGCGCCCGCTTTGCGCTCTTGCACCCCAGAACGTTCGATCCCGCGCACCTCGGCGATCTCGGCACGATCGCGCTCACCGTCTCGCACGCGTATGTCGAGCTGCAATCGGCCCGCGCGCAGACCACGGAGGCCAAGCTGCCAGTCGCCCTCGTCGACAAGGCAACCCAGGTGAAGGAGCGCATGCTGGAGTGCACAGAGTACCTCTTCAAGCGTCACGCGACGCTCTCCAAGGAGGTCGCCTCGATCCGCGCCGGCACCGGCTACCGCGACACGGCCTCCGATCTCCTCCGCCTCGCGAAAATTTACGAGGACCAGAAGGATAAGGTCGAGAAGGATCCGGTCAACTACCGCGACACCGACGCGGCAGACGCGCGCCTGCACGCCCAGGAGATCCTCGCCGAGCTGGGCAACGCGCAGAGCGCCGAGGAGCAGCGGTGCGTCGCGGCGATGACGCGCGCCTGGACGCTCCTCCGCAACACGTATGCAGAGGTGCAGTCGGCCGGGCGGTTCCTTTATCGGAACGAACAGCCGGAGGAGAATTTCCCGTCACTCTATGCCAGCTCCGGCGGCGGACGTCCGAAGAAGGCCAAGGACCCCACGCCGGCGCCCACCGGCGACGGCGGCGTGTCGGGCGGCGGCAAGTAAGCGGCGGGAGGGTTTTGACGTCTCCCGGCGAAGGGGACCGAGCGCCGGGAGGGGTTTCAAGGTCGCCCGGCGGGTAGGTGCCGACCGCCCGGAGGGGTTCTAACGTCTCCCGATGCGTGGGTAGCCGTGGTCGGGAGGGGTTTCGAGGTGTCCCGGCGGGTGGGTACCGATCGCCGGGAGGGGTTTCGAGGTGTCGCGCGACGGGACGCGGCTCGAGATGATGGGTTTGCTCGCCGCCGCCGGGTCGGAGCTCTGCGCGTGTGACATCGAGAGCCATTTCGACCTCTCGCAGCCCACCATTTCGCATCACCTGAAGATCCTCCGCGAGGCCGGGCTGGTCACGGGAGAGCGCCGCGGAACGTGGGTGTACTACGCGATCGACAAAGGCACCCTCGCCCGGCTCGCCGAGTGCCAGAAGCTCGCGGGTGGCTGATATTTTTTGCCCATAATATCGAAGCTTTTCAATCCAGGAGACGGGTCGTGGCGAACGAGAGCATTCGTGAGGTTGTACAGGCGCGGTATGGTCAGGCCGTCAAGGCGGCGGTCAGCGGAGGAAAGACCTCTTGCTGCGGGTCGGCGGCAACGCCGAGCCCCTCGAAGGGTGAAGCCCTCGGCGGCGGTACGGATCCGATCACCCGTGATCTCTACTCTTGCGAGATTGGCTACGTGAACCGGATGGTCGAGCTCCGGGCGCAAGGTCGCTCGGGGCCTCGCCTGAGGCCATGCGCGCGCTCCGCAGCTACGCCCTCGTCACGGCCGCGTACTGGGCGTTCACGCTCACCGACGGCGCGCTGCGCATGCTGGTTCTCCTGCACTTCCACGCGCTCGGCTACGGGCCGGTGGAGCTCGCGTTCCTGTTCCTCTTCTACGAGCTGTTCGGCGTCGTGACCAACCTCTTCGGCGGGCTCCTCGCGGCGCGGATGGGCCTGCGCGCGACGCTGCTCGGCGGGCTCGCCCTCCAGATCGGGGCCCTCGGAATGCTCTCGTTCGTCGCGCCCACCTGGCCGCGAGCGAGCTCGGTGGCCTACGTCATGGCCGCTCAGGCCCTCTCCGGGATTGCCAAGGATCTCACCAAGATGAGCGCGAAGAGCGCGATCAAGACGCTCGTGCCCGTCGGCGCGGAGTCCTCGCTCTTCAAGTGGGTGGCGATCCTCACCGGCTCCAAGAACGCCCTGAAAGGCGCGGGATTCTTCCTCGGAGGCCTGCTCCTCTCTTGGCTGGGATTCAAGCTCTCGCTCTGGTCGATGGCCAGCGCGCTGCTCGCGATCCTGCTCGGCTCCACCGTCAGCCTGCCGCGCGAGCTCGGCAAGGCGAAGACGAAGAACAAGCTGGCGATGCTCTTCGCCAAGGACCCGGCGATCAACCGGCTCTCGGCGGCCCGATTCTTCCTCTTCGGCGCCCGCGACATCTGGTTCGTGGTCGGCGTACCGGTGTTCCTCGCCACGGCGCTCGGCTGGAGCTTCACGCGCGTGGGAAGCTCGCTCGCCCTCTGGGTGATGGGCTATGGAGTCATCCAGTCGGTAGCGCCCGCGATCCTCGCCCGCTTCGCCGGCGGTCGCGCGCCCCGGGCCGGCGTGGCGCAGGCGCTGGCGTTCGGCCTCGCCGCGGTCATGGGCCTCGTGCCGCTGGCGCTCTCCCTGGGTTATCCGCGAGAGGTCGTCGTCCTCGGCGGACTCGGCCTCTTCGGGGTGGTGTTCGCGCTCAACTCGTCGGTGCACTCGTATCTGGTGCTCGCCTACTCCGACGGCGACCGGGTCGCCCTCGACGTGGGCTTCTATTACATGGCCAACGCCGCCGGCCGGCTCGCCGGCACGCTCCTCTCGGGCCTCGTCTACCAGGCCGCCGGGCTCCCAGGATGCCTGTGGGCATCCTTCGCATTCGCCCTGACCACCGCCCTGATCTCCCTCTCCCTGCCGTCCCCACGCGCCGCCCTGCCGCTGTCCGCCATGAATGCGGAGGGCGCCTCCGACTGATCCGACATCCGGCTCAGGCCGCCCCTCTACCCGGGCGGAGCCGTCGGTGATTTTCGCCGAGCCGGGCGCGCGGCCAAGGCGGAGGAGGAGCCGTACGAACGTGCGGCGACGACGACAACGCCGGCCCCGCGCCCGGCTCGGCAAAAAGCACCCGGCTCGTAGCGGGGTGTTCACTGAAACGACACATGCGCACGGTATCCAATGTGTCCGATGCCGCGCATTCTGGTGATCGAGGATGAGCCCGGCCTGCAGCAGGTGCTCGACTACAACCTTCGTCGAGAAGGGCACGAGGTCCTCCTGGCCCCTTCGGGCACGGAGGGGCTGCGCATCGCCCGCGAGAAGAGGCCGGATCTGGTCCTGCTCGACTGGATGCTGCCGGATCGCTCCGGCACCGAGGTGTGCCGCCTGCTCAAGAGCACCCGGAGCACCAGCGGTATCCCCGTCGTCTTCGTGACCGCGCGGACCGACGAGGTCGATCGCATCGTCGGGTTCGAGGTCGGCGCCGCCGACTACATCGTCAAGCCGTTCAGCATTCGAGAGCTCGTGCTCCGGGTGCAAGCGGTGCTCCGGCGGAGCCGCGATACCGCCGCGCCGGTGCGGACTGTCGTCTTCGGCTGCCTGAGCCTCGACGAGGGCGCCCACCGCATCTGGATCGACGACGGCGAGATCGAGCTTACGTTGATCGAGTGGAAGCTCCTGCTCGCGCTCTACGAGAATCGAGATCGCGTGCAGACGCGCGGCGCGCTCCTCGACGGGGTGTGGGGGATGGACGTCAGCGTCACGACCCGTACCGTGGATACGCACGTGAAGCGCCTGCGCGACAAGCTCCAGCGCGCCGGCGAGTACATCGAGACAGTGCGGGGCATCGGCTATCGCTTCGCCGCGGCCCCCGGGGTCGCGCCGGACGCCACGGAGGCACGATGAACCAGCCTGACGTCGAATCGCGCGACCGCGGCCCCTCGATCGAGGCGCTGCTCGTGCTCCTGGTGCTCTTGACGGTGATCGCGATGGTGCTCGCCCGGGTGACGCACGCGGCCTGAGATCGTGTTGTAGCGATGCTCGGACGAGGATGCCTGCCGTGCGTGGTTGTGGCTCGCTCCGCCCGGCGCGCGCGCACCGATTGACGGCTCGCTCCGGCGGGGCGCTGGGCGTGGAGAACGCTCGACGCCCCCGACCGCGACGCACATTCCCGGCGGGCTGCGCGCGGGCGCGGAGCGCCTCCCGGGTCTACCTTGCCTCGCGAGCCCATGACGATCTTCAGCGAAGCGAAGGCCCGTGAGGACGCGCCATGAGCGGGGGTGAGGCCGCGCCCGCTGCGCCCCGGGGATCCACGCTGCGATCGATCGGACGAGCGCTGCGCCACCGCAATTACCGCCTCTTCTTCAGCGGCCAGAGCATCTCGCTCATCGGCACCTGGCTGACCCGGATCGCCACCTCGTGGCTGATTTACCGGCTGACGGGCTCGGCGCTGCTGCTCGGTGTCCTGGGGTTCGCCGGGCAGATCCCCACGTTCATTCTCTCTCCGGTGGCGGGCGTGCTCGTCGACAGGTGGGATCGCCATCGCGTGCTGGTCGTCACCCAGGTGCTGGCGATGGTCCAGTCGGGCGTGCTCGCCGCGCTGGCGCTCGGCGGGGTGATCCAGGTCTGGCACGTGGTCGCGCTCAGCGTGGTTCAGGGGATCACCAACGCCTTCGACATGCCCGCTCGCCAGGCGCTGGTGGTGGAAATGGTGGAGGACCGGGCCGATCTGCCGAACGCCATCGCCCTCAACTCGTCGATGGTCAACGCGGCTCGCCTGCTCGGGCCGTCGATCGCCGGGGTGCTGATCGCCGGCGTCGGAGAGGGCTACTGCTTCCTCATCGACTCCGTCAGCTACATCGCCGTGATTGCCTCTCTCCTGATGATGCGGCTCCCCCGGAGGATCGTCGCGCCGCCGACGTCGCGGGTGCTCGCCGACTTCCAGGAAGGCTTCAGATACGCGGCGGAGTCCAAGGCGATCCGCTCTGTCCTGCTCCTGCTCGCGCTGGTGAGCCTGATGGGGACGCCGTACACCGTGCTGCTGCCGGTGATCGCCAGGGAGGTGCTCGGCGGCAGCGCGAGCACGCTCGGCCTGCTCACGGCGGCCTCCGGCCTCGGGGCGCTCGGAGGGGCGGTGTACCTGGCCTCGCGGCAAACCGTCCTCGGGCTCGGTCGGGTGATCTTCCTCTCGACGGCGGTCTTCGGGGCCGGCCTCGTCGCCTTCTCGCGAGCCCACGCACTCTGGCTCTCGCTGCCGCTGATGTTCCTGACCGGAGGAGGGATGATGCTCCAGATGGCCTCGAGCAATACCATCCTTCAAACCATCGTCGACGAGGACAAGCGCGGGCGGGTGATGAGCCTGTTCGCCATGGCCTTCTTCGGGACGGTGCCGTTCGGGAGCCTGATCGCCGGCGTCCTGGCGACGCGGCTCGGCGCCGAGACTACCATCCTCGTCGGCGGCGTCGCGTGCTTCCTGGCCTCGCTGGTGTTCCTCCGCCAGCTCCCCGAGATCCGGCGAAACGTCCGGCCGATCTACATCAGAATGGGGATCTTGCCCGAGCTGACCGGCGGGATCGACGCGGCCTGCAACCTGGCGCGGCCCCCGGAGCAGTAGCGGAGGCGAGGGCAGCGTGGACAGGCGAGCGCGGTTTGCCCTACCGTGCCGCGCATGAAGATCGTCATCCCCGGCGGCAGCGGGCAAATCGGGCAGATGCTCGCGCGAGGCTTCGTGAGCGCGGGCCACGAGGTGGTGATCCTCAGCCGCGCCGCCGCGAAGGTGGGTCGCACCGTGAGCTGGGACGGCCGCACGGTGGGCGCCTGGGGCAAGGAGATCGACGGCGCCGACGTGGTGCTGAACCTCGCCGGCCGCACCGTCAACTGCCGCTACACGAAGGAGAACCTCCGCGCGATGATGGACTCCCGGGTCGAGTCCACCCGCGCCGTGGGCGAGGCGATCGCCGCCGCCGCGAGCCCGCCGCGCCTCTGGCTCCAGATGAGCACGGCGACGATCTACGCCCATCGCCTCGACGCCCCCAACGACGAGGCCACGGGGATCATCGGTGGAAACGAGGCCGGCGTGCCCGCCTACTGGGCTTACAGCGTCAAGATCGCGACCGAGTGGGAGCGCGCCTTGAACGAGGCCAGGACGCCGAAGACCCGTCGCGTCGCGCTGCGATCGGCGATGATGATGAGCCCGGATCGCGAAGGCATTTTCGACGTGATGCTGGGGATGGTGCGAAAGGGCCTCGGCGGTACGGCCGCGAGCGGCGCTCAGTTCGTGTCATGGATGCACGACGTGGATTTCTCGCGGGCGATCGACCTCTTGATCGCGCGCGAGGATCTGGAGGGGCCGTTCAACCTCGCCGCGCCGAACCCGCTGCCTTACGCGGACTTCATGCGGGCCATGCGCGAGGCGTGGGGCACGCGCGTCGGGCTGCCGGCGACCAGATGGATGCTGGAGATCGGCGCCTGGGCGATGCGCACCGACACCGAGCTGGTGCTCAAGAGTCGTCGGGTGATCCCGGGGCGGCTGCTGGAGGCGGGGTTCCAGTTCGAGCAGCCGAGCTGGCCCGAGGCGGCCAGGGACCTCACGGCGCGGTGGCGCGCCCAGCAGGGGTGATGGCTTCGGCTTGCTTTCGCGGCAAGAGCGCGAGGCCGACGGCGAACACGGCGCATCCACCGAGCGTGAGGCCCCAGGGCAAGGTGCCTCTCGCGAGGAGATCGCCGGCCCACGGAGGGCTGTAGTAGAGCAGCGCGAGCGCGAGGCCATTGTTCAGCGCGTGAATGATCATCCCCGGGAGTATCGAGCGGGTGCGGAGGCGCGTCAGGCCGATAACCCCGCCGAGGAAGGCTGTCGGGAGCAGGCGATAGACCGAGGCGTGGGCCAGCCCGAACAGGAGCGCCGAGATCACCACCGCGGCGGCGGGGCCCAGCTTGCGGAGCCCCGAGAAGAGGAGCCCGCGGAAGAGCAGCTCTTCGCAGATCGCCGGCGTCACCGCGAAGACCAGAAACACGAGGATGAAGGGCTTGCCGCCGAGGAGGAGGAGATCGCCCAGGCCCCTGGCAATCGACTCGGGGACGGGCACGAGGCGGAGGAGGAGGCCAATCGCCACCGCCCAGGCCGAGAGGCCGAGGACGATCGCCGCGAGGGCGCCGCGCGGGGAGGGGAGGCGGAGGGCCAGTGTCTCCCTGGAAGAGAACCCGAAGAGGACGACGATGCCCGCGGCGGGCGCGAGGAAGAAGCCGTACTGCGTGAGCAGGAGCGAGGTGACGGGGCCGAAGCGCTCGAGCAGGAGGCTGCCGTAGAAGAACAGGACGAAGACGGTGCCAAAGGCGGTGATCGAGAAGGCCGCGCTGGGCTCCCCGCCTGACCGCCGCGAGAGCCCGAACAGGGCTTTGATGGTGTCTTTGCCGCCGAGGAGCACGTGCTCGCGCTCGAACACGCGCGCCGCGAGCAGGAGCGCCAGCGCCGCGTAGAGGGCCGACGATCCCAGGGCGAGGAGGACGAGATCGGCCCTGGCCTCGCCGAGGAAGAGGGCCTTGATCAAGAGAGCGATGTTGAGGATCGGCGCGAAGGCCGTCCAGGCGTCGAGCTCGATCCCGGGGAGCGCGGTGAGGCCGGTGAGCAGCGTTATCGGCAGGTACACCGGCATGAGCACGTTCTGGCCATCCTTGAAGTCGCGCGCGAAGACCGCGAGCGCGAGGAACAGCGCCGAGAACAGGAAGCTCACCGGGATGAGGAGGGCGAACGTGAGAACGTAGATCGATGGGGACACCGGGCCTTCGCCGGGGAGGATCCGGCCCAGGGTGAACGACATGCTCACGACGTTGGCGAGGGCCGTGAGGAGCGAGATGGCGAACACGGCGAGGAACTTGCCAGTGATGATCTCGATCGGCCGGAGCGGCGCGCAGAGGAGGGTTTGCATCGTCCCTCGCTCTTTCTCGCCCGCGGTGAGATCGACGGCCGGAAGGAAGCCTCCGAGCAGCGACATCATGATCAGCATCATCGGCATCATCGAGCCGAGGATCTGGCCGATCCGCCGGCTGGGCGGGGCCACGTTGCGCGGGAGGATGGATACGGCGCGGGTGAATCCGCGCGGGAGGCCGCGGGTCGTCTCGCGCTCGAGGAGCAGGTCTTTGCGGGCGCGATCGAGGCTGTCGCCGAGGCGCTCGCGGGCGAGGGAGGAGTCGGCGCGGACCGAGTCGAAGTAGATGGATATCGGCCCTTCGGCGCCGCGGTCGAGGGAGGCGACGAGCCCGGGCCAGGGCACCAGGACGGCGTCGACGGCGCGCTTCTCGATCAGGGCGCGGGCGGCGTCGAGGACCGGATTCTCGGGCTCGGTCCAGTCGAGTGCGATCTTCGTCTTCGAGCCTTTTTCGAGGGTTTTCTCGTCGAGTGGCACCTCGGGAGGAGGAACGGCAGGGGTGATGGAGCCCGCCTCGACAGCGCTCTTCACCGAGGCAGGGGCGCCCTCCCACGGGAGGAGCTGGAGCTTGCCCGACGCTTCGAGCTTGGTCTTCAGGGCCGCGGGGAGCTCGCCCCACACCGCGACGTGAGAGGCCTTGTCGGCGCGCGCCTCGGCGTCGGAGCTCTGGAGCTTGCTGACGGCGATGGCGAAGAGCGGGTAGAGGAGGACCGGTATCAGCAGGAGGCGCATCAGCGTGCGCCGGTCCCGCAGGGTCTCGGTCAGCTCTTTCCGGAGGATGACCCAGACGATGATCAGCCTCACGAGGCGGCCTCCCCGCGCGATTTTTCGACGTGATGGAGGAAGGCGTCGGTCAGGTTCGCCGCGCCGGTGTGGAGGAGCAGCTCGGCGAGGGTGCCAGTGTCCACGGCGCGCCCCTCGTGGAGCAGCGTTATCCGATCACAGAGGTACTCGGCCTCGCTCATGATGTGGGTGGAGAAGAGGATGGCCTTGCCCGCGGCGCGGCGGCCGCGGATGGCCTCGACGATGAAGCGGCCGCTGAGTACGTCGAGCGCGGTGGTGGGCTCGTCGAGGATCAGTAGATCGGGCTCGTGGAGGAAGGCGCGGGCGATGTTGGCGCGCTGCTTCTGGCCGGCCGAGAGGGTGGCGCAGGGGCGGCCGGCGAACGACGCCATCTCCAGATCGTGGACGAGGGCCTCGATCCGCGCGGCGAGGCGGGCCTCGTCCATGCTGTAGAGCCGGCCGAAATAGGCCAGGACCTCGCGCGGCGTCAGGCGCTGGTAGAGCTGCGTGTCGCCGGAGAGGAAGCCAATCCGCGCCTTGGCTTCCAGCGGGCGCTCGCGGATGTCGACGCCGTTCAGCGTGACGCGCCCGGCCGTGGGCGGGAGGATGCCTGCGAGCATGCGGAGGGTGGTCGTCTTGCCCGCCCCGTTGGGGCCGAGGAGGCCGAGGACCTCGCCAGCGTGCACGGTGAGGCTGAGCCCATTCACCGCCGCGACGCCCTCGAAGTGCTTGACGAGCCCCTCGGCGACGAGGACGGGCGCAGCGGCGAGAGTGTCAGTCATGCGTGGCCCCCCCAACCGCGCATGCGCTCACGCGATTCCCTGGATCAAAACGTCCACTTGAGCTTCATGCCGCCGGGGTTGACCAGGACCTCGGGCTTGAGGCTTGCGTGCACCGGCGCGCGCTGGAGGTACTTCTCTTCCATGGTGAGGCCGGCGATGAACATCGCGGCGCCGCCCGCCTGGGCGAGGCCGTCGAAGATCAGCCAGAAGGTGCCGGCGCCCTCGGCGTGGGCCGTACCGATGGTGATGAAGGGCCCGACGATCGGGACGAAAAGCGGCGCGAACTGCCCCCCGCTGTTCGAGTCGGCGCTGACGACGGTGGCCGCCACGAGCGCGGAGATGAGGTACGGCGCACCGAAGGTGATCGAGCCCGCGATGATCAGCGAGCGGTTGGCGCGCGAGCGCACGTTGAAGCCCGCGGGCACGGGATCGCCGTCCTCGTAAGGCAGGGTGAGGACAGGCATCATCGAGCCCGGCGACGGGTAGTAGTAGCCGCCGGGAGGAGGGTAATAGCCGCCCTGCTGGGGCTGACCGTAGCCCGGAGGAGGGTAGTAGCCCGCGGGCGGCGGGCCGTAGCCGGGAGGGGGCGTGCCATACCCCGCGGGCGGCTGGCCACCGGCAGGCGGCGGCCCGTACCCGGCAGGCGGCGGGCCGTAGCCGGGGAGGCGAGCGCCGGCGGGCGGAGCTGCGGGAGCGCCGGGCGGAGCGGCAGCGGGGGCGCCGGGCGGAGGCGCGGCAGGAGCGCCGGGCGGCAGCGCGGCCGGAGCGCCGGGAGCCGGCTGCGCGGCGGCGCTGGACGAGCCGAGCGCGAGCGCGAGCGTGATGGTGAAGGCCAGAGGCCGCGCGCCGACCGGGAGAGTGTCAATCATCGAACGCTTCATCGGAATACCTCTAAGGATGCGGGTCCGGCGCGGCCTCGGCCGAAAAAGCGTCGGCGCTCGCCGCTCTGGACACCAAGAAAGCACGACTATAGCCCAAACATCTCATTCACGGCGCTGTTCGTGCGCTGCGCGCTCTCGACGACGGCGTCGAACACGGCGTCGCCGGTGAGGCCGTGGGCCCTCTCGCGCTCGACGAGCTCCTCGAAGCGCGGGCCGTCGGGGTGCCCGTATTTTTCCTGGTCGCGCTGCTCGAGGGAGGCGACGTCGCGGGGGCTGCTCATCATCGCGCGGCAGGTGACGCGGGCGTCGTGGCGCGTCTGGAAGGCCCGGTGCGCGCGCTCTTCGGCGGGGACATCGTCGCGCTTCCAGGCGGCGTTCGCCGGGCCGATCGCGGCGACGAGCACGAGGTAGTGGGCGCGGATCTCGGCGTTGGTCCAGGCGATCCCGGTCGCCTTCAGGCCGAGCGCTTGTGCCGATGAGGTCGGCAGCGCGTTCGCGCTCGCGAGCTCGACGGGGGGACCGGGCTTTGCGCAGCCGAGGCCCACGGCCAGGACCAGCGCGACAAGCCCGAGCGATCGAAAGCTACGCGTCATGCGCGCGAGACCACGGTGACGCGGCGCGAGCACCGCGAGATTGACGCTCGGGGGAGCGCGTCGACGCTCCCCCGAGCAACGGCGCTACGCCTGCGCGTCGGTGGTCGCGGGGCCGTTCTTGAGGGCCTCGATGGTGACGGCGGCGGCCGCGGCGAACTTGCGCCACGCCTTGGTGCGCTTGCCGGGCTTCTTCAGGCTGATGGATTCTTTGCGCGCGACCTTAGCGAGAAGGTTGGCAAGCTTGCGGGAGGGGCGGTTCATGGCGGCGGACGATGGTCCAAACGGCGCCGGAGTTCAAGCAGGTCGGCGCGTCTTCTTCGTGGGCGAGAGCGCCATCGCGGCCCGGAGGGCGAGGAACCCCCCACCAACGAAGGCGATCACCGCGGTCTCCAGGCTCCCGTCGGGCGCGAGACCCTTGTACGCCGCGATCGTGAGCGTGAGCCCGAGGGCGGCGATCACCAGGCCGAGGACGAGGCGCACCGTGCTCGACGAGCGCGCGACGGCGTCGACCGAGGCGGGCGTCAAGTCTTCGCCGCCGAGCCGGCCGAAGGCGTGGATGCCGTAGATGATCGAGGCGAGCCCGACGAGCGCGACGACGGCGCCCATGCCGCCGAGCCCGGTGCCGACGATGCCGAGGCCGATGAGAAGCAGGCCACCGCCGAGCTGGAGCGCCTGGCGTGGGGCCTTCTCTTCGAGGTCGGGCAGGCGCTCGCCCTTGCGAAGCACCGCGGGAGCGACGGGCTCTTCGGCGACGCTCTCGAGCTCGCTCTCCCCCTCGTCGTCGTCGTTCTCGTCGACCGGCGCGGCGCGCGCGCGGCGCCGACGTTTGTCGGGATCGGCCATGGCGCTACCTGTACTTCTGCGTGCGCGCGTGGGTGATGAAATCCTGGACGTCGCGCGTCAGGGCTCGCTCGCACGAGATCGTCGTCTGCTCGTGGCCCTCGCCCGAGAGATCGTCGTAGAGGTAGTTGTCCTGGTAAAGAAGCACGATCCGCGTCTCGCCGTCGTCGCCGGCGCGCACGAGGCGGAGGCGTTCGTCCTTCTTGTTGGCGTGAGGGATGGCGTCGCCGAGCTTCTGCGCGTCGTCGGCGCTGATGTACGCGATGCCGTAATCTTTTCCCGCGATGCCGATGTCGATGTGGATGTCCTTCGTGCCGCCGGTGAGCTTCGCGTCGCGGCCCGCCGCGGGATCGACGCCCTCGTTCTTGACGGCCTGACGGATCACCTCGAGGGCGCGCCGCTCGTCGAGCGCGCGCATGGCGTTGGGCGCCTTGGCCTCGCCCGGACCGCACCCGAAGAGCGCGAACGCGGCGAGCGCGGCCGCGCCCAGGGCGCTCCATTTTCCTGTGCTGACTCCCTGCTGGCTGCGCATGACCGTCGGGAGAGTAGCCAACGACGCGGCGCTTCGCTACTTCTCCGGCCATGGCGCGCGTCGCGGCGATTGACATCGGATCCAATGCCATCCGTCTGCGCATCGTCGAGGTCGATCCGCCGGTGATCGGCCCCGACGGGCCGCGGTTCACGCCGTTCCGCGACATCCTCGTCGATCGGGCGCCCGTTCGCCTCGGGCACGACGTGTTCACCAAGGGGCGGCTCGAGCCCGGGGTGATCGGCGCGGCCTGCGAAGCGCTGCGGCGTTTCCGCGTCGCGATGGACGGCGCCAAGGTCGATCGCTACCGCGCCGTGGCCACGAGCGCGGCGCGCGAGGCCAGCAACGGCGACGTGTTCGTCGAGCGCGCGGAGCGCGAGGCCGGCGTGCACGTCGAGGTGATCGAGGGCGTCGAAGAGGCGCGCCTCGTGCAGCTCGCGGTGGCCGAGCGCGGGCAGCTCGCGGGGCGCAACGCCGTGCTGATCGACATCGGCGGCGGCTCGACCGAGATCACGCTGCTGCGCGGCTCACCCGACGGCCCGCGCGCGGCGACGGCGGTCTTCGCGCGATCGCTCCCCGTGGGGACGGTGCGCCTGATCGAGGCCTTCCTCGAAGGGCGCGGCCCGATCGACGCCGCGCACCGGAACCTCCTCGACGAGTACATCGATCGCGTGTTCGTCGAGGCGATCCCCGAGATCAACGAGCTCACGGGCGGCGCGGTGGAGCAGCTCGTCGGCACCGGCGGCAACATCGAGACGCTCGCCGATCTCTGCCCGGTGCCCAGCGCGTTCCCGGTCGGACGCGCGATCGACGTGCCCGCGATGAAGCGGCTCCTCGATCGGTTCTGCGACAAGAGCGTCGACGAGCGCGTGGCGACGTGGGGCCTGCGCCTCGATCGCGCCGACACCATCGTGCCCGCCGCGAGCGTGCTCTGTCGCCTCGCCGACGCCTTCGGTTTGACTTCGATCGCCGCGCCCGGCGTGGGCCTGAAGGAGGGCGTGCTCGTCGATCTGGCGCGCGCGCATTTCGTCCCTCAGGATTTTCGCGGCGAGGCGCTCGCGCTGACGGACGCCTGCTTGCGGCTCGGTCGCCGCTACCAGTTCGACGAGGCGCACGGGGTCCTCGTCGGTCGCCTCGGGGTCAAGCTGTTCGACGAGCTCCAGCCGCACCACCGCCTCGGCCCGCGCGATCGGATCCTGCTCCACGCGGCCGCGCTGCTCCACGACGTGGGCGACTACGTGCGGTACGAAGGGCACCACAAGCACAGCTTCTATCTCATCGCCAACAGCGATCTGCTGGGGATGACGCCGCCCGAGCGGGCGATCGTGGCCAACGTGGCGCGCTACCACCGCAAGAGCGCGCCGCAGCTCGACCACGACAACTTCCGCGCGCTGCCGCGGGAAGATCGCGGCAAGGTGAAATCGATGGCGGCGATCCTCCGCGTCGCCGACGCCCTCGATCGCGAGCACCGCGGCAAGGTGACCGACGTGAGCGCGCGCGTGGAGGGCGAGGTGCTGCTGCTCGACGTGCAGGGATCGGGCGATCGCGCGCTGGAGGAGTGGACCGTCCTCGCCAAGGCCGGGATGCTCAAGGACGCATTCGGGCTCGACGTGCGCTTCGAGGGCGGGCCGGCTCGCTCGGTGCGGAGCGCGCCGCTCACCTCGACGTGATCAGCGGTGCTCGGTGGCCCCGCGGAGGATGGCGTCGACCTTGAGCGAGCGCCCCACGGGCTGCGTGAGCTTGCCCAGGCGGATCAAACGCTCCGCAAAATCGAGGAGATCCTGCGCGGTCTCGACCGGGCGGCTGGCGAAGCCGACCAGGACCTGGCGCATGATCTCGGCCCCCTTGGCGGTGCCTAGGGCCTTGCGCAGGCGCTCGTAGATGAAGGGCACGAGCGCCCCTGCGTGGCGGATCGTCGGTATCGTCTCGCCGTCGCCGCTCGGCGGGCGCGGAGCCTCGGGCGTGGTGCCTTTGGGTCCTGCGGTTTCGTCGTTGGATGCGGTCATGGAAGGCCGTGTCTTCGGTGGGTCGTGGGGCGAATTCGCGGGGCGAACGGCGGCGCATGGTGCACGTGATACCCAGTCTGAGCCAGCACGATCGAGAGGCACCGAGGAATTGGGAGGAGAGCTGGCCTGATCTTGCGCAGAAGTGAATTGGAGTAGGTAACCGGGCGAATCGCATCCCGGACGGAATCAGTCCTTTTTGCGCCGTAAAATGAAGGCTCATGCTGGCCGCCGCTCCCCGGGAACCGTCATGAGATTGACACTCTGCTCGTCGACGAGCGCGGCTATCGGGATGGGTGGCCCTGCGCCGCTCGCTCGCTCGCTCGGGCCTCGCGCGCCTCCGCCGCCGCATGTCATCGCGGCCACGCTCGCGCGAGAACGCGCCATTTGCTCGTTGCCACGCCGAGCGGACCCCCGCATTCTCGCGGTTTGCTGCGCGTCGAGATTTCGCGGCGAGGAGATCGGATGCCGACCAAGATTGCGACTGCCCTGGCGCGAGGTGCGGCGAAGGAGGCGACGGCGCAGCTCTGCAGCGAGGTGCGCGAGCGCCTCGGCGGGAGCGCGCCGGTGATGCTGGCGGCGTTCGCGTCGACGCAGCAGCCCCTCGACGAAGTGTTCGCCGCGCTCGGGCGCGAGTTCCCCGACGCGATCCGGATCGGGGCGTCGACGGCCGGGGAGTTCACCGAGCAAGGCGATGAGAAGGGCGCCGCGGTCCTCTTCGCTCTCGCGGGCGACTACCGCGTGTTCGCCGGCATCGGTCGGGGGCTGAAGGCCGATCCCGAGCGGGCCGTGATGGCGGCGCTCGAGGGCCTGCCGCGCGAGGTCGCCGGCTACCCGTGCTGCACGGCGATCCTGCTGCTCGATCCGATGGCCGGGAACGGCGAGGAGACGACGCTGCTCGCGTCCTCGGCGCTCGGGCCGAACGTGCCGCTCGCGGGCGGCGCGGCGGGCGACGATCTGCAGATGAGCGTGACGCATGTGGCCGCGGGCGGCCTCGCGGCGCCGGACGCCGCGGTGATCGCGCTGCTGTTCTCGCGCGCGCCGCTCGGCGTCGGCGTCTGCCACGGGCACCGGCCGATCTCGCCGCCGTTCCGCGTGACGCAGGCCGAGGGCAACGTGGTGCACACCATCGAGGGCGAGCCCGCGTGGCCGTGGTGGCTCGCGCAGACGAGGGCGGCGGCGGAGTCGGCGGGGATCGAGCCGCCCGCGAAGGAAGACGAGGGCGCGTACCTGCTCCGCTACGAGGCGGGCCTGGCGGCCGGGAACGATCTCAAGATCCGCGCGCCGCTGTCGCGCACGGGGACGTCGATCAACTTCGCGTGCGGCGTGCCCGAGGGGACGGTCTTCCGCATCACGGAGAGCCTGCCGGAGCGGCAGATCGAGAGCGCCCGCGAGGCCGCGCGGCGCGCGCTCGCGCAGCTCGGCGGGCGCAAGGCCGCGGGCGCGCTGGTGTTCGATTGCATCTGCCGGAACCTGATCCTGAACGACGACTTCGGTCGCGCGGTGCGCGGCATGTCGGAGGAGCTCGGCGGCGCGGTCCTCGCCGGCTTCGAGACCTACGGCGAGATCGCGCTCGACGTCGGCGACATGAGCGGCTTCCACAACACGACCAGCGTGGTGCTGGCGTTCCCGGAGGGGTGAGCGGGTGGCCTCCACGGCGCCGACGCGCGGAGACACGATCACGATCCGGTCGCTGGTCGAGATGCTCGCCGCGACCCTGGGGTGGGAAAAGAGCGCCGAGGTCGTCAACACGACGGCGCTGCGGCTCGGGCTCCCGGCCGTCGTCATCTCGCCCACGCAGGCCTCGGCGCTGCTCTCGGAGCTCGCGAAGGCGTCCGGCATGGTCGGCGTCACCGCGCGCTTTGCCCGCTCGCGCATGGAGCTCATCGGGCCCCCGTCGGCGCCGCCGAGCGGGCGCGCGAGCGTCGTCCCGCCGATGTCGAGCGAGGATCCGCCGCCGTCGTCGCTGAAGAGCATCACGCGATCGCTGCTCGTCGGCGAGCTCGTGGGGCTGCTCGCGAGCACCGTCGGGCAAGAGCGGGCCGACGAGGCGGTGCTCGACGCCTTGCGCCGCCTGCGGCTCCCGGCCCATGCGCTCTCGCGCGATCAGACGCTGGCGGTGCTCGACGATCTCGCGGCGCGGCCCGGCCTCGTCGGCGTCACGGCGCGTTTCGCCAAGGCGCGGGCCATCCTGCTCTTCGGCGGCTGACGGCGCCGCGGCCCGATTCGTTTGAGCTCAAACGGATCGGGCGCGCGCTCACGGCTTGCCGGCGCCGCCCTGCGGGGCGGGGAGGATCTCGATCTTCGTGGCGGTCTGGCAGCCGACGTCGACCGTCTCGCCGCGGCTGACCCACTCGGGGTAGCGGCCCTCGCGCGGGGCAGCGAGGCGGACGAACCAGCGGCCGCAGCGGACCTCGAGGGCCTCGTTCGCGGGGCCGAGGCGCTTGCCCGAGATGTACACGTGGGCCGCGGCCGGCGAGACGACGGTGAGGTAGCCGAACCCCGCGGGCAGGTTCGCCGTGCTGGGGGGCGCCGGCGTGACCGCCGCGCTCGCGGTGGGCGCGGGGAGCGAGGGCCCGAGCGCGACCGGGATCGCCGCCGAGCTCGCGGCGTCGGCCGAGCTCGTGGCGCGCGGCGCGGGCGGGCGCTCGCGGAGCAAGAACGCGAGGACGACGACGATGGTCGCGGTGAGCGCCGAGACGGCGATCGTGTCGCCCGTGCCCAGCGTGCGTCGACCCGCCGCCAGCAGCGACGGCGACGGCGCGCGCGGGCGCGGAGGCGCGGGCACGCCGTCGGGCAGCGACACGGCGCGCGGCCGCGCCGGCGCGACCGGCGGCGGCCCGGGCGAGAACACCGGCGGCGATCCGAACACCGGCGCGGACGTCACGACCTCGGGGGCCGGCGCGGGTGCCGCGACGACGGCGACGCTCGCCGCCACCATGACCGGCGCGGCGGGAGGAGGCTGCGGCGTGGCCGCGGGGCTCGGCGCGATCTCGCCGAACGACACCGGCGTGATCCGCGTCGTCGGCGCCGGTGTGGCGCGCGCTTCCAGGGCGATCGGCGGCGCCGGCGTGATCGGCGGCGCGGGCGCGATCGGCCGCGCTGCGGCGATCGGCGGCGTCACGGCGATCGGCGCGGCGGCGCGCGGGAGCACCGCCGCGGCGATCGGCGTCGGGAGCGGCGGCGCCGGCGGGTACGCGCGGCCCGCCGCGAGCGTGGGCTCCGACAGGCGCGGGCGATCCGGCGAGCGCACCGAGTCGATCAGCTCGTCGAGGTTGTCGACGTCGGGCAGCGATTGTCGCCAGTCGCCTCGGCCCTTCGCCGCGGGCGCCGGCGCCGCGTTGATCGTCACGTCGACGGGCGCGGGCGGCCCGAAGCGCACGCCTTGAAACGGGTTCGCAGGCGGCGCCGCGGGCGCGACGGGAGGCATCACGGCGACCTCGGGCTCCGCCTCGATGTCCTCGGTCGACAGCTCGTCGGCGAGCGTCGCCATCTGCTCTTTGAGCTCGCGCTTCCCCTTGTCGTCGCTCGCGACCTTGCCGAGCCAGCGCTCGATCTCGCTGCAGGTGATCCGCCGCGTGCCCGGGAAGCGGTCGAGCGCCGCGTCGATCACGGCGGCGATCTCCCGCGGCAGATCCTTGCGGAGCGTGCCGATCTTCGCCGGCCAGGTCCCGTCCTGGGGCGGCTTCAAGCCCGTCAGCAGCGACCAGAGCAGCAGGCCCATGCCGTAGGTGTCGGCCTTGGCCGTCACCGGCTCGCCGCGCGCTTGCTCGGGCGCCATGTAGCCGGGGGTGCCCTTGATCGTGCCGATCGCCGTGTCGGGCGTGCGCCCCAGGATCTTGCCGACACCGAACCCCGTGAGGCGGACGTCGCCGTCGGCGCCGATCACCACGTTGCTGGGGTGGAGGTTGCGGTGGATGATCGGCGTCGGCACGCCCTGATCGTCGGTGAACGCGTGGGCGTGCGCGAGGGCGCCGGCGATGCGGTGACCGATGTAGAACGCCGCGGCGTCGCCGAGCTTGAGCCGTCGCTCGGCGAGGTGATCGAGCAGCTGATCGAGCGCCGTTCCATCGATGTACTCGAGCGCGAGCACGAGCTGCCCGGCGTCCTCGAAGAAGTCGATCATCCGCAGGATCGCCGGGTGGTTGATCCGGCCGCAGATGGCCGCCTCGCGCGCCAGCTCCTCCGCGAGGCGCTCGTTGCCCTCGATGGTGTTCTTCATCCGCTTGAGGACGCAGTCGCGCGCGAACCCCCGCGGCCCCTCGACGCGGCCGAGGAACGTCTCCGCGGGCCCCGGCGCCTCGAGGCGGCGGAGGACGCGGTATGCCCCGATCCGTTCGGGGATGGGCTCCACCGGAAACACTTGCGACGATGGTAGCGAAAAAGCGCGTGGGCACCCAAATCAACGGTGCATTCATCGTCGATGGCGCCGTTCCTCCGGGGGGATGCGTCGGCGCCGTCGCGGAGATCCACGGCTCACCACGAGGCGGCGTGGACGCGTCGGAGCGCCGGCATCGGGCGGCGCAGCAGCGCGCCGATCCTCGCCGAGCGCGCGCCGATCCGGCGCAGCACCCGGGCCCGCTGGCTGCTGGTGTGCGCCGCGAGCAGCGCCTCGACCTCGACCCACACCCGAGCCCGCCAGCGCACCAGGAGCTCCATCGTGAACCACCGCGTCAGCCAGCTCGCTCGAGAGAGCCACGCCGTCGCGGCGCAGTGATGCCGCTTGACCAGCCGATCGAGCGCCTCGGGGATCGCGGCGTCGAGCAGCGTGTTGACGAAATCGTGATCGTGTTTGTACCGCGCGATCATCGCCCGATCCTCGGCGTATCCATGCTCGACGATCGTCGCGTGGATGCCGATCGCCAGATCGTAGTTGATGTGCGCGCTCAGCCCGAGCAGCGCGTGCTGCACGGGCGGCATGCCCTCGGCGCCGACGCTGTCGTAGGCGCTGGCCCACGCGCTGGTGTCCTGCGCGTGCCCATCCAGCGCCCAGCGCAGCGTCTCCAGATAACGCCCGCAGAAGCGTCCGGCGAGCTGCGTGATCCACGCCGGCTCCTGGAAACGCCCCCCCGGCCGCGCGACCTCGAAGACCACGCGCTGCGTGATGACGGCGTAGACGTCGGGGAACGCCGCGCGCGCGTCGTCCCCGCGCAGCAACGTGTCCGCGACCTGCGCCAGCGCCGCGTGCGCCTCGACCGCGTCGGTGGGGTGAAATTCCGTCTGGCAGTTTTCGAGGCCGCCAACTGCGCGTCGCCCGGTAGCCGGCTCGGTGTACATCATGGTTCCCTCCCGTCGATCTCCCGGTCACCATCCCTGACTCCTGCGCTGGATCCAGGATCTCCCTGCGCCGCCACTACGATGACGACGACCGAGCTCCTGCCTCCGCATATGCGCGTCTTCCCTTCCTTTCCCTTCGAGTGCGATGAGAACGCCTGAAGAAGCACAATGGTGTACCTGTGAGCTTGCCGCGTGACCCCGTGCTTTCACGCAACATGCAGTCGGGAGCTTCGCCCGGAATGACCGGGTGACTCCCGAGAGCGGTGATGAACAAGGGTGCTTGCGCCGATGTAGTTCTTTGTCCGATTGTGCCCTTGACGTCGTTCACTCCCTTGGGGCCTCCTGACGAAATCATGGGGCGCCTCAACGACACGGGGAACGAGGCCGCGGCCGACGAGGAGACGTTTCCGGGCGAGCCCGCCATGGTCCGCGGCAGCGCCGCGCCGGGGCCGGTCAACCCGGGCAAGGGCTCGCTCGATGGGGCCGTCGATCGCTACGAGCTCCAGCGCCCGCTCGGCCGCGGCTCGATGGGCGAGGTCCACCTCTGCCGCGATGCGTGGGTCGGCCGCGAGGTGGCGATGAAGGTGCTGCTCCCGGCGCACCGATCCGATCCGCAGCTCCGCGCCCGCTTCCTCCGCGAGGCCTGCGTCCAGGGGCAGCTCGAGCACCCGTCGATCGTACCCGTCTACGATCTCGGCGTCGACGCGACGGGCGCCATGTACTTCACGATGAAGCGCCTCCGCGGGCTGACGCTCGGCGAGATCCTCCGCGGCCTGCGCGAAAAGAGCCCCGAGGTGATCCGGCAGTTCCCGCAGCGGCGGCTCCTGACCGCGTTCGCCTCGGTGTGCCTGACCATGGACTTCGCGCACTCGCGCGGCGTGCTTCATCGCGATCTCAAGCCCTCCAACGTCATGCTGGGCGACTTCGGCGAGGTCTACATCCTCGATTGGGGCCTCGCCAAGCTGAGGGAGCGCTCCGAGCACGACGCCGAGCTCGCCGTGCGCGATCCGAGCTCCGACGAGATCCACACCGCCGCCGGGCGCATCCTCGGCACCTTCGGCTACATGGCGCCCGAGCAGGCCCTCGGGAAGATCGCCGAGCTCGACGAGCGGAGCGACGTTTACGCGCTCGGCGCCGTGCTCTTCGAGATCCTCACGCTGGCCACGCTGCACCCGAAGACCTCGTGGAATGCCATGCTCCACTCGACGCTCAAAGGGGCCTCGGCCCGCCCGTCGGAGCGCGCGCCCGACCTCGACGTCCCGCCGGAGCTCGAGGCGATCTGCGTCAAGGCCACGCGCGTCGAGCCGAAGGACCGCTACCAGTCGGCGCGCAAGCTCCACGACGCCATCGAGCAGTTCCTCAACGGTGATCGCGATCTCGAGCTCCGCCGACGCCTCGCCTCGCGCCACGCCGAGGCCGCCACGCAGGCCGCCGCGCGGGTGGCCTCGGACTCCGGTCCTTCGGAGATCTTCCGCCGCGAGGCGCTGAACGAGGTCGCGCGCTCGCTCGCGCTCGATCCCACCAACGAGCCGGCGATGCGCGCGCTGGCGCATGTGATCACCGCGCCGCCGCGCGAGGTCCCGCGCGAGGTGTCGACCGAGCTCGAGGTCGCGGCGAGCGCGCGCCACCGCCGGCTGCTCCGCGACGGCGCCCGCTTCGACTTCGCCGGCGTCGCGCTCCTCGCGCCGATCGCCGCGTGGATGGGCCTGCGCAGCTGGAAGCTGCTCGGCGCCTGGGCGGTGCTCACGATCACCTCGTCGCTGGTCAAGCTGCTCGCGTCGCGCCGGCGCGCGCAGTCGTCGTCGTCGCTGCACCTCAGCGCGTACCTGGCATATCTGCTCAGCATGCTCGCCTTCGGCTGCCTCTCGCGCAGCTTCGGGCCGCTGATCTTCACGCCCGGGCTCATCGCCGTCGCGACGTTCGCGTACTCGATGTCGCACGACGCCCGGTATCGCTTCACCGTGCTGCTCACCGGGTGCGCGGGGCTGCTCGCGCCGCTGCTGCTCGAGCTCTCGGGCGCGCTCCCGCCGTCGTATTCGTTCGACGACGCGGGGATGCGCATCCGCGTCGACGCCGCGCGCTTCCCCGAGATCCCGACGCTGTTCGCGCTCACCGTCGCCGCGCTCTTCATGATCCTCGGCGCCGGCGTGCTGATGGGCCGCCTTCAACGCGGTCTCCGCGAGGCCGAGCTGCGCTCTCACCTCCATGCCTGGCACCTCCGACAGCTCTTGCCCGAAGAGGCGCGCCCGCCCGTCCTCCGCGCCTCCTCGGCTTGACTCCGCGCGAGCGCCGCGTCGCGCCGGCGCTCGCCTCGACGACGAGAATCACGACGGCATGATCCGGCGCGCGGCGCCTCGCTCCCGGACCCGGGGCGGCTTTCCTCCGGCTCGTCGTCGATTTCTCTCAAGGTCTCGCGCGGCCCTCCGTTGACCCCGAGAGCGACGATGAAGCGCGCGCCCTCGCCCGGCGCCGCGGCGCCCCCGCGCGTCGTCGAGGAGATCTGGATCATGTCGGACGAGCTGGTGAACGCGGCCCCGATCCGGACGCTGTCGAGCGTGCTCGCCATCCATTGCTCCCCGGAGCTGCGCCGCCGCTGCGTCGAGGCCGCGGCCCGCGCGGGGATGAGCGCTCGCGAGTGCGATCTGGTGACGATGGGCCGCGAGGCCGTGCGCCGCCGACCGCTCGCGATGATCGTCCCTTCGTACCTCCACGAGTTCGATCCCACCGAGTTCGACGCGCTGGCGCGTGATGTCGGCGCGGCGCTGCTGGTGGTGGACGAAGCGCTGGGTCAGGCCGAGCTCGACGAGCTGATCGCCGACGCAGGGCGGAGCCGCGGGCGATCGGCGCGCGCCGCCGAGGGGCGCTACTCGGTCGTCGGTGGCTGCGCGACCGAGGTGACGCAGCGGGCTGCGCCCACGACCACCTGCGTTCGCCTCCGCGTCGCGCGCGCGCCGCAGGACGACGTCGCGCCCGCCGGCTCCCGCACCGGCTGAAGCTCGGCTACAACAGGGCGAGGCGCCCGATGATCACCGCACCGCCCCCGGATCCCTGCCCGATCTGCGCCCGCCCGAACCACCACCCGAGCGATCATCACCTCGTCCCGAAATCCCGCAAAGGGAAGGTGACGGAGACGATCTGCTCCGACTGCCACCGCGCCATCCACGCCACGTTCACCAACAAGGAGCTCGAGCGCGAGTACTCCACCGTGGACGCGCTGCTGAAGCACGAGGGCTTTCTCGAGGTGGTCCGCTTCATCGCGAAGCAAGATCCGGGAGGGCGCGTGCGCACGGCGCGGACGCGCGATCACGGCCGTCGCCGCCGCCACTGACGGGGGCCGCCGGAACCGTCGGCGCAGCGCGATATTTTTGCGGCGCCGCGCCCCGGGGAAAGTGCGCGCGCCGGGCCGCGTGAACCGCTAAGATCCGCGGCCGCATGGACCTCGACCTCACCGAAACGCAGCAGCTCATCGTCCGCACCGCCCGCGACTACGTCGAGCGCGTCGTCCGCCCAATCGCCGCCGAGCTCGACCGCGATGAGCGCTTTCCGAAGGAGATCCTGAGCGAGCTGGCCGGGCTCGGGCTGATGGGCGTCAACATCCCCGAGGCGCTCGGCGGCGCCGAGGCCGGCGTCGTCGCTTACGCGCTGGCGATGATGGAAGTCGCGCGCGGCTGCGCCTCGACGGCCGTGACGATGTCGGTGACCAACATGGTCGCCGAGGTGATCACCACGTTCGGGACCCCCGAGCAGCGCGAGACCTACGTGCCCCGGTTGACGTCGGGCGAGTACGTCGCCGGAGCCTTCGCGCTGAGCGAGCCCGAGGCCGGGAGCGATCCCGGATCGATGCGCACCACGGCCGAGCGCACGACCGACGGCTGGATCATCCGCGGCCAGAAGCAGTGGATCACCAGCGGCTCGTACGCGGGCGTCTTCGTCGTCTGGGCCCGCACCGGCGGCCCGGGAACCAAGGGCCTCTCGGCGTTCCTCGTCGAGGGCGCGAACCCGGGCCTCAAGCCCGGCAAGCACGAAGACAAGCTCGGCCTCCGCGCCTCGAACACCGTGCCCGTCACCTTCGACGACTGCAACGTCCCCGCGAGCGCGCTCCTCGGCGTCGAGAACCAGGGCTTCAAGATCGGGATGATGGCCCTCGACGGCGGCCGCATCGGCATCGCCTCGCAGGCGGTCGGCATCGCGACGGCCTCGCTCGAAGAGGCCACGGCGTACGCGCGCGAGCGCAAGCAGTTCGGCCATCCCATCGGCGATTACCAGGCGATCCAGTGGATGATCGCCGACTCGAAGACCGAGCTCGAGGCGGCCCGCCTGCTCACCCTGCGCGCTGCTTCAATGAAGGAAGCCGGCGTTGCCTTCTCGCGCGAGGCGGCGATGGCGAAGCTCTTCGCGAGCGAGGCGGCCGGCCGCATCTGCGACCGCGGCGTCCAGATCCACGGCGGCTACGGCTACGTCCGCGATTTCCCTGCCGAGCGTCATCTCCGTGACGTTCGGGTCACCCGCATCTACGAGGGGACGAGCGAGATCCAGCGGACCGTCATCGCCCGCTCATCCCTCGGGTGAGTCGGCGCCGGACCCGGCCAGAGCGCCGGGGGGCGCCGGAACGTGCCCGTCAGAGCCGCGTCGCGAAGATCACCAGCATCACGACCAGGCCGACCAGGAGCACGGTGTAGAGCACGAGCCGGCCCAGCAACGGGCGGAGCCACTTCCACAGCACCAGGCGGAAGGCCTTCCAGAGGAGAACCAGGACCTCGCGGATGATCTTGTTCACGGCCGAACCGTAGCACCCCCCAGGGGGGTCGCCCACGGGACAGCAGAACGTAACGTTTGTGCTCCGGGGCCAGTCGAGGATAAAAACGCACGGTGACACTCCGCATCGAGGCCGCCGGCGAGACCAACGTCGGCCGCAAGCGCAACCACAACGAGGACAACTTCGCGATCCTCGCGGAGTACGGGCTGTTTCTCGTCGCCGACGGGATGGGAGGCCACGCCTGCGGCGAGGTCGCCTCGAAGATGGCGATCGAGACCATCGCCGAATTCTTCAAGGAGACGGCCGAAGACCCCGAGAAGACCTGGCCTTACAAGCTCGATCGCGGCCGCGGCTACGAAGAGAACCGCTTCATCATGGGCGTGAAGCTGGCGAACCTCCGCATCCACGAGGCCGCCGCGAGCGATCGCAAGAAGAAGGGCATGGGCACCACGTTCGCCGGCCTCTTCGTGCTCGACTCGGGCTCGTACGTGGCCCACGTCGGCGACAGCCGCGTCTACCGCTTCCGCGGCGGCGCGCTCGAGCAGCTCACCGACGATCACTCGCTGCTGAACGAGTACGTGAAGATGGGGCGCCTCAGCCCCGCCGAGATCGAGGCCTTCCCGCACAAGAACGTGATCATGCGCGCCCTCGGCATGAAGGAGACCGTGAAGGTCGACACCCGCCTGGAGGAGCCGCAGCTCGGCGATCTCCTGCTGGTGTGCTCCGACGGCCTCTCCGGCCCCGTGAAGGACGAGGAGATCGCCGAGATCCTCGGCGCCCACGCCGGGATCGAGGAGGCCGCGTCGAAGCTGATCGAGGCCGCCAACCGCAACGGCGGCCCCGACAACGTCACTGTAGTCCTGGTCCGCTGGATCGTTTGAGCTCCAACGATCTCCGACGGTCGAGGCCGGCCGATCGTTTGAGCTGCAACGAATTCGTCAGTCGATGTTGACGCTGACCTTGCTCGCGTAGCTGCCGGGTGAGGGGAACGTCAGGCTCTTCAACGTGTCGACGACGCAGCTCACGGCGGCGTCGCCGCGCTCGTCGGCCGTCGCCACGCCCACGGCGCTCGCCTTGCCGTCGGTGTCGACGTAGAGCGTGGCCTTGATCGCGCCCGTGCCCGCGCCGCTGCGGCACTTCGCGAGCGCGCCCCGGGCCTTGCGGAAGGGCTGCCCGAGCTGCTCCGGCGACCACGCCACGGGCGGGCGCTCCTCGCTCCCGGGCTCGAATTTGTAGCTGTTCTCGGCGAGGCCCTCACCGCCCTCGGGGCGCGGCCACGACGCGTTCTTGAGGATGGCGAGCATGCACTCCTCGGTCGCGCGATCGCCCAGGCTCGAGTCCTTCACGTGGGCCCAGCGGACGGCGCCGCTCTTCGTGATCCGGAGGCGGAAGCTGACGTCGCCGGCGAGGTACGGGACGCGCTCGGCGCCCTTGTCGTAGCAAGCCGAGAGCTGCGTCGTGGCCTTCTCGAAGACGCGCTTGACCTTGCCCTCGTCGAGGCCGCCGATCTCGCTCTCGGCGCCGATGCCCTGGCGCTCGTGGAACGCCGGCCTGGCCTCGGTCGGCTTCGCGTCGCCGTCGGTCGCGGGCGGCGGCGGCGCAGCGCCGCAGCCGGTCGCCATGATCACGGTCGCGAGGATCAAGATCGCCGGCTGCTTCACGGTGTCCTCTTCAACCCTTGAGCGCGCTGGCGGCGATGACGATCCGCTGGATCTCGCTCGTGCCTTCGTAGATCTCGGTGATGCGCGCGTCGCGCATGTGGCGCTCGACGCCGTACTCGGCGATGTAGCCGTAGCCGCCGTGGATCTGCAGGGCCTTGTGGGTCACGCGCGACGACATCTCCGAGGCGAAGAGCTTGGCCATCGCGCTCTCGGCGGTGTGGCGCACGCCCTTGTCCTTCATCGTCGCGGCGCGGAGCGTGAGCAGCCGCGCGGCGTCGAGGTCGACGGCCATGTCGGCGATCATGAACTGGATGGCCTGGAGGTTGGCGATCGGCGTGCGGAACGCCTTGCGCTCCTTGGAGTACGCGACGGCCTTTTCGTAGGCTGCGCGCGCGATGCCGATGGCCTGCGCCGCGATGCCGATGCGCCCGCCGTCGAGCGTGGCCATGGCGATCTTGAAGCCCGAGCCCTCCTCGCCGAGGATGTTCTCCGCCGGGACGCGGACGTTGTCGAAGTAGATCGACGACGAGTGCGCGGCCTTGATCCCGAGCTTCTCGTCGTGGGGCGAGACGCTGTAGCCGGCGGCGTCGCGGCGGACGATCAGCGCGGTGTGGCGCGGCTTGTCCGGGTGCGGCGTGGTGACGGCGAAGACGATGATGTGCTCGGCCTCGGGGCCGCACGTGATGAAGTTCTTCGAGCCGTTGAGGAGGTACCCGCCGTCGCCCTGCTTCTCGCCGACGGTGAGCATGGTGCGCGCGTCGGAGCCGCTCGTCGGCTCGGTGAGGCCGAAGCAGCCGAGCATCTTCCCCTGGGCCGTGGGCGTGAGGATTTCCTTCTTCTGGTAGTCGGTGCCGAACTTGGTGAGCGGGTCGCAGAAGAGCGAGTTGTTGACGCTCATGATCACGCCGGAGCTGGCGCACGCGGCGCTGACCTCTTCGATCACCAGCGCGTAGCAGACGTTGTCGAGGCCGGCGCCGCCGTACTCGGTCGGCACGGCCAGGCCGAGGAAGCCGAGATCGGCCATCTGGGCGACGATCTCGCGCGGCCAGCGCGCCGTCTTGTCGAGCTCGGCGGCCTTGGGGGCGATCTCTTTGCGGGCGAAATCGCGCGCGGTCGAGAGGACGAGCTGCTGCTCTTCGGTGAGTTCGAAATTCATCCGGGTGACCTTGGGGAAGGGGCGTGGAAACGCCAGAGCCGTAGCCGTTTTCGGCACGGGCATCCAGCGCGCCGCCCGGGAGAATCGCGGCCGATTCCTCCGAGGCAGCAAAGCGCTCCGAGCCGCGCGCGCGGTTCGACGTGTGCGGGGACTAGAAGGAGCCGGTGAAAGAGAAGCCGCCGCCCTGGGGGCCAAAGACGGGGATGAACGCGGCCCTGGGCGCCTCGTCCTTGGGGGCCTCGCCCTTGCTGCCGGAGACGACGAAGAGCACGATGCCCGTCGCGAGCAGAGCGCCGCCGGCCGCGACGCCGATGGTGGAGATCGTCGCCTTGCCCTTGGCCGACGCGAGATCGTCGGCCGCTGCACCGGTCGGGCACACGTTGCCAGGGCACTCTCCGGCGAGCTTGCTCTTGCCGCTCGCGGCGAGGCCGCCGAAGACGCCGCCGACGATCAGGCCCGCGACGCCGACGCCGCCGACCACGTAGCTGGCGGTGCGGAGCGACTTGTTGGGACCGGTAGCGCCCGCGATCTTGGACTGCTCCGCGTTCTTCGAGAGCAGCGGGATGGTGATCGTCTTGCTGTCTTTGTCCTTGCCGATCACGATTGATGTCGACCAGACCGAGTATCCCGGCGCCGTCGCTTCGATCGAGTGCGGCCCCGGATCCACGGGGATCGCCGTTCCGAGAGCGCCAGCGCCAACTTCCTGGTTGTCGCGGCGGATGACGAGGCCAGGAGTTTGCTCGGCGTTGATCTGTAGCCTGGACAGGTTGGGCTCCAGCGCTGCCGCCTCTTGAGTTGCAGCGGCTTCGCGGTCCGCCTGGTTGTTCTTGCGAGCCTGGAACGCGGCTTCGCGGAATTGAGCCCACGCAGAGGCGGTCTTGCCGCTCTGTTTATAACAGTTGGCCAGGTTCAGCGAGGTGCCCGGGAGCGGGTTCAGCCGGTAACTCTCGGCGAACTTGGGGCAAGCTTCGTCGAACTTGCTCTGGGTCATCAGCCCTTTGCCGGCTTGAAACAGCGACTCTGCTGCTGCGACCGCCTGCGCATCTTGCGCGCGCGCGACGGGCGCGACGCTCAGAACGAGGAGCGATGCGACGAGCGCTCCGCCGAGGTACCGACGAGGATTAGTGCGAGGTGTCATAGATGTTCGGTTTGGCGGTTGCCACAGGAACGGCGGTTGGCTTCACGGAGGGTGCTGCGGTGGGCGTCGGCGGTACAACAACCGTCTTCCCAGGAATCTTCGTCCCATTGCCGGCGGGAGCTGTGACCACGTGTGCCGGCGGCTCGACGACCGTCGCCGCAGGAGCAGCAGACTTGACGTCGGCAGGAAGCGTCGTGGTCGCCACCGGCGGAGCGCCCGTGTTCGGCGGGACGACAGCGGCAGTGTCGGCCGTCTTCTCCGTCCCGGGGCCGGCGACCACCGGCTGGGGATCCTGGTGGCCGCGCAGGAAGAACGCCGCCGCGGCGCCGGCAACGGCGAGGACGCCGAGAATGGCAATCACCACTCCGGCCTTGCTGCCGCCCGACACGGGCTGCGACGCTCGGCCGGTGGCCGACATGCTGCCATCGGTCTGGCCCTGTCCCGGACCTTGCTTGAAGGCGGCCGAGGCCCGGCTGCTCTGCGGAGCCTGGTAGTGGCCAGGGACGATCTGGTTGGCGTTGGGCACCGCGGGGCCCATCGATCCTGGAGGCGGCGGGCCGCCGGCCGTGGGATCCATGACCGGCAACGCCGTTGTCGCGGGGGCGCTCTGCTGTTGCTGCGGCTGTTGATGCTGCTGCGGTGCCGCGTACTGCTGCGGGATCATCTGCGTGCCGCCCTGCTTCGGGGGGCCCATGGGCACCGAGGGGCTCGACGAGCGCTGACCGCCGCTGCCCGCGATGGGGATCGGGAGCCCGGCCATGCGCGCGACGCGATCGATGGTGTTCTGCGAGCGCGCCGGGGCGAACGGGGCGAGCGCGATCACCAGATCGGCAATCGACTGATAGCGCTGGCCCTTGTCGCGGGCATAGGCCTTCTCCATCACCTGCGCGAGCTCTTCCGGGATCTCGGGGCGGGTGGTGCGGATCGGGGTCGGCGTGCCGGTGAGGATCTCGGCGCAGAGCTGCGGCAGCGTGTCGGCGTAGTAAGGTTGCTTGCCGGCGAGGAGCTCGTAGAGGGCGATTCCAAGCGCGTAGATGTCGGTCCGGTGATCGACGGCGCGCGTCTGCTGCATCTGCTCGGGCGACATGTAGAGGGCCGAGCCCATCGCCGCAGTGGTCTTGGTGAGGTTGTCGACGGCGCCGCCGATGACCTTCGAGATCCCGAAATCAAGCACCTTCACGATCGGCGTGCCGTCGGGGCGCTTGCTCAGGAAGAGGTTCGCCGGCTTGAGATCGCGGTGGACGATGCCGTGGGTGTGGGCCTCGGCGATGGCCTCGCAGCCCTGGATGATGTAGTCGATGGCGTCTTCGACGGGGAGGACGCCGAGCTTTTCGAGCGTCTGCGAGAGGTCGGCCCCCTCGAGAAACTCCATCATCATGTAGGGGGCGCCCGAGTCGAGGTTGCCGACGTCGGAGACGCGGGCGACGTGCTCGCTCTTGATCTTCGCGGCGGCGCGCGCCTCGCGGATGAAGCGCGTGGCGGCCTCGGGATGCTGCGCGTACTCGGGCAGCAGGAACTTCAGCGCGACGCGCTCGTCGAGGGCGATGTGCCGCGCCTCGACCACGAGGCCCATGCCTCCCTGGCCGATGATGCGCTCGACGCGGTATTTCCCGGCGAGGACCGACCCCGGGATGATGGGCGTGTGGGCAATGGGCGGTGAGTTGGACACGGGATCCCCCGCATCATCACAGCTTCGGCCGAGCGAGGCAAGAGCAGGCGCCCGGGAGCGGAGCCGCCGCGGCCGGGGCGCGTCGTGATGATGTCGACGGAGCTGTAGCGGAAGCGGAGGCGGTTGTCACCGCGCGCGGCGAATGGCGGCGCGCGGCGCATGCTCTCCCCCTGCTGGCAGGCGCTCGGCGTGCTCCGGACCATGCGGAAGCCCTGCTGGCAGGGGCTCGGCGTGCTCTGGACCATGCGGAAGGCCTGCCGGCAGGCGCTCGGCGTGGTCTGGACCATGCGGAAGGCCTGCCGGCAGGGCTTCGGAGCCCGTCGACGGGCTCGGGGGGCCTGGCGGCAGGCTTTCCGCATGGTTTGTCGCCTACTCCGATCAGATCGTGGAGCCGAGTCGGGTCCTCGGCGAGCTGGCACAGCTCGCGGTCGCGGAGCCTGTAGCAGCGGCTGTTGCCTGAATGGCGCCGGAGCAACTCGAGGGCGCGGAATGGACGAGGCCGCCTCGCACCCGGTGCGAAACTGCCACCTTGGATTCGAGGAGATAGGTCCATCATGCCGCTCAATGTCACTCTCGGGTTCCCTGGCTCGCCCGACGCCTCGGCGGCTGTCGCCAACGGCCTCAAAGTCCAGCGCTACGATCTCCACGAGGCCATGAGCGAGCTGTTCGAGCTGACGATCGAGGTCCTCTCCACCGATCCGGCGATCGGGATGGCGCGCGATCCTGGCAAATACGCTCCGCTGCTAGCCTGGCTCACCGACGCTGCGCGGGGCAACCTCGCGGATCTCGGGCAGATCATCGAGTAACGCGGCGTCGCGCGTCGCGTCGGCCTCCCTGACTCGCTAGCTCCGGTGAAGAAGGCGATCGCCGGTCTCGCTCCCCAGCTCCGGCTTCTCGGCCTGGACGCAGGGGATTCGGCGTCGGGGCTCGCGTTCGCGCGGGCCACCGGAGAGCGCCTCTCGTTCGAGGATCTCTCCGACAGCGAGCATCAGGCGGTGCTCTTCGCGGCGCTGTTCGCCAGGATCGGTCTCGGCCATTCGATCGTGCTCGTGGACACGCCGGAGCTGTTCATCCCCCGGTCGACGCCGTGGCTTTCTCGTCCGCTCCGCCAATCTCTCCTCCAGGAGCGCCGATTGCCGGAGCTGTCGACGTTGCCTGGATGCCGGAGGGTATGCGCGGCTTCACAGATGTCCGCGGCACGCAGCTCGCGACGAACGCGGACGTGCCCAAGAGCCCTGCTTTGCCGTTCAATCCGAGCGCCGCGCCGGCGCTTCCGGCCCAGTCCTCCGCATCGCGGATGGCGTTCATTCCGGTAGGCATGCGGAGCTTCAAGGACGTGCACGGTACGCAGCTCGCCGCCGACGGCCCGGTGGCACCCGCGCTGCCGTTCGCTGGCGCGGAGCCTGGCAGTGCGGCGATCCCGGTGCGCGCAGTCGCTCCGGCGAGCAACCTCCCTCAGCTCTCCGTCGAGCAGTACGCTTCGCTTTGCGTCGAGCTGGAACTGGCCCCCGCGAGGCCGACCGAAGTCCTCGAGCGGTATCGGCTCACGGAGGAGCAGCACCACGCCCTCGACGCCAGCTGGAATGCGCGAATGGCCGCTGACCCGGCGCTCCGACGGGCCTGGGACGGCGCGCGCGACGCTTATCGAGAGTGGCTCGCTCGCTCGAAGAACAGGCGCTGACGGGTCGCGGGAACTGTTTCTTCCCGCAACCCGAGGGCTGCACGCGTCTGCGCTTATGCGTCGAGCCTTTGATCGATCGACACCACCTTGGTCTTGTCGACATAGACCTTGCCGTCGCAGCCGAGCGCCATCGAATAGGCCTTGAGGGGCTTGTTCGCGGGGCCCTTCAGCACGGCGCCGTAGTTGTCGAACTTGCTTCCGTGGCAGTTGCAGATGATGCCTTGGCCCGTGACGGTGCCGACCGGCTGGCCTCCTTGCTTGGCGTCCATGTCGCAGAACTCGTGCGGGCAGATCGAGGTGAGGGCGTAAAGGCCCTTGTCGTCGCGCCCGACGAGGACCTTGGTCCCCGCGAGGATGTGCAGGCCCGCCGCGGTGAAGTCCGCGGGGACGCCGACGGCGGTCCCGGGCGGGTTCATGTCGCAGCCGCCGCCGGTGCTCGAGCTCGCCGACGCCGACGCCGTGGCCGTGTCCGCCGTGGTGGCGCCCGAGCCGCCCGCGCCGCCGGCGCCGCCCATTCCACCGGTGGTGGCCGTGCTGCCGCTGCCGCCCGCGCCGCCCGCGCCTGACGTCCCCGTGCCGCTGGTCGTCGTGTCGGTGCCGCCGCAGGCCGGCAGGGCGACGGCGGCCGTGGTGGCGCCGAGAACGTGAAGAAAGCGTCGACGATCGTTCATGAGTAACCGCTCCTGTGCAGAGTTTCGGGGAAGGGAAAGAGCCCCGCCATATTGCCACGGGGAGGCGCGAATCTTCGACGATTCGCGCGTAAAAATCACTCTACCGCCATGAGGTACTCTTCTGCTGACGGTGCCTTCGCGAGGATGCCGAGCTCGACGAGCTGCTGCGCGAGCGTGTCCCAGCGGGCGCGCGTCATCGTCCCGAGGCCGCGCTTCTTCGTCTCGTCGGTCTCGATCAGCGGGCGCTGCGCGGCGGCCGCGGCGGTGAACGTCGCCGCGCTCATCGAGGTGTTGAGCTTGCCCATCGCGGCGTTGGCCGGCGCGGGATCGTCGAGGTACGCGCGCCACCCTTCCTGCGTCGCGCGGGCGAAGGCGCGCACGCGATCGGGCTGCTCCTTGAAGAGCGCGCGCCGGGTGATCACCACCGCGACGTAGGGGTTGAAGCCCTCGTCAGCGACGAGGAACACCTGCGGATCCGAGCCTTTTTGCGTCGCCGCGATCGGCTCGCTCGTGACGAAGCACTGCTGGGCGAAGTCCTTGTCGGCGACGAAGCGCGCGACGCCGCCGTCGTACGGAACGATCTTGGCGCGATCGAAGCCGTGCTTCTTCTTCAGGAACGCGGCGTACGGAGCGCCGAGCTCGACCGCGAGCGTGCCCGACGCGAGCACGTCGGGGATGCCCTTCGCGCCGCGCGACGCGTGCGCCATGATCCCTTGCGGCGACGTCTGGTACACGGCGAAGATCGGGATCACGTCGGCGCCCCGCGCGCGGGCCGTCAACACCTCGTCGGCGCCGGCGACGCCGAAATCGGCCTGCCCCGCCGCCACCATCTGCACGACGGGCACCCCCGCGCCGCCGCCCTGGATCTCTACGTCGAGGCCAGCCTTCTTGTACGCGCCGCCGTCACGCGCCGCGTAGAAGCCGCCGAACTCGGGCTCGGGTACCCAGTTGAGGGCGAGCTTGATCCGCGCGGCGCCGCCGGGATCGGCCGGCTTCGAGCAGCCGAAGAGCACCGCGAAGAGCGCGAACAGCGCGACGAGCGCGAGGGAAAAACGAGCACGGAGGGGCATCAGGATCCTTTCAGGGCGGGCTAACGGTTCTGCTCCGAAGGGTGCCAGCGGCGCAGCAGCAGCGCGCCGACGAGGTTGACCGCGCCGAACAGCGCGAGGCCGAGCGCGGCCGCGGTGAGCACCGCCGCGAAGAGGAGATCGGTGCGGAGCTGACGGTACGACGAGAGCACGAGGATGCCGAGCCCGGCCGAGTCTTCCGAGAAGCCGGCGACGAACTCGCCCACGATGGTGCCGATCACGGCGAGCCCCGAGGCGACGCGGAGCCCCGTGACGATGCTCGGTACCGCGGACGGGATCGACAGCTTGACCAGCGTGGCGAAGCGCCCCGCGCCGTAGAGGCGAAAGAGATCGCGCAGGCCTGGATCGACCGAGCGCAGGCCCGCGAGCGTGTTGGCGATCACCGGGAACACCGAGACGATGAAGGCCGAGACGGCGACGGCGCGCAGGCCGGGGCCGAACCAGAGCACGAGCAGCGGCGCGATGGCGACGATCGGCACCGTTTGCAGGAAGATCGTGTACGGATAGAAGGCCTTCTCGAGCAGGCGCGACGAGCCGAGCGCGATCGCCGCGAGGGCGCCGAAGACCGCGCTCATCAGGAAGCCGATCAGCGCGGCGCGGCCCGTCATCAGGGCGCCCGAGGCGAGCGCGCCAGCGTCGTGCGCGGCCGCGGCGAGCACCGCCGACGGCGGCGGTAGCAAGTACGCGGGCACGGCGAGGGCGCGCGTGAGGCCCTCCCAGACGGCGAGGATCGCCGCGAGAGCGAGCAGCGGAGCGAGCACGGCGCCGAGGCGCGACGGGGCGGGCTGCGCCATGCGATCAGGCCGCCTCGCCGCGCACGAGGGCCTCGTAGAGGGCGCGTTCTTCGCGGGCGAACGCGGGATCGGCGCGCAGGGAGAAGCTGCGCTCGCGCGGCAGATCGAGGGTCCGATCGGCGACGATCCGCGCCGGCCGCCGCGAGAACACCACCGCGCGCTCGGCCAGGTACGCGGCCTCGCCGATGGCGTGGGTCACGAAGAGCACCGTCATTCCGAGCTCGATCCACAGCGCGCGGAGCTGATCGTCGAGGCGGTGGCGCGTGAGCTCGTCGAGGGCCGCGAAGGGCTCGTCGAGGAGCAAGAGCCTGGGTCGGATCACCAGAGCGCGGGCCAGCGAGGCGCGCATCCGCATGCCGCCCGAGAGCTCCCCCGGGTAGCGATCGGCGGCGTCGGCGAGATCGACCATCCTCAGCGCTTCGCGGGCTTTTTCGTGGCGTTCGGCGACGGGCACGCCCGCGAGCTCGAGCGGCAGCGCGACGTTGTCGAGGTTGCGTCGCCAGGGCATCAGGTGCGGATCCTGGAACACGTACGCGATGGAGGGCCGCGTCGTTCCGTCGCCCACCGAGACTTCGCCGGCGTCGGCGCGATCGAGGCCCGCGACCAGGCGGAGCAGCGTCGATTTTCCGCAGCCCGACGGCCCGAGCAGCGCGACGAACGAGCCCGCGGCGAGGTCGAGATCGAGCCCGGCTATCGCCTCGACGCCCGTCGCGAAGCGGCGACGGACGCCGCGCAGCACGACGCGGACGCCGCCGTTCGCGGGCTGGCTGATCGCAGGGGAATGAGGCTCGGGCATGCGACGCGGGGGGACGGATGAATCGCCCGGCGTGGCGTTCTAGGCGCGCCGCGAGAAGATGACCAGCCCCCTCGGCGGGGGCGACGGATCCTCCGGCCAGCGCGTCGGGGGTGATAGGCAATCTGGCGAGCGCCTCCCCGCAGAGTGGCAATCCGCTCGAAATACCCGGCGCGCGGGCGCCCCGTCGTTCAGAATGGGCCCCGATGACCACCTGCAAGGAAGAAGCGAACCGCTGGGTCCACCGCTATGCGGCCGGCGGCGCCGCCTTTGCCGCGCTGCCCATCCCGTTCTCCACCTCGGTCGGCCTCGTCGCGCTCGAGACCCACCTGCTGAGCATGATCGGCGAGATCTACGGCGACGGCGTCGGCGCGTTCGGGGCGACGACGGCGGGGGGCGCGTTCTCGGCGATGGGCCAGGGCCTCAAGTACGCTGCCTGTCAGGCCGCGTGCTTCATCCCGGTGCTGGGGATCCCGATCCGCATGAGCATCGCCGGCGCGACAATCGAAGCGCTCGGTCAGTCGGTGATCGCGCACTACGAGCGCAAGCACCCGGGGCGCGAGTTCGTCAAGAAGCCGCCCGAGTGATCACCCGGCGCGGAGCCGCGCCGCGGCGCCGCGCAGCGCGGGCCGCTCGATCAGCGTCCACGACGCGGCGCCGAGCAGGGCCGAGAGCGCGAGCCCCAGCGCTGCGTTCGTGAAGAGCGCGGCCCACGTCGACGACCCGTCGCCTAGCACGTGCCCGACCACGCCGAGCGCGAGCTGGTGGTAGAGGAACACGCCGTAGCTCACGACGCCGAGCGCGCAGAGCGGCGCCTGGGCGATCACCACGAGCGCCCGCCCTTCGAGCAGCGAGGCCGACAGCACGAGCGCGGCCGTCGCGAGCGAGAGCAGCGCGTACGGCCACGAGCCGTGCGGATCGAGGTAGAGCGCGCCCTCGAGTCGGAGCGCTACCACCAGCGCTGCGGCCGAGAACGCGAGCGCGGCAGGAGCGCGCCGCGCGGCGATCACTGCGCGCGGAGAGCCGACGATCGACGCGTGGACCGCCGCGGCGACGGCGCCGAGCACGAACTGATCGAGGCGGCTCGTGATCCACCGCCGCTGCGACGCCTCGAGCAGCGCGGTGTGCACGCCGGGCTCGAGGATCCACGCGTGGAGCAGCGCGCGCGAGCCCCAGGCGAGAGCGCAGATCGCCGTCGCCACGAGCCAGCGTCGCGCGGGCCGCGCCGGATCGCGCGCGAGCAGAGGACGCGCGATCCACGGCAAAAGAAGGTAAAAATGAGCCTCGGTCGTCAGCGACCAGGCCGCGCCGAGGAGCACGATCCCACCCGGCGTGACGTACCCCTGGAGCAGCGCGAGGTGCGCCGCGAGCGCCGCGGGGAACCCCGGCCGCAGCACGACGCTCGGATGAACGGCGACCATGACGACGAGCGCCACGAGGAACGCAGGGAAGATCCGCGCGGCGCGTCGCGCGAGGAACACGCCAGGCGACGGCCCGGCGCGGCCGGCGGCGAACGCGCGCACGTAGCCCTGCGCGAGCGAGAACCCCGAGAGCACGAAGAAGAGATCCACGCCCCACCATGCGTGGTGGAGGATCGTCAGCGCCCACGGCGCGATCGCCGCGGGGAGCCCCGCGTCGATTCGCGCCTCGAGAAAAGGGCGGAAACGATCGCCGAGGTGCTGCACGAACACGGCGAGGATAGCCACGCCGCGGAGCGCATCGAGCTGAACGAGAACTCGCCCGCCGCCGCTCGGCGCGGGGCGGGCGAGGAAACTCATGCGTTACTGGACCAGCTTGCAGCCCGAGATCGAGCCGGAATACAGGTCTTTCGAGTCGTACCAGGGGCCGTCGCCGTTCCAGCGGATCGCGGCGGTCTTCATCTTCCCCTCGACCTTGTACTTGCACTTCACGCTGAAGCGCACGGTCGGGAGGGTGCCCGTCATGCCCGGATCGCTCCAGAGGCCCGACGCGAGGACCTGCACGTGGTCGACGGTGGTGTACGGCTTGAGGAGCTTCTTGTCGTCGGCGTTGTCGCCCTTCGACCAGGGCTTGGTCTTGTCCTCGAAGGCGCAGTGAGCGCCGGCGATGTCGTCGCTCGACGCGCAGCCGAGGTTCTTCTTGTCGTCGGCGACGAGGGTGAGCTCGAGGTCGGTGACGTCGCCGGTCTTCCACTTCGGCGCGGCCGGGCCGCTGCTGCTCTCGGTGCCGAGGAGCGCGAACGCCGCGGCGAGGCCGCCGACGATCACCACGAAGAGGATCATGCTCTTGCCGAGCGATCCGCCCTTGCGAGCGGCCACGGGCCGGGCCTTGGCGAGCGGGACGGCGCCGCGCTTCGAAGCGCCGGGCCGCGCGGCGCCAGCCTTCGCGGCCGTCACCTTCGCGACCGGCTTGGCGGCGGGCTTCGCCTCTTCTTCCTCGTCGTCCTCGTCGCCCTCGTCGGCGTCGTCCTTTGCGGCGGCGGTGGAAGCCTTTTCTTTGACCTCCTCCTCCTCGCCGTCCTCGTCCTTCTCGTCCTTCTCGTCGTCGTGATCGTTCTTTTCAGCCATGGCGCGGGGGACTCTACCCGAGCGAGGCGGGCCGCGGCTAGATCGCACGTGCACGTTCGCGCGCTCCTCGAGCGGGCGGGCGATTCTGATAGGCTGCGCCGCCCATGACCCGCGAGATCCGCATCCCCAGCACCCGCATCCTCGGAACTGGCCGCTACGTGCCCGAAAAGGTCGTTTCCAACGCCGAGATCGAGGCGCGGGTGCCGACCACGGACGGGTGGATCCGCCAGCACGCGGGGGTCGAGCGCCGCCACGTCGCCGCCCCCGGCGAGGTGACGAGCGACATGGCCGCGGCGGCCGGGCGAGCGGCGATCGAGGCCGCGGGGCTCACCGTGGCCGATCTCGACATGATCATCCTCGCGACGACGACGGGCGACACGCCGATGCCGGCGACCGCCGTGCACGTGCAGCAGAAGCTCGGCGCCGATCTCATCCCCTCGTTCGACATCAACGCTTCGTTCGCCGGGTTTCTCTTCGCGCTCACCGTGGCCGATCAGTTCATCGCCGCGGGCACCTGCAAGACGATCCTCGTCATTGGCGCCGATCTGCTGTCGCGCTCGGTCGATCCCGACGATCGCACCACGGCGGCGCTCTTCGGCGACGGCGCGGGCGCGGTGGTCCTCGGACCGTCGTCGGGCGATGGGCGCGGCATCCTCTCGTCGAAGATCCACGCCGACGGGACGCTCGCGCACCTGCTGCAGACGCCCGGCGGCGGCTCGGCCGAGCCGATGAACGCCGAGCGGATCGCGGCGCGGCGCAACACGATCCGCATGCAGGGGCCGGAGCTGTTCGCGATCACCGTCCGGCACCTCACGTCGTACTCGATGCAGGCCCTCAAGGCCGCCGGCCTCACCAGCGCCGAGCTCGACTGGGTCGTCCCGCACCAGGCCAACCGCAACATCGTCGAGAAGATCTCGCAGCGCCTCGGCTATTCGCGGAAGAAGTTTGTCGAGAACCTCGCCGAGTACGGCAACACCGGGGCGGCCTCGATCCCGATAGCCCTCGACGAGGCGGTGCGCGACGGGCGCATCCAGCCGGGCCAGACGGCGCTGCTCTGCGCGCTCGGCGCCGGCCTCGCGTGGGGCGCGGCCATCGTCCGCATGTGAGCGTCAGGCCGGTTCGCGGCCAGGCTCTCACCGCCTCTCAAAGCGATCGCAGGTAGGCCTGCAGATCGCCGAGCTGGGCCGCTTCGAGCTGCCCCGCGTGGCCCATGCGACCATCGGTGTCGGCGAGGAGCGCGGCCAGCGTGGGATAGCGACCGTCGTGGAAATACGGCGCCGTCCCGCCCACGAAGCGCAGCGACGGCGTATCGAACGTGCCGCCAGACTGGAGATCGTGAGCTTGCTTGTCCGTGCGCTCGGGCCCGCCGTGACAGCGCGCACAGCCCACCTCGCCCGACTGGAACAGCGCCTCTCCCCGGGCCTCCGCGGGGCTCTTCGGCCTCGGCGGCGCGGTCGGGCCGGGGAGCTCCCTCACGTACGTTGCCAGGGCGTCGAGCTCCGCGTCGCCGAGCCCGGTCCCGACGAGACGATGGGCGACGGTGGTGACGATGTGCTCCCGGAGATCGCCGCGGGCACCCTCCCAGCCATGAGGTGCGGTGTCGTATGACAGCGCTACGAGGCGATCTGCATCCCGGGTCGCGCTCGGTCGTTGTCGACCTTCAGCAGCGCCCGAAACGACGCCACGGCGGCCACGACCTGCTCGGCGCTCATCGGGGCGGCCTGCCCGTTTTTGTGGAGCGCGAGCCAGCGTGCGGCGTCCTGGCACGAGCCAAAAATGCGTCGCGGGTACGGCCCCGTCGACATGTTGGTGAGCAGCAACAAGACGCTGCGCACCGTCGCGCCCACGAACCCGCTGGCCTCCTGGACGGCCGCCATCGCCCGTACGTTCGAGCCGAGCCGATCCATCACCGCGGTGAGCGCCTTGCGGGTCGCGCCGTCGGGGATCGGCGTGTGCGCCTCGATCACCACGATGGACAGGAAGCCGATGGGGTGGCGCGCTGCCATGTGATCGTACTGCCGGCTCCACTCGGCCACGGCCTCCAGCGTCGGCGTGCCGCGCCAGACTCCGATGAAGAGATCGTGCCAGTGTCCGGTCGCGAAGCCCGGTTCGAGCGCCGTGATTCGAGGTTGACTCATGCGATGTACCCCGCGCGATGTTCCACTGGAGAGAGGCCTTTTCTCGATCGCCGGGACCGACGACGCGCTGTACTGCCGTGGATCGGCGCCCCGCGGACGGACTTTAGGCTCCCGCGCTCTGACGCTCTGACGCTCTGACGCGGGCGCGATCGGCGTCGACGGGGCGGCGGCTGCGCTGCTCCGGCGCGGCCCTGCCTCTCCCCATGTCAATCAATGTACCAGAAACATAGTTGATTTCAATCCTTGAACGGATCGAGCGATCCCGTAGCTTCCGGGCAGCCGGCGGAGCGCGCTTTGCCGGCGGGGAGCACACCATGGGTGAGAGAAGCAATCGGCCGCCGACGGCCGAGGAGCGGGCCATTGCCGTCGAGGAAGAGGCGCTCGTCGCCGCGCTGCGCGAGGCCGTCGTGGAGGCCGAGCGCCGCGAGCGCGTGCGGGCGAGCGGGAACGCGGGGCTGCGCGCCCTCCGCGACGAGTACGCCGAGGCCGGCGAGGAAGACCGCCCCGCGCTGCTCGCGCAGATGCATCAAGAGGCCTCGCGCGAGCGCGCCACGCGCCCCGCCGAGCTGCCCGATCTCGCAGAGCCGTACTTCGGCCGGATGCGGATCCGCGCCGCGGGGCGCTCGCGCGACGTGTTGCTCGGCACGCGATCGTTCGTCGAGCCGGGCGCCGGGGTGACCCTGGTGGACTGGCGAAAGGCCCCCATTTCCGAGGTCTTCTTCACCTGCGATCCCGGCGAAGAGTACGAGATCGAGGCCCCGGGAAGGAGCCTGGAAGGCGTCCTCGAGCGGCGACACATCGTGACGTTCGAGGACGGGGTGCTCGCGAGCATCTCTGTCCCTGGCGGGTGCCTGCGCGAGACGGCAGGAGAGTGGCTGTTCGAGCCGGAAGGGTACGTCCCGCGCCTCGCGGGCGGGGACGGAGCGTCGGGGGCGGAGGCCACGTTCGGCACCGGCGCCACCGGCCGCAAGACGCCCAGGATATCAGCTCTCCTCGACCGTCGTCAGGTGGCCTTGCTGGGGCGAGATCCGGGCGAGCCGCTGCTGATCCTCGGCGCCGCGGGCTGCGGCAAGACCACTGTCGCGCTTCACCGCGTGGCGACGCTGGCGGCGCGGGATCCCGCGCGCTTCGATCCGGCGCGCACGCTGGTGATCGTCCCCGAGCCCGGCCTGCGTCGCCTGGCGCAAAGGCTGCTCGCCGATCTCGATCTCGACGGGGTCGCGGTCCGCACCTTCGACGAGTGGATCCGCGGAGAAGCGCGGCGGATCTTCCCGTGGCTGCCCGCGCGAGAGTCGCCCGATCCTCCCTTCGTGGTCAGTCGATTCAAGCGCCACCCGGCGATGCTGAAGGCGCTGGATCGCCTCATCGACGAGAGCGCGCGAGACTTCGGGGCGCGGCTCGATCGCCGGCTCGGCGCGCACACCGCAGCCCTGTCGGTGATCGAGGCGCAGACGCAGCCGATCCTGGCCGACAGGCTCCTTCGCGCCGAGGAGATCCTGGCGGCCTCGGTGCCGGCGCGGCAGCGGCTCGCCCTCGAAGAAGCCTTTCGCGAGGAGCGCGCCGGGCTCGGCAAGGTGCGTGACGATCACCGGCGCCTCGTGGGCGATCGCGCCTTGCTCCGCCACGCGGTCGAGGCCTCGAACGGCGAGCTGTTCTTGCCCATGGTCGAGGAGATCGCCGCCCACACCGGCCGTCAGCTCGACGCGCCGGGGGAGGTCGCGTTCGCTCACGTCGACGCCGATCGACGGGCGACGATCGATGGCCGCTCGCTCGACGACGGGACACCCGAGGCCGTCGCCGGGACCATCGATGTCGAGGACCACGCGCTCCTCTTCGCCATCCTCTGGCGCAAGACTGGGAAGATGGGGAGTCGCAAGGCCGCGCTCTCGCTCCATTCGCACCTGGTCATCGACGAAGCCCAGGAGCTCGCGCCGGTCGAGCTCGCCGTGCTCGGGCGCGCCGTCGATCCGCGCGGCGGGAGCCTGACCGTCGCCGGCGACGCCGCCCAGCGCATCGATCGCACCGGCTACTTCACCTCGTGGGAGGGCGTGATGGCGTCGCTGGGGACGCGGGCCGAGCCAGCCTATCTGGAGACCTCGTACCGGTGTCCGCAGCCGATCGTCGAGCTGGCCCACGCCGTGCTCGGCCCCGAGGCGCCCGCGACGCCACCCCGCGCGAAGAGGGGTGGAGCGCCGGTGCTCCGCTCCTCGGCGTCGAGCGAGGGGCACGCGGCGATGATGCTCATCGACGGGCTCAAAGCCCTCTTCGCGCGCGAGCCTCTGGCGGGAGTCGCCGTCGTGGCGCACGAGCCTTTGGCGGCGCGCGCTCTCCACGAAATCCTGGCGCGGGCGCTCCCGGCGCGGCTGGTTCTGGAAGGCGATTTCTCGTTCGGTCCAGGCCTCGAGGTGACGTCGGTGAGCGAGGTGAAAGGGCTGGAGTTCGATTACGTGGTGGTGCCCGACGTCGGCGCGCGCGCCTATCCCGACACCCCGGAGCACCGGAGACGCCTCCATGTCGCGGTGACCCGGGCGAGTCAGCAGGTGTGGCTCGTCGCCGTCGGCCCGGAGTCCACGATCCTGCGCGCATCTCCTTGAATTCCCGAGCTGCGCAAGGCCTCATGCCCGTCACGTGCGGCGCGGCCTTTGCTCGGAAAAGATCCCATCCGTGCAGGGTGGGAAGAGGGGTACCAGTGAAACCTCGGCGTTGTGTTGCCGTGTCCGCGCTCGCGTTGCTGCTCGCGTCCGGGATGGCCTCCGCGGGCGTGATTGATACGGTATCTCCCGCGAACCGCCGGCCGGTGGACCGGATCGACGCGACGGAGCCCGAGGTCCACGTGGAGCCCATGGCCGGATCGGCCTGGCCGGCCGTCACCGTGTCGCAGATCGTGAACACCACGCCCGAGGCGGCGATGGCGATCTTCACCGACTACGACGAGCAAGCGAGCTATCTGGGGGACTGCTGTGGGGTCCTCCAGTCCCGGGTGATCGACGCTGCCGTGGGCGGCAATCCGCGGGTCCAGCGCGTGCTGTACGAGCTCGAGGTCCCCATCGTCGCCAACGAGCGCTACGAGCTGCGCGAGGAGATCTCGAAGGGTGCCAGTGGATCGTACCGAGTCGTCTGGGGCAAGGTCAGCTCCGGTGGCCACAGCGACGCTATCTTCGGGCGCGCTACCTTCGAGCCGCGCGACGGAAAGACGCTGTTCACGTACTACAACTACACCAAGATCAACACCTTTGGCGCCGGCGCCTTCGCCGACGCGTCGGTGGCGAGGGCGCGGGCGACGGTGAGCGCGATGGCGCGGCACATGGAGCAGGAGAGCGCCGGCGGCGGAGGCCGATTCCAGGCCGATCTGGCGCGGCTGCGCGCGGCGCTGGGCGGGTGAGAGCCGGGCCCGGCGCCCCTCGGCGAGGGACGCCGCGCGGCCCGATTCACTCGCAGGAGTCTACCGCTGGTGCTTGCGGACGAGCCGGTGGATGTACGTGCGATCGATGCCCGCCGCCTGGGCCGCGGCGCTGACGCTGCCGCCGTGGCGCTTCACGAGGCGCTCGATGTACTCGCGCTCCACGTCGTCGCGGAACTCGCGGTAGGGCTTGTCGAAGGTCGCGGCGAGCACGCCGAGGTCCGAGCCGCTCGGGCTCGGCCGCGGCGGCGCGAGAGGCGGCGGCAGCGATGGCAGCGACGGCGGCGCGGGAGGGATCGAGACCGAGGCGCCTCCTTCGCGCGACGGCGGGGCCGACATCGCGAGGGCGCGCTGCGCGCCGAACGCGGCGGCGCGCTCGATGAAGTTGCGCAGCTCGCGCACGTTGCCGAGCCAGGGGCGATCGAGGAGATCGGCGAGCAGCTCGGTCCGCGCCGCCTCGGTCGCGCGCGGCAGGAAATGCTCGAGCAGCAGCGCGATGTCGTCCATGCGCTCGCGCAGCGGCGGGACCGTCACCGGGAGCACCGCGAGCCGGAAATACAGGTCTTCGCGGAACGCGCCGGCGGTGACCATCGATCGCAGATCGCGGTGCGTGGCCGAGAGGAACCGCACGTCGACGCTGCGGTGCGCCGTCTCGCCGAGGCGACGCACCAGGCGCGACTCCAGCACGCGAAGCAGCGTGGGCTGCATGCTCAGCGGCAGCTCGCCGATCTCGTCGAGGAACACCGTCCCGCCGTCGGCCGACTCGATCGCGCCGGGCCGCGCGGCGAGGGCGCCCGTGAACGCTCCCTTGGCGTGGCCGAAGAGCTCGCTCTGGAGGAGCTGCTCCGGCAGCGCGGCGCAGTCGACGATCACGAACGGCGCCGCGCGGCGGGCCGAGGCCTCGTGGATCGCCTCGGCGACGCGCTCTTTTCCGGTCCCCGTCTCGCCGAAGATCAGCGCGGTCGAGTCGGTCGCGGCGACGGCGGCGAGCGTGGCGAAGAGCTCGCGCATCACCACGCTCTGCCCGACGAGTGCCCCGAAGCGCGCCTCGGGCCAGAGCGGGACCTGCGACGCGGTGGGGGAGGCGACGAGGGAGATCACCGTTGATCCAAGCTGGATCTTCCCTGTCTCGGGGGCGCGCCCGGAGGTGACGCGGATCCCGTTGATGAAGGTCCCGTTGCGGCTCCCGAGATCGCGGATCCAGAGGCCGTCGCGGCGCGGCTCGAGCTCGGCGTGGAGGCGCGAGACCGTCGAGTCGGCGACGGTGAGGTCGGCGCCCTTCGCCGATCCGACCAGCGTGAGCCGCTCGATCGTCGCGGCGTGATCGCCCGTCGCGTCGCTCCACACGAGCTGGGGGTGGCGGCGCGCGACGCTCCGCGCGCCGGGCATCTCGTGGAGCGTCGTTTCGAAGTCAGAGGGGTGTGACATGGAATTCAGCGACCGGAGCGGGCTCAGCCGCAGGTGTCGTCCTTGCCCGGCGCGACGATGCAACCTTTGGTGCAGTGCTCGAAGAGGGTGCCCGAGCCGTCGACGTTGCACTTGTAGATCGTCGACGGGTCGCCCTCGACGTGATCGCCGCCGCAGTAGTAGGCGCCCGCGAGGCAGCGGCAGTGATCGTCGATGAGCTTCGTGCGGACCAGGCACCCGTGCGTGCACGACTCGAGGAGCGAGGCCGAGCCGTCGCCGTTGCAGATGTAGAGCTTCGTCGAGGTGCCGGCGACGACGTGGCCGCCGCAGTAGTGGTGCTTCTCGACGCACTGGTCCGGATCTTTCGCGTCGGCGCCGGTGTCGGCGGGGTCGCCCGTGTCGCCCGTGTCGCCGGCGTCGCCGGCGTCGATCGCCGCGCCGCCCTGGCCGCTGTCGTGACCACCCGCGCCGCCGCTGCCGGCGTCGGGCGGCCCGGCGTCGGCGCCGGTCAGGCCGTCCCACGAGGTCACGAGCGAGCAGCTCGCGAGGAGCCCGCACGCGGCCGCGACCGCCGTCGGAAAGCGCCTGCGCATCGGGGTCGACGCTACACCGGCGATGGATCCGCGCGCAAGAGCGCGACCGGGAAGCACGAGCCGGGCGGCGACCCGTGGTACGATGAAGGGCCATGGCGGCGCCGGCGTCCTCAGCTCTCGCCTCCACCTCCACGTCGCCCTCGATCCTCGGGCGGTACGCCATCGGCGAGGAGATCGCGCGGGGCGGGCTCGCCACGGTGCACCTCGGCCTCGTGCTCGGCGAGGCGGGGTTCGCGCGCGGCGTCGCGGTGAAGCGGCTCCTGCCGGGGTTCGCGCGCGATCCCGAGTTCGTCGCGGCCTTCCTCGACGAGGCCAAGCTCGCGGCGCGCATCCGTCACCCCAACGTGGTGCCGACGCTCGACGTGATCGCGCAGGACGGCGAGCTCTTCATCGTGATGGAGTACGTGCACGGCGAGTCGCTGGCGGGGCTGATCCGCGCCGCCGCCGATCGCGACGAGGAGATCCCGCTCGCCGTCGTCGCGGCGATGATCTGCGACGCGCTCCAGGGCCTGCACGCGGCGCACGAGGCCAGGGACGAGCGCGGCAAAAGGCTCGACGTGATCCACCGCGACGTGTCGCCGCAGAACGTGATCGTCGGCGTCGACGGCGTCGCGCGGGTGCTCGACTTCGGCATCGCCAGGGCCGCGGGGCGCGCCCAGGTGACGCGCGAAGGGCAGGTGAAGGGCAAGCTCGGGTATCTCGCGCCGGAGCAGCTCAAGCAGCGGGCGGAGCGCGCGACGGACATCTACGCGGCCGGCGTGTGCCTGTGGGAGGCGCTGACGCGGCGGCGGCTCTTCGACGGCGACAACGAGTCGGCGGTGATCGCGCGGATCATGGCGGGCGTCGCCTCCCCGCCGAGCAAGCACGCGCCGGATCTCCCGCCGGCGCTCGACGCGGTGACGCTCCGGGCGCTGCGGCGCGAGCCGGGCGAGCGCTTCGCCACGGCGCGCGAGATGGCGATCGCCCTGGCGCTCGCGGTGACGCCGGCCCCCTCCGCCGAGGTCGGCGCGTGGGTCGAGCGGCTCGCGGCCGCGGGCCTCGCGCGCCGCGCGGAGCGGCTCGCCGCGATCGAGGCCGGGGGCGCGCGCCCGCGCAGCGAGGCCGCCGAGATCACGAAATCGACTGCGATTCCCGCTCCGATCGTGACAGCGACGGTGACCACGATCGTGTCCGCGCCCGCGTCGGGGCCCGCGCCCGCGCCCGCGATCGACGACGAGGCGACGGCGCCGCACTCGAGCGCGCCGGTGACGACGCGGCCGGTGATCGAGGCCGCAGCGATCCCCCCGCGGCGACGCTCGCACGCTGCATGGGGCGGGGTCGGCGTCGCGCTCGCGGCCGTGGCGCTGCTGGCGAGCGTGGCGTGGAGCGGCCGGGCGAAGGTGCCTGCCGCGCCGATCGAGGCCGCGCCGCCTCCGCGCCTCGCGACGGCCGAGCCGCCCGCGCCGCCTCCGCCGAGCGCCGCTCCTGCCGCGCCGGATCCGGTCCTCGCGCCGCTCCCCGTCGCCTCGATCCTCGTCGCGCCGCCGAGCGCGTCGGCCGCCCGCCCGCGGCCTTCGCCGATCACCGCCCCGAAGACGAGCTGCGATCCCCCGTACTCCGTCGATTCCGACGGCATTCGCCACTACAAGAAGGGGTGTCTTCGCTAGTGCGGTATCGCGGCGGATCGAGGCTCGTGGCCATCACTCTTGGCCTGGTCGGGGCGCTGGGAACGCGGGTTTCTTTCGCCGACGAGGTCGACGCGTGCATCGCGGCGGCCGAGCAATCGCAGGTGCAGCGGCGCGACGCCCACCTGCGCGCGGCCCACGACAAGCTGCTCCTCTGCGCGCGCGACGCCTGCCCGCGCGCCATCCGGAAAGACTGCAAGCGCTGGCTCGGCGAGGTCGAGTCGGCCCTTCCTTCGGTGGTGATCCACGCCGCCGACGCCGCGGGCAACGATGTCCTCGGAGCGCGGGCGATCCTCGACGGCGCCCCGCTCGAAGGGGCCTTGAACGGGCGTCCCATCACCGTCGATCCCGGCGAGCACGCCCTCCGCGTCGAGGCCGGCGCGCGCGTCGTGGAGCAGCGGATCATCATCCGCCAGGGCGAGCACGATCGCCTGCTCTCGCTGCGCTTTCCCGCTGACGAAGGCGCCGCCGCGCCTCGCTCGGTCCCCGTCGGCGCCTGGGTCCTCGGCGGCGTGGCCCTCGCGGGGATCACCACCGGCGCCGTCTTCTGGGGCCTTGGCCGGAGCGAGCACGCGACGCTCTACGCCACGTGTGGAGTGACGCACTCGTGCGACGCCGCGGCCGTCGATCACGCGCGGGCCAAGCTGGTCGTGGGAGACGTCGTGTTCGGCGTCGGCCTCGCGGCGGCGGCCGTGGCGGTGTGGTGGGGAGTCACGGGATGGTCGGCGCCCAAGGCCCCTGTGACCGTGGCCCCGGTGGCCGGCGGCGGGCTCCTGAGCTGGCAAGGTAGATTCTGAATCCCGGAAGCGGGAGACACTCTCCTGGGGCATGGCGTGGAGGGCGGTTTGAAGCGTCGCGGGGCCCGGGGAATTCAACGCGAAGGCGTAAAGACGCGGAGGCGCAACGAGACGAGAGGAGATTTGTCGTTCCAGACTTCGAACCTTCTTTTCCGGACTCCGGGCCTTTTTGCGTCTCCGCGTCTCCGCGCCTTTGCGTTGAGCTCCGGTCTCCCTCCGTCCCGCTATGAGGCCCCGTCCTTCAAGCACCCTGCCAGATCGCCCAGCACCTTGTCGGCGGCCTCGAGGCCGCTCGAGAACACCTCGCCTTCCTTCGTGCGCCGGCTCAAGCGCATGTCCGGTGACAGCTTGTACGGCGAGTGCTTGCCGGCCATCAGCTTCATCAGCTTGGCGGGATCCAGCGGCGTATCGTCGCGCAGGTGGAGCGTGACGCCCTTGGCCGTGGCCTCGCAGCCCAGCGCCCGCAGCCGGCGCAGCTCGGTCTTGATCCGCATCAGGTGGATGAAGCGGCGCGACTCGGGGGGCGGCGCGCCGAAGCGGTCTTCCATCTCGGCGGCGAGATCGTGGACGTCCTCCGGGCCTCCCGCGCTGGCGAGGCGCTTGTAGAGCGAGAGTCGCACGCCGATGTCGCTGATGTAATCCTCGGGCAACAGGGCGTCGGCGTCGAAGGACAGCTCGGGATCGACCTCGTGGATCACCGGCTCTCCGCGCAGCTCGTGCACGGCCTCGTCGAGCATCTCGCAGAACATCTCGAAGCCGACCGAGGCCACGGTGCCGCTCTGCTCGGCGCCGAGGAGATCGCCCGAGCCGCGCAGCTCGAGATCGAGAGAGGCAATCTGGAAGCCCGACCCGAGCTCGGTGTGGCGCTCCAGGGCCTCGATCCGCGCGCGCGCCTCGTCGGTCATCGCGTTGGCCGGAGGGACGATGAGGTAGCAATAGGCCCGTTCCCGCGAGCGGCCAACGCGCCCGCGGAGCTGGTAGAGCTGCGACAGGCCGAACATGTCGGCGCGATCGATGATCATGGTGTTGGCCCGGGGGATGTCGAGGCCGCTCTCGATGATCGCCGTCGCGCAGAGCACGTCGTAGCGGCCCTCGACGAAGTCGACCATCGTTTGCTCGAGGGCGTGCTCGCCCATCTGGCCGTGGCCCACGCAGATCCGCGCCGAAGGCACCAGCTCGGCCAGGCGAGCGGCCTTCTCGTAGAGGCCTTCCACCCGGTTGTAGACGTAGAACACCTGGCCGCCGCGGCCGAGCTCGCGGACCACGGCGTCCTTGATCACCGTCTCGTCGTGCCTCGTCGCGATGGTGCGGATCGCTCGCCTGTCGGCCGGAGGCGTGTTGATGATCGACATGTCGCGCAGGCCGGTGACGGCCATCTGCAGCGTGCGCGGGATCGGCGTCGCCGAGAGGGTGAGCACGTCGACGTTGGCCTTGAGGGCCTTGATCCGCTCCTTGTGCGTCACCCCGAAGCGCTGCTCTTCATCCACCACGAGGAGCCCCAGCTTCTTGAAGTGGATGTCCTTCGAGAGCAATCGGTGAGTGCCAATCACGATATCGACCTTGCCCTCGCGGAGCCGGCGGGACACGTCGTCTTGCTCTTGCTTGGACTGGAAGCGCGACATGCAGGCCACGTTGATGGGATAGCTCTCCATCCGGGCCTGGAAGCTCCGCCAGTGCTGCTGGGCCAGCACGGTGGTCGGGCAGAGCACGGCCACCTGGTAGCCCGAGGTCGCGGCGCGGAAGGCGGCCCGAATGGCCACCTCGGTCTTGCCGAAGCCCACGTCGCCGCAGACCAGGCGATCCATCGGGCGCGGAGACGTCAAGTCGGACTCGACCTCGAGGATGGCGCGGGCCTGATCGGGCGTCTCGTCGAAGGGGAACGTGGCCTCGAAGGCGCGGTAATCGTCGTCGGGTGATGGCAAGGCCTCGCCGAGGGCTGCGCGCCGCTCGGCGTAGAGGCGGAGCAGCTCGTCCGCCATCTTGCGGACGCTCTTCTGGACGCGCGACTTGGTCTTTTCAAAGGTCTGACCGCCGAGGCGATCGATCTTGGGGCTGCCCTCGCCGCCGGAGAATTTCTGGATCTGGTTGAGGCGATAGACCGGTAGATAAAGCTTGTCGCCGCCGGCGTACTCCACCGCGATGAGATCGACCGTGATCGCGCCGACCTGCTTGTGGACCAGGCCGAGATAGCGGCCGACACCGTGATCGACGTGGACCACGAAGTCGCCGACCACGAGCGTGCGCAGGTCTTCCAGGAAGGGGCGAGCGGTGCCCTTGGAGCCCGACGCGCGCGCGGCGCGGCGGTGGGCGCGCGAGCCGAAGATCTCTTCCTCGGTGACGAGCGCGAGGCCCTCGGCGGGCGCGACGACGCCGCGGGCGAGCGAGCCCGACACGATCAGCGCAGCGTTACCGATCCCGGCCGCGTCGCCCCGGAGCAGCGCGGGATCGAACGGGCCGAGCCGCGCCTTCACGACGAGATCGCGGTGCCGGAGCAGCGTCGTCAGGCGCTCCACCTGTGTTTCGGCGCGCGCCGCGACGATCACGCGCATGCCCGCGTCCTGCCAGGCGGCGATGCGCCGCACCAGCGGATCGAGCGCGCCCGTCTTGCCGTGCGACGCGCGCGCGGCCTTGATCGCCCGCTCGAGATCCGATTGATCGTGGGTGGCGAGCGAGGGCGCGTCCTCGGGGACGACCTCGAAGCGCTCGAACGAGTCGGCCAGGGCGGCGGCGCCGGAGATGCCCGTGCGGTGCAGCGCGAGCGCCGTGTGCCGCCCGAGCCACGCCGCGAGGTGGCCCTCGGTCTCGTAGAACGCGTCGAGCGGGAACGTCGGCGCCTCGCCCTTGTGCACGCGATCGGCGGCCGCGCGGCCGAGCTCGTCGCGCAGCGCCGAGGTCTGCGCCGCGGGATCTTCGAGCACGAAGATCGCGTCGGGCGGAAGGTAGCTCGCGAGGGTCGCGAGATCGACGTACGCCGCCAGGTACCCCTCGGCGCCGAAGAAGGTGCGGCCCGAGGTGACGTCGTCGACGAGGGCGCGCGCCTTCGACGAGGGGAAGTCGACGGCGTCGCACGCGGCGCGGACGCGATCGCGCGCGCGATCGACGTTGCCCGGCGTGAGGATCGCCTCGCGCGCCGGCGAGAGCCAGACCTCCGGTACCTGCCGCACGGTGCGCTGATCCTCGGGATCGAAGGCCTTGATCGACATCACGAGATCGCCGTAGAACTCGATGCGAACCGGCACCTCGGCGCACGGCGCCCACACGTCGAGGAGCGCGCCGCGGATCGCGAACGAGCCCGGATCCTCGACGAGCGGGCTCCTGATGTAGCCCGCCATCGAGAGGCGCGCGGCCAGCTTGTCGCGATCGATCTCCTGCTCGGCGACGACCAGCTCGGCGTGCTCGACGACCTCGTCGCGCGGCACGACCTTGCGCGCCAGCGCCGTCACGGGGCAGACGAGCACGTCCCACGGCAGATCCATCGCCATGTGAAACAGCGTCGCGAGGCGCGTCTGCGTGCCGCGCCGGTCGGGGTTCACGTCGGCGTAGGGGCTCGCTTCGGTCGGCAAATAAAGGAGAACGCGGCCGAGGGTCGAGCCGCCCGCGGCCTCGGCGTCGTCGGCGTTGGCCACGCCGAGGAGGAACGAAATGTCGGCCGCGAGCGCGCGCGCCGTCTCGGGATCGGGCGTGATCGCCACGATCTTGCGCGGCGGAGCGCCTCCCGGCGTGGAGAGCGCGGCGAGCGCGCGGACCACCAGCGCGGGCGCGCCGCCGGCGACGCCGGTGACGTGCGACGTCGAGGCGCCCGCCGTCGCCGTCGCGGCCGCGAGCTGCGCCGCGGTGATCACGCGCCGATCGACCGGCAGATCGAACGAAGGGAGCGGCTCGAGATCGCGCTCGCGCTCCTGGTCGCGGCCGTCGTCGTCGCCTTCGGAGAGGGACTCGAGATCGAGATCTTCGGCCCCGGCGAGCTCGCCGAGCGAGGCCGTGAGCGTGCGCCCGGCGGAGGCGCGAGAGGGATCGGGCGAGGCCATGGAGCGCGGGATGTAGCACGCGCGGGGCGGACGCCGAACCACCCGGGAGCGGGGCGACGTGATGGCCGCGCGGGCCTGGGGGGAGGCGGTCATCGGGTCCGGCATCGGGCGCGGACGCGGTGTCCGTCATCTGCCGCACTCGATGGGATCGGCCGCGTCCTTCGGATCGTCCCGGCGAGGTTGATCTACATCACCGAGGCGCACATGGAGCCTCCTGGTCCGCTCCATCTACACCACCAAGGGGTAGATAGAGCCAGCCGGCTCGCTGGATCTACACCTCATGGCGGTAGATAGAGCCAGCTAGCTCGCTGGATCTATACCACGAACGGGTAGATCGAGCCTGTCGGTTCGGTAGATCTACACTATCAAAGGGCAGATCGAGCCAGCTGGGCCGCTGAATCTACACCTCATGGGGGTAGATCGAGCCACGGCGTTGGCTTTATCTACACCACCAAGGAGTCGATCTGTCCAGCTGGCCCGCTGGATCTACACCTCCAGAGGGTAGCCAGGGGCCTCGCGCGGGCTCGAATCCATACTTCTCGTGGACCGGCTGGCGCTCGGCGTGCTCGCCGCGGCTCGGGGCCCGTGAAGTGGAGTGAGTCCCTCCGGCCGCGGCCTCCTTCAGTGAAAGGCCAGCTCGTCGAGAAAGAGCTGATAATCGCTCCCCGCGGCGCCGAGGAAGATCTCGTAGACCTCCTGGAAATCCACGGTCGACTCTCCCTCGAGGAGATCGGCGAGCGGGATCGACACGAGCTGCCAGCTCCCTCCGGCGAACGCGGGAGCGTACTTCTTCACGCTCACGCCGCGGAGCCCGCCCGGAGCCGGCGGCTGGTGAGCGTACTTGTCGCTGATCGACGAGCGCAGACTGACCACGAGATCGCCGGGGGGCTGATTGCCGGCGATCTTCAGGTAAAAGGTGAAGGTGGTCTTGCCGGTGATCGTGGTGCCCGGCTTCTGCCAGGCCTTCCAGTTCCAGCCCCACTCCGACCACGGGACCGATTGGGGGACGACCTGCCACGACACGGCACTACCGGCGTGCGCCTCGGTGGATTGGACCGTGACCGGGTTCGAGCTCGGCGTGCTCCAGCCGGCGCCGCCGGCCACCGCGTCACCGTCCCAGGCCACCAGCTCGTCGACGGGCGCGCCGCCCCCCGTTCCCGACGTCGTGGCGCCCGCAACCGCGGTGCTCGCGCTGGTCGACGCCGCCGAGGCGCCGCCTTCGCCGCTCGACGAGGCCGACGCCGAGGCGCCGAAGGCCCCGCTCGACGAGGCCGATCCGGTGGTGCCGCTCGCAGGATCGGGGGCCGACGAGCAGGAGGTCCCGAGGGCGATCCCGGCGATCCCGAGGGCGCAGGGCAAGAGCAGGTGAAGCGAGCTGCGGTGGTTGATCACGGGTCGTGAAGGCTATCCGCATGACGGCCAGAAGAAAAGCGCGGCTCAGGATTTGACCCCTCAGCTTCACGAGATGTCCGCGCGGAGGGACGGGGCAATGACATGTATTTCAATCCACCATCCATCGAGGAAAACATTTCACCATCAGATCGTCACGATATTGACGATCTGGCGCACAGGCGCGGGTGGGTAGCAGGAACCATCCGGATCTCACAGCCGCGCGGAACGCGCACGCGACGAATCGCCTGTTGACGTCAACAATCCGGCCGCGTAATGGACGATACATCCTGTTTGCCTTCATCCAGGAAGCGCGACCACCACGGCACCTCGCTGCGCGTTCGTGCGACTTCCTCGGTACCGGGCAGGCGCGCGCCACTTCCTTTGGAGATCGAAAGTAACGTATAGTGACGACACGTTCCTCGCAGCCGGGTGATCGTCCACTCCGGATTGTCGTCATCGACGACAGTCCGGACGATCGCGCGCTGATCCGCCTGCTCCTCTTGCAAGGGTCATCGTCGCGGTACGACTTCGTCGAAGCCGCGACGGGGGCGGCCGGAATCGAGGCGGTCCTCGCGGCGCCCGGGGGGCTCACCGATTGCGTCGTGCTCGACTATCGCCTGCCGGACATCGACGCTCCCGAGGTGCTCCAGGCGCTGATGGGGCGCGACGAGCACGCGGCGTGTCCCGTGGTCGTCGTCACCGGCGACGATGATCGGCAGTCGGGGCAAGCGGCGCTGTGGGCCGGCGCTCAGGACTACGTGGGAAAGCCGTGGATGACGGCCGCGAGCCTGACTCGCGCCGTCGAGAACGCGATGGAGCGCTGGGCGATGAGCCGGGAGCTCGGGGCGAGCGACGCCCGGCTCAAGCTCGCTCTCGAAGCTTCGAAGACGGGTATCTGGACCTGGGACGTGGCGACCAACGTCGTGACGTGGACCCCCGAGTGCCACGCCATCAGCGGCCTCACGGAGGACGCCTTCGGCGGTAGCCAGGCCGACTTCGCCGGGCTCATTCACCCCGACGACGTCGCGCGCGTGAACGAGGCGATCCAGGTGGCCCTCACGGATCGTGGTCTGTTCCAGATCGAGCTCCGCCTGGTCCGGCCCGACGGCGAAGTGCGCTGGATCGAGGACCTCGGCCGCGCCAAGTACGACGCGGAGGGGAGGCCGGTGGCGATGCTCGGAACCATCACCGACATCACGGCTCGCAAGCGCACCGAGGCGAGCCTCGCGGCGCGCGAGCGCGAGCTCCGGAGCGTCACCGACAACACCCCTGTCATCATCGCGCGGTTCGATCGCCAGCTCCGGCACGTGTTCGTGAACGCCGCCGTCGAGAGAGCGTCTGGCCGATCCGTGGCGGAGTTTCTCGGGAAGACCACTCGTGAGCTGGGGATGCCCGCGGAGTTCGTGGCGATCTGGGACGCGGCGTTGCTATCGGTCTTCGCGACCGGACATGCCACGTCGATCGAGTTCGCCTTGCCGAGCCTGGACGGAGAGCGGTATCACGAGAGCCGCATCGTCCCCGAGCTGGGGCCCGACGGCGAGATAGCGTTCGTGCTCTCGGTCGTTCACGACGTGACCTCGCGCAAGAACGCGGAGGACGCGCTCCGAACGAGCGAGGCGCGGCTCGCGCGCGCCCAGAAGGCGGCAGGCGTGGGGGTCTGGGACTGGGACCTCGTCACCGGGACGGGCACCTGGACCGAAGAGACCTGGAGGCTGTTCGACCGAGAGCCCTTCTCGGAGCCGCTCACGCGCGCGATGTGGCTCGAGTGCATTCACCCGGAGGACCGCGACGCCGCCGCGATGGTCCGTGATGCAGGGGGCCGCGTCGGAACGTATCACCAGGAGCTCCGGGTGCTGCTGCGGAGCGGCGCTGTCCGCTGGATCGCGTCGCAGGGCGACATCGAGGCCGACGCCGCCGGGCGCCCGGTGCGGATGGTCGGTACCGTGTGCGACGTGACCGTGCGGCACGAGGCGGAGGTGGCCCACAGGGCCGCGCTGGCCGAGGCGCAAGCGGCGGTCCGCGCGCGCGATACCCTCGTCTCGCTCGTCTCGCACGATCTCAAAGGGCCGCTCCACACGCTGGCGACGGGCATTGCCATCCTCGAGCTCCGCGCTCACGACCAGGATCGCGTGCTCGTGAAGCGAATGGCGCGGCAGGCGCGGCGGATGAACGCGATGATCGACGAGCTGCTCGACGTCGCCCGCCTCCACGCGGGCATGCCGATCGAGCTCGAGCTGCACGACACCGATCTCGTCGAGCTGACCCGAGAGCTCGTCGAGCAGCAGCAGCAGGCCGCTCCCGCGCATCGCCTCGAGGTCCGCGCAACGATGGAGTCTCTCGTCGGGAGCTGGGATCGGAAGCGACTCGGTCGCGTCGTCGATAACCTGCTCTCCAACGCGGTGAAGTACAGTCCTCGGGGCGGGGCGGTGTGCGTCGAGCTGCAGAGCCTGGACGCGAACGGCGCGGCGTGCGCGCGCCTGCGGATCATCGACGAGGGGATCGGTATCGCTCCTGACGATCTGGCCCCGATCTTCGGGTGGTTCTCGCGGGCCGAGAACGCGCGGCGAACGACGTCGGGGGGCACGGGCATCGGCCTCGCCGGAGCCCGCGAGATCGTCGAGCAGCACGGCGGAACCATCGCGGTCGAGAGCGAGGTGGGGCGCGGCTCGACCTTCACCGTCACGCTCCCGCGGGCGCGGCGGGCGGCCTCGTAGTCGAGGCGGCGTCGGCGTCGAAGCACGTTCTTGCGTCCACAATTCACCGATCGACGACGACGACGCGGTATCGTCGCGAGACACCATCGTGGCGGGACTCGCCTCGTTATCTCCCTCGGCGCCCCCTCGATACCATGCCTACCCTGACTTCCTCGACTGACACCCTTGCCTGGGAAGGCCAACCGTACAGCATCAAGCGGCACGGGACGACGATCGCCAGCTGTGACTCGGAACCTGTGCAGACGCCGGGCTGCATCCAGGCCCACGGGGTGTTGCTGGTGCTCCGGATCGCGGATCTCACCGTGCTCCAGGTGAGCGAGAACGTCGAGCGGTGGCTGGGCCGCTCGGTGCAATCCCTCCTCGGGCAGCCCGTCGCCGCCGCGCTGGGCGAAGCGGGCCAGTCGAGCCTCCGCGCGTTCCTCGATCGAGAGTCGACGCTGGACAACCCGCTCTATGCGTTCACCTTCCCGGCGCAGGGCGAGGTCCCGCCGCTCGACGTCATCGTTCACACCACCGGTGGAGTCGCCGTGGTCGAGCTCGAGGCCACCAGCCCGGAACAGGACGCGTCGGCCCCGGGCGACTACGCGGCCCTGAAGCGGGCCATCGGCGCGCTCCAGGGCGCCCGGACGCTGCGCGCGTTCTGCGACGGCGTGACGGCCGAGGTGCGCGCGCTGAGCGGCCTCGACCGGGTGATGGTCTATCGCTTCCACGACGATGGTCACGGCGAGGTCGTCGCCGAGAGCCGGCGCCCCGATCTGGACCCCTGGCTCGGGCTTCACTACCCCGCCGAGGACATCCCTCGACCCGCCCGCGAGATCTTCAAACAGATCTGGATTCGACCGGTCCCCGACGTCGCGGCCGAGCTCTTCGAGCTGGTGCCGCTCGCCAACCCCGACACCGGTAAGCCGCTCACGATGACCCATTGCACGCTGCGTGGGCCGTCGATCATGTACACCGAATACCTGCAGAACATGGGCGTGAAGGCCGCGCTGACGATGCCGATCCGGCGCGACGGCGAGCTGTGGGGTCTCATCGCCTGTCACCACTACGCCAGCGTGGCCGCGCTGCCGTACCGCGTGCGCGCGGCGTGCGAGGTCTTCGCCCAGGTCGCGTCGCTCCAGCACAAGCCGGTCGAGGATCGCGAGCAGCTGCTCTACCGGCTGCAGCTCGACGGCGTCCACCAGCAGCTCGTCGTCGCCGCGGCCACCGAGCGCGGACTGGAGGTCATGATCGAGGGGATGCCCACGCTCCTCGACGCGATGGACGCCGGCGGCGCGGCCATCTACCATCACCGGCGCTGGTGGCGCGTGGGGAACACGCCGTCCGAGAGCCAGATGGACGCGGTGCGAGAGTGGCTGTCGAGCCGCCCGGAGCTCGAGTCGAGGAGCCGGCCGTTCTTCGCGACGGACTCGCTCGCCCGCGTCTACCCCGCAGCAGAGGCCTTTGCCGACGTCGCGAGCGGCGTGCTCGCGGTGGCTCTCTCGCACGTTCACAGGAGCGTCGTGCTCTGGTTTCGCCCCGAGACGATGCGGACCGTCACCTGGGGTGGGAACCCGCACGACAAGCCGACCGTGCCTGGCCCGCACGGCCCGCGGCTCACCCCGCGCAAAAGCTTCGAGCTGTTCGTCGAGTCGGTCAAGCAGCGATCCCTCCCGTGGAAAGAGCTCGAGATCGACTCCGCCCTTCGCCTGCGGCTGCTGCTGATCGAGCTGGTCGTCGATCAGGCCGAGCACCTCGCCGAGGCCAACGCGGATCTCGTCCGGAGCAACGAGGACCTCGACGCGTTCGCTTATGTGGCCAGCCACGATCTGAAGGAGCCTCTCCGCGGGATCCACAAGTACGCCCACCAGCTCATCGAGGACGTGACCGCGCTCGACGAGGAGCAGCGACGCAAGCTTCACGGCCTGATGCGGCTCACACTCCGGATGGACAGCCTGCTCGAGTCGCTCCTGCACTACGCTCAGGTGGGCCGCGCCACGCTCGACTCGAGCATGGTCGACCTCGACGAGGTGCTCGCGGAGGCCATCGAGATGGTCGAGGCCCGGCGGACGGAGCGGCATACAGACATCGTCACTCCCCGTCCGCTGCCGCCCGTCTCGTGCGATCGCGTGCGGGTGCGGGAGGTGTTCGTCAACCTGCTCTCGAACGCCATGAAGTACAGCGACAGGCCCCGTCGCCGGGTGGAGATTGGCTATCTCGCGCCGGGCGAGGCGGGGTTCCGCGGCAACGCTCCGCCGGACGCGGCGCGCTTCACCATCTACTACGTTCGCGACGACGGCATCGGTATCCAGCCGCGGCATCACGAGCCGGTGTTCAAGATGTTCCGGCGGCTCCACGGCCGCGACGACTACGGCGGCGGCACGGGCGCGGGGCTCACCATCGTCAAGAAGCTCGTCGAGCGGCACGGCGGCGTGATCTGGCTCGATTCGAGCCCGGGGGAGGGGACCACGTTCTTCTTCACCTTGAAAGGGGACGAGTGATGACGTCGAATCTGGACCGGATCGTCCTCGTGCTCGAGGACTCGGACGAGGACTTCAATACGCTCGAAGAGGCCGCCAAGAGGGCGGGGATCGCGGGCTGCGTGCGCCGGGCCGTCACCGGCGATGCTTGTCTGGATCTGCTGCAAGGCAACGGACACACCCCGCTTCGACCGTCGGTGGTGCTGCTCGATCTGAACACGCCCGGGATGGACGGTCGCGAGGCGCTCGTGGCGATCCGGGCCAATCCGGCGCTCCGGGATCTGCCGATCGTCGTCCTCTCCACCTCGGCAAATCCGCGCGATCTCGCGCACTGCTATGGCCACGGGGCGAATGCCTATCACCTGAAGCCGGTCCGGTACACGGACCATCTCCAGATGCTGAGCGAGGTGTTCTCCTACTGGCTCACTTCCGTTGTGCTGCCGGTGCTGCCGGTGCTGCCGGTGCCGGCCGATCGGGGGGTGCCCGAGGATCCGGTGGATGCGGCGGTGGACTGGGTGCCGGAGCTTCCCGTTCCGGTCTTGCTGCCGCTGCCCGAGGTAGCCGACCTGGCGGTTCCGCCGGTCGTGGCCCCGGTGCCGGCGCTGCCCTTGCTGCCGGTCGTCGTGCGCGTACCGGTGTTGCCACTGGTGCCGGTGCTACCCGCGTTGCCGGTTCTGACCCCGGTGCCGGTGCGACCGCCGGTGGTACCCGAACCACCGGATCCGGAAATGCTGCCGGCCTGCGCGCTCAAGGTCTTCTGCAGGGCACTCTGAGCACTCTGCAGGGCCAGTTGTGCTGCCTGGACCTGGGTTTGGCTCGTCAGTACGGCGCTGATCAGAGCGTCGCACCGACTCAGGAGATCACTGGGCGCCGTGCCCTGGCCCGACGAGGAAGAGCGCGTTGACGAGGGCGCCGACGACGGTGCCGACGACGGTGCTGAACCAGATGACGTTGCTGAACCAGAAGAGGGCGGACCACCGGGTCTCGTCCGGTAGTCGGCGGTGGCCTCGGCGATCGCCACCGACGCGGCGTTCGCGGCCACGATGGCGTTTCCATGTCCGGACACCACGTCGTCCAGCGCCGCCCGGACCGACGGTGTGATCACCACATAGACCGCCCCCGTTCCATTGCTCGCCCTGACCGGGGGTCCGCTCACCGTGGTCGAGGCGCCCGGGGTGCTGCTCGACGGGGTGCTGCTCGACGGGGTGCTGCTCGACGGGGTGCTGCTCGACGTGGTACTGGTCGCCGGGGTGCTGCTCGACGTGGTGCTGCTCGACGTGGTGCTGCTCGACGTGGTGCTGCTCGACGTGGTGCTGCTCGACGTGGTGCTGGTCGATGTGGTACCGCTCGACGGGGTGGTGTCGGTCGTCGAACCGCCGACCGTGGCTGTCTCGGTCACCGTCGTGCCCGCCACGGTCACCGTCGTCGCAGCCGCCACCGTGGTGGTGACCGTCGGCAACGTCATCGTGCTCAGCTGGGTGCAGGCCGACGGATTCGCCTGCCCTGTGGCCGTTTCCGCGGCGATCAGCGCCCTTTCCGAGCTCTTGTCCCGGTTACCGGTCTGGCCGGCCCAGTAGGGTTCGCAGGCCGCGCTGTCGACCTGCGCCGATTTGGGTCCCTTCGAAGGGGTTGTGCCACGTCCAGGGGACCCAATCGGCGAGCCGTCGAGCAGTGAATCGACGCAGGACTGCAGGCTCACCACTTTGTTCTGCTCGGCGGCCAGACCGGAACCGCCGGCGCCGGTCCCCCCCGTGCCTGTCGTGCCCGTCCTGCTCGAGGCCGTCGGAGTGGCAGAAGCCGCGGTGGTAGGAGCACCGGACGCAGTGCGGGAGCCCGTCACGGCCGCAGCTCCGGAACCCGTCGGCGCACCCGAGCTGCCGGAACCGGAACTGCCCGAGCCAGAGCCGCCCGAGCCAGAGCCGCCCGAACCCGACGAACCGGAACCGCCGGACGCCACCGCGCTGCTGGTCGGCGCGGCTGTGGTGGTCGCTGGTGTGGTGGTCGCTGCTGTCGTGGTCGTCACGGCCTGGCTCTGCAGATCGGAGGCCAACGTCTGCTGGTCGGTGGCCAGGGTCTGGTTGACGCCCGCCACCGCGGATTCGAGGTCGGTGGTATCCAAAGCGGCGATCTGCTGCCCGGCGGTGACCGTCTGGCCGACCTTGACCCCGACGGCAGACACGGTGCCTGCCACCGGGAACGACGCGGTGGCCTTCTGCACGTAGGCCACGGTTCCGGCGGAGGTGGTGATCTGGTCGACGGATCCGGCCCCGGCCGTCGCGGTGCGGTACGAGGAACCCTTGCCCCCGGTGTTGGCGAAGGCGATACCGCCGCCGATGGCGGCCACCGCAGCAATGGCCACCAGGGCGACGACGGTCCGACGGCGCTGCTTCCGTCGCTTCCGCACCCGAGCCGCGGGACTGATCAGGTCAGCCACTGGTGGTCACCGCCGCGCCGTTCGAGCCCCGACCGGTACGACCGCCGAAGCCGCCGGCACCGAAGCCGCTCGTACATCCGGTAGCGCTGGCCGGACTGAGGGCGATGGACTTCGCCGCGACCGCGCCGGTGCTGTCGGCGCTCCCCACGGCGACAGCGCAGAGACCGATCTTCAGCGCGGTGGATCTGGCCGCGGCCGTCTCGGTGTAGGCGGTGCTGGAGTCGACCGTCACCGTCACCTCGCTGGTGGCTTTCGTGGTCCGATTGGTCTGCTGGACCACGATCGTCGATCCGCTGACCGAGGTCACCTTGCCGGAGGCCCGCTCACCGATGCCCGCGAAGTTGCCGCGGCCCGTTCCGGCCCCGCCGACTCCCGGTGCTCCTGAGGGGACGGCACCTCCGTTGGCCGCCCCGCCGCCCCCGGCTCTGCCGCCGTTCGCTCCGGCCTGTCCGCCCGGCCTGGTGCCGGTACCGCCGGAGAACCCGCCCCCGAACCCTGCGTTGCACACCCCCGCGACCGGCAGCGAGATGAGCACGGTGGCTGCCGTCAACGCGGTGACGGCCGGGCGGGAGCTGGGGGTCGTCTGGGCCGCCCCGGCGGCCGGCGCGGTGGCGCTCGCCGGGGTGGCGGCAGCGGTCACGCAGGATCCCACCTTGACGTCGCCGAGGGTCTTCTTCGAGGTCTCGGTGAAGGTCGTGGACGAGGTGTACCTGACCGTTGTCTGGGCGGTCGTGCTCTGGACCTGCATGGTTCCCGCGGACAGCGCGGCGATCGATCCATAGGCCGCCGGCCGGATTCCGCCGGCCGCGCCGCCGCCTCCGCCGGAGGTCCCACCGCCCGTGGCCCCGCCTGCTGCTCCGTTCGGGGCAGCGGCCTGGGTGGACGGTGCCGGGCTTGCGTCCCCGGAGGAGCTGCTGCAGGCCACCAGGGTTCCGGCCAGCGCGAGGGCGGCAGCTCCCAGCACGAGCGACCTGGACCAGGTGCGGGGCGGGCGGGGAGCACTGGTCCGGGTGGAGGTGTTCGTCATGACGGGGTCCTTCGATTCGGTGACGGCCGGCCCGGTGAGCCGGGGAGTGGCGCAGGAGTGGGGAGGTGAGGATGGGCCGGGAGATCTACCGGGGGTTCGGTCGATGCGTGAGTTCACGGTCTACTCGCTGCGCAGCGCATCGATCGGGGCGAGCCTGGCCGCGCGCGCCGCGGGGTAGACACCGAAGATCACGCCGATGGCGACCGCGATCGCGATGGACCCGCCGACGGCCAACGGGGAGACCACCAACACCGTGGAGATGAAGTGCGGGAGCACTTTCGCCCCGGCGATGCCCAGCGCGGCGCCGAGCAGCCCACCGGCCAGACCGAGGATGGTGGCCTCGACGAGGAACTGCCGTCGGATCGCCCCGGGTGGGGCGCCGAGCGCCTTGCGGAGGCCGATCTCCCGCGTGCGCTCGCTCACCGACACCAGCATGATGTTCATGACGCCGATACCGCCCACCAGGAGCGAGAGCGCCGCGATCCCGGTGAGCAGGACGGTCAGGGTCTTGCTCACCGAAGTGGCGGTGCTCAGCAACGCCTCCTGGCTGCTGATGGTGAAGTCGGCCGAGCTGGACGCACTGATGTTGTGCAGCTGCAGCAGTAGCGAGGTGGCCTCCTGGTCGGCCGCGGACAGCTGCCCCGCCGAGGCCGCCTGGATGTAGATGGTCGACACACTGTTCTTGCTGGTCCCGCCGACCAGCCGGTTGGCCTCGGTGGAGATTGGCACGATCGCCTGGTCGTCCAGATTCGTGGTCGAGTCAGAGCCGGCCGTGGCCAGCACGCCGACGACGGTGAACTCGATGCCGTTCGCGGTGAAGGTCTGGCCGACGGCATCGGTGCTGCCGTACAGCTGGGTGGCGGTGGAGGATCCGATGACCGCGACGGGGGCCTGATCGGCGTTGTCGGCCGCGGTGATGAACCGTCCGCCGGCAAGGGTGCGCGACCGGACCGTGAGCCAGGACTCGCTGGTCCCCACCACCGAAGTGGTCCAGTTGGTCGAGCCGTTGGTCAGGGACAACGAGGTAGTCTTGACCCCGGCCACGGCGCCGATGTCCGGAGCCGCCACCTTCGAGGCCAGGGCTGCGGCGTCGGCGGTGGTCAGGGTGGACGCCGACCCGAAGCCGCCGCGGATCCCCGCGGTGGAGGTGGTGCTGCCCGGCGAGACGATCAGCAGATTGCTGCCGAGGGCGCTGATCTGCGCGCCGACCTGCTGCTGACTTCCCAGGCCGAGCCCCGCGGTGAGGATCACCGCGGCGATGCCGATCAGGATGCCCAGCATGGTCAGGCCGGATCGCAGACGGTGGGAAACGATGGAAGCCCAACCGGTACGCAGGGTTTCGAGGAGATTCACGTTCCAGCACCGGCTTGGTGCGCACCCGGGCGGGCTCCGACCGGAACCAGGTCCCGACCGACGTCCGGGTGGGCGGAGTCGGAGGTGATCCTTCCGTCGCGGACCCGGACGATTCGTCTGGCCCGCTCGGCGACCTCGAGCTCGTGGGTGATCAGGACGATGGTGCGACCCTGATCGTGCAGCTCGTCGAACAGACCCAGCGCGTCCTCGGTGGCCGTCGAGTCCAGGTTGCCGGTCGGTTCGTCGGCCAGGATCAGAGCCGGGTCGCCCACCAGGGCCCGCGCGACCGCCACTCGTTGCTGCTGCCCGCCGGAGAGCTCGCCGGGCTTGTGGTCGACCCGATCGTCGAGCCCGACCCGCCGCAGGGCCTCGATCGCCTTGGCCCTGCGCGCGCCCTTCGACAGGCCCGCGTAGATCATCGGCAACTCGACGTTCTTCCACGCCGTCAGCGACGGCAACAAGTGGAACTGCTGGAAGACGAAGCCGATCCGCCGATTGCGGATCTGCGCCAGATCGACCTCGTCCAGTTCGCTGACGTCTTCGCCGGCCAGGTGATAGGCGCCCTCGGACAGCACGTCGAGACAGCCGATGATGTGCATCAGGGTCGACTTGCCGGAGCCGGAGGGACCCATGATGGCGACGTACTCGCCCTCGTCGATCCGCAGGGTGACGCCGTCCAGTGCACGCACCGATAGCGCTCCGGTCGCGTAGATCTTGGCCACGCCGTGCAGGTCGATCACCGGCACTGAGTCAGTCGGATCGCCGACGCCGACACCGCGCGGGGCGGAAGTGGGAGCGGCATGCATCCGCAGCAGTGCATCGGTCGGAGGTGCCGACCCGGCGGGCTCCGACGGATCGGGAGCCAGTATGTCCAGGCCGGAATTGCGGGGTGAGCCCCAGGTCTGCGGATCGGCTGCCGCGACCCGATCAGTCGATGAGGTTTGCCGGCGGCTCATCTCAGCCACCGTTTCCGGCGAAACCACCGGCGCCGGCGCCGCCGCCACCACCGCCGGCGCCGCCGCCCATCTTCGACACCTCGTCGTCGATCCACGCGCGCGTCGCTTCGTCGGCGAAGGGGGAGTTGTCGTTGAACGTGAGGAGCTGGATCCCGGGCGCGCGCGCCAGCATCGACGCGAGCTCGCGCATGCTCGCCGCGCGGGCGTCCATGGCCTCGATGCGCTCGAGCGCGGTGGCGACGTAGCGATGCGGATCGAGCCAGAGCGGCGCCTCGGCGGCGTACGCTTCGCTGAGGCCGATGAGGTTCTCCCAGTCCTCCGACGCCAGCAGGCCTTCGAGGCGATCCTTGGCGTCGTAGTTGGGCCCGGGGA